>NZ_JBIAXU010000002.1:466593-692825 GCF_042896985.1 Streptomyces sp. NPDC001194 | reverse complement strand
CCCCGGGGGGGGGGCGGGGGGGGGGGGGCCCCGCCCCCCCCCCCCCGGGGGCCCCCCCCGGGGGGGGGGGGGGGGGGGGGGGGGGGGGGGGGGGGGGCGGGGGGGGGGGGGCGCGCCCCCCCCCGCCCCTGGGGTGCGCGGTCGGTCAGCCTTCGGCGCCGGCGCGGCGCATCCGGGCGGCGAGCAGCAGTCCGGCGCCGGCGACGAGCGCGGTGCCGGCGCCGCCCGCGATCAGGGTCGTGTGGTCGCCCGCGCCCGTGGTGGCGAGGGGGGCGCCGCTCCGGCCCTGTGCGGTGGTGGCGGTGTTGCCGGTGGTCCCGGCGCCGGTGCCGGAACCGTTGCCCTGTTCCCGGCCGTCCTTGCCGTCCTCGCCGGGAGTGGGCTTCTCCTTGTCCTTGGCGGCCTTGTCCTTGGCGGCCTTGTCCTTGGCGCGGGCCTCGTGCTGGCCCGTCTTGAGGAACGCGGCCCGGTCCTCGGCGGTGCCCGCGAGCGCGGCGCGGCCCGCCTTGACGAGTTCCGGACCGCCACCGTCGATGATCTTGGCGATGGTGACGCGGTTGTCCTGGTCGCGCAGCTCGTACTGGGTCACTTCCAGGAAGTGGCGCAGCTCGGCCGGGGTGGGCGATCCGTTCAGGAGCTTGCCGATCGCCTCGCTGAGGATCGGGCCGTCCCAGCCTTCGTCGATGCGGGCCAGCTCGACCCTGTCGTCCGAGGCCTGGGCGAGGAACCGGCCGGTCTTCAGGAACTGCGCGCGGTCGGCGGGGGTGCCCTTCAGCGCCTTCTTGCCGGCTTCCTTCACGGCCGGGCCGCCGGCGCCGATCAGTCGGGAGATCTCGACCTTGTTGTCGTCGTCGCGCAGCTCGTGCTGGGTGACGTCGTAGAAGTGGCGCAGCTTTTCGATGGTGTCGCCGTCGCTGAGGACCTTGTTGATGCCCGCCTTCAGTCCGGGTCCGGCGCCCGGGAGGAGGCGGAGGATCACGACGCGGTAGTCGTCCATGCGGATCTTGTGCTGGTCGACTTCGATGAACTTCCGCATGGCCTGGGGGCCGTCGGCGATGGCCTTGCGGCCGGCTTCCTGCATGTACTCGCTGGCCATCGGGTCGGCGATGATCGCGAGGATGGTCTTGCGGTCCTCTTCGGCCCGGTCGGGCGCGGTGTGGTCGGGCACGGCCTGGTCGGGCGCGGTCGGCGCCGGCTGCTTGCCGGCGGCCGGGGCGTCGGAGCCGGCGGCGAACGCCGGTGACGCCATGAGGACGGCCGGAGCAAGGGCAGCGGTGGTCACCGCTGCGGCGATCCGGGAAAACTTCACAGACAAAACCCCCTGGAAACGTTTCTTCGACAAAAGAGACGTTCGACCCGTGCGCATGGTTGTACCGGCAACGTTCCCGCCCCGAGTGGTGGCCTCGCGGCGTGCGGGGCGGGGTTCGGTCACCGGACGGCGGGCCCGTTCAGGGGTGATCGACCAGCGGGAGCAGCTCGACCGTGGGCACGGGCCGGGTGTGCTCCCGCTGTTCGAGGCCGAAGGTGGTGAAGGCCGTGCGGGCGGGCTGCGGGTAGGGCTCCTTGCCGGTGAGGGTGTTCAGGATGGCGGCGCTGCGCCAGGCGGCGAGACCGAGGTCGGGGGCTCCGACGCCGTGGCTGTGGCGTTCGCCGTTCTGGACGAAGATCGTGCCGCTGACGCCGGGGTCGAGGATCATGCGGTGGCGCTCGTCGATCCGCGGCCGGCCCGAGGAGTCCTTGCGCAGGTACGGGTCGAGGCCCGCGAGGAGGCCGGTGAGCGGGCGCTCGCGGTAGCCGGTGGCGAGGACGACCGCGTCGGTGGTGAGCCGGGAGCGGGTGCCCTGCTGGGCGTGGTCGAGGTGGAGTTCGACCTTGGTGGTGGCGACGCGGCCCGCGGTGCGGACGCTGACTCCCGGGGTCAGGACCGCGTCGGGCCAGCCCCCGCCGAGGGTGCGCCGGTAGAGCTCCTCGTGGATGGCGGCGATGGTGCCGGCGTCGATGCCCTTGTGGAGCTGCCACTGCGCGGGGACGAGCTGGTCGCGTACGGACTCGGGCAGGGCGTGGAAGTAGCGGGTGTAGTCGGGCGTGAAGTGTTCGAGGCCGAGCTTCGAGTACTCCATGGGCGCGAAGGAGGGCGTACGGGCGAGCCAGGTCAGGCGTTCGCGGCCGGCGGGGCGGGAGCGGAGCAGGTCGAGGAAGACCTCGGCTCCGGACTGCCCGGATCCGATGACCGTCACGTGCTCGGCGCCGAGGATGCGCTGCCGGTTGTCGAGGTACTCGGCGGAGTGGATGACGGGGACGGTCGGGGCTTCCGCGAGCGGGCGCAGCGGTTCGGGGACGTACGGGGCGGTGCCGATGCCGAGGGCGAGGTTGTGGGTGTAGGTGCGGCCGAGGGCCTCGGCCTCGCCGTCGGTGTCGAGCTGGGTGTAGTCGACTTCGAAGAGGTCGCGTTCGGGGTTCCAGCGGACGGCGTCGACCTGGTGGCCGAAGTGGAGTCCGGGCAGGCGTCCGGCGACCCAGCGGCAGTAGGCGTCGTACTCGGCGCGCTGGATGTGGAACTGCTCGGAGAAGTAGAACGGGAAGATCCGCTCCTTGTGCCGGAGGTAGTTCAGGAAGGTCCAGGGGCTGGTGGGGTCGGCGAGCGTGACGAGGTCGGCGAGGAAGGGCACTTGGAGGGTGGTGCCGTCGATGAGCAGCCCGGGGTGCCAGCGGAAGTCGTGGCGCTGGTCGTAGAAGGCGGTGGCGAGTTCGCCGGCGCCTTGGCGGGGAAGGCCGTGGGCGAGGGCGGCGAGGGACAGGTTGAAGGGGCCGATGCCGATTCCGACGAGGTCGTGGGGTGCATCGAGCTGGGCGGTCATCGGTGGCTGCTGCCTTCCAGGAGGGTGACGAGGGTGTCCAGGTCCCGCGCGGTGGTGTGGGGGTTGAGCAGGGTGGCTTTGAGCCAGAGGCGGCCGTCGGCGGTGGCGCGGCCGAGTACGGCGCGGCCGCCGAGGAGGAGGGTGCGGCGCAGGGCGGCGAGATCGGTGTCGTCGGTGTGGGTGGGGCGGAAGAGGACGGTGCTGATGGTGGGGGGTGCGTGGAGTTCGAAGCGGGGGTGCGCGTCGAGGAGGCGGGCGAGGTGGTGGGCGAGTTCGCAGGTGCGGTCGATGAGGTGGGCGAGGCCGTCGCGGCCCAGTGAGCGGAAGGTGGCGGCGATCTTGAGGGCGTCGGGGCGGCGGGTGGTGCGCAGGGAGCGGCCGAGGAGGTCGGGGAGGCCGGCTTCGGTGTCGTCGGCGGCGTTGAGGTAGTCGGCCCGGTGGGCGAGGGGGGCCAGCAGGGCGGTGTCGGGGACGGCGAGGAGGCCCGCGGCGACGGGCTGCCAGCCGAGTTTGTGCAGGTCGATGGTGAGCGAGTGGGCGCGGGCCAGGGCTGCGACGCGGGGGCGGTGGCGCGGGCTGAGGGCGAGGAGGCCGCCGTACGCGGCGTCGACGTGGAGGTCGGCCCCGTACTGACCGCACAGGTCGGCGATGGCTTCGAGCGGGTCGATGAGGCCGGCGTCGGTGGTGCCGGCGGTGGCGGTGACGAGGACGGGCCCGCGGGCGGCGGCCAGGGCTTCGTTCAGGCGGGCCGGGTCGAGGGTGCCGGCGGGGGTGGGCAGGGAGGTGGCGGGGGGCAGGCCGAGGAGCCAGGCGGCGCGGGGGACGGAGTGGTGGGCGTTGGCTCCGTGGAGGACGGTCAGGCCCGGTCCGTGGCGTTCGCGGGCGAGGAGCAGGGCGAGCTGGTTGGACTCGGTGCCGCCGGTGGTGACGAGGGCGTCGGGGTGGGGGGTGTCGTAGAACTCGGCGGCGAGGGCGCGGGTGAGGAGGGCTTCGATCGCGGAGGCGGCGGGGGCCTGGTCCCAGGAGTCGAGGGAGGGGTTCAGGGCGGAGGCGGCGAGGTCGGCGGCGGCCGCGACGGCGAGGGGCGGCCCGTGGAGGTGGGCGGCGCACAGGGGGTCGGCGGGGTCGGCGGCGCCCGCGGCGAGGACGTGCACGAGGGTCCGCAGCGCCTCGTGGTCGCCGTGGCCGCGTGCGGGGAGTACGTCGCCCAGCGCGGCGGCGACGCGGGTCCCGAGGGCGTCGGGGCCGCCGGCCGGGATCGGCCCGCCGCGTTCCTCGGCTCCGCTGCGCAGGGCTTCGAGGACGGTGTCGAGGAGGGGTCGCAGGGCTTCGGCGCCGGGGCGCCCGCCGGCGAGCGGGTGCGCGGGGGGCGGTGCGGGCTGCGGGGGCGGGGTGCCGGGCGGGGCGGTCATGCGGTGTCCTCACGGGAACGGGTCTGCGGCAGGGGCCGGCCCTGTCGTGGGGTGCCTGGCAGGGGCGCTGCTGCGGTGACAGCTTGGTGGCCCGACCTGTACAACGATCAGACCCGAATGGGGTAACCGCCGGGATTTGTCCGCTCGTGGTTTCCGTCCGGCGGCCGGGGCCCCCGGGAACGCGGCCGGCCGCCGCTCCCGCCGGTGAGGGCGGGGGCGGCGGCCGGGGAAGCACCGCGGGACAGGCGTCAGGCGGAGCGGACGCGCAGGGCGCGGGCCAGGTCGTCGAGCTGGTCGACGAGCTTGCGGCGCAGGGCCGGGACGATGGCGGGGTCGTCGATGCCGGCGCGCCCGGCCCGGAGGTTGTCCTCGTCGACGGCGTGGCCCGGGAAGGCGTAGCGGCCCGCGGCCTCGGCGATCGCGGGGCCGCGGCGGGCGCCCAGCTCGACGGCTTCGGTGTAGAAGCGCGGCACGTACTCCCGTACGAGCTCGGCCTGTTCGGGCTGCCAGAAGCCCTGGGCGGTGGCGCTGAAGAGGTAGTTGGAGAGGGAGTCGTCGCGGAAGAGGCGCTCCCAGGCGGCGGCCTTGGCCTCGGCGGTGGGGAGGGCGGCGCGGCAGCGGGCGGCGCCTTCCTCGCCGGTGGCGCTGGGGTCGGCGGCGAGCGCCGCGTCGATCTCGCCCTCCCCGACGGCGCCGAGGACGGACAGCCGGGCGAGGATGCGCCAGCGCAGCTCGGGGTCGAGTTCGGGACCGCCGGGCACGGTGTCGTCCTCGAGCCAGGCCGCGAGGGTGTCGGGCTGGGTGGCGGCGTCGATGAGGGCGCGTACGGCGGCGAGCCGCAGCCCGGGGTCGGAGCCGTCCTCGGTGCGCCGCAGAAGGGCGCGGGCGATGGAGGTGAGGGTGGCGAGGGCCTCGGTGCGCTCTTCGGGGGCGAGGTAGCGGTCGGCGATGTGGAGGCGGGCGAAGGCGAGGACGCCCTGGACGATGGCCAGGTCGGCTTCGGCGGGCAGGTGCGCTTCGGCGGTGGCCAGGTAGGCGGCGGGTTCGAGTTCGCCGTCGCGGACCATGTCGCGCAGGGAGTTCCATACGACGGCCCGGGTGAGGGGGCCGGGGACGGCGGACAGCTCGCGCAGGGCGGTCTCGACGGAGGTCTCGTCGAGGCGGACCTTGGCGTAGCCGAAGTCTCCGTCGTTGAGGAGGAGGAGGGCCGGGCGGGGGCCGCTGACGGAGACGATCTCGTCGGAGGGGACGTCGAGGGTGAGGGGTTCGCGGGGGACGAGGGTGTCGTCGGGGTCGCGGTCGTAGAGGCCGACGCCGATGTGGTGGGGGCGGGTGCCCTGGCGGTCGACGGTGAGGGTCCAGCCGCCGTGGTCCTCCTCGATGCGCGGGGTGAGGGTGTCGATGCCGGTGGTGCGCAGCCAGACGTCGGCCCAGGCGTGGACGTCGCGGTCGGTGTGCGCGGCGAGGGAGTCGACGAAGTCGGCCAGGGAGGCGTTGGCGAACTTGTGGCGGGTGAAGTGGGTGTTGATGCCGGCGAGGAAGTCCTTCTCGCCGAGCCAGGCCACGAGTTGGCGCAGGGCGGAGGCGCCCTTGGCGTAGGAGATGCCGTCGAAGTTGAGGAGGGCGCTGGCGGTGTCGGGCACGGCGTCGGGGTCGGGGGCGACGGGGTGGGTGGTGGGCCGCTGGTCCGCGTCGTAGCCCCAGGACTTGCGGGTGACGCCGAACTCGGTCCAGGTGCCGGTGAAGCGGGTGGCTTCGGTGAGGGTCTGGTAGCCCATGTACTCGGCGAAGGACTCGTTCAGCCAGATGTCGTCCCACCAGCGCAGGGTGACGAGGTCGCCGAACCACATGTGGGCCATCTCGTGGGCGATGACCATGGCCCGGGTCTGGCGTTCGGTGTCGGTGACGGCGGAGCGGAAGACGAACTCGTCGCGGAAGGTGACCAGGCCCGGGTTCTCCATGGCGCCGGCGTTGAACTCGGGGACGAAGGCCTGGTCGTAGGAGTCGAAGGGGTAGGGCTCGGAGAACTTCTCGTGGTAGCGGTCGTAGCAGTCGGTGGTGATGGAGAGGATTTCCTCGGCGTCGGCGTCGAGGTGGGGGGCGAGGGACCGGCGGCAGTGGATGCCGAAGGGCAGTCCGGCGTGCTCGGTGCGGATGCTGTGCCAGGGGCCGGCGGCCACGGCGGCGAGGTAGGTGGAGATGACGGGGGTGGGGGCGGACTTCCAGATGCCGGCTCCGTCGCCGTCGCGGTCGCCGACGCGCTCGGTGATGCCGTTGGCGAGGACGGTCCAGTGGGCGGGGGCGGTCACGGTGAATTCGAAGACGGCCTTGAGGTCGGGCTGGTCGAAGGCCGGGAAGACGCGCTGGATGTCGTCCATGAACATCTGGGTGTAGACGTACGCCTCGCCGTCCGCGGGGTCGGTGAAGCGGTGCAGGCCTTCGCCGGTGCGGGAGTAGCGCATGCGGGTGGCGATGCGCAGCTCGTGGGGGCCTTCGCCGAGGCCGGTGAGGGCGAGGCGGTCGTCGGCGAGGTCGGCGGGGTCGAGGGGGGAGCCGTCGAGTTCTGCGGAGTGCAGTTCGTCCGGTTTCAGCTCCACGAAGGTGTCCGCGGCCGTGCGTGCCGTGAACCGGATGACGGTCGTGGATTCGAAGGTGTCCTCGCCGCCGGTGAGGTCGAGGGTGACGGCGTAGTGCTGGACGTCGATGAGCCGGGCTCGGAGCTGCGCTTCGTTGCGCGTCAGTGCGGACATGGGGCCCATGCTGCCCGAAGGGCGGGCCCCGGTCGTCGGCTCCCCGCCTGCTCGCGGCCTACTCTTCGCCCGCGGCGATGGTCTCGTGGTGGCGGATGACCTCGGCGATGATGAAGTTGAGGAGCTTCTCGGCGAACGCGGGGTCGAGTTTGGCGTTCTCGGCGAGCTGGCGGAGCCGGGCGATCTGGTTGGCCTCGCGGGTGGGGTCGGCCGGGGGCAGCTGGTGCTTGGCCTTGAGGTGGCCGACCTGCTGGGTGCACTTGAAGCGCTCGGCGAGCATGTGGACCACGGCCGCGTCGATGTTGTCGATGCTGTCGCGCAGGCGGGCCAGTTCGGCGGCGACGGACTCGTCGACGGCGCCGGGGGTGGCGGTGGCGGCGGCTTCGTCGGGGGCGCTGTTGTTCATGGTTCCCGAGAATACGTGGCGGGCGCGCGTGCTTCCTCGACGAGCCGGTCCGTGAGACGGACACCCCCTAGAACGGCAGGACGGCGGTGACCTGCCAGCCTCCCTCCGGGGAGGGGCCGGCCGTGAGGGAGCCGCCCAGGGCCTCGGCGCGCTCCGCCATGCCGACGAGGCCGTAGCCGCCGCCCCGGGCGGTCTCGGAGAGGCGGGCCGGGCGGCCTCCGTCGTCGGCGATGCGGACCTCCAGCCCGGCGGGGACGGTCCGCAGGCCGACGCGGACGGCGGTGGCGGTCGCGGCGTGCTTGGCGGTGTTGGTGAGGGCTTCCAGGACGATGCGGTGGGCGGTGGCGGCGACGTCTCCGGGGAGCCGGTCCCCCAGGCCTTCCTCCACGTACAGGGCGACGGGCGGGCCGGTGGCGGAGAACCGGTCCGTGAGGGTGCGGATGTCGGCGAGGCCGGCGACGGGGGCGGTGCCGGGGCGGCCGCCGCCGGGCGGGTGCTCCCCGCTCTCGCGGAGGATCTTGACGAGGCGGCGCATGGAGCCGAGGGCCTCGTCCCCGGCGCTCTCGATGCGGCCGAAGATCTCGGCGGCCCGTTCGGCCGAGACCCGCGTGAAGCGGGCGGCGCGGGCCTCCACCACGATGCCGGTGACGTGGTGGGCGACGAGGTCGTGGAGCTCACGGGCGAGCTCCAGGCGTTCTACGGTGCGTACGGCGTCCAGGTCGCGCACGCGCTGGACGGACTGGAGGCGCAGCAGCAGCGAGTACGCGCCGACGACGACGGTCAGGACGGAGAAGAGCAGGGTGAACCGGCCGGGGTCGGTGTCGCGGACGGGCACGGCCATGCAGCCGAGGCCGAGGAGCGGGCCGAGGACGGCGGCGGTGCGCGCGGGGGCGCGGAGCAGGACCTGGCTGAGCAGGACGAGGAGGGCGATGGCCTCGCCGCCGCCCCAGACGACGAGGGGGTGGTTGCCGAAGATCAGCAGGAGGGTGACGGTCCAGGTGACGGCGGCGGCGAACCAGGCGCGGGCGAGGAGGGGGACGGCGGGCCAGGGTGCCGCGCTGAGGCACACGAGGATGCCGGAGATCCACACGGCGGCGTGCGGGAGGCTGGGCTGGCGGGCGAGGACGACTCCCTCGAAGGTGACGAGGGCGAGCAGGACCAGGGAGAGGGTGAGCCGGACCGCGTCGGCGGCGTGCGGGTGGCGCCGGGCCCAGGAGGCGAGGGGGCTCACGCCGGGGGCGTGGCCAGGCCGGATTCCCAGGCCCAGGCGGCGACTTCCACGCGGTTGCGGACGTCGAGTTTGGTCTGGACGTTGGCCAGGTGGGTTTTGACCGTGGACAGGGAGACGAACAGCTCCGCGGCGATCTCGGCGTTCGTCCGGCCGCGGGCCACGCACCGTACGACGTCCTGTTCGCGCTCCGTCAGGGGCTCGGAGGGGCGCCGGGCGGCGTGGGCGGCGGTGGCCCGGGGGGCCATTTCGCGCAGCAGCCGCACGGTGATGGCGGGCGAGACGAGGGAATCCCCGACGGCTGCCGCGCGGACCGCCTCAACCAGCATCGCGGGGCTGGCGTCTTTCAGGAGGAAGCCCGATGCTCCTCCGTGGAGCGCGGCGTGGACGTACTCGTCGAGGTCGAAGGTGGTGACGATCACGATGCGCGGACCGTCCCGGCCGGCGAGTCGGCGGGTGACTTCGAGGCCGTCGAGCTTCGGCATGCGGATGTCGAGGAGGAGGACGTCCGGCCGGTGTGCGGCGACCGCCGCGAGCGCGGCCTCGCCGTCGGGGGCGTCGGCGACGACCTCGATGTCCGGCTGGCTCTCGAGGATCATCCGGAAGCCGGTCCTGACCATCTCCTGGTCGTCGGCGATGACCACTCTGATCGCCATGCGCTGCCTGCCCCACTGTCGCCCGCTGCCTGTGCCCCTCCATGGGACCGGCGGGTGCGCCGGCCCGCAACCGGGCGGGGCCGGGCCGGCGGGCTGCCGGCCCCGTGCCACCGCGGCCGACCTTACGGACGTACGGCGGCCGGCGCCTCGTCCTTCCGGCCTGGACCGACTCGGCCGGAAGGACGAAGCGCGGGGCTCAGAGGGTCGCGGCCGCGTTCTTGATGGCCGTGGCGAAGGTGGAGACCTCGGTGTAGACGCCGGGGAAGTTGGGCCGGGCGCAGCCCTCGCCCCAGCTGACTATGCCGACCTGGATCCAGGCGTTGTTGTTGTCGCGGCGGAACATCGGGCCGCCGGAGTCGCCCTGGCAGGTGTCGACGCCGCCCTGCGGCAGGCCGGCGCAGATCTCCTCGCCGGGGACGAGGTCGCTGCCGTACGCGCTCTGACAGCTCGCGTCGGAGACGAACGGCACGGTGGCCTTCATCAGGTACCGCTGCTGGCCGCCGCCCTCGCGGGTGGCGCCCCAGCCGGCGACGGTGAAGGTGCCGTTGTCGAAGGCCTTGGTGTCGGCGATCTTGAGGGTGGGCAGGTTGATCGGCTTGGCGAGCTTGATGAGGGCCCAGTCCTTGCCCTTGCCGTTGTAGCCGGGGGCCTGGAGGACCTTGGTGGACTTGACCTTGACGGCGCTGGAGCTGTTGAGGTCGACGACTCCGGCGGTCGCGGTGATGGAGGTGTTGTTGCCGGAGCCGCTCACGCAGTGGGCGGCGGTGAGGACGATCTGCTGGGTGTAGAGGGCGCCGCCGCAGCCCATGGAGAGGCGGACCATGAAGGGGAACTCGCCCTGGGCGGCGCGGGTGCCGCCGACGACGGGGGCCTGGGAGGCGTTGGCCGCGCCGGGCTGGAGGCTGACGGCGGCGAGCGCCACCGCGCCGACGGCGAGGCTGCGCTTGAGGAGTGCGGCAAGGGTGGACATGGTCGACACACTGCCTTTCGTGGGGGGTTGGGCCGTGCGCGTCATCGGGTGAATGACACGTACATGTCACACCCGCCGCTCACCGGACATCAAGAACGCGTTTTCGGACAACCTGACCGGCGGTGCCCGGTGCGGGGGCCGGCATGAAGCGCAACGGTCGCCGCACCAGCCCCGTCGAGCACGGGTTCCCGCACCTCGACACCGTCCGCGCCTCGATCACCGCCCTGTTCCGGCGGCTCTCGTACGAGGGGATCCGGACGTACGGCACGAGCTTCTCCCCCGCCGACGCCGCCTTCCCGGCCGAAGAGGACCTCCACCTCGGCGCACACCGGGTGGCCTCCGCGATCGTGCGCGCGCTGCGCCTGCCCGACGCCCGGATGGTGGTCTGCTTCCGGACGATGGAGCAGGCCGCCACCGTCGAACTGGCCTCGGGGCCCGAGTACTTCATCGAGGCCAACGACCGCTTCCGCACCCACCGCCGCGATCTGGCGGCCGCCCTCGCGCACGAGGTCACGCACGTCCTGCTGCACCGCCTGGACCTGAGCTTCCCGGCCACCGCCGACAACGAGATCCTCACCGACACCGCCGCCGCCTACCTCGGGACGGGCTGGCTGCTCCTCGACGCCTACCGCGAGGACGAGCTGACCCACCAGAAGCTCGGCTACCTCACCCCCGAGGAGTTCGGCTACGTCCTCGCCCGGCGCGCCCTGCTGCTCGGCGAGGACCTGTCCGCCTGGTTCACCAGCCCGCAGGCGTACGAGGCGTACGTGCGCGGCCGCGCGCTCGCCGAACGGGAGCTGCGCCGGGCCCCCCTGGCGGCCGCGGACCGGGGCGAGCGGCGCCGCTACGCCCGGGACCGGCGGGCGGGAGCCGCCGCGCCGGGGGCTCCGTACCGGTTCGAGCCGGACCCGGCGGGGAATGCGCGGGTGAGCTTCCCGTGCCCGGTGTGCGGGCAGCGGCTGCGGCTGCCCGTGCGCGGGCCGGTGCGCGCCCGGTGCGGACTGTGCCGCACGGTGCTGGACTGCGACACCTGACCGGGGGCCGGGGCGGGGCCGGGCGGAGGTCGGGCCAGGGGCCGGGCGGGGGCCGGGGCGGGGCCGGGCGGAGGCGGCGCGAACGAGAGACAAGTTGTCCGGCTGAGAGCGGTTCAAAGCGCGGTCGGCGTGGGTAGTCCTATCCCATCGCACGAGAGAAGGATCCGGCCCCGACCCCCCCGCCAGGGGGCCGGGGCCGTTCCCGTGTCGGGGCGCTCACGGCGAAGGGGCGGGGCCCGGTCGGGGCCGGCCCGGTCACCAGTCGCAGGGCGCCGTCAAGTCCTCCACGGAGTCGGCCAGTTCGGCGGGCCGGACGGGCCAGCCGGTCCGGTGCCAGTGGGCGATGCGCCAGGCCAGGCGGCGCGGCCACACCGGGGTCCGCGGCAGGTCCGCGACGGGGACCCAGACCGGGACGCCCCCGTAGGTGTCGAGGGTTTCGGGCGGGCCGAGTGCGCCTTCGGCGTCGAGCGTGAAGTAGTGCTCGCGGCGGCCGGCCTTCCAGATCCGGGCGACCTCGGCGACGACCGCGCCGGCCAGGCCGGACTCCTCGCGCAACTCCCGTACGGCGGCTGCCCGCGGGCTCTCGCCGGCCTCGACGCCGCCGCCGGGGATCTCGTAGTACGCCTCGTCGGTGAAGTGGATCAGCAGGATCCGCCCGTCGCGGATGACGATCGCGCCGGCGCGGACCCGTACGGGCTCGCGGGCCGCGGGGTCCTCGAACGCCACGCACGGGGGCGGGGCGCCCCGGGCCCAGCCGCGCAGCACCGCCTCGGCGGAGCCGACGGGACGGATCCGGGCGTGCAGGGCCTCGGCGAGCGGCAGGGCGGTGGCGCCGGCCGCCGCACCCGCCACCGCGTCCGCCGCGTCCACCGCATCCGCCCCGGGGAGCACGTAGTAGACGCCCTCCGCGTCCCGGCAGCGCGTCAGATGCAGCCCGTCCGCCTCGATCCGCACGCGAACGGCGCGGGGGTCACTGTCCACCGCCGCAGCGTACGCGCGCCCCCGAGCCCGCGAACACCCCCGCGACCGGCTACTCCGCCCCGTAGACCGGGTGCGGGGGCTCGGATTCCGCGAGGAGCTTCGTCGCCGCCTCCCCCGCCTCCGTCGGGGTCCAGCGGGCTCCGCGGTCCGCCGTCGGGCCCGGGCGCCAGCCCTCCATCACCGTGATCCGTCCCCCCTCCGCCTCGAAGACCCTGCCCGTGACCCCCGCCGAGGCGTCCGAGCCCAGCCACACCACCAGCGGGGAGACGTTCTCCGGCGCCATCGCGTCGAAGGCGCCCTGCCCCGGACGCGCCATGCTCTCCGCGAACGTCTGCTCCGTCATCCGGGTGCGCGCGGCCGGGGCGATCGCGTTGACCTGGACCCCGTACCGGCCCATCTCCGCCGCCGCGACCAGCGTCATGCCGAGGATGCCGGCCTTCGCCGCGCTGTAGTTGCCCTGACCGACCGAGCCCAGCAGGCCCGCCCCCGACGAGGTGTTGACCACCCGCGCCGCCACCGTCCGGCCGGCCTTCGCCTCCGCCCGCCAGTGCGCCGCCGCGTACTTCAGCGGCAGGAAGTGCCCCTTCAGGTGCACCCGCATCACCGCGTCCCAGTCCGCCTCCTCCAGGTTCACCAGCATCCGGTCCCGCAGGAACCCGGCGTTGTTGACCAGCGTGTCCAGCCGGCCGAACGCCGACAGCGCGGCCCCGACCAGGGAGGACGCGCCTTCCGGGGAGGCGATGTCCTTGCCGTGCGCCACGGCCTGGCCGCCGTGCGCCCGGATCTCCGCGACCACCTGGCCGGCCGGGCTGTCCTCCCCCGGCTGCCCGTCCAGGCCCACTCCGAGGTCGTTGACCACGACCTTGGCCCCCTCGGCCGCGAACGCCAGCGCGTGGGCCCTGCCCAGCCCGCGCCCCGCGCCCGTCACGATGACCACTCGACCCTCGGCAAGTCCCATCTCAGCTCTCCTTGTTGACCGTTGCCGCATCCAGAAATGCCGGGCGCTCCCCGCCCCCGTGCACGAGCAGGCTCGCCCCGCTCACATACCCCGCACGGCCCGATGCGAGAAACACCGCCGCCGCCCCGACGTCCGAAGGCTCCGCCAGCCTGCCCAGCGGAACCGTCGCGCCCACGGCCGCGATCCCCGCCTCGTCCCCGTAGTGCAGATGCGAGAGCTCGGTCCGCACCATGCCCAGGACCAGCGAGTTCACCCGTACCTCGGGGGCCCACTCGACGGCCATGGACCGGGCCAGGTTCTCCAGTCCCGCCTTCGCCGCCCCGTACGCCGCCGTTCCCGGCGATGGCCGGGTCCCGCTGACGCTGCCGACCATCACCACCGAGCCGCGCGTCTCGCGCAGGCGCGGGTACGCCGCCAGCGAGGCCGTCAGCGGCGCGAGCAGGTTCAGCTCGACGACCCGCGCGTGCCGCTGCGCCTCGCCCTCCCCCAGCAGCCGGTACGGGGTCCCGCCCGCGTTGTTGACCAGGCAGTCGAGCTGCCCGTACCGGCGCCCGACCGACCCGAAGAACTCCTCGACGGCGGCCGGATCGCGCAGGTCCAGCGCGGCGAACGAGGCCGTACGGCCGCCCGCCGCGACCGGCTCCCGCGGTGGGCGGCGGGCGCACACCACGACCTCCGCGCCCGCTTCGAGGAACGACCGGGCGATGCCGGCGCCGACGCCGCGGGTTCCGCCGGTGACGACGACAACCCTCCCGTCGAGCTCCATAGGCTGCTACCTTCCTCACCTAACAAATGTTTGGTGGAAAGGTAGCTGATCCTGTCATGGGTGTCTCCACCTCAAGCCCCGACAAGGGCGTCGTACTGGTCACGGTCGACTTCCCGCCCGTCAACGCCCTTCCCGTACGGGGCTGGTACGAGCTCGCCGACGCCCTGCGCGCCGCCGGACGCGACCCCGGGACCCGGTGCGTCGTCCTGGCCGCCGAGGGCCGCGGCTTCAACGCCGGCGTCGACATCAAGGAGATGCAGCGCGACACCGGCCACGGCGCCCTCATCGGCGCCAACCGCGGCTGCTACGAGGCCTTCGCCGCCGTGTACGAGTGCGAGGTGCCCGTCGTCGCGGCCGTGCACGGGTTCTGCCTGGGCGGCGGCATCGGCCTCGTCGGCAACGCGGACGCGATCGTGGCCGGCGAGGACGCGACCTTCGGGCTCCCCGAGCTCGACCGGGGCGCACTGGGGGCCGCCACCCACCTGGCCCGGCTCGTCCCGCAGCACCTGATGCGGACCCTCTACTACACCTCCCGCACGGCGACCGCCGCCGAACTGCACGCGCACGGCTCGGTGTGGAAGGTGGTGCCGCCCGCGGAGCTGAGGGACGCGGCCCTGGAGCTGGCCGCCGAGATCGCGCGCAAGGACGGCCACCTGATCCGGCTGGCCAAGGCGGCCATCAACGGGATCGACCCCGTCGACGTGCGGCGCAGCTACCGCTTCGAGCAGGGGTTCACCTTCGAGGCCAATCTCAGCGGGGTCGCGGACCGGGTCCGCGACACGTTCGGAGGGTCCGCGGAAGGCTCCGCGGCGGGAGCGACCGCGGGAAAGGAGCGCTCATGACCGACAAGACGATGACCCCCGAAGAGGTGGTCGGGCGGCTGCGCAGCGGGATGACCGTCGGCATCGGCGGCTGGGGGTCGCGGCGCAAGCCCATGGCCCTGGTGCGGGCACTGCTCCGTTCCGAGATCACCGATCTCACCGTGGTCGCGTACGGCGGCCCCGACGTCGGCGTCCTCGCGGCCGCCGGCCGGATCCGCCGGCTGATCGCCCCCTTCGCCACCCTCGACTCGATCCCGCTGGAGCCGCACTTCCGGGCCGCCCGCGAGAGCGGCTCGCTCGCCCTCACCGAGTACGACGAGGCCATGTTCATGTGGGGCCTGCACGCCGCCGCCAACCGGCTCCCCTTCCTCCCCGTCCGCGCCGGCCTCGGCTCCGACGTGATGCGGGTCAATCCCGAGCTGCGGACGGTCACCTCCCCCTACGCCGACGGCGAGGAGTTCGTCGCCGTCCCCGCCCTGCGCCTGGACGCCGCCCTCGTCCACCTGAACCGGGCCGACCGCCTCGGCAACGCCCAGTACCTGGGCCCGGACCCGTACTTCGACGACCTGTTCTGCGAGGCCGCCGACGCCGCGTACGTCTCCTGCGAGCAGCTCGTGGAGACCGCCGAGCTCGCCAAGGCCGGGCCCCCGCAGTCCCTGCTGGTCAGCCGGCACTCCGTGACGGGCGTCGTGGAGACCCCGAACGGCGCGCACTTCACCTCCTGCGCCCCCGACTACGGGCGCGACGAGGCCTTCCAGAAGCTGTACGCGGCCACCCCCTGGCCGGAGTTCTCCGCCCGCTTCCTCTCCGGCGGCAGCGAGCACGCCTACCAGTCGGCCGTCCGGACCTGGCACGAGGAGCAGCGGTGAGCGCATCGAGCACAGAGGGCACGGCGGACACGGCGGGCACGGCCGGCACGGCCACGGGCGTCTCCCGGGCGGAGTACTGCGTGATCGCCTGCGCGGAGGCCTGGCGGGACAACGGGGAGGTGCTCGCCAGCCCGATGGGCCTGATCCCGTCCTTCGGGGCCCGACTGGCGAAGCGGACCTTCTCCCCCGACCTCCTGCTGACCGACGGCGAAGCCCTGCTCGTGGGGCTGGACGGGGAGACGGAGGGCTGGCTCCCGTACCGGCGCCACCTCACGATGGTCACCGGCGGGCGGCGGCACGTGATGATGGGCGCCAGCCAGATCGACCGGTTCGGCAACCAGAACATCTCCTGCATCGGCGACTGGGCCCGGCCGGCCCGCCAGCTCCTCGGGGTGCGCGGAGCGCCCGTCAACACGCTGAACAATCCGGTCAGTTACTGGATCCCCAGGCATTCACCGCGGGTGTTCGTCGAGCGGGTCGACATGGTGAGCGGGGTGGGGTACGACCGGGCCGGGGCGGCGGGGGTGACCCGTTTCCACCGGCTCCCCCGGGTGGTCAGCGATCTCGGCGTCTTCGATTTCACCGGCCAGGACCACTCGATGCGCCTGGCCCGCGTCCATCCCGGCGTCACCGTCGAACAGGTCCGGGCGGCCACCGGGTTCGCGCTCGCGGTCACCGGCGAGGTCCCGTACACGCGGGAGCCGACCGCCGAGGAGCTGCGGCTGATCCGCGAGGTGATCGACCCGAAGGGGCTGCGCGACCGGGAAGTGCGGGCCTGAGGCGATGGAGACGGCATTCACGAAGCTGGTCGGGGTCGAGCATCCGATCGTGCAGACGGGCATGGGCTGGGTCGCGGGCCCGCGCCTGGTCTCGGGGGCGGCCAACGCGGGCGCGCTCGGCATCCTGGCCTCGGCCACGATGACCGTGGACGAGCTGCGCGCGGCGGTCCGCGAGGTCAGGTCCCGTACGGACGCCCCGTTCGGGGTGAACCTGCGCGCGGACGCGGGGGACGCCGCCGAGCGGGTCCGGCTGATCATCGACGAGGGCGTACGGGTGGCCTCGTTCGCGCTCGCCCCCTCGAAGGAGCTGATCGCCCGGCTCAAGGACGCGGGCGTGGTGGTGATCCCCTCGATCGGGGCGCGCCGGCACGCCGAGAAGGTCGCGGCCTGGGGCGCCGACGCGGTGATCGTGCAGGGCGGCGAGGGCGGCGGGCACACCGGGGACGTGGCCACGACGGTGCTGCTGCCCCAGGTGGTCGACGCGGTGGACATCCCGGTGGTCGCGGCGGGCGGCTTCCACGACGGCCGCGGCCTGGTGGCCGCCCTGTCGTACGGGGCCGCGGGCATCGCCATGGGCACCCGCTTCCTGCTGACCTCGGACTCCACCGTCCCCGACGCGGTCAAGGCCCGCTACCTGGCCGCCGGGGTCAAGGACGTCACCGTCACGACGGCCGTGGACGGGCTGCCGCACCGGATGCTGCGGACCGAGCTCGTCGCCTCCCTGGAGCGGGCGGGCCGTGCGCGGGCGCTGGCGCGGGCGGTCCGGCACGCGGCCGCCTTCCGCAGGCTCTCGGGGCTGTCCTGGCCGCGGATGGTGCGCGACGGCCTGGCGATGAAGCACGGCAAGGAGCTGTCCTGGAGCCAGGTCCTGCTCGCCGCGAACACCCCCATGCTCCTCAAGGCGTCCATGGTCGAGGGCCGTACGGACCTCGGAGTCATGGCATCGGGCCAGGTCGCGGGGGTGATCGACGACATCCCGTCCTGTGCGGAGCTCGTCGCCCGCGTCATGGCCGAGGCACACGGTGTGCTCGCACACCTGCAGTCGCTCGACGCCCTGCCACCACCAGGGTGACCCTCCTTCTCCGTTGCAGGAGCAGCCAGATGAGCCGTGCCCGAATCCGCCTGGCGATCGCGGTGCTCGCGTCCGCCCTCGCCATCGGGACCCTGCCCGCCGCCGCACACGCCGCGCCGGCGCACAGCACCATCGCCCCCGCCACCACCGCCGGCCGCTACCACCAGCAGGCGGAAACGATTCGCCAGATCCCCCTCCAGGGCGCGGTCAACGTCCGCGACCTGGGCGGCTACCGGACCTGGACCGGCGGCCAGGTCCGCCAGGGCCTGGTCTACCGCTCCGACGCGCTCGGCAAGCTCACCCCGGCGGACGTCACCGCCCTCTCCGGTCTCGGACTGAGGAAGGTCGTCGACTTCCGCATCCCCATGGAGCTCCAGTACGACGGCGCCGACCGGCTGCCCGCCGGGCTCACCGCCACCTCCCGCCCCGTCAGCGACCTCGGCCTCTACGGGACCCTCCTCGGCGCGATATCCAGCGGCGATCCCGCCACGCAGGAGCAGATGCTCGGCGGCGGCCGCGCCGAGGCCTACATGCGCGACATCTACCGCACCTTCGTGACCGGCCCCGAGAACCGGGCGCAGTTCGCGACGACGCTGCGGGAGATCGCGGACGGCGGCCAGGGCCCGCTCCTGTACCACTGCACCTCGGGCAAGGACCGGACCGGCTGGATGAGTTACGTCCTGCTGCGCGCCCTGGCGGTCCCCGAGTCCACGGCCGCCGGCGACTACCTCGCGTCGAACACCTTCCGGGCCGCGTACGACGCCCAGGTGCGGGCGGGTCTGAAGCAGTCAGGGCGGATGCAGAACCCGGATCTGCTGATCCCGCTCCAGGAGGTCCGCCAGGACTACCTGGACGCGGCCACCGCGCAGATGGCCGCGGACTACGGCGACTTCTACGGCTACCTCACGGACGGCCTCGGCCTGGACCTGCGGACGCTCGCGAAGCTCCAGACGAAACTGGTCCGCTAGGGGGTGTCCAGGGGGTGTCTTCGCCGGCGCCGGCCGCCCGGAGGGCGCCCGGACAGCAGTACGCCGGGCAGCGCACTTCGCGCTGCCCGGCGTACGGGACTGCTCGTCGGTCCGCGGGGGACCGCCTCAGGAGCTGGTGCGACCCGCCGCGGGGCGCCCGCCGCCGGAGCGGCGCCGCGCGCCGCCCTGGCCGCCGCCGGCACCCTGACCGCGGGAACCGCCCTGGCCGCCCTGGCCGCGCGCACCGCTCTGGCCGCCGCCGCCCTGGCCCGCGGCGGAGCGGGCCCGACGCGGACGGCCCTCGCCGCCACCGGCCGGCGCGGCGCCGCCCTGAGCGGCGGAGGGGCCGCCGGAACGACGGCGCGGGTTCGCGGAACGGCCGCCGCCACCGCCCTGGCCGCCGGAGCGCCGGCCGGCGGGGGCCGGCTGCTGCGGCACCTCCAGCACCACGGGGATGCCCGAGGGCTCCTTGGCGCCGGTGAGCCGGGACAGCTCCTCGTCGGAGGACTTGATCTGCGCGGTGCGCGGGGAGATCCCGGCGTCCGACATCAGCCGGGACATGTCCCGCTTCTGGTCGGGCAGGACCAGGGTGACCACGCTGCCGGACTCGCCGGCGCGCGCGGTACGGCCGCCGCGGTGCAGGTAGTCCTTGTGGTCGGTCGGCGGGTCGATGTTGACGACCAGGTCGAGGTCGTCGATGTGGATGCCGCGCGCGGCCACGTTGGTGGCGATCAGCGCGGTGACCTCGCCGGTCTTGAACCAGTCCAGGGTGCGGTTGCGCTGCGGCTGCGAACGGCCGCCGTGCAGGCCGGAGGCGCGGACGCCGTCCGCCTGGAGCTTCTTGACCAGGCGGTCGACACCGCGCTTGGTGTCCACGAACATGATCACCCGGCCGTCGCGAGCGGCTATGCGCGTCGCCACGGCCTTCTTGTCGGTCTCGTCCATGACGTACAGGACGTGGTGCTCCATCGTGCTGACCGCGCCGGCGGACGGGTCGACGGAGAAGGCGACCGGGTCGTGCAGGAACATCTTGACGAGCTTGTCGATGTTCTTGTCGAGCGTCGCCGAGAACAGCATGGTCTGGCCCTCGGGCTGGACCTGCTTGAGCAGCGCGGTGACCTGCGGCATGAAGCCCATGTCGGTCATCTGGTCGGCCTCGTCGAGGACGGTGATCGCGACCTGGGAGAGGTCGGCGTCGCCGCGGTCGATGAGGTCCTTCAGACGGCCGGGGGTGGCGACGAGCACCTCGGCGCCGCGGCGCAGGGCGCCGGACTGCCGGTTGATCGACATGCCTCCGACGACGGTCGTGGTGCGCAGGTTGACGGCCGTGGCGTACGGGGCCAGGGCGTCGGTCACCTGCTGCGCGAGCTCACGGGTCGGTACGAGGACCAGCGCGAGCGGCTGCTTCGGCTGGGCGCGGCGGCCGGCGGTACGGGCCAGCAGCGCCAGGCCGAAGGCCAGCGTCTTGCCGGAGCCGGTGCGGCCGCGGCCGAGCAGGTCACGGCCGGCGAGCGAGTTCGGCAGCGTCGCGGCCTGGATCGGGAACGGCTCGGTGACGCCCTGGGCGGCGAGGGTCTTCAGCAGCGCCTCGGGCATGCCCATGTCCTCGAACGCGGTGACCGGGGCGAGCGCCGGGGTCAGCGGTTCGGGCATGGTGAATTCTTGGGGCCTGGCGACGGGGGCGGACTTCTGCCGTCCCGCGCCAGCCTTCGGACGTCCCTGGGCCGCACCTCGACCCCGGGTGGGGCGGCGGCTGGGTCGTGCGGAGCTGGAGCTGGTCATGCGAGAAAGCCCTCCTGAAACCGGCAAGGTAAAGCAAAGGTGCGAAACAGCAGACAAGCCGGGGCCCGCACCTTGCGGTGCGGACCCCGGCAAGCTGAAGCAATTAGGCGGGGAGGATGTTCTCCGCCTGGGGGCCCTTCTGGCCCTGGGTCACGTCGAACGAGACGCGCTGACCCTCGGTGAGCTCACGGAAGCCCTGGGTGGCGATGTTCGAGTAGTGGGCGAAGACGTCCGGGCCGCCACCGTCCTGCTCGATGAAGCCGAAGCCCTTTTCCGAGTTGAACCACTTCACGGTGCCAAGTGCCATTTTAAATCTCCTGAATAGGCGGCAAAGGGCCCCATCCGGAGAGTCCGGCAAAACAATAAAAGCGCCTGAGGAACATTCCCGTCAGGCGCACATAAAGTTCATGGGTACCACAACTGCAACGCTCACCAAACTAGCACACCTCCGCGCCGGCACCCAGCCCCGCCTGCTCGCCGGCGGGGAAGATCCGGGGGCGGGACCCCCGGATCCCTTGCGGCTACAGCCTCTCGATGATCGTGACGTTGGCCTGGCCGCCGCCCTCGCACATGGTCTGGAGGCCGAATCGGCCGCCCGTGCGCTCCAGTTCGTGGAGCAGGGTGGTCATCAGTTTCACCCCCGTGGCACCCAGCGGATGGCCCAACGCGATGGCCCCTCCGTTGACGTTCACCCGTTCGGGGTCGGCGCCCGTCTCCTTCAGCCAGGCCAGGACCACCGGGGCGAAGGCCTCGTTGATCTCCACCAGGTCGATGTCGTCCAGCGACATGCCCGTCTTCTTCAGGGCGTGCGCGGTGGCCGGGATCGGGGCCGAGAGCATCCGGATCGGGTCCTCTCCCCGTACGGACAGGTGGTGGATGCGGGCCCGCGGGCGCAGCCCGTGCTCCGCCACCGCCCGCTCGGAGGCGATCAGCAGGGCCGCGGCCCCGTCGGAGACCTGCGAGGAGACGGCCGCGGTGATCGTGCCGCCCTCGACCACGGGCTTCAGGCCCGCCATCTTCTCCAGGGTGGTGTCCCGGCGCGGGCCCTCGTCGACGCGTACGTCCCCGTACGCCACCGTCTCGCGCGCGAAGCGTCCCTCGCCGAGGGCCCGGATCGCCCTCCGGTGCGAGCGGAGCGCGAATTCCTCCATGTCGCGGCGCGAGATCCCCCACTTGCGCGCGATGAGCTGCGCGCCGTGGAACTGGTTCACCGGCGCGTCCCCGTACCGGGCCCGCCAGCCCTCGCTGCCCGCGTACGGGCCCTGCGTGAGGCCGAGCGGCTCCGCCGCCTGCCGCGAGGCGAAGGCGATCGGGATCATCGACATGTTCTGGGTCCCGCCCGCGACGACCAGGTCCTGCGTCCCGGAGAGCACCCCCTGCGCCGCGAAGTGGACGGCCTGCTGCGAGGAGCCGCACTGGCGGTCGACCGTGACCCCCGGCACCTCCTCCGGCAGCCCCGCCGCCAGCCAGGCCGTGCGCGCGATGTCCCCCGCCTGCGGGCCCACCGTGTCCAGGCAGCCGAAGACCACGTCCTCGACGGCGGCCGGGTCCACCCCGGACCGCTCGACCAGCGCCTTCAGGACGTGCGCGCCCAGGTCGGCCGGGTGGACGCCCGACAGGCCCCCTCCGCGCCGGCCCACGGGGGTGCGTACGGCATCGACTATGTAGGCCTCGGGCATGGCGGGTGCTCCTTCGGGGGTCAGCTGCGTACGGCGATCCCGTCCAACACCATCGACAGGTACTGGCGGGCGATCTCCTCGGGGCTGTGCTGTCCTCCCGGCCGGTACCAGGACGCAGCCACCCACACCGTGTCGCGCACGAAGCGGTAGGTGAGGCGGATGTCGAGGTCGGCCCGGAAGACCTTGGCGGCGACCCCGCGCTCCAGCGTCCCCAGCCAGGCCTTCTCGAACTTCTGCTGAGAGTCGGAGAGGTAGTGGAAGCGGGGCTGCGCGGACAGGTGCCGGGATTCCTTCTGGTAGATCGCGACGGCGGCGCGGTGCCGGTCGATCTCCCGGAAGGACTCGGTGACGAGCGCCTCGATGGTCTCCCGGGGGCCGAGGCCGGCGGCGAGGACGGTGTCGTAGCCCTGCCACAGCTCGGTCAGGAAGGCCGAGAGGATCTCGTCGAGCATCGATTCCTTGGAATCGAAGTGGTAGTAGAGGCTGCCGGCGAGCATGCCGGCGGCGTCGGCGATCTTGCGGACGGTGGTGGCGTTGTACCCCTGCGCGGCGAAGACCTCGGCGGCGGTGTCGAGGAGCTCGCGACGGCGCTCGGGCGAAGCGCTCACCTGGGGCCTCTTGGCGGGCGGTGTGACTTTCGGCTTGTTCGTTGGCACGGGCCCATTCTGGGGCTACGGGTGCTGGCTGCTGACCGAGACGGTCTCGCCCGTCATGTACGACGAGTAGCCGCTGGCCAGGAAGACGATGACGTTGGCGACCTCCCACGGCTCGGCGTACCGGCCGAAGGCCTCGCGCGCCGTCAGCTCGGTCAGCAGCTCCTCGCTGGTGACCTTCACCAGGTGCGGGTGCATGGCCAGGCTCGGGGCGACCGCGTTGACCCGTACGCCGAACCCGGCCGCCTCCAGCGCGGCGCAGCGGGTCAGCGCCATCACCCCGGCCTTGGCGGCGGCGTAGTGGGCCTGGCCGGTCTGGGCGCGCCAGCCGACGACGGAGGCGTTGTTGACGACGACCCCGCCCCGGCCGGACGCCTTGAAGGAGCGCAGGGCGGCGCGGGTGCAGCGGAAGGTGCCGTTCAGGGTGACGTCGAGGACCTTGCCCCACTGTTCGTCGCTCATGTCGACGAGGGCGGCGGTGCCGCCGAGGCCGGCGTTGTTGACGACGACGTCCAGGCCGCCGTGGGTCTGCTCGGCGAGCGTGAACAGGGCCTCGACCTGGTCCTCGTCGGTGACGTCGCAGGGCAGTGAGGTGACGCGGCCGGCGCCGAACTCGGCGGCGAGGGCCTGTTCGGTCTCCTTCAGGCGGCGGGCGTGCGCGTCGCCGATGAGGATGCGGGCGCCCTCCTCCAGGAAGCGGCGGGCGGTGGCCCCGCCGATCCCGGCTCCGGCGGCGGCGGTGATGACGGCCGTACGGCCTTGGAGCAGCCCGTGACCCGGCACGTAGTCGGGGGCGTTGGGGGTGTTCATGCTCATGGCCGTACGTTAACCTACCAAACACTTGTTAGGGAAGTGTCGAGCGGGCCCGTGCGACGGAGGCGGACATCTGATGGACCTGACCCATGCACCGGAGGTGGCCGCCTTCCGGGCCGAGGCCCGCGCCTGGCTCGCCGCACACGTCCCGGACTCCCCCCTCCCCTCCCTGGAGACCGCGGAGGGCTTCGCCGCGCACCGCGCGTGGGAGGCCCGGCTGCACGCGGACCGCTGGTCGGCGGTGTCCTGGCCCGCCGAGTACGGGGGCCGGGGCGTGGACATCGAGCGGTGGCTGGTCTTCGAGGAGGAGTACTGGGCGGCGGGCGCGCCCGGCCGGGTCTCGCAGAACGGCATCAGCCTCCTCGCGCCGACCCTCTTCGACCACGGCAGCCCCGAGCAGCGGGCGCGGGTGCTGCCGCCGATGGCGAGCGGCGAGGTGGTCTGGGCGCAGGCCTGGTCGGAGCCGGAGTCGGGCTCCGACCTGGCCTCGCTGCGCTCGCGGGCGGTGCGCACCGGGGGCGGCTGGCTGCTGTCCGGGCAGAAGACCTGGTCCTCGCGGGCGGCCTTCGCGGACCGGGCCTTCGGCATCTTCCGGACGGATCCGCAGGCTCCGAAACCGCACCAGGGGCTGACGTACCTGATGTTCGACCTGCGGGCGCCGGGGGTGACGGTGCGGCCCATCGGCCGGCTCGACGGGAAGCCCGCCTTCGCGGAGCTGTTCCTGGACGAGGTCTTCGTACCGGACGCGGACGTGATCGGGGAGCCGGGCCAGGGCTGGCGGATCGCCATGTCGACGACGGGCAACGAGCGCGGGCTGACGCTGCGCTCGCCGGGCCGGTTCCTGGCGGCGGCGGACCGGCTGCGCGCGCTGTGGCGGGCCGAGGGGGATCCGGCGGACACCGCGGTGCGGGACAAGGTGGCGGACGCGGTGGTCGGGGCGCGCGCGTACGAGCTGTTCACCTGGGCCGCGGCCTCGCGGTTCGCGGCGGGAGAGCGGATCGGCGCCGAGTCCAGCCTGAACAAGGTGTTCTGGTCGGAGTACGACATCGCCCTGCACGAGACGGCGCTGGACCTGCTGGGCCCGGACGCGGAGCTGGCGGACGGCGCGTGGGCGGAGCCCTGGGTCTTCTCGCTGGCCGGGCCGATCTACGCGGGCACGAACGAGATCCAGCGCGACATCATCGCCGAGCGGCTGCTCGGCCTCCCGAAGGGCCGCCGCTGATGCGCTTCCTGCCGACCGGCGAACAGTCGGACTTCGCCCGTGCGCTGCACGGCCTGCTCGGCGCCTCGGAGGTCCCGGCGGCCGTACGGGCCTGGGGCGCGGGGGACCACGGGCCGGGGCGGGCGCTGTGGTCGCGGCTCGCGGGGACGGGGCTGTTCGCGCTCGCGGCGGACGAGGCCCATGACGGGGCGGGACTGCTGCCGGTGGAGCTGGCGCTCGGCTTCGTGGAGCTGGGGCGGGCGGGGGTGCCGGGACCGGTGGTGGAGACGGCCGCGGCGGCCGTGCTGCTGTCGGAGCTGGCGCGGCTCGGGGAGGAGGGGCCGGCGAAGCGTTTCCTGCCGGGTCTGGTCGCGGGCGAGGCCCTGGCCACGCTGACCCTGCCGGGCGGCGGTCCGTACGCCCTCGACGCGGACGCGGCGGCGTACTGCTTCACCGTCTCGGCGGCGGGCGGGCTGCGGCTCGCGGGGGCCGGGGAGGGCGGGCCGCTGCGGTCCACGGACCCGGCGCGGCGGCTGTCCCGGCCCGCGCCGGACGGGGAGCCGCTGGCGGCCGGCCCCCGGGTCCTCGCGGCGGCGGGGACGGCCCTGGGCTGGGCGCGGCTGCTGACGGCGGCGCAGTGCCTGGGGGTGGGCGAGGCACTGCTGGCGAGCACGGTGCGGTACGCGAAGCAGCGCACGCAGTTCGGGACGCCGATCGGCGGCTTCCAGGCGGTGAAGCACCGGCTGGCGGACACGCTGCTGGCCCTGGAGTTCGCCCGGCCGCTGGTGTGGGCGGCGGCGCTGGGCCTGACGCCGTGGGAGGTCGCGGCGGCGAAGCTGGCGGCGGGCGAGGCGGCGTACGCGGCGGCCATGACGGCGCTGCAGCTCCACGGGGCCGTCGGCTACACGGAGGAGCTCGACCTCTCCCTGTGGCTGCGCAAGGCGCGGCCGCTGCGCGATGCGTGGGGCTCG
Source organism: Streptomyces sp. NPDC001194 (assembly GCF_042896985.1). Lineage (NCBI taxonomy): Bacteria > Bacillati > Actinomycetota > Actinomycetes > Kitasatosporales > Streptomycetaceae > Streptomyces > Streptomyces sp. NPDC001194. The sequence continues at coordinate 667,198 of NZ_JBIAXU010000002.1, read as the reverse complement.
CCGTCGGCGTGCCGGGCGGCGGTGCTCGGGGAGCGCGAGGGGTAGCGGTGGGCGGGGGCTGGGGCGGGGGCGGGGCTCATACGAGGGCCACGCCGAGGGTGACGACGTAGCGCTCCTCGACCGTCCCGTCCGGGAACAGGGCGGTCAGCCGGGCCCGTTCCGCGTCGACGAACTCCTGCGTGCCGGCCGGCCCGAGCATCAGGAAGGCGGAGTGGCTGGCGAGGTTGGCGAGGTGGACCTCGAGCGGGATCCGGCGCGCCCAGCGGACCTCGCGCGTGGTGAACGCCGGCCCGGGCGGCAGGGCGCGACGGGTGGCGGGCTCGTCGGCTTCGAAGAGGGTCCGGATCCGCTCGTCCTGCTCGGCGATCCAGGGGACGGCGCAGTCCGTGTCGTTCCACCAGAGCGCGAGCGCGCCGCCGGGTCGCAGCACGCGGCGGGCCTCGGGGAGCGAGCGGGCGGGGTCGGTCCAGTGCCAGGCCTGGGCGTACGTGAGGAAGTCGAACCCGGCGGTGACGAGCGGCAGCCGGTCGCCGTCCCCGCGCACGAGCGGGATCCCCGGGTGCGCCCGCCGGAACTCGGCGGCCATGCCGTCGCCGGGCTCGACGGCGACGACCTCCGCCCCGCGGGCGCGCAGCAGCCCGGTGGCGATCCCGGTCCCGGCCCCCACGTCGGCCACCCTGGCGCCGCGCAGCCCCCGCCCGGCGAGCGTTTCGAGGGCGTCGAACAGCTCTCCGGGATACCCGGGCCGGCTGGCCGAGTACTGCGCGGCGGCGGCGTCGAAGGACCGGGCACGGATGCGGGGCGCGGGCGCGGAAGTCATACCGTCATTGTTTTCGATCACGGCCGGTCCGGGCGACCCGCTCCGGCGTACGGCGCGGCGCCCGGCCCGCCGCCCGGTTCCGCACCCGGCACCCGGCACCCGGCGCCCGGCGCCCGGCGCCCGGTTCAGCGGTACTCGCGTACGACCTCGATCCGGCCGACGATGTGCGCGTTGAACTCGTCCAGCTCCTCCGCCGGCACCCACAGTTCCAGGATCGTCTCCCCGCCCGCGCGGCGGACCGGGTACCGGGCCAGGAACCCGGTGTCCACCTCGAAGCGCGTCACGAAGCCGGCTCCGTCGTGCTTGACGTTCCAGTCGCGGGCGATGCGGATCGCGTAGTCCTCGTTGAGGACGGGGTAGAAGATCGGCTGCTCGGGCAGCCGCGGCGGCCAGGCCCGCCAGTCGAGCGCGGCGACGAGGTCGAGCTCGACGGGGCCCGTCGGACGCCACAGCGTGGTGGTGTTCGCGTTCGGGGTCGTCGTGGACATGAGGCCCGACCCTAGACCCGGCAACACGCTGCCGACCAGCGGGTTTCGCTCAGGCGGGGCGGCGGCCGGGGCGCCGCAGGGAGTAGCGGACCAGGATCAGCGTCTGGACGGCCAGCAGGATCGCCGCCCCGGTCCCGGCCGTCCGGAGGGCGTCCGGCGATGCCCAGGCCCTGCCGCCCAGTTCCGCGACGCCCACCGCGACCAGTGCGACGAGGAAGCGGGGTGTGAACTCGGCGTCCGTGCCGTGCAGGACGCCCGAACCGACGACGAAGACGGCCAGCAGCACCGGGATCCACGGGGCGTCCGGCTCGCGCAGCAGCAGCGCGGCGCCGAACTCCACCGCCAGGACGAGCAGGTTGCGGGGCAACATCGACATGAGCACATCATGCCCGCCGGCTCCGGACGCCGACACCCCTTCCGGTTGCAATCCGGACCGGCGGTCCGTATCTTCGGGCAAGAGAAACGGACCATCGGTCCGCATAAGCGCGAACGGAGAGCCGCCATGCCCGAAAGCACCTCACCCCCGCCGGTGCCCGCTCCCTCCTCCCCCGCGGAGCTCTACCGCCACGGCCTGCGCCTGCTCCTCGACAAGGACATCGCCTCCTGGGTCGGCCTGTGGTCCGAACACGGCGCCATGGAGTTCCCGTTCGCTCCCCCCGGCTGGCCCGGGCGCCTGGAGGGGCGGGCGGCGATCGCCGCGTACATGCGCGACTACCCCGACCACATCGACCTGCACGACTTCCCCGACCTGCGCATCCACGAGACCACCGACCCCGCGACGATCGTGGCCGAGATGCGCGGCGTGGGCCGCGTCGTCGCGACCGGGAGCCCCTTCGACATGACGTACATCGCGGTCGTGACCGTCCAGGACGGGCGGTTCGTCTCCTACCGCGACTACTGGAACCCCCTCTCCGTCCGCGAACCGGGGCTGTACTTCTCCGCGGCCGGCACGGCCGGCACCCGGAGCGCCGCCTGATGCCCGCCACCACCGTGCCCGGTACCGCCCCCGGCACCATCCTCGTCACCGGCGCCACCGGGACCACCGGCAGCCGCACCACCGCGCAGCTGATCGCCGCAGGCCGGCGCGTGAAGGCGGCCGGGCGCACCGCGACCCCGCTCCCGGGCGCCGAGCCGGTCCGCTTCGACTGGTACGACCCCGCCACGCACGGCGAGGCCCTCGCCGGCGCCGACCGCGTCTACCTGGTCCCGCCCGTCGGCGACCCCGATCCGGCCGCCGTCATGCTGCCCTTCCTGGAGCGGGCCCGCGCCGGCGGCGTACGCCGCGCCGTACTCCTCAGCTCCTCGGCCATCCCCGCGGGCGGCCCGGCGGTGGGGGCGGTGCACCAGGCCCTGCCGGGCCTGTTCGAGGAGTGGGCGGTCCTGCGCCCCTCCTGGTTCATGCAGAACTTCACGGGCACGCACGCCCACGCCGACGGCATCCGCGCCGACGGGACCATCCTGACCGCGGCCGGGACGGGCCGGGTCGGCTTCGTCGACGCCGACGACATCGCCGCCGTCGCCGTACGGGCCCTCACCGACGACCGCGCACCCGGCACCGACCTGGTCCTCACCGGCCCGCAAGCGCTCAGCCACGACGACGTCGCCTCGATCCTCACCGAGGTCACCGGCCGCCGGGTGGTCCACCGCCGGCTGACGTACGACGCCCTGCGGGAGCGGCTGGCCGCAGCCATCCCCCCGGAGTTCGCCGCGATGCTGGCCGGCATGGACCGCGCCATCGCCGAGGGAGCGGAGGACCGTACGACCGACACCGTCGAGCGCCTCACCGGCCGCCCGCCCCAAGGCTTCCGGGCCGTCGCCGAACGGGAGCTGACCCTGCGGAGCCCGGCCGCTCACGCGGGGCCGGGCACCTCCTAGGGGGCGTCCGCAAAGCCACGCAGCCAGGCCGCGGCGGCCGCCAGGGCCGTACGGCCGGCCGGGAGCGGGAGGCCAAGGAACCCGTGGAAGACCCCCGGGTAGAGGTGGACCGCGCACTCGACCCCCGCGGCGCCCAGCCGGCGCGCGTACGCCAGGCCCTCGTCCCGCAGCGGATCGCAGTCCGCCAGCACCAGCAGCGTGCGCGGCAGCCCCGACAGGTCGGGGGCGCGCAGCGGCGAGACGTGGGGGTGCCCGGGGTCGCCGCCGTACTGCTCCCAGTACCAGGCCATGTGGGCCGCGGTGTGGAAGTGGCCCTCCCCGTACGCACGGGTGGACCGCGTCGCCATGGCCGCGTCCAGCGGCGGGTACACCAGCAGTTGGCCCGCCACCGGCTCCGGCGCCCGCAGCGCGGTCACCGCCGCCAGGTTGCCCCCGCTGGAGTCCCCCGCCACCACCACCCGGCCCGGATCGCAGCCCAGTCCGGCCGCCTGCTCCCTCGCCCACAGCAGGACGGTCAGCGCGTCGTCCGCGGCCGCCGGCCAGGGGTGTTCGGGGGCGAGGCGGTAGCCGGCGGAGACCACCACCGTGCCCGACGCCGCGGCCAGCGCCCGGCACGTCGCGTCGTGCGTGCCGAGCCCGCACATCACCCAGCCGCCGCCGTGGAAGAACACCACCAGCGGGCGGTCCACGGAGCCCGGCGCGGGGTCGTAGACCCGGACCGGGACCCCGTCCGCCTCGCCGTCGCGGACCGAGGCCACCTCCGGTCCCGCCGACCGGCCGCCCACCGCCGCCGCCCTGAGGGCCGTCACGTCCCCCGGCCCCGGGAACGCCGCCGCCATCGCATCGCACAGGGCCCGGGCCCCGGGGGACAACGCGTCACTCATCGCGCCGTCATCCCCCCGTCCACCGCGAACTCCGTGCCCGTCACGTACGAGGAGGCGTCCGAGCACAGGAACAGCACCAGCTCCCCCACCTCTTCCGGCCGCCCCATCCGCCCCAGCGGCACGTGCGACCAGTCCTGCCCGGCGACCGCCGACACCATCGGCGTGTCGATCGCCCCCGGATGCACCGAGTTGACCCGGATCCGGTCCCCCGCCAGGTCCAGCGCGGCCGACCGGGTCAGCCCGCGCAGCCCGAACTTGGTGGATCCGTAGGCCGCGTGGCCGGGGATGCCGACGAGTCCGGCCGTGGAGGAGACGTTCACGATCGAGCCGCCCCCGGCCGCCCTCAGCACCGGCGCCACGGCCTGGATGCCGAGGAACGGCCCCAGCAGGTTCACCCGCAGCAATGCCTCGAACTCCTCGGGCCGCTGCCGCTCCACGTGGGCCGTGCGCCACAGCGCCGCGTTGTTGACCAGCGCCGATATCGTGCCGAAGGCACGTACGGCCTCCCGCACGACCTCGGCCCAGCCGCCCGCCTCGGCCACGTCGTGCCGTACGTACAGCCCCTGGTCCCCGAGCGAGGCGGCGACCGCCCGGCCCTCCTCTTCCCGTACGTCCGTGACGACCACCCGCGCACCGGCCTGCGCACACAGCCGGGCCCCGGCCGCTCCCTGCCCGCGCGCGGCGCCCGTGATGACGACGACCTTCCCGTCCAGCGAGACCACCCGCCCACCCCCTGCAATAGGCCTATTAGGAATACCCCTATCAGTCACATGCGGAGGAAGGAAGGGACGTACCGCCAACCGGAGTTGACGTACCCTCGGGCCATGACGGGCAGCGCGATCGACCTCCGCACGATGGAAGCGACCGCTCCGGCGCTCGTGAGCCTCTACAAGAGCGCCGGGATCTCGCTGCGCAAGCACGGCCTGGACGGCGTGCGCGCCGCGGTGTACCTGGTGCTGGACCACTCGGGATCGATGCGCCCGTACTACCGGGACGGCACGGTCCAGGCCTTCGCCGACCGGGTACTGGGCCTCTCCGCCCACCTCGACGACGACGGCCGCGTACCGGCGGTGTTCTTCTCGACCGAGGTCGACGCGGTGGAGGAGATCGCGCTCGCCGGGCACCGGGGGCGGATCGCGGAGATCGCCTCCCGCCTGGGCCACATGGGCAAGACCTCGTACGAAGCGGCGATGGACGCCGTGATCGACCACTACCTGGACTCCGGGGCGGGCGATCCGGCGCTGGTCGTCTTCCAGACGGACGGCGGTCCGGTCAACAAGCCCGCGGCGGAGCGGTACCTGTGCAAGGCGGCCCGGCTCCCGCTGTTCTGGCAGTTCGTCGGCTTCGGCCGGACGCACAGCTCGCAGTTCGACTTCCTGCGACGGCTGGACGAACTGCCCGTGCCGCAGCGGCGGGTGGTGGACAACGCGGGCTACTTCCACGCCGGCCCGGACCCGCGGGAGGTCCCGGACCCGGTGCTGTTCGACCGCCTGGTCATGGAGTTCCCGTCCTGGCTGGAGGCGGCCCGCGCGGCGGGCATCGTGCGCGCCTGAACGGCGACCGCCGGTGCCACGCGCTTTGATGGACGTATGACGACCATCAACAACTGGGCACTGTTCGAGGATCAGGAACCGGAATTCGCGGCGGCCGTCCGGGCCCGCTTCGCGCAGTACCCGCACCACGTCCTCGGCACGCTCCGCAAGGACGGCTCCCCGCGGCTGACCGGGCTGAACGTCGACATCCGCGGCGGCGAGCTGTGGCTCGGGATGATGCCGGACTCGATGAAGGCCAAGGACCTCCAGCGCGACCCGCGCTTCGCCCTGCACACCAACCCCGGCGAGGGCGAGGAGATGCCGGACGGGGACGTACGGATCTCCGGGCGCGCGATCGAGCTGCTGGACCCGCCCGAGCTGCACCGGTACGCGGAGGAGACGGAGACCCCGCACCCCTTCCACCTCTTCCACGCGGACCTGACGGAGGTGGTGCACATCGGCATCGACGGCGACGACCTCGTGGTCCGCACCTGGACCCCGTCCCACGGCCTGCGCACCCTGCGCCGCGGCAACGACGACGAACCACCCCGCGAGGACCCGCCCGCACACACCACGGACACCCCGGCCTGATCGGCAGGACGCCCCCTAGAGGGACGTGCCGCGGGCCGCGCCGAGGAGGGGCGGGTTCACGTCCACCCAGCTGCGGTCGATGGTGAGGGTCACCCCGGCGTACGTGGCGTCGTGGTCGCCGCGGTACTGGTGGGCGCGGCGGCGGCCGGCCCAGCGGTGCGTGCCGGCCGGCAGGCCCGTGTCGGCGTCGGCGACCGAGGCCTTGCCGTTCCAGGAGGCGACCCACAGCACGTCGGGCATGGCTTCCGGGGCCTGGTCGTGGTGGTCGTTCAGGGCCTTGGCACCGGAGCTCGCCGCGACGTACGCACCGGCGCGGTAGCCGAGCTCGTGCAGCCGTACCGTCCAGGCGGTGAGGTACGCGACGGCCGGCGGGTCCCAGGTGGTGCGGTCCGTGTAGTTCTCCAGGTCGTTGTAGAGCACCGTGCCCTCGGCCAGGCCCAGGGACCGGGCCGCCCGGACGGCGCCCTCGGCGGCCTCGATGCCCTCCTGGTTCGCCCGGGAGGGGTCGGTGGACAGGCCGGTGACGGGGTTGTTCCAGGGCTGCGGGCCGACCCAGAGCGGCATCAGGTGCCAGCCCGCCTCCGCCTGCCGCCGGACCCAGCCGGCGGTGAGCCGGGGCTGGGCGCAGGCGCGGGCGCGGCCGCCGATGTAGATGCCGACGGCGCCGAAGGAGGATCCGGACCGCCATCCGTCCATGGCGTCCTGCGTCGGGGCGGTGCAGGTGTCGAAGCCGGCTCCGGTGAGGGGCTGCTGGGCCCGTACGGGCTTGGGACCGGCGGCGGCCGATGCGGAATCGGCGGAGGGGCCGCGGCCCGCGGCCCTGCCTCCGGCCCGCGCGAGCATGTCCCGTACGGCGTCGGAGGCGCCCCCGTACGAGACGGTGGCCATCACCCCGGACCCGCGCAGGGCGTACCGCACCTCGTGGCTGTCCCCCTCCGCCTCGGGGATCGCGCCGGCCCCGTCGACCGTCAGGGTCGGGACGTCGGCCCGCGCCGGGGCCCCCTCCAGCGGCTCCAGGTGCAGGGTGTCGGCCCGTCGCTGCACGGCCCGGCCGCTGCACCGGCCCTGCGTGCCCGCGGGCCCGAGGTACAGGGTCGGCAGGTCCAGCCGCAGACACGCGTCGGGACTGCGCTCCAGGTCGACGACCCGCCAGTCCCCGGGCACGGCGACCCGCATCCCGCGGTACTCGACGATCCGGCCGCCATCCGCGGCGGTGGAGGGATGGACGGGAATCAGCAGGGCGGCGCCGAGCAGGCCGCTCAGCAGGGTTCGGATGGGGACCATGATCCAGATGGGTACCAGACTCCGGGCCCGTGAACTGCGCTCACCCCGAGCAGAGTTGGCCCGTCCGGCCCACTCCGCCCCCACGGTGCCGGTCGGCACGGGTCACCTGCACGAGTGAAGCGGCCCCGGGCCCGTCGGCGCGGGTGGGTACGCGTACTCAGGCGGATGTCAGTGGCACTGGATAGCGTCTCGACCGTACGACGAACGGACGACACGACAACCTGGGGGACGACATGAAGAAGCGCGCGACCGCCCTGGCGGCCCTGGCCCCGGCCCTCGCCCTGATCCTGGCGGCGAGCCCGGCCCAGGCCGCGCCGACGGACGAGATCATCGGCTACCCGGGCCCCGACGGCCTGATCTGGATCGCCGACCAGGCCGGCTCCAGCGGCTTCGTCTCGGGCGGCCTCTCCCCGCACCTGGACACGTTCATCACGTTCGGCTGCGCAGGCGGCGGCACCATCGAGGTGGCCTTCCACCTCGACGAGCACCCGGACCGCGACCCGGCCCCCTTCACGGTCGACTGCCCGGAGACCGGCCCGGCCCGGGTCACCGTCCCCCTCGGCACGGGCCTGAAGGGCGGCTTCGGAGCCTGGGTGACCGCCTCGACCCCCACCACCCACTGGGGCGCCACGGTCACCCAGCCCGAGTAGCCCCGCACACCCCGCAACGCCACAGCGCCCGCCATCCCTGGTCGGGGACATGGCGGGCGCTGTGTCAGAGTTCCGCACACCTTTGTACGGACCGTATGAGGGGTCTCCCCCGAGGGGGAGGGACGGTGGCTACACCATCAGCGAGCGGTCCGTCGGCTTCACGGGGTACGGGAGGGCGCTCGTGCCCGTCAGGTAGCGGTCGACGCCTCGGGCCGCCGAGCGGCCCTCCGCGATCGCCCAGACGATCAGCGACTGGCCGCGGCCGGCGTCGCCGGCCACGAAGACGCCGTCCACGTTGGTCGCGTACGACGCGTCGCGCGCCACGTTGCCGCGCTCGTCCAGCTCCAGGCCGAACTGGGACACCAGCCCGTTGGCCTGGTCGGTGCCGGTGAAGCCCATCGCCAGGGTGACCAGCTGGGCCGGGAGGACCCGCTCGGTGCCCGGCTTCTGCTCCAGCTTGCCACCCTTGAACTCCACCTCGACCAGGTGCAGCGCCTGGACGTTGCCGTCCTCGTCGCCCTCGAAGTGGGTGGTGGAGACGGAGTAGATCCGCTCGCCGCCCTCCTCGTGCGCCGAGGTGACCTTGTAGAGCATCGGGAAGGTCGGCCACGGCTGGCCCGTGGGCCGGTCCTCCGACGGCCGCGGCATGATCTCCAGCTGCGTCACCGAGGCCGCGCCCTGGCGGTGGGCCGTGCCCACGCAGTCCGCGCCCGTGTCGCCGCCGCCGATGACGACCACGTGCTTGCCCTCGGCCGTGATGGGGGGCGCCACGAAGTCGCCCTCCTGGACCTTGTTCGCGAGGGGGAGGTACTCCATCGCGAAGTGGATCCCGCGCAGCTCGCGCCCCGGCACCGGCAGGTCGCGCGAGACGGTGGCGCCCGCCGCGATGACGACCGCGTCGAACCGCTTGCGCAGCTGTACGGCGTCCAGGTCGCGGCCGATCTCCACGCCCGTACGGAACTTGGTGCCCTCCGCGCGCATCTGCTCGATGCGCCGGTTGATGTGCACCTTCTCCATCTTGAACTCGGGGATGCCGTACCGCAGCAGCCCGCCGATGCGGTCGGCGCGCTCGTACACCACCACGGTGTGCCCGGCCCGGGTCAGCTGCTGGGCCGCGGCCAGGCCGGCCGGACCCGAACCGATGACGGCCGCCGTCTTGCCGGAGAGCCGCTCCGGCGGCTGCGGGGTGACGTTGCCGTTGTCCCACGCCTTGTCGATGATCGAGACTTCGACGTTCTTGATGGTGACGGCCGGCTGGTTGATGCCGAGCACGCACGCCGACTCGCACGGAGCCGGGCACAGCCGCCCGGTGAACTCCGGGAAGTTGTTCGTGGCGTGCAGCCGCTCCGAGGCCGCCGACCAGTCCTCGCGGTACGCGAAGTCGTTCCACTCCGGGATCAGGTTCCCGAGGGGGCAACCGTTGTGGCAGAACGGGATGCCGCAGTCCATGCAGCGGCCGGCCTGCTTGCTGATGATCGGGAGCAGCGAGCCCGGGACGTAGACCTCGTTCCAGTCCTTCAGCCGGTCGGCGACCGGACGGGAACAGGCAGTCTCGCGCGGGGTGGTGAGGAAGCCCTTCGGGTCAGCCATTGGTCGCCGCCTCCATCATCTTCTCCGTGGTCTCGGACTCCGAGAGTCCGGCCAGCTCAGCGGCGTCCTTGGCGGCGAGCACTGCCTTGTACGTGGTCGGGATGATCTTGCTGAAGCGGGCCGCCGCGGCGTCCCAGTCAGCCAGGAGCTTCGCGGCCACGGTCGAGCCGGTCTCCTCCTCGTGGCGGCGCACCACATCGTGCAGCCACTGCTTGTCGGTGTCGCAGAGGTCGGTCTCGACCGCCCCGGTGTTGCCGACGTTGACGTTGTGCGGGTCGAGGTCGATGACGTACGCGACGCCGCCCGACATGCCCGCCGCGAAGTTGCGGCCCGTCTCGCCGAGGACGACGGCCGTACCGCCGGTCATGTACTCGCAGCCGTGGTCGCCCACGCCCTCCGAGACGACCAGGGCGCCGGAGTTGCGGACGCAGAAGCGCTCGCCGGTGCGGCCGCGCAGGAACATCTCGCCGCCGGTGGCTCCGTAGCCGATGGTGTTGCCGGCGATGGTCGAGTACTCGGCGAGGTGGTCGGCGCCGCGGTCCGGGCGGACCACGACCCGGCCGCCCGACAGGCCCTTGCCGACGTAGTCGTTGGCGTCGCCCTCCAGGCGCAGCGTCACGCCGCGCGGCAGGAAGGCGCCGAAGGACTGGCCGGCGGAACCGGTGAAGGTCAGGTCGATGGTGTTCTCGGGCAGGCCCGCACCGCCGAACTTCTTGGTGACCTCGTGGCCGAGCATGGTGCCGACGGTCCGGTTGATGTTCCGTATGGCGACCTGCGCGCGGACCGGCTGGGCGGCCTCGGCGGTCTCGGCGTTCAGCGCGTCGGCCGCGAGCTTGATCAGCTCGTTGTCGAGGGCCTTCTCCAGACCGTGGTCCTGCTCGATGAGGGCGTGGCGGACCGCGCCCTCGGGCAGCGCCGGCACGTGGAAGAGGGGCTCCAGGTCGAGGCCCTGCGCCTTCCAGTGCGTGACGGCCTTGCTGGTGTCGAGGAGCTCGGCGTGGCCGACGGCCTCCTCGATCGTGCGGAAGCCCAGCTCGGCCAGGATCTCGCGGACCTCCTCGGCGATGAACTCGAAGAAGTTCACGACGAACTCGGGCTTGCCGGAGAAGCGGTCGCGCAGGACCGGGTTCTGGGTGGCGATGCCGACCGGGCAGGTGTCCAGGTGGCAGACGCGCATCATGACGCAGCCGGAGACGACGAGCGGCGCGGTCGCGAAACCGAACTCCTCGGCGCCGAGCAGCGCGGCGATGACCACGTCGCGGCCGGTCTTGAGCTGGCCGTCGGTCTGGACGACGATGCGGTCGCGCAACCCGTTGAGCAGCAGGGTCTGCTGGGTCTCGGCGAGGCCGAGCTCCCAGGGGCCGCCCGCGTGCTTCAGCGAGGTGAGCGGCGAGGCGCCCGTACCGCCGTCGTGGCCGGAGATGAGGACGACGTCCGCGTGGGCCTTGGAGACGCCCGCGGCGACGGTGCCGACACCGACCTCGGACACGAGCTTCACGTGGATGCGCGCGGCCGGGTTGGCGTTCTTGAGGTCGTGGATCAGCTGAGCCAGGTCCTCGATGGAGTAGATGTCGTGGTGCGGGGGCGGGGAGATCAGGCCGACGCCGGGGGTGGAGTGCCGGGTCTTGGCGACCCACGGGTAGACCTTGTGGCCGGGCAGCTGGCCGCCCTCGCCGGGCTTGGCGCCCTGCGCCATCTTGATCTGGATGTCGTCCGCGTTGACCAGGTACTCGCTCGTGACGCCGAAGCGGCCGGAGGCGACCTGCTTGATCGACGAGCGCCGTGCCGGGTCGTACAGGCGGTCCGGGTCCTCGCCGCCCTCACCGGTGTTGGACTTGCCGCCCAGCTGGTTCATGGCGATGGCGAGGGTCTCGTGCGCCTCGCGGGAGATGGAGCCGTACGACATGGCGCCGGTGGAGAAGCGCTTGACGATGTCGGCGACCGACTCGACCTCGTCGATGGAGATCGAGGGGCGGCCCCCGTCCTCGGCGCCCTTGAATCCGAAGAGCCCGCGGAGCGTCATCAGGCGCTCGGACTGCTCGTTCACCCGGTCCGTGTACTTCTTGAAGATGTCGTACCGGCGGTTGCGGGTGGCGTGCTGGAGGCGGAAGACCGTCTCCGGGTCGAACAGGTGCGGCTCGCCCTCGCGGCGCCACTGGTACTCGCCGCCGATCTCCAGCGCGCGGTGCGTGGCCGCGATGCCGGAGGCCGGGTACGCCTTGGCGTGGCGCGCGGCCACCTCCTTGGCGATGACGTCCAGGCCGGCGCCGCCGATCTTGGTGGCGGTGCCCTGGAAGTACGCCCCGACGAACTCCTCGTTCAGGCCGACGGCCTCGAAGACCTGGGCGCCGCGGTAGGAGGCGACGGTGGAGATGCCCATCTTGGACATGACCTTCAGGACGCCCTTGCCGAGCGCGTAGATCAGGTTCTTGATGGCCTGCTCCGGCTCCAGGCCGGACAGGAACGTACCGGCGCGCAGCAGGTCCTCGACGGACTCCATGGCGAGGTACGGGTTCACGGCGGCGGCGCCGTAGCCGATGAGCAGCGCGACGTGGTGCACCTCGCGGACGTCGCCGGCCTCGACGAGCAGGCCCACCTGGGTGCGCTGCTTGGTGGCGATGAGGTGGTGGTGCACGGCGGAGGTGAGCAGCAGCGACGGGATCGGCGCGTGCTCGGCGTCCGAGTGGCGGTCCGAGAGGACGATCAGGTGGGCGCCGGCCGCGATGGCCGCGTCGACCTCGCCGCGGATCTCCTCCAGGCGGGCGGCCAGTGCCTCGCCGCCGCCGGAGACCCGGTAGAGGCCTGAGAGGGTGGCGGCCTTCATGCCCGGCATGTCGCCGTCGGCGTTGACGTGGATGAGCTTGGCCAGCTCGTCGTTGTCGATCACCGGGAAGGGCAGGGTGACGCTGCGGCAGGACGCCGCGGTCGGGTCCAGCAGGTTGCCCTGCGGGCCCAGCGAGGACAGCAGCGAGGTGACGAGCTCCTCGCGGATGGCGTCCAGCGGCGGGTTGGTGACCTGCGCGAAGAGCTGGGTGAAGTAGTCGAAGAGCAGCCGGGGGCGCTCGGACAGGGCCGCGATCGGGGAGTCCGTGCCCATGGAGCCGAGCGGCTCGCCCGCGGTACGGGCCATCGGCGCGAGGATGACGCGCAGCTCTTCCTCGGTGTAGCCGAAGGTCTGCTGGCGGCGGGTGACCGAGGCGTGGGTGTGGACGATGTGCTCGCGCTCGGGCAGGTCGGTCAGCTCGATCTCGCCGGACTCGAGCCAGTCCGCGTAGGGCGCGGCGGCGGCCAGGCCGGCCTTGATCTCGTCGTCCTCGACGATCCGCTTCTGGGCGGTGTCGACGAGGAACATCTTGCCGGGCTGGAGGCGGCCCTTGCGGACGACCTTGGACGGGTCGATGTCGAGGACGCCGACCTCGGAGGAGAGCACGACGAGGCCGTCGTCGGTGACCCAGTAGCGGCCGGGGCGCAGACCGTTGCGGTCGAGGACCGCGCCGACCTGGGTGCCGTCGGTGAAGGTGACGCAGGCCGGGCCGTCCCAGGGCTCCATCAGCGTGGAGTGGTACTGGTAGAACGCGCGGCGGGCCGGGTCCATGGAGGTGTGGTTCTCCCACGCCTCCGGGATCATCATCAGCACGGCGTGGGGCAGCGAGCGGCCGCCGAGGTGCAGGAGCTCCAGGACCTCGTCGAAGGAGGCCGAGTCGGAGGCGTCCGGGGTGCAGATCGGGAAGATCCGCTCCAGCGCGCCGTCGCCGCCGCGCCCATCGTCGGCAGAGCCGAACAGGTCGGTGGCCAGCTGGGACTCGCGGGCCTTCATCCAGTTGCGGTTGCCCTTGACCGTGTTGATCTCGCCGTTGTGCGCGACGAAGCGGTACGGGTGGGCCAGCGGCCAGGACGGGAAGGTGTTGGTCGAGAACCGCGAGTGGACCAGGGCCAGCGTCGAGGCGAAGCGGCGGTCGGAGAGGTCCGGGAAGAAGGGCTCCAGCTGGCCGGTGGTCAGCATGCCCTTGTAGACGATGGTGCGCGCGGAGAGCGACGGGAAGTACACCCCGGCCTCGCGCTCGGCGCGCTTGCGCAGCACGAACGCCTTGCGGTCGAGCGCGATGCCCGTGCTCGAGCCGTCGGCAACAAAGATCTGGGAGAAGGCCGGCATGGTGGCGCGGGCGCCGTTGCCGAGCAGGTCCGGGGTGACCGGGACCTCGCGCCAGCCGAGGACCGTCAGGTTCTCCTCGGCGGCGATGGCCTCGATCCGCTCCACGGCGACGGCCTGTGCGGTGCCGTCGGCGGGGAGGAAGGCGATGCCGACGGCGTAGGCGCCGGCTTCGGGGAGCTCGAATCCGGCCACCTCGCGCAGGAACGCGTCGGGGACCTGGGAGAGGATTCCGGCGCCGTCGCCCGAGTCGGGCTCGGATCCGGTGGCGCCTCGGTGCTCGAGGTTCCGCAATACGGTCAGCGCCTGCTCGACCAGCGTGTGGCTGGCCTCGCCGCTGAGGTTGGCCACAAAGCCGACGCCGCAGGCGTCGCGCTCGTTGCGCGGGTCGTACATGCCCTGGGGGGCGGGGCGACCGTCCATGGGCGACCAGGCGGTGGTGCTGAGGCCGGTCGCGGAGTGCGTGGATGCGGAACGCATCGGCTCTCCCGTCGTCGTAGCGGCATATGTGTCATAGCCGAGGGACGACGTTGGCCCTCTGCGAAATTTCGTGCAGGTTACATGATGACTGCAATCCCGAGAAGCGGATATGGCGTTTCACCATGCGGACACTGCGCGAAGCAGAAAATGGAGACTTCCGCAGCGGGGCGGGCATCGTTGCCCGGCGCGCGGCGCCCTCGTCTGATGCCCGGCGGACACGGGATCGAAACCGCCGAGTAACGGACTACTTATGCTGCGGGCTGCATAGTGTCTCACTGCTTTCGCGGTCAGCCTACGGCTCCGCCGATCCAGGTTCCCAGGACGTACGTCACACCCGCGGCCGCGCCGCCCAGCAGCAGCTGCCGCAGACCGCTGTACCACCAGCTCCGCGCGGTGACCCGGGAGACGACCGCACCGCAGGCGAAGAGCCCCGCCAGGGCGAGCAGCACCGCCGGCCACAGGGACGCAGCACCGAGCAGGTACGGCAGTACGGGCAGCAGCGCGCCCAGCGCGAAGGAGCCGAAGGAGGAGACCGCGGCGACCATCGGCGACGGCAGGTCGTCCGGGTCGATCCCGAGCTCCTCGCGGGCGTGGATCTCCAGCGCCTGCTCGGGGTCGCGGGACAGCTGCATGGCGACCTCGCGGGCGAGCGACGGCTCGACCCCGCGCGAGACGTACAGCTCGGCCAGCTCCTCCATCTCGTCGACGGGGTGCTTTCGCAACTGCGTCCGCTCTATGTCAAGTTCGGCGAGGACCAGCTCGCGCTGCGAGGCGACGGAGGTGTACTCGCCGGCCGCCATCGAGAAGGCTCCGGCCGCCAGGCCCGCCAGCCCGGTGATCACGATGGTCTGCGGCGCGACGGCGCCGCCGGCGACACCGGTCATCAGCGCGAGGTTGGAGACCAGCCCGTCCATCGCCCCGAACACGGCCGGCCGCAGCCATCCGCCGTTGACGTCGCGGTGGGTGTGGTTGTCGCGGTGCGCGGTGTGCAGCGGCGCTTCGATGTCGATGATGGACATGATGGATTCCTCCCCTTTTGTACGAGCGGGTACGCGGAACCACGCCCTGCGCGACACGCAGGGACCCACTCCCCCGGAACACCTCGAAACTACGCACGATTTCTGCCGCCCGCCAGCAAGGAAGGCCGTACTTACCTGGGGTTTCGGGGGTCGGCGACCGGGTGACGGGGGCGCGGGCGGGGTGTTTCGCGACAAGCGACAAACCACATGACATGGCACAAATCCCCCAAGGGCTCATGATGAGCCCCATCCACAGTGGGAGAGGCGCGCCATGGAGCCGATGAAGCTGATTGCATGCAATCCGCAGGTCCTCCTCGAACGGGCCAGGGGCGCTCTTCTGGGCCTCGCGACGGGTGACGCGCTCGGCGCCCCCGCCGAGAACATGAAGCCCTCGGAGATCCGGGCGAAATGGGGCCGCATCGAAGGCTTCGTCTCGGACGACCCGGCGGGCACCGACGACACCGAGTACGCGATCTTCTCGGGGCTGCTGCTGGCCCGCCACGGGTCCGCGCTGACCGTCTCCCACGTCGAGCGGGCCTGGCACCACTGGATCGCCGACCTCGACGAGGGACCGTTCCGCGGGGCGGGCTTCAGCGAACGCGGCACGCTGGAGAACCTCCGCCGGGGCCTCGCCGCCCCCATCTCCGCCCAGCACCGGCACGCCTGGTCGGACGGGCTGGCGATGCGGGCGGCCCCCTTCGGGGTCTTCGCGGCCGGCCGCCCGGCGGAAGCGGCGCGGCTCGTCGCCATCGACGGCTCGGTCAGCCACGACGGCGAGGGCATCTACGGCGGCCAGGCGGTCGCGGCCGGCGTCGCGGCGGCCATGGCGGGCGGCTCGCCCGCCTCCGTCGTCTCGGCGGCCCTGTCCGTCATCCCGTCCGACTCCTGGACGGCCCGCTCCCTGCGCCGGGCGGTGACGGCGGCACCCCGCGGCGAACGGGCCGTGCGCTCCGCCGTGGTGATCGGCGGCTACCCCTGGACCGACCTGGCCCCGGAGGCGGTCGGCCTGGCCTTCGGCGCCTTCGCCGCCTGCGGCGGGGACTTCACCTCCTCCGTCCTGACGGCGGTGAACATGGGCCGGGACGCGGACACCACGGCGGCGGTGGCCGGCGCCCTGTCCGGCGCGCTGTCGGGCGTCGCCGCGATCCCGGAGCAGTGGGCCAAGGCCATCGGCCCGGTCCGCGGCAGCTGCCTCCCCTCCATGCGCGGCCACCACGTCCTGGACATCGCGGACCTCCTCACCCCGGAATCCGAGACCGCCCGATGACGCCCCCCGCCGTCCCCCCGAACCCGCCGCTGGTCGACGCCGCGCCGGGCGCGCAGGTGCGTACGGCCCCCGCGGAGGCCGCGCAGGCCCTCGTCCCCCGGATCCTCGCGGCCGCCGCGGAGCCGGCCCGGCCCCCCGCCGGGGTCCGGCGGATCGAGGGAGTGCTGCTCGGGCTCGCCGCGGGCGACGCCGCCGGATGGCCCGCGGCCCGGCACCGCGCCAGCCGGATGCCCGAG
This sequence comes from Streptomyces sp. NPDC001194, assembly GCF_042896985.1. NCBI lineage: Bacteria > Bacillati > Actinomycetota > Actinomycetes > Kitasatosporales > Streptomycetaceae > Streptomyces > Streptomyces sp. NPDC001194. Next base: position 650,332 of record NZ_JBIAXU010000002.1, on the reverse strand, counting down.
TGGACCCGCCGTCTGACCCGCGAGCTCGACACCTTCGCCGAGCACAACCAGACCACCACCCTCCCCGTCCCGATCGCCCTCAACCAGCCCCCGGAGCCCCTGCGCCTCGGCCCCTCCGACGACGCCGAATGGGCCGCCTTCGCCGCCGAATCCGTACTCACGGCGGCCGGCGTGCTCCTCAGCGACCTCAGCCGGTCCCGGCGCATGCGGGCCGCCATCGACCTCGCCTGGAACGCGCTGGCCAGCGAGATCGCCGCGGCCGCGGAGCGCGCCCCCGAGGTGGAGTCCGCGGTCCTGCCCCTGCGCGCCCGGATCTCCGTCCGGGCCGGCCTCGGCAACCTCGCCGCGGGCCTGCGCCCGCCCGCCACCGGCCACGACAACCCGCACTACTTCGACGACGCCGCCTGCGTGCGCGCCTGCGTCCTCGCCGTCGTCCACCCCGGCGACCCGGCCGCCGCCGCCGACCTCGCCGAGTTCGACGCCCGCTACACCCAGGACGGCGACGGGGTCCACGGCGCCCGCGCCATGGCCGCCGCCATCGCGGCCGCCCTCGCCGGCGCCGACACCGACACCGCCGTCGACGCCGCCCTCGGCCAGCTCCCCGAGGCCACCGAGATCGGCCGCAACGCCCGCCACGCCGTCAAGCTCGCCCGCGTCCACACCGAGGGCGGGGCCTTCGCCATCGTCCCCACCCTCGAACACGAGATCGTGGACCACGTCTACAGCTACGGCATCGCCGCCGCCGAGACCGTCCCCGTCGCCCTGGCCCTCGCCACCGCCGCCCGCGGCCGGGCCGCCGAGGCCGTGCCGGCCGCCGCCTGCCTGTCCCGCGTCGCGGACTCCGCCCCCGCCCTCGCCGGCGCGCTCACCGGCGCCCTCGGCGGCGGCGACTCGATCCCCACCGCCTGGCGCGAGGCCTGCCGCACCCTCTCCGGCTGCGCCCTCCCCCGCCTCGCCGGAACCGATCTCGTCGAACTCGCCGCGCTGCTCGCTCGTACGGAACTCACCTCACCCAAGGGATGATTCGGACATGACGCTCACTCTCGAAGACCGGGCGGCCGGCTGCCTCGTCGGGGCCGCCGTCGGCGACGCGCTCGGCGGCCCGGTGGAGGGCTGGTCCCCGGACCAGATCGTGGAACGGCACGGCGGCCGCGTGCACGGCGTCGTCGGCCCGTGGCACGGGGACTGGCGTACGGCCCGCCCCATCGCGCCGTACCACAAGGGCGACGGCCACGTCACCGACGACACCCTCATGACGCACGCGCTCGTACGGGTCTACGAGGCCGTACGGGACCACCTGGACGCGTACGCGGTCGCCGAGCACCTGGTCCCGGACCTCATGACGAACCCGCGCTGGATCCCCGAACTGGAGGCGGAGGCCCTGCCCTTGCAGCGGATCTTCCTCGCGGAGAAGTGGATCGTGAGCCGCCTGCACTACGGCCACGTCGACCCGCGCGAGGCCGGCAGCGGCAACATCGTCAACTGCGGGGCGGCGATGTACATGGCGCCGGTCGGCATCGTCAACGCGGGGAATCCGGCGGGGGCGTACGCGGAGGCCCTGGACATCGCCGGGGCGCACCAGTCCTCGTACGGGCGGGAGGCGGCGGGCGTCTTCGCGGCGGCGGTGGCGGCGGCCTGCGTGCCGGGGGCGACGGCCTCGTCGGTGGTGGACACGGCCCTAGCGCTGGCCAAGGACGGCACGCGGGAGGCGATCGCGGCGGTGTGCGAAACGGCCGCGCGCCACCGGGACTTCGAGTCGGCCCTGGCCCCGCTGCGCGCGGCGGTGGCCCCGTACGACTCGGTCGGCCCGGACTACCGCGCCCCCTCCCTCGGCGCCCGCCGCCCCTCCCGCCTCCACGCGATCGAGGAACTGCCGATCGCGCTCGGCATGCTGGTCGTCGCCGACGGGGTGTACGAGGGCTCGGTGCTCGGGGCCGTCAACTACGGCCGGGACTGCGACTCCACCGCCACGATGGCGGGGGCGATCGCCGGAGCCCTGGCGGGCGTCGGTGCGGTCCCGCCGGCCTGGGCCAAGGAGGTCGCCGAGGCCAGCCGCCTCGACCTGCACGCCCCTGCGACGGCACTGGCGGCGGTGGCCCGCGAGGTCTTCACCCGGGACCGGGACCGCCGCCGGGCCCACGAATCGGCCTTCGCCGCGATCGCCGCCCCCCGGTGAGCCCGGCCCCGCCGATGAGCCGCGCCACCGTGAGCCCCGCCCCGCGGGACCCCGCCCCGGCGAGCCCCGCCCCGGCCGTCCGGCTGACCTGGGTCCAGCCGGAGGACCTGGTCGGACACGAGCTGCGGCAGGCCGCCGAGGACGGGCGGGACGCCGGGCCGCTGCTGCGCGCCTGGCGCGCGGCGGGCGGGCCCGCGGCCCCCGACCGGGCCGGCGCCTCCGCCGTCCCGGCCCCGCCCGAGCTGCGGGCCCTGGCCTCCCGCCTCCTGACCGAACTCGCCGAGCTGCCCTCCCCGTTGGCCGCCGACGAGCCGAGCGCCTGGCCGGCCGTCACCGCCGGCTGGCCCGCGCCGGGGACGGCCCGCTCCGGCTCCGCCCCGGGTGCGCCGGAGCTGACGGTCCGGCTGGAGCGGGCCTGGGTGGGGCGGGCCGTGGGGTGCCTGCTCGGCAAGCCCGTCGAGAAGCTGCCGCTGCACGCGATCCGGGCGCTGGGCCGGGCCTGCGGGAACTGGCCCCTGTCGGACTGGTTCACCGAACGCGGCGTGCCCGCGGAGCTCCTGGCCGCCCACCCCTGGAACCGGCGTTCCGCCGCCACCTCCCTCGCTGAGAACATCGACGGCATGCCCGAGGACGACGATCTGAACCATCCCCTCCTGGGGCTCCGACTGCTCCAGCGCCACGGCAAGCGCTTCACCACCGCCGACCTCGGCCGGCTCTGGCTCGACGAGCTGCCCGCGGGCCGCACCTTCACCGCCGAGCGCCTCGCCTACCGCAACCTCCTCCAAGGGCTGGAGCCCCCGGCCACCGCCACCCACCACAACCCCTTCCGCGAGTGGATCGGCGCCCTCATCCGGGCCGACGTCCACGGCTGGACCAACCCGGGCGACCCGGCCGCCGCCGCGGCCCAGGCGTACCGGGACGCCACCTTGACCCACACCGGAAACGGCCTCTACGCGGCCCTCTTCGCCGCCGCCGCCCTCGCCGAGGCCGCCGGCGGCCGGTCCGACGTCCACACCGCGCTCCGGGCGGGGCTGGCCGTCGTGCCGCCCCGCTCGCGCCTCGCCGGGGCCGTCCGCCACGCCGTCGACACGGCCGGGCGGCACGCCGACTTCGACCGTGTCGTCGACGAACTCCACGAGCGGTACGGCCACTACCACTGGGTCCACGCCGTACCCAACACCGCCCTCGTCGCCGCCGCCCTCACCCACGCCGACGGGGACTTCACCCGCTCCGTCTGCCGTGCCGTGTCCGGCGGCTGGGACACCGACTCCAACGGAGCCACCGCCGGCTCACTCGCCGCGCTCGTCGACCCGGACGGCGTCCCGCACCGCTGGTCCGCCCCCCTCAAGAACCGTCTCGCCACCACCGTCCCCGGCTTCGACGGCATCGGCTTCGACACCCTCGCCCAGCTCACCGCACAGGAGGCAGCCCGCCCATGACGGCCATCGCCGTGCTCGGCAGTACCAACATGGACCTCGTCGCCTACGTCCCCAAGGCCCCCCGCCTCGGGGAGACCGTCACCGGCCGCGAGTTCCGCACCGTCCCCGGCGGCAAGGGCGCCAACCAGGCCGTCGCCGCCGCCCGCAGCGGCGGGGAGGTGGTGATGATCGGCGCGGTCGGCGCCGACGGGTTCGGCGTACGGCTGCGCTCCGCGCTCACCGCGGCCGGGGTCGAGACGGCGGCCCTGCGCACCGTCGAGGGCGCCAGCGGCACCGCCCACATCACCGTCGACGACGAGGGCGGCAACAGCATCATCGTCATCCCCGGCGCCAACGCCCGCGTCACCGGTCTGGAGGCGGGCGACGACTCCCGCATCGGCGCCGCCGACTCTCTCCTGCTCCAGCTCGAACTCCCGCTGTCCGCCGTCCTCGCCGGGGCGCTCGCCGCCCGCGCCCACGGCGTCCGTACGGTCCTCACCCCGGCGCCCGCCCAGCCGCTGCCCGGGGAGCTCCTCGCCGCCACCGACCTGCTCATCCCCAACGAGCACGAGGCGGCCGCCCTGACCGGGCTCACCGACCCGTACCAGGCCGCCGAGGCCCTGCTCCACCAGGTGCCCGAGGTCGTCATCACCCTCGGCGCGGCCGGGTCCCTGTACGCGGCCCGCGGACGGGAGCCGCTGACCGTGCCCGCGCCCCGGGTCCGGGCCGTGGACACCACCGCCGCCGGGGACACCTTCGTCGGGGCACTCGCGGTGGCCCTCGGGGAGGGCCGCGCCATGCCGGAGGCGCTGCGCTGGGCCTCGGCCGCGGCCGCGCTCTCCGTCCAGCGCGCGGGGGCCCAGGACTCGATGCCGGACCGCGCCACGACGGACGCCTTCGCCGCGGCCGGCGCCCTGCCCGGAGCCTGCGCGTGAACCCCGGCCAGGGGCCGCTGCAGGGCGTGCGCGTGCTGGACCTCGCCACCCTCTTCGCCGGCCCCCTCGCCGCCACCCTGCTCGGCGACTTCGGCGCCGACGTGGTCAAGGTCGAGCACCCGGTGCGCCCGGACCCCTCGCGCGGCCACGGACCCGCCAAGGACGGCATCGGGCTGTGGTGGAAGCTCCTCGGCCGGAACAAGCGGACGATGACCCTCGACCTCTCCACCCCCGGCGGGCGCGACACCCTGCTGCGGCTGGCCGCCACCGCCGACGTGGTCATCGAGAACTTCCGCCCGGGCACCCTGGAGAAGTGGGGCCTGGGCTGGCCCGAGCTGTCCGCCGCCAACCCGCGGCTGGTCCTGGCCCGCGTCACGGCCTTCGGCCAGCAGGGCCCGTACGCCCACCGCCCCGGCTTCGGCACCCTGGCGGAGGCGATGAGCGGCTTCGCCTCGATCACCGGGGAGCCCGACGGGCCGCCCACCCTGCCGCCCTTCGGCCTCGCCGACTCGATCGCCGCGCTGACCACCGCGTACGCCGTGATGACCGCGCTCGCAGGGCTGAAGCGCACCGGCCGGGGGCAGGTGGTGGACCTGGCCATCATCGAGCCGATCCTCACCGTGCTGGGCCCGCACCCGCTCTGGTACGACCAGCTCGGCTACGTCCAGCCGCGCACCGGCAACCGCTCCGCCAACAACGCACCGCGGGGCACCTACCGCAGCGCCGACGGCCGCTGGCTGGCCGTCTCCACCTCCGCCCAGTCCATCGCGGAACGCGTCGTGCGGCTCGTCGGCCGGCCCGAGCTGATCACCGAGCCCTGGTTCGCGACCGGCTCCGGCCGGGCCGCCCACGCGGCCCTGCTCGACGAGGCGGTCGGCGGCTGGATCGGCCGGCACAAGGCCGACGACGTGGTCGCCGCGTTCGAGGAGGCCGAGGCCGCCGTGGCGCTCGTCTACGACGTACGGGACGTCATGGCCGATCCGCAGTTCGCGGCCCTGGACACCGTCACCGAGGTGGAGGACCCCGAACTCGGCCCCCTGCGGATGCAGAACGTCCTGTTCCGGCTGTCCGAGACCCCCGGGGCGATCCGCTGGACGGGGCGCCCGCACGGCGCGGACACCGACGCCGTACTCACCGAACTCGGCCTGTCCGGCGCCGAGATCACCGCACTGCGGATGGAGGGGGCCCTGTGATCCTGACCTGGCTCTACGTACCCGGCGACCGCCCCGAGGTGGTCGCCAAGGCGCTGCACTCGGGGGCCGACGCCGTCATCCTCGACCTGGAGGACGCGGTGTCGGCCTCCCGCAAGGAGTACGCCCGCGCCGCCACCGCGGAACGGCTGGCGGAGCGGCCTCCGGTCCCGGTGTTCGTACGGGTCAACGCCCTGGACTCCCCCTGGGCCGGCGCCGACCTCACCGCCCTGACCGGGCTGCGCGGCCTGGCGGGACTGCGGCTGCCGAAGATCACGGCCCCGGAGCAGATCGCCGCGGTCGCCGACCGCACCGGCGGGGTGGCCCTCCACGCCATGCTGGAGTCGGCGCTGGCCGTGGAGCGCGCGTACGAGATCGCCCGCGCGCACCCCGCCCTGCGCGGGCTCTCGCTCGGCGAGGCCGACCTCGGGGCCGATCTGGGCATCAGCGCGGAGGCGGGGCTGGACTGGCCCCGCTCGCGGGTGGTGGTCGCGGCCCGGGCGGCGGGGCTGGCCCCGCCCGCGCAGTCGGTGTTCCCCGACATCCGGGACCTGGAGGCGCTGGCCGTCTCCTGCGCGCGCGGCCGGGCCCTGGGGTTCCTGGGCCGGGCGGCGATCCACCCGCGCCAGCTGCCGGTGATCGAGCGGGCCTACCTGCCCGGGCCCGCCGAGGTCACGGCCGCCGAGGAGATCGTCGCGGCCGCCCGCCGCACCCCGGGGGCGGTGGCCCTGCCGGACGGCCGCTTCGTCGACCCGGCGGTGCTGGCGGGCGCGGAACGGGTCGTCGCCCTCGCCCGGCGGGAGTCCCCCGTCCTGTCCTGACCCCGGACGCGGAACGGGAGGGGCGCCGCGCGGTGTGCGCGGCGCCCCTCCCGTTCGGCCCGGAGGATCCGGTCAGAGCTTCTTGGCGGTCTTCGGAGCCTCGGCGTCCGCCGTGACGGCGTCCTCGGTCCCGCCGTCGGAAGCGGCCTCGGCAGCGGCCGTGGCGCCGGTCTCCGACCGGGATGCCCCGTCCTCGGGCGCCTTCGCCCCGGCGGCGGCGTCCTTCGCCCCGTCCTCGGCCGCGTCCTTGGCCTCGCCCTTGGCCTCGCCCTTGGCCCCGTCGTCCGCCGCGTCCTTGGTCGCGGGGTCCGATGCCGCGGGCCCGCGGTCCGGCTCGACGACCTCCTCGCGGCCCGGGCGCAGCTTCGCCGACAGCACGAGGTAGACCACGGCCAGGATGAAGACCACGATCGAGGTCCACACGTTCAGCCGGACGCCGAGGATGTGGTGCGCCTCGTCGACGCGCATGTACTCGATCCAGCCGCGGCCCACGCAGTACGCGGCGACGTACAGGGCGAACGCCCGGCCGTGGCCGAGCTTGAAGCGGCGGTCGGCCCAGATCACGAGCGCGGCGACGCCGAGGCACCACAGCGACTCGTAGAGGAACGTCGGGTGGTAGGTGCCGGCGATCCGGTTCGGGCCGTCGCTGATCTCGACGGCCCAGGGCAGGTCGGTGGCCCGCCCGTACAGCTCCTGGTTGAACCAGTTGCCCCAGCGGCCGCAGGCCTGGGCGAGCGCGATGCCGGGGGCCAGGGCGTCGGCCCAGGCCGGCAGCGGGATCCCGCGCAGGCGGCAGCCGATCCAGGCGCCCACCGCGCCCAGCGCGATCGCGCCCCAGATGCCGAGGCCGCCCTCCCAGATCTTGAAGGCGTCGACCCAGTTGCGGCCCTCGCCGAAGTACAGCTGGTAGTCGGTGATCACGTGGTAGAGGCGACCGCCGACCAGGCCGAACGGCACCGCCCACACGGCGATGTCCGCGACGGTTCCCGGCTTTCCGCCGCGCGCGATCCACCGCTTGTTGCCGAGCCAGACGGCGACGAAGACGCCGATGATGATGCAGAACGCGTAGCCGCGCAGCGGGATCGGTCCGAGATGGATCACGCCGGTCGACGGGCTGGGGATATAGGCAAGGTTCATGGCAGAGCCGACGCTACCCTGCCGGGCGGTACGGACCGCAACCCGCCCGGCAACCTGGCGCCAAATCGAGACGGGCGGATCAGTCCTCGCCGGCCCCCTTCGCGTCGCCGGCCGAGCCGGTCCGCGAGCCCGTCCCGCCGGACGAGGACTTCGCCACGGCGGAGGAAGAGGCGGACGGCGAGGAGGAGCCCCCGCTCTTCGACCCCTTCGCGGAGCCGCTCGGCGAGGCGGAGCGCGAGGCCGAGGGCGAGGACGATGCGGACGGGGACGGCGAAGCCGAGGCGTTCGCGCCCCCGCTGCCCTTCGCGGCGGCCTCCACCTGCTCCTTGAGCTTCTGCGGGGTCACCGGATTGGCCTGGTCGGCGAAGATGTCCTTGCCGTTCAGCAGCACGCTCGGGGTGCCCCGGAACTTTCCGGCGCGGAAGGCCTCGTAGGACTTGTCGACCCAGCTCTTGTGCGTCCCGTCCTCGACGCACTTGCGGAATTCGGGGGTGACCAGCCCGTCCACCTTGCCCGCCAGCTCCAGCAGCTTCGCGTTGTTCCCGTACGCGTCGTCCGTCTCCTGCGGCTGGTTCTCGAACAGGACGTCGTGGTACGCGGGGAACTTCCCGGCGTCCTGCGCGCAGGCGGCGGCGTTGGCGCCCTTCAGCGAGCCGCTGCCCCCCATGTTCCCGTCGATCAGGGTGACCAGGTGGTAGTCGACCTTGAGCAGGCCCTTGGCCTCCAGCTCGTGGATCGTGTCCCGGTAGTTGGTCTCGAAGGCCTTGCACGCCGGGCAGCGGAAGTCCTCCCACACCGTCAGCGTGGACTTGGCCTCGGGCTTGCCGGCCTGGATGGCGAGCGCGTCCTTGCCCGTGGCCCCCGAGGGGGCGGTCACCGGGCCCGCGGACCCCGACTTGTCGCCCTTGCCGGTGTTGGCCGCGATCAGGCCGACGACGGCCGCCAGGCCCAGGACGCCGACCACGGCCGACGCCACGACGAGGGTCCGCCGCCGCTTCTCCCTCTTCTTCTCGCGCTCGCGCTCCACCTGGAGCCGCTCGCGGGCCGATCGTTTCGCTTCGCGGTTCGCACCGTCGTTCTTCTCGCTCACGTTCGGCCAAACGAAGCGGGGAGGCACTCGCGTGCCTCCCCGCTCCCACTTCCACCCGATCGGGCTACAGAACCCGCTCACGGGTTCGCGGCGCCGATCGAACGCCCGGGTCCGCCGGCGGGCTCGTCAGCCCCTGCGGACGCCTTCCGCGAGCTCGCCCGCCAGGGCCCGTACGGCCTCGAGCCCGGCCGGCAGGTCCGGCGCGTCCAGCAGCAGCTTCACGAAGGCCGAGCCGACGATCACCCCGTCGGCGAAGCCCGCGACCTCCTTGGCCTGCGCCGCGTTCGAGACGCCGAGGCCCACGCAGACAGGGAGCCCACGGCGGGCACCAGCGGTGGTGCGGGTACGGCGGACCAGCTCCTGGGCCTCGTTGCCGACCGACTCGCGGGTACCGGTGACACCCATCAGCGAGGCGGCGTAGACGAATCCGGAACCGGCGGCGGTGATGGTCGCAAGGCGCTCGTCCTTGCTGCTCGGCGCGACGACGAAGACGGTCGCCAGACCGTGCTTGTCGGCGTGCTCGCGCCACAGCGCGGACTCCTGGACCGGCAGGTCGGGCAGGATGCAGCCCGCGCCGCCCGCAGCGGCCAGCTCGGCGGCGAACCGCTCCACGCCGTAGCGGTCGATCGGGTTCCAGTACGTCATCACCAGCACCGGCGCCCCGGTCGCCGCGTGCGCCTCGCGCACGGTGCGCAGCACGTCGGCGATCTTGACTCCGCCGCGCAGGGCGATGTCGTCGGCGGTCTGGATGATCGCGCCGTCCAGGACCGGGTCGCTGTGCGGGAGGCCGACCTCGACCACGTCCGCGCCGCCCGCGATGACGGCCTTGACGGCCTCGATCCCGCCGTCGACGGTCGGGAACCCGGCCGGGAGGTAGGCGACGAGGGCCGCGCGGTCCTCGGACTTGGCCTTCGCGAGGGTGTCGCTCAGCAGCTGGATGTTCCCGGTGCTCACTTGGTCTCCCCCTCGCCGTCGTACAGCCCGAAGTAGCGGGCCGCCGTGTCCATGTCCTTGTCGCCGCGGCCGGACAGGTTGACCACGATCAGCCCGTCCTTGCCGAGCTCCTTGCCCAGGTCGAGGGCGCCCGCGAGCGCGTGCGCCGACTCGATCGCCGGGATGATGCCCTCCGTGCGGGAGAGCAGGCGCAGGGCCTGCATGGCGGCGTCGTCGGTGACCGCGCGGTACTCGCCGCGGCCGCTGTCCTTGAGGTAGGAGTGCTCCGGACCGATGCCCGGGTAGTCCAGGCCGGCCGAGATCGAGTACGGCTCGGTGATCTGGCCCTCCTCGTCCTGGAGGACGTAGCTGCGGGAGCCGTGCAGGATCCCCGGTTCGCCCGCGGTCAGCGTGGCCGCGTGCTCGCCCGTCTCCACGCCGTGCCCGGCGGGCTCGAAGCCGACCAGGCGGACCCCGGTGTCCGGGATGAAGGCGTGGAAGAGGCCGATGGCGTTCGAGCCGCCGCCGACACAGGCGGCGACGGCGTCGGGCAGCCGGCCGGCGCGCTCCAGGATCTGGCGGCGGGCCTCGACGCCGATGACCCGGTGGAAGTCGCGGACCATGGCCGGGAAGGGGTGCGGGCCGGCGACCGTGCCGAAGAGGTAGTGGGTGCGGTCCACGTTGGCGACCCAGTCGCGGAACGCCTCGTTGATGGCGTCCTTGAGGGTCCGGGAGCCGGACTTCACGGCGATGACCTCGGCGCCCAGCATCCGCATGCGGGCCACGTTCAGGGCCTGGCGCTGGGTGTCGATCTCGCCCATGTAGACGGTGCACTCGAGGCCGAAGAGGGCGCAGGCGGTGGCGGTGGCCACGCCGTGCTGGCCGGCTCCGGTCTCGGCGATGACGCGGGTCTTGCCCATGCGCTTGGTGAGCAGCGCCTGGCCCAGCACGTTGTTGATCTTGTGCGAGCCGGTGTGGTTGAGGTCCTCGCGCTTGAGGAAGATCCGGGCGCCGCCGGCGTGCTCGGCGAACCGGGGCACCTCGGTGAGGGCGCTGGGCCGGCCGGTGTAGTTGACCATGAGGTCGTTGAGCTCGGCCGCGAAGGCCGGGTCGCCCTTGGCCTTCTCGTACTCGACGGCGACCTCGTCCACGGCGGCGACGAGCGCCTCCGGGATGAACTTGCCGCCGAAGTCGCCGAAGTAGCCCTCGGCGTTGGGGACGTGCCCCTCCGGGTCCGGAATGAAGAACGAGTTGCTGGACATGGCCAGTACTCCTACGGGTGCGATGGGATGGGTGCACCGTATTGCGCCGCGGGCCCGCCGCACGCGCACCCCGCTGCGGGGGTGGGGACGCGTACGGGCGCAGCGGCCCGTGCCCGGGGCCGGCGGCCCGGGGCGACGGACCGTAAGCGAGCACCGCGCGGGGCGGTACGCCGGCACCGTGGAGACGAAACGGTGGCGTCAGGCGTACCGGACCGGGGCGGTCCTCGTTACAGCGCGCCTGCGGTGCGCCATCGCATGCCGTTGACCTGACCGGGCTCGGAGCCGATCACGTACCGCACCCGCCGCCCGTGCACGCGCCGGGCCGGGGCGCGGCAGCCGCGGGGGCGGCAGCCGCGCGCCAGGGGCGCGTACGCCGTCGGCACGCCGAGCGGGCCGCGGCGAGCTGCCTGCGGCACGTGCGGCGTGCGGACGGAGGGGCGGTCGGGAGCCATGGGACGGTCAGCTCCGGCCGTGGCGCAGGGCGGGGTGGGCGCCGGCGGCGACGAGGTCGGCCACGGCCGCCTTCGGGTCGCGTCCGGTGACCAGGGACTCCCCGACGAGGACGGCGTCGGCGCCCTCGTTGGCGTAGGCGATCAGGTCGTGCGGCCCGCGGATGCCGGACTCGGCAACCTTGACGATGTGGGCCGGGATCTCGCCGACGACGCGCTCGAAGGTGGAGCGGTCGACCTTGAGGTCCTTGAGGTTGCGGGCGTTGACGCCGATGATCTTGGCGCCGGCCGCAACCGCGCGCTCGACCTCGTCCTCGTCGTGGACCTCGACGAGCGGGGTGAGGCCGATGGACTCGGCCCGCTCGATCAGGGAGACGAGGGCCTCCTGCTCCAGGGCCGCGACGATCAGCAGCACGAGGTCGGCGCCGTAGGCGCGGGCCTCCCACAGCTGGTACGCCGTGACGATGAAGTCCTTGCGCAGGATCGGGATGTCCACGCGTGCGCGGACGGCCTCCAGGTCGGCCAGCGAGCCACCGAAACGGCGCTGCTCGGTGAGGACGGAGATGACCGCCGCACCGCCCGCCTCGTAGTCGGCGGCCAGTCCGGCCGGATCGGCGATGGCGGCCAGCGCGCCCTTGGAGGGGCTGGAGCGCTTGACCTCGCAGATCACCTTGACGCTGTCGCCGCGCAGGGCAGCGACGCCGTCCTTGGCCTGGGGCGCCTTGGCGGCACGCTCCTTGAGCTCGTCGAGGCTCACGCGGGCCTGCCGTTCGGCAAGGTCTTCGCGGACCCCTTCGATGATCTCGTCGAGCACACTCACGCGAGCGGCCCCCTTCCGGGTCGATGACGGTCGGCCGCCTTGCAGACACGTACAACTGCAAGGTCAGCAATCAAATGGTATCCGCAGGAGGCCTTGCCCTCCGCACGCGGTTGACGGCGTCCCATGGAATGGACATTCGGAATCGGGGATTCATAAGGGAATCTCCCGGTCCTCACGGGGCCAGCGCGGTCCCGAAGGGCAGGTTTCGGACCACCACGAAGACCAGCGCCAGTACACCGATGATCCACCAGTGCGGCCGCCGCAGGGAAAAACGCGGGGTCGGACCGCCGCGACCGGCGCGAACCAGCCACAGGATCATGAACCCGGCGAAGACGAAGTAGCCGGCGACGGCCAGGGCATTTGCTCCCAAAGCGGTGATCAGGTCACCGTGGGCGAACGCGTGCGCACTGCGCAGACCGCCGCATCCGGGGCAGAGGATTCCGGTCAGCCGGAATAGCGGGCAGACCGGATAGTGGCCGGGTTCATTGGGATCCACGGTGCCCACGTACGCAAACGCCAGACCCGCCGCGGCCAGCGTCAGCCCCGGCGGGGCAAGCCTCCGCAGGCGGCTCCGCGGCGGCGCGGGCGGCACGGGCGGCAGGGGGGCGGTCGGCACGGCGTAGGGGCTGTGAGGGGCGTCCACGCGCTGATTCTCTCCGCTCATGACAAAAGGCGCAGCCCAGCGGGGCCGCGCCTTTCGAAACCGTTCACCGGAACCGGCACCCGGCCGGTCAGACCTTGGCGGTGGCCTTGTTCGAGGCGATGACCACGGCCAGGTCCTGGTGGGCGGGCTTCGGCATGCCCATGCCCGCGGCCTTCATCGCCAGACCGACCACACCGCCGAGCGCGACCACGACGAGACCGGCCCAGAACCCGAGCGGGTTGGCGAGCACCATGAAGGCGCCGGAGATGCAGAAACCGATGAAGGCGATGATGACACCGGTCCAGGCGGCCGGGGTGTGTCCGTGGCTAGTGCCCGCCATGAGTTGCTCCTCGTTTGCTCTGTCGCAGGGTGTTCAGAAGACGCCGGGTGTTCGGAAAACACGGCTTGTGTCGAATGCTCGGTGCTCATTGTCCCGCACCGGACGGGATGCGTGGTCAGCGGGTGGGGTCCTCGCCGCGGTCCAGGGCCTTCCACAGGTCCTCGGGCCGGTCGGGGTCCACCGCCGCCGCCTTGCGGGGCCGGGGGCTGCCGTCCCGCTCGTAGCGGCCGCCCATCGCCGGCCAGCCGCTGCCGAACCGCAGCGCCAGCAGTCCGGCGACCAGGATCAGGGCCGCGCCGGCGGCCGTGACGTACGGCCAGGCCGTGTGGGTCAGCGCCCCCACCTGCGCCGCCGTGTCCGCCGTCGTACGGGCGGCCTGCGCGTCCAGGGCCTGTCGGTCGTCGGCGGCCAATACGGCGGCCAGGGCCGCGCCCAGGCCGCTCAGCGCGAGCAGCCCGGAGACCAGGAGCCGGCTCCTGCCGCGTACGGCGAACACGGCCACCAGGGCCGCGAGGCCCACGATGGCCAGGGCCGCCGGCAGTCCGGTGACGGCCCGCCCGTCCGCGGTGAGCGGCAGCGAGCCGCCCCCGACGGCGGCGGTGCCCCGGGCCCAGACGCGGCCGGAGGCGAGCAGGACGACGGAGGCGCCGAGCGCGCCGAGCAGCAGGGCGACGGCCACGCTTCGGCGGCCGGCTCGACCCTCCGGGGCCTGCGGGGCGTCGGAGGCGTCGGCGTCGGTTCGGGGTGGGGGTACGGCACTCACGTACCCACTATCCCCTACCGGGTCACGAGCCGTTCAGCCGGTTCGCCGCTCCCACCGCGCGCAGCACGGCGGCGGCCTTGTTGCGGCACTCCAGGTCCTCCAGCTCGGGCACCGAATCCGCGACGACTCCCGCGCCCGCCTGGACGTACGCCGTGCCGTCGCGCAGCAGCGCGGTGCGGATGGCGATGGCCGTGTCGGAGTCGCCGGCGAAGTCGAGGTAGCCGACGCAGCCGCCGTAGAGACCGCGCCGGGTGGGCTCCAGCTCCTCGATGATCTGCATGGCGCGCGGCTTGGGCGCACCCGAGAGGGTGCCCGCCGGGAAGCAGGCGGTCAGCACGTCGAAGGCGGTCCGGCCCTGGGCGACCCGGCCGGTGACGGTGGAGACGATGTGCATGACGTGCGAGTACCGCTCGATCGACATGAAGTCGACCACCTCGACCGATCCCGGTTCGCAGACCCGGCCCAGGTCGTTGCGGCCCAGGTCGACGAGCATCAGGTGCTCGGCGCGCTCCTTGGGGTCGGCCAGCAGCTCCTCGGCGAGCTCGTGGTCCTCCTGCGGGGTGGCCCCGCGGTGGCGGGTTCCGGCGATCGGGTGGACCATGGCCCGCCCGTCCTCGACCTTGACCAGGGCCTCGGGGCTGGACCCGACGACGTCGAAGCCGTTCTCGAAGCGGAACAGGTACATGTACGGAGACGGGTTGGTGGCCCGCAGCACCCGGTAGACGTCCAGCGCCGAGGCGGCGCAAGGGGTCTCGAACCGCTGCGAGGGCACCACCTGGAAGGCCTCGCCGGCCCGGATCCGCTCCTTGATGTCCTCGACGGCCTCCTGGTACTTCTCGCCGCCCCACAGCGCCGAGAACTCCGGCAGCTCGGAGGCGGGCAGCGGGGTGGGCGTGTACGGGGCGGGCCGGGCGAGGTCGGCCTCCATCGCGTCGAGCCGGGCCACCGCGTCCGCGTACGCCTCGTCCACGCCGGTGTCGAGGTCGTTGTGGTTGATGGCGTTGGCGATGAGCTGGACCGTGCCGTCCCAGTGGTCCATGACGGCCAGGTCTGAGGTGAGCAGCATGGTCAGCTCGGGCAGCTCCAGGTCGTCGGCGGTCTGCTCGCCGATGCGCTCCAGGCGGCGCACGATGTCGTAGCCGAGGTAGCCGACCATGCCGCCGGTGAAGGGCGGCATCCCGGCGGCGAGGTCGCGGGGCGTGTGCAGGGTCTGGACGGTGGCGCGCAGGGCCTCGAGCGGGTCCCCGTCGGTGGGGACGCCGACGGGCGGGGTCCCGATCCAGTGCGCGCGGCCGCCCCGGACGGTCAGCGTGGAGGCGCTGCGGACGCCGACGAAGGAGTAGCGGGACCAGGAGCGGCCGTTCTCGGCGGACTCCAGGAGGAAGGTGCCCGGGCGTTCGGCGGCCAGCTTGCGGTAGAGCCCGACGGGGGTGTCACCGTCGGCCAGCAGCTTGCGGCTCACGGGGATGACGCGGCGGTCCGCCGCGAGCTTGCGGAACGTCTCAAGATCCATGGGGTGGGACCCTACCTACCTATTCGGCCAGCGGAAGGACATCGGCGTCGAAGCACGTACGGGCGCCCGTGTGGCAGGCGGCGCCGACCTGGTCGACCTTGACGAGGAGGGTGTCGGCGTCGCAGTCGAGGGCGACGGACTTCACGTGCTGGAAGTGGCCGGACGTGTCCCCCTTCACCCAGTACTCCTGGCGGCTGCGGGACCAGTAGGTGCAGCGGCCGGTGGTCAGGGTGCGGTGCAAGGCCTCGTCGTCCATCCAGCCGAGCATGAGCACCTCACCGGTGTCGTACTGCTGGGCGATGGCCGGGACCAGGCCGTCCGCGGAGCGCTTGAGGCGGGCGGCGATGGCGGGATCGAGGGAGGACGTACTCATGGGGGCCATTGTGCCGCGCCCGGACGGCCGTGAAGGATCACCGTCCGCCTGATGGGCGGGCAAAGCACGGCCCGCGGTCGTAGGGTGGCCCCCATGTCTACCCATGCGAAGCGCGAACGCCTGCTGCTGGCGGACCTGTTGGAGTCGGTGGGGCCGCAGGCGCCGACGCTGTGCGACGGCTGGCGGGCCCGGGAACTGGCCGCGCACGTGGTGGTCCGGGAGCGCCGCCCGGACGCCGCGGGCGGCCTGCTGCTGAACGTGCTGAAGGACCGGCTGGACAAGGCGATGGCCGAGTACACGGCCAAGCCGTACGAGGAACTGATCCAGCTGATCCGGACCGGCCCGCCGAAGATGTCCCTCTACTCGGTGAAGCAGATCGACGAGGCGGCCAACGCGGTGGAGTTCTACGTCCACGCCGAGGACGTGCGGCGCGCCCAGCCGGACTGGTCGCCCCGCGCGCTGGACCCGGTGTTCTCGGACGCCCTGTGGTCCCGGCTGGAGAAGCTGGCGCGGCTGACGGGCCGGCGCTCGCCGGTGGGCCTGGTGCTGCGCCGCCCGAACGGCCAGACGGCGGTGGCGCACAAGGGCACCCCGGTGGTGACGGTCACCGGCGAGCCGGGCGAACTGACCCTCTTCTGCTTCGGCCGCCAGGACGCGGCCGCGGTGGAGCTGGACGGCCCGAAGGAGGCCGTCGCCAAGCTGACGGCGGCCAGGCTCGGCATCTGAGGCACGGGGGCTCCGGGGCGGACACCGCGGGGCGCCGGTTCCGCCGGGCCGGTGAAACCGGCATGGCGCCCCGGGGGGAAAGGTTTCCGCACCCCACCCGATCCCTACGCTCCGTCACGGATGCCGACCGGTTCGGTGTCGTCACCGTGGAAGGAACGGAAACCCCCATGCGTCTTCGCACCACTGCAGCCGCGCTCGCCGGAGCCCTCGCACTGGTCCTGCCCGCCGGAGCCCAGGCGTTCGCCGACGAGGGCAAGGCCCTCGACTACGTGTACGTGGACCAGCAGAACGCCGAGAAGAACGCCCAGATCAAGGATGTCGGCGCGGACCAGTGCCACGCGCTGCCGTCCGCCTCGTCGAAGGTCCTCGAGGCCGTGAACAGGACCGACTCGGAGGCCCTGCTGTTCGAGGACGCGGAGTGCAACGGCGAGCCGGTCGCCACCCTCCAGCCGGGCGACAAGGCAGGCGACTTCCACGCCGCCGCGGTGGTCTTCCGCAAGGTGGGCGAGCAGGAGCAGGCGGACAAGCAGGAGGCGGACCAGCAGAGCCCGGACAAGCAGCAGGCCGACAAGCAGGAGAAGCCGCAGATGCCGGAGCAGGACGACTCCGACGCGTTCGACGACTTCCGCTAGGTCCTCTCCCGGCAGCCGCCGCCCGGCCGGGGAGCGGGGGTGACTCCCCCGCGTCGTCCCGGCCGGTGCGGCCCGGCGGCGGTCAGCGGACCGGGTGGCCCGCCTCGCGCAGCGTTTCCTTGACCTGGCCGATCCGCAGGTCGCCGAAGTGGAACACCGAGGCGGCGAGCACCGCGTCGGCGCCGGCCGCGATCGCCGGGGCGAAGTGCTCCAGCCGCCCGGCGCCGCCCGAGGCGATCACCGGGACGCTGACGTGCCCCCGCACGGCCGCGATCATCTCGGTGTCGTAGCCGTCCTTCGTGCCGTCCGCGTCCATCGAGTTCAGCAGGATCTCCCCGGCGCCGAGCTCGGCCGCCCGGTGCGCCCACTCGACGGCGTCCATGCCGGTGCCCTGGCGGCCGCCGTGCGTGGTGACCTCGAAGGAACCGGTCGCGGTGCGCCGGGCGTCCACGGACAGCACCAGCACCTGCCGGCCGAACCGCTCCGCGATCTCCCGGATCAGCTCGGGCCGCGCGATGGCGGCGGTGTTCACGCCGACCTTGTCGGCGCCGGCCCGCAGCAGCTTGTCCACGTCCTCCGCGGTGCGGACGCCGCCGCCCACGGTCAGCGGGATGAACACCTGCTCGGCGGTCCGCCGCACCACGTCGTAGGTGGTCTCGCGGTTCCCGGACGAAGCGGTGATGTCGAGGAAGGTCAGCTCGTCGGCGCCCTCGGCGTCGTACAGCTTGGCCATCTCCACCGGATCGCCGGCGTCGCGCAGGTTCTGGAAGTTGACGCCCTTGACGACGCGGCCGTTGTCCACGTCCAGGCAGGGGATCACTCGTACGGCGAGGGTCATGCGGACACCTCCCGCACCGGGCCGTACGCCTCGACCTCGACCTCGACGACCATCGACGGGTCGACGAAGCCGGAGACGATCAGCATCGTCGCGGCGGGCCGGACCCCGTCGAAGAGCGTCTTGTGGGCGCGGCCCACCTCGTCCACGTCGCGGGCGTGGGTGAGGTACATGCGCGTGCGCACCACGTCCTCGGGGCCGAGGCCGGCCTGGGCCAGGGCCTTGAACGCGACGCCGAACGCGGCGACGGTCTGGTCGTACGGGCCGCCCGCGTCCCCGGCGGTGCAGCCGGAGACGAGCACGAGCCCGTTCGGGAGCTGCACGGCGCGGGAGTACGCGATGACGTCCTCGTAGGGGCCGCCGGAGGAGATGCGGCGTACGTCGTCGGAGCTCATGCGGAGACCACCTTCAGGGCTTCTTCCAGGGTGAAGGCCTTCGCGTACAGGGCCTTGCCGACGATGGCGCCCTCGACGCCCGCCGGCACCAGGGCGGCCAGCGCCCGCAGGTCGTCCAGCGAGGAGATGCCGCCGGAGGCCACGACCGGCCGGTCGGTGGCGGCGCAGACGTTCTTCAGCAGCTCCAGGTTGGGCCCGGTCAGCGTGCCGTCCTTGCCGATGTCGGTGACGACGTACCGGGCGCAGCCCTCGGAGTCCAGGCGCGCGAGGGTCTCGTAGAGGTCCCCGCCCTCGCTGGTCCAGCCGCGGCCCTTGAGGGTCGTACCGCGTACGTCGAGACCGACCGCGATCTTGTCGCCGTGCTCGGCGATGGCCTTCGCGGCCCACTCGGGGGTCTCCAGGGCGGCGGTGCCGAGGTTGACGCGGGTGCAGCCGGTGGCGAGGGCGGCGGCGAGCGAGGCGTCGTCGCGGATGCCCCCGGACAGCTCGACCTTGATGTCCATGGCGCCGGTGATCTCGGCGACGAGCGCCCGGTTGTCACCGGTGCCGAAGGCGGCGTCGAGGTCGACGAGGTGGAGCCATTCGGCGCCGGAGGCCTGCCAGGCGAGTGCGGCCTCCAGCGGGGACCCGTAGGAGGTCTCGCTGCCGGACACTCCGTGCACGAGGCGGACGGCCTGGCCGTCGCGGACGTCGACGGCAGGCAGCAGTTCGAGCTTGCTGGCGGTCATCAGAGGGTCTCGATCCAGTTGGTGAGGAGCTGGGCGCCGGCGTCGCCGGACTTCTCGGGGTGGAACTGGGTGGCCCACAGGGCCCGGTTCTCCACCGCCGCGACGAAGGGCTCGCCGTGCGTGGCCCAGGTGACGCGGGGGGCGCGGATCGCGGGGTTGGTGACCTCCAGGCTCCAGTCGCGGACCGCGTACGAGTGCACGAAGTAGAACCGGGAGTCGGCGTCCAGGCCCTTGAAGGCCTGGCTGTCGGCCGGCGCTTCCACGGTGTTCCAGCCCATGTGGGGCACGATCGGGGCGCGCAGCGGCTCGACGGTGCCGGGCCACTCGTCGAGGCCCTCCGTCTCCACGCCGTGCTCGATGCCGCGCTCGAAGAGGATCTGCATGCCGACGCAGATGCCCATGACGGGCCGCCCGCCGGAGAGCCGGCGGCCGATGATCCAGTCGCCGCGGGCGTCCTTGAGCCCCCGCATGCAGGCCGAGAAGGCCCCGACACCGGGCACGAGCAGCCCGTCGGCGTCCATGGCCTTGTCGTAGTCGCGGGTGATCTCGACGTCCGCCCCGACCCGCGCGAGCGCGCGCTCGGCGGAACGTACGTTTCCGAAGCCGTAGTCGAAGACCACGACCGTCTTGGTCGGTCGGGCTGCGCTCATTCCCAAATCCCCTGGATCCGCAGGACTCCGGCGGCGAGGCACATCGCGGAGCCGATGGCGAGCAGGATGATGACCGACTTGGGCATCTTCTGCTTCTGGAAGGAGTAGACGCCGCCGGCCAGGAAGAGGCCGAGGACGATCAGGATGGTGTTCAGGCCGTTCACGGCTAGAGGGCGCCCTTCGTGGAGGGCAGGATTCCGGCGGCGCGCGGGTCGAACTCCGCCGCGTAGCGCAGGGCGCGGGCCAGGGCCTTGAACTGGCACTCCACGATGTGGTGGGCGTTGCGGCCGTACGGGACGTGGATGTGCAGGGCGATCTGGGCCTGCGCGACGAAGGACTCGAAGATGTGGCGGGTCATCGTCGTGTCGTACTCGCCGATCATCGGCGCCATGTTCTCGGGCTCGGTGTGCACGAGGTACGGGCGGCCGGACAGGTCGACGGTCACCTGGGCGAGGGACTCGTCGAGCGGCACGGTGCAGTTGCCGAAGCGGTAGATGCCGACCTTGTCGCCGAGGGCCTGCTTGAAGGCGGCGCCGAGCGCGAGCGCGGTGTCCTCGATGGTGTGGTGGCTGTCGATGTGCAGGTCGCCGTCCGTCTTGACCGTGAGGTCGAAGAGGCCGTGGCGGCCGAGCTGGTCGAGCATGTGGTCGTAGAAGCCCACGCCCGTCGAGACGTCGACCTTGCCGGTGCCGTCGAGGTTTATCTCGACGAGGACCGAGGTCTCCTTCGTGGTCCGTTCGACCCGTCCGATGCGGCTCATGCGTGCTGCTCCTTCTTCAGTGCGCGAACCGCTTCCAGGAACGCGTCGTTCTCGGCCGGGGTGCCGGCGGTGACCCGCAGCCAGCCCGGTACGCCGTTGTCCCTGACCAGGACACCCTGGTCGAGGATCTTCCGCCAGGCGGTGTGCGAGTCCTCGAACTTCCCGAACTGGATGAAGTTCGCGTCGGACTCGGTGACCTCGTAGCCGATGGCCCGCAACTCGGTGACCAGGCGGTCCCGCTCGGCCTTGAGCTGTTCGACGTAGCCGAGCAGGGTGTCGGTGTGCTCCAGGGCGGCCAGCGCGGTCGCCTGGGTGACGGCCGACAGGTGGTACGGCAGGCGTACGAGCTGGACGGCGTCGACCACGGCCGGGTGGGCGGCCAGGTAGCCCAGGCGCAGCCCGGCGGCGCCGAAGGCCTTGGACATGGTCCGGGAGACCACCAGGTTCGGGCGGCCCTCGATCAGCGGCAGGAGGGAGTCCCGGTGGCTGAACTCCACGTACGCCTCGTCGACGATCACCAGGGAGGGCTTGGCCGCCTGCGCGGCCTCGTAGAGGGCGAGGACGGTCTCCGCCTCGACCGCGGTGCCCGTGGGGTTGTTGGGCGAGGTGATGAAGACGACGTCGGGCGCGTTCTCGGCGATGGCCTGCTCGGCCGCCTCCACGTCGATGGTGAAGTCCTCCCGGCGCGGGCCGGAGATCCAGCCCGTGCCGGTGCCGCGCGCGATCAGCGCGTGCATGGAGTACGAGGGCTCGAAGCCGATCGCGGTCCGCCCGGGCCCGCCGAAGGTCTGCAGCAGCTGCTGGATGACCTCGTTGGAGCCGTTGGCGGCCCAGACGTTCTCGCGGGAGACCGGGTGCTTGCCCGTACGGGTGAGGTACGCGGCCAGCTCGGTCCGCAGCTCGACCGCGTCCCGGTCGGGGTAGCGGTTGAGGGTGCGGGCGGCGTCGGCGACGCGCTCGGCGATGCGGGCGACGAGCTCGGCGGGGAGCTCGTACGGGTTCTCGTTGGTGTTCAGCTGGACGGGCACGTCGAGCTGCGGGGCGCCGTACGGGGTCTTGCCGCGCAGCTCGTCCCGGATGGGGAGGTCGTCGATCCCGAAGCTCACTGGGTGGGCACCTTCCAGCCGAAGCGCGCCTTGAGGGCCGCGCCGTGCGCCGGCAGGTCCTCGGCCTCGGCCAGCGTCACCACGTGGTGGGTGACCTCGGCGAGGGCGTCGCGCGTGTAGTCGACGATGTGGATGCCGCGCAGGAAGGACTGCACGGACAGGCCGGAGGAGTGGCAGGCGCAGCCGCCGGTGGGCAGCACGTGGTTCGACCCGGCGCAGTAGTCCCCGAGCGAGACGGGGGCCCACGGGCCGACGAAGATCGCGCCGGCGTTGCGCACGCGGGCGGCCCAGGCCGCGGCGTCGGCGGTCTGGATCTCCAGGTGCTCGGCGCCGTAGGCGTCGACGACCTTGAGGCCGTCCTCCAGGCTGTCGACCAGCACGATCGCGGACTGCTTGCCGGCGAGGGCGGGCTTGATCCGGTCCTCGACGTGCTTGGTCGCGGCGACCTGCGGCTCCAGCTCCTTCTCGACGGCGTCCGCGAGCTCCGCGGAGTCCGTGACGAGCACGGCGGCGGCCAGCGGGTCGTGCTCGGCCTGGCTGATCAGGTCGGCGGCGACGTGCACCGGGTCGGCCGTGGAGTCCGCGAGGACCGCGATCTCGGTGGGGCCGGCCTCGGTGTCGATGCCGATGCGGCCGGTGAAGTAGCGCTTGGCGGCGGCGACCCAGATGTTGCCGGGGCCGGTCACCATGTTGACGGGGGGGCACCCGTCGGGTCCGGAGGTCCCGTACGCGAACATCGCGACGGCCACGGCGCCGCCGGCCGCGTACACCTCGTCCACGCCGAGCAGGGCGCAGGCGGCGAGGATCGTGGGGTGCGGCAGGCCGCCGAACTCCTTCTGCGGCGGGGACGCGAGCGCGATCGACTCGACGCCCGCCTCCTGGGCCGGGACGACATTCATCACGACGGAGGACGGGTACACGGAGCGGCCGCCCGGGGCGTACAGGCCCACGCGCTCGACCGGAACCCACTTCTCGGTCACGGTTCCGCCGGGGACCACCTGGGTGGTGTGCTCGGAGCGGCGCTGCTCGCGGTGGACGATCCGGGCGCGCCGGATCGACTCCTCGAGCGCGGCGCGGACGGCCGGGTCGAGCTCGGCGAGGGCGGTCTTGAGGGCCTCGGCGGGGACCCTGACCTGCTCCAGCGTGACGCCGTCGAACTTCTGCGCGTACTCGATCAACGCCGCCGTGCCGCGATGATGGACGTCCTCGCAGATGGGCCGCACCTTCTCAAGGGCGGCTTCCACGTCGAACTCGGCACGGGGCAGCAGATCGCGCAGGGCGCCGCCCTCGGGGAGGGCGTCACCGCGCAGGTCGATACGAGAGATCACCTCCCAATTCTCTCAGACCGCCTCCCGCCACCGTTCGCCCGTATCACTGGCTGATACACGCCCCGGGTGTCACCGGTGCCCATTAGCGTTCCCCTACACGTATGCGCAGCGGAGGGGGGCCGCCATGGCGGAGTCACGGCCGGGCGAGCAGCCCGCGGATCTCACCGATCCCGAACGCCGCATGTGGCAGGCGTACCGGACGGGCAGCGTCTGCGATCTCAGCGCCCGCGCCGCCAACGAGGACGATCCGCACGACAGCGGGCGGACCTGGGGCACCGGGCGCAGCGTCCGCGCCCAGGTGGTGGCGCTGCTGCTGCTCCACGGCCCGCCGCCGGTGCCGGGCCGGGTGGCCGCGCTGAAGCTGCGCGGCGTACGGATCACGGGGCGGCTCGACCTGTCCGGGGGGACGGTGGATCCGTACGTCGAACTCCAGTCCTGTCGCTTCGACAGTGAGATACAGCTGTCCGAGACCCGGTTCATCACCCTGCGCATGATCAACTGCGCGATACCGCGGCTGGACGCCTCCCGGCTGCACACCGAGGGCGACCTGCACCTGCCGCGCTGCCGCGTGGCCCGCGGGATCCGGCTGACCGACGCCCAGATCGGCACCGACCTCCTGATCAGCCAGGCCGTCGTACGGCGGGACAACAAGGGCCGGGCCATAGCCGCCGACGGGATGTCGGTCGCGCAGGACTTCCAGGGCGAGCTGCTGGAGACGGACGGGGAGGTGAGCCTGCGCGGAGCGAAGGTCGGCGTGTCGATGAACCTGCGCGGTGCCCGGCTGCGCAATCCGCACGGGCGGCGGGCGCTGAACGCCCCGCAGCTGACCGTCGAGCGGACCTTGTACCTGACCTCGATCGCCCTCGACTACGTTCCCGGCGACTCCGGTTCCTCCACTCCCCCGTACGGGCTCGGCCAGACGCCCACGCGCGGGCAGCGGGCCCAGCGCTTCGAGTGCCGGGGCGGGCTGCGCCTGGACGACGGCCGCTTCGGCGACGCCGTCGACTTCTACGGGGCCCGGTTCGTCCTGGCCGACGGGCAGGAGGTCTCGCTGCGCCGGATCCAGACCCCGGAGCTGCGGTTCGTCGGGGAGCGGCCGGAGCGGGGGCGGGTGGTGCTGTCGGGGGCGAAGGTGGTCAAGCTGGTCGACACCTCCACCAGCTGGCCCGGCCCGGGCGGGGTCTCGATCGAGGGGTTCGCCTACGAGAACCTCGCACCCCGGGGCCACTTCCCGCTCGCCCGCAGGCTGGACTGGGTGGCGGCGGCCACCCCCGAGTACTCGCCGGAGCCGTACGAGCGGCTGGCCGCCGTACTGCGCGCGAGCGGCGAGGACGCGGACGCCCGCGAGGTGCTGCTGGCCAAGCAGCGCCGGCGCCGGGCCACCCTGCCGCCGGCGCTCAAGGCCTGGGGGTACCTCCAGGACTGGACGGTGGCGTACGGATACCGGCCCGGCCGGGCCGCGCTGTGGATGGCGGTGCTGTGGGCGGCGGGCGCCCTGCTCTTCTCCCGGCACGAGCCGCCGCCGATCAAGGCGGACGAGCACCCGCACTGGGATCCGGCGCTCTACGCCCTGGACCTGCTGCTCCCGGTGATCGATCTCGGCCAGGACGGCCAGTGGAACGTGGAGGGCGGCTGGCAGTGGGGCTCCGCGGCGCTGGTCCTGCTGGGCTGGACCCTGGCGACGACGGTGGCGGCGGGAGCCTCGCGGCTGCTGCGGCGTGGGTGAGCGGGGGGAGCTCTGACAATGAAGGTGACAGGCCCTGGCCCCCGGCCACTACCCTGTGCGTCGTGACCTCCGTTCGCCTGCCCCTCTTCCCGCTGAACTCGGTGCTGTTCCCGGGACTCGTCCTCCCGCTGAACATCTTCGAGGAGCGTTATCGCGCCATGATGCGCGATCTGCTGAAGACGGGCGAGGACGAGCCGCGCCGCTTCGCGGTCGTCGCGATCCGCGACGGCCGGGAGGTCGCGCCGACCGCGCCGGGCCTGCCGGACCAGACGGCGCTGCCCGAGCGGGGCCCGACGGCGGGTTTCGGGGCCGACCCCGTCCAGGCCTTCCACCGGGTGGGCTGCATCGCGGACGCGGCGACGATCCGGGAGCGGGAGGACGGCAGCTTCGAGGTCCTGGCCACCGGTACGGCGCGGGTGCGACTGCTGTCGGTGGACACCTCGGGCCCGTACCTGGTCGCGGAGCTGGAGGAGCTCCCGGAGGACGCGGGCGACGGTGCGGGCGCGCTGGCGGAGGGGGTCCTGCGGGCCTTCCGGAACTACCAGAAGCGGCTGGCCGGGGCCCGCGAGCGGTCCCTGACCTCGGGCGCCGACCTGCCGGACGAGCCGTCGGTGGTCTCGTACCTGGTGGCGGCGGCGGCCGTACTGGACATCCCGGCGAAGCAGCGGCTGCTCCAGGCGCCGGACACCGCGACGCGGCTCGCGGAGGAACTGAAACTGCTGCGCGCGGAGACGGCGGTCATCCGCCACCTCCCGTCGCTGCCGGCGGTGGACCTGACGCGCGCGCCGACGAGCCCGAACTGACGGCGAAGGACCGATGGCGAAGAAGAAGACACCCGCTTCGGCGGGCACCCCGGCGATCGTGGCCCTGAACTCCGCCCGGGCCCAGTTCACGGTGCACGCCTACGAGCACGACCCGGCGCACCCCTCGTACGGCGAGGAGGCGGCGCAGGCCATGGGGGTCTCCCCGGACCGGGTCTTCAAGACGCTGGTCGCGGAGGTGGACGGCGCACTGGTGGTGGCGGTGGTCCCGGTGTCGGGGAGCCTGGACCTGAAGGCGCTGGCGACCGCGGTCTCCGGGAAGCGGGCGGCGATGGCCGACCCGGCACTGGCGGAGCGCACGACGGGGTACGTACGGGGCGGCATCTCCCCGCTGGGCCAGCGCAAGCGGCTCCGCACGGTGGTGGACGAGTCGGCGACGGGGCACGCCACGATCTGCGTCTCGGCGGGCCGCCGGGGCCTGGAGGTCGAACTCCCGCCCGCCACCCTGACCGCGCTGACGCAGGCCGCGCTGGCCCCCATCGCCCGCGCGTAGCGGGACCCGCTCCGCCGCGGCCGACGGTCAGGCCCGCGGGGGCTCCGGTGCGGACGGCGCGGCCGGTGCGGCCGGGTCCGACGGGGCCGAGTGCACGTGGGGCGGGGGGTAGACCCCCCAGTCCGCGTCCTCGGACGGGTCCGGGTCGTGCGGGGTCCACAGGGCCGTCAGGCCGAGGTGGACGGCCACGGCGACCATCGGCCAGACCAGCAGCACCCCCAGCGCCAGCAGCTGCAGCGGGGCGTCGAAGGCCACGCCCTTCCCCGCCTTCACCGCCGCGGCGGCCACGTCCGCGGACGGCCCGAGCCACAGCCCCAGCCGCCAGCCGACCAGCGAGGCGAAGCAGGATCCGACCACCAGCCCGACGACCAGCGGGACACCGCCGCGGCGCCGCCACAGGAACACGAGCACCGCGCTCAGCACGCCGAACCCCAGCGACAGCAGGAAGAACGTCCCGTCGGCCCCGATCCGGGCCTCGCTCTCGGAGTTCTTCAGGAAGACGGCCTCGCCGTTCGAGACGTACTGGGCCTTCGGCGCCAGCCACGCCCACAGCACGCCGAGCAGCACACCGGCCACCCCGGTCAGCAGGGCCGTGGCGGCCCCGTCGCGGATGTCCGCCGGGGTGATGCCCCCGGCGGAGCCGCCCGGCTTCTCGGGCGGCAGCGGCGGTTCGTGCGGGGAGGGCGTGGTCACGGCTTCGGTCACCCCCACATCGTGCCAGGTGCCGGCGGCGTCGACATCAGCAGGACCGCCGCCGGGGCGGACGGCCTCTTCAGCGGACGGCCGCCCGCCGGTACGCCCACGTCGCCACGGCCAGCGAGAGCACCCCCACCACCCCGCACACCCCGAGGTCCAGCCCGACCGCCGCCCAGTCCGGATGCGGGGCGAAGGTCCGCGCGAACGCCTCGACCCCGTACGTCGACGGCAGCAGGTCCCGCGCCCACACGATCACGTCCGGCATCCGCTCGGGCGGCAGCACCCCCAGCAGCAGCGCCGCCGACATGCCGAGCTGCCCGGCCAGCGTGGCCAGCTCCTGCCGCGGCGCCAGCAGCCCGAGCGCCGCGCCCAGCCCGGCCAGCGCGGCTCCGGCCAGCGGCACCACCGCGGCCAGGATCCACAGCCCGCTCATCGGCAGCCCGAACAGCAGGCACCCGAACACCGCCGTCACCAGCGTGCCCGGCAGCGTGAAGGAGGCGTACGCGGCCGCCGCGCCCAGCACCACCGAGGCCGGCGGCACGGGCAGCGTGGCGTAGTGGTCGAGCCCGCCGCCGGCCCGCAGCTGCCCGAAGTACTGCGCGAGCAGGTTGAGCGCGACGAAGGCGACGACCAGTACGGACGAGCCGGCGACGACGGCCCGGGCCTCCGAGCCCCCGTCGACCACGCCCCGCATCAGGATCATGATCCCGACCGACTGGAAGGTGGCCACGAACAGCAGCGGGATCCGCGCCACCCGGGCCCGGGACAGCTGCGCCCGGTACACGGCGGCCAGCGCGGGCAGCAGCCGCGCCCGTGGTGCCAGCACCCCTGCGGCGGTCGTGCTCACGACTTCACCAGACCCTTCGCGGTACGCCCGCCCAGCGCGAGGTAGACGTCCTCCAGGCTCGGGGTCGCCAGCGTGAAGTCGTCGAGTGCGGCGAAGGCGGGACCCCCGGTGACGGCGGCCACCGCGGCCCGCGCCTCGTCCGGCGCCAGCCGCAGCACCCACCGGCGTCCCGATTCGACGGCGTCCGCGCGCAGCCGCGCGACCTCGGGCACGTCCAGCGGGGCGCGTTCGCGCCACACCAGCTCCAGCCGGACCTCACCGGAGACCCTGGCCTTCAGTCCGGCCGGGGAGTCGCAGGCGATGACCCGGCCCTGGTCGATGACGGCGACCCGGTCCAGGACGGTCTCGGCCTCGATGACGTTGTGCGTGACGAGCAGGACGGTGGCCCCGTGCTGCGCGCGCCGCCGGTCCACGGCAGCCCACACGGCCCGCCGGGCGACCGGGTCCATGCCGGTGGTGGGCTCGTCGAGGACGAGCACGGGCCGCTCCCCGACCAGTGCGGCGGCGAAGCAGGCCAGGCGCCGCTGTCCGCCGGAGAGCTTCTTCAGGGGCCGCCCGGCGATCGCGGTCAGTCCGAGTTCCTCCAGTACGGCGTCCCGCTCGGCGCGCGCCGGGCGGGCGCCGAGTCCGCGCAGCCGTCCGGTGGTCTCGGCGGCCAGCGCCACCGTGAGCTCGTCGAGGGCGGTGGACTCCTGCCCCAGGTAGGCGAGCAGCCGGGCCGCCCGCTCGGGGTGGCGTACGAGGTCGTGGCCGAGCAGGGTCACGGAGCCGGAGTCGGGCCGCATCAGGCCGGTGAGCTGGCGCACCAGGGTGGACTTGCCGGCGCCGTTGGGGCCGAGCAGGCCGAAGATCTCGCCGCGCCGTACGTCCAGGCAGACCCCGTCGGTGGCCCGGGTCTCGGGCAGGGCGGGAGCCCCGCGCCGGCCGCGTACCGCGGGATACGTCTTGACCAGGTCACGCACCGCGCAGACCACGTCCGAAGCCGCGTCCGCGGCCACTGCCGTGTTCGGTTGTGCTGCTGCTGTGCCCGTACTCACGAGGGAGCAGCCTACGCGGCTTTCGTCCGGCCACCGCCGGGAGGTGTCCCGACGCGCTGCCCGCCGCCGCTACTCGGCCCCCGGCGGCGTCGGTCCCGCGGGTACGGCGGAGGAGGTGCCGGCGACGTGCTCGGCGGCCGCGCGGACGTCGATCTCCCGCCAGAACCCGGCCCGGATGGCGTAGCGGTCGTGTTCGTCGATCTGGTCGTCCTTGTGCGCGAGCAGCCCGAACCGGGCCGCGTAGCGCAGCAGCTCGCCGTCGATGCGGTGCGGGATGCGCGGGTACATCGTGGCGAGCTTCTGCAGGTGGACGGTTTCCGGGAGGCGTTCCATCCACCGCCGGGCGAACACCTGGCCGACCTCGAAGGGGTCTCCGCCGACGGTGGTGATGTCCTCCTCGCGGTCCGCCCAGCGCTGCTCGGCGCTGGTGAGCTGGGCGAGGGTGGGCAGGGAGGCGGTCTCGGCGGGCTCGCCCAGCGGGCCGGCCCGGTCGATCCAGCCCTTGTCGGAGGACCAGCGCAGGGCGCTGCCGGCCGGGGTCGGGGCGCCGGCGTGGCTCGCGGTGCCGGGCTGCTGCTGGCCGGGGGCGCGCAGCGAGCCGGCGAGGTCCTTGGGGGTGGGTACGGTCTTGCCCCCGGCGGCGGGGGCGGGCACGGGGGCGCCGCTCGCCTCGGGCTCGGCGGGGGCGGGGGCCGCGGATCCGTTGGCGCCGGCGCTGCGGGCGGCCTCGGCGAGGGCCGCCTCGGGCAGCGGGGCGGAGAGGATGGCGGCGATCTCGGGGCGCGGCGCGGGCGGCGGGGCGCACAGTCCGGCGAGGTCCTTGGCGCGGACGGCCCGGGTGATCCAGGCCCGGTCCAGGACGCGGCGCTCGTCGGCCTCGGCGACGAGGTCCTCGGACTGGTTGTAGTCGCCGTCGGCGGCCTGGACGGCCCACAGGTGGACCGCGACCCCGTGTTCCTTGGCGGACATCAGGCCGGGCAGCAGGTCCCCGTCGCCCGTGACGAGGACGACGTCGGAGCAGGCCCGGTTGCGGGCGAGCTCGGTGAGCTCGGCGTGCATGGCGGCGTCCACGCCCTTCTGCGCCCAGCGGCCGTCGCTTCGGGTCAGGGCGCCGAGGCGGACGGTGACGCGGGGCATGACGCGCAGCCGCCGGTGCTCGGGCTGCGGCACCCGGTCGGGTGCGCCGTCGAACCAGTAGATGCGCAGCAGGGGCTGCTCGGTGTCGGCCTGGGCGCGCTCGCGCAGGCCCTGGATGAGGGCGGCATGGTCGACGGTGATGCGGGAGCGGGAGGGCTCCCCGGCGAGAAGACTGGCGGCGGCGCCCAGCAGATAGCCGGCGTCCACCAGGACGACGCAGCGGTCCACGCGTACCACCCTCTTCCCTGGGGATTCCCTGTGTTTGTCGCGGGTTCCCCGAGTCTGCCCGACCGCAAGGGTGTTGACGGCCGGAACTCGATCATCGGCGTGGCGGATGTTTCCCGGGCACCGGGAGGAGGGGCGGCCGGCTACACGCAGTAAAGATCCAAAATGCGCGGTTTGTGGCGCCGTGTGAGGGTGAAGGCGGTCCTGGCCCCTAGACCCTCACGGAGGCTCCACCATGGCCAAGAACAAGAACCGCCAGCACGAACAGAAGCAGCAGTCCCGCTCGTCGTCGCAGGATCCGGCGAAGACCTCGACGGAATCGGTGTCCGAGCCCTCGAGCGGCTCCCCGAGTCCGATGGACATGGCTCGCAAGGGCAAGCAGAAGAAGTTCGGCCACAACTGACGCCTCCGCGAGCAGCACGCACGAGGGCGCGCCCGGAGCTCCGGGCGCGCCCTTCTTCACGTTGGGCTACGGGTGCGGGCCCGTACGCGGGCCCCCGCGACCGGCGCTACCGGCGTTATCCGGCCAGACAGGACGGTCCGAGGAGCACCTTGAGGTCGCCGAAGAGCGCCGGGTCGGGCTGCACCCGGTGCTTGTCGAGGCGCAGCACGGTGGTGGAGCGCGGCCCCTGGAGCTTGATGCGGACCTCGGTGTTGCCCCTGTGGTGCCGCAGGATCTCGCCCAACCGGGTGACCATCGGAGGCGTGACCTTGACTGTGGGGATGGTGAGGACGACGGGTGCGTTCGTCCCGGCGGAGGAGAGGTCGGGGACCATCATCTCCATGGCGACGAGCCGGGGGACGTCCTCGCGCTTGTCGAGGCGGCCCTTGACGAAGACGACGGTGTCCTCGACCAGCTGCGTGGAGACGAGCTGGTAGGTCGCGGGGAAGAACATGCACTCGATGGATCCGGCGAGGTCCTCGACGGTGGCGATGGCCCAGGCGTTGCCCTGCTTGGTCATCTTGCGCTGGAGGCCCGAGATGATGCCGCCGATGGTGACGACGGCGCCGTCGGAGTGCTCTCCGCCGGTCAGCTGGGAGATGCCGGCGTCCGTCTTGTCGGACAGGACGTGCTCCAGGCCGAAGAGCGGGTGGTCGGAGACGTAGAGGCCGAGCATCTCGCGCTCCTGGGCGAGCAGGTAGGACTTCTCCCACTCCACGTCGGAGAACTCGACGTCGAGCCCGAAGCCGGGCTCGTCGCTCGCGCCCTCGTCACCCATTGCGCCGAAGAGGTCGAACTGTCCCTCGGCCTCCTTGCGCTTGACCGCGACCACGTTGTCGATCATCGGTTCGTGGTGGGCGACCAGGCCCTTGCGGGTGTGGCCCATCTCGTCGAAGGCGCCGGCCTTGATCAGCGATTCGACGGTGCGCTTGTTGCAGACGACGGCCTCGACCTTGTCCAGGAAGTCGGGGAAGGTGGAGTACTTCCCCTTGGCCTTCCTGGTCTTGATGATCGACTCGACGACGTTCTGGCCGACGTTGCGCACCGCGGTGAGGCCGAAGAGGATCACGTCGTCGCCCTGGGCCGCGAAGTTCGGCTCGGACTCGTTGACGTTCGGCGGGAGCACCTTGATGCCCATGCGCCGGCACTCGTTCAGGTAGATCGCGGACTTGTCCTTGTCGTCCTTGACCGAGGTGAGCAGGCCCGCCATGTACTCGGCCGGGAAGTTCGCCTTGAGGTAGGCGGTCCAGTAGGAGACCAGGCCGTACGCGGCCGAGTGGGCCTTGTTGAAGGCGTAGCCGGCGAAGGGGACCAGGACGTCCCAGAGGGCCTTGATCGCCGCGTCGCTGAAGCCCTTCTTCTTGGCGCCCTCCTCGAAGATGACGAAGTTCTTCGCCAGTTCCTCGGGCTTCTTCTTGCCCATCACGCGGCGCAGGATGTCGGCCTCGCCGAGCGAGTACCCGGCGATGATCTGGGCGGCCTTCTGGACCTGCTCCTGGTAGACGATCAGGCCGTAGGTGACCGCGAGCACCTCTTCGAGCGGCCCCTCCAGCTCCGGGTGGATCGGGGTGATCTCCTGCTGCTTGTTCTTGCGCAGGGCGTAGTTCGTGTGCGAGTTCATGCCCATCGGGCCCGGCCGGTACAGGGCCGAGACGGCGGAGATGTCCTCGAAGTTGTCGGGCTTCATCAGGCGCAGCAGGGAGCGCATGGGGCCGCCGTCGAACTGGAAGACGCCGAGGGTGTCGCCGCGGCCGAGCAGTTCGAAGGTCTTGGGGTCGTCGAGCGGAAGGGCCAGGAGATCGATGTCGATCCCCTTGTTGGCCTTCACCATCTTGACGGCGTCGTCCATGATCGTGAGGTTGCGCAGGCCGAGGAAGTCCATCTTCAGCAGGCCGAGCGACTCGCAGCTCGGGTAGTCCCACTGGGTGATGGTGACGCCGTCGGTGTGCCGCACCCAGACGGGCACGTGGTCGGTGATCGTCTCGCTGGACATGATCACGCCGGCGGCGTGCACGCCCATCTGGCGGACCAGGCCCTCCACGCCGCGGGCGGTGTCGATGACCTTCTTCACGTCGGGTTCGTTCTCGTACATCCCGCGGATCTCGCCGGCCTCGCCGTAGCGGGGGTGCTGCGGGTCGAGGATGCCGGAGAGGGGGATGCCCTTGCCGAGGACGTCGGCGGGCATGGCCTTGGTGAGCCGGTCGCCCATGGCGTACGGGTAGCCCAGGACGCGCGCGGAGTCCTTGATCGCGTTCTTGGCCTTGATCGTGCCGTACGTGCCGATCATGGCGACCTTGTCGGCGCCGTACTTCTCGGTCACGTACCTGATCACCTCGACGCGCCGGCGCTCGTCGAAGTCGATGTCGACATCGGGCATGGAGACGCGCTCGGGGTTCAGGAACCGCTCGAAGATCAGGCCGTGGGTGAGGGGGTCGAGGTCGGTGATGCCCATGGCGTACGCGACGATCGAACCGGCCGCGGAGCCTCGGCCCGGGCCCACCGCGATGCCCTGGTTCTTGGCCCACATGATGAAGTCGGCGACCACGAGGAAGTAGCCCGGGAAGCCCATCGAGATGATGGTGTCCATCTCGTACTCGGCCTGCTGCATCCGGTCGTCCGGGATGCCCCCGGGGTAGCGGCGGTGCATGCCGCGCATGGTCTCCTCGCGGAACCAGCTGACCTCGGTGTGGCCCTCCGGGATGTCGAACTTCGGCATCAGGTTCCGGAACTTGAACATGCCCTCGGTGTCGATCTGGTCCGCGACCAGCCGCGTGTTGGCGCAGCCCTCCTGCCAGGCGTCCGAGGAGTCGATCGCGTACATCTCGTCGGTCGACTTGAGGTAGTAGCCGGTGCCGTCGAAGCGGAAGCGGTCCGGGTCCGAGAGGTTCTTGCCCGTCTGGATGCAGAGCAGGGCGTCGTGCGCGGTGGCCTCGCTCGCGTACGTGTAGTGCGAGTCGTTCGTGACCAGCGGCGGGATGCCGAGCTTCTTGCCGATCTCCAGCAGCCCGTCGCGGACCCGGCGCTCGATCTCGATGCCGTGGTCCATCAGCTCCAGGAAGTAGCGGCCCTCGCCGAAGATGTCCTTGTAGTCGGAGGCGGCCTGCACGGCCTCGTCGAACTGGCCGAGGCGCAGCCTGGTCTGCACCTCGCCGGACGGGCAGCCGGTGGAGGCGATCAGGCCCTCGGACCACTTGGAGATGGTCTCCTTGTCCATCCGCGGCCACTTCGTGAGCCAGCCCTCGGCGTACGCGTCGGAGGACAGCCGGAAGATGTTGTGCAGCCCGGTGGCGTTCGAGGCCCAGATGGTCTTGTGCGTGTAGCCGCCGGAACCGGAGACGTCGTCGCGCTTCTGGTGCGGCTGGCCCCACTGGATGCGCCGCTTGTTGCGCCGGGACTCGGGTGCCACGTACGCCTCGATGCCGATGATCGGCGTGATGCCGGCCTTCTGGGCGGTGTGGAAGAAGTCGTACGCACCGTGCAGGTTGCCGTGGTCGGACATCGCGATGTGCGTCATGCCCATCTCGTTGCAGGCGGCGAACATGTCCTTGAGCCGCGCGGCACCGTCCAGCAGCGAGTACTGGGTGTGTACGTGCAGGTGCGTGAAGGGCGGCTTGGTCACGGTGGCAGACCTCCGGGGGGAACGAGGGGGGCAGCCTCGAAGTCTACGTCGGTGGAGTGACACGAACCGGGCACCGACCGGTACCTTCATCCGTTGCAGACCCAAGGACACCTGTCCGAAAAACGAACCACCCCGCGCCACCAGGAGGCACCCGCCATGGCGGTCCCCGAGACGACGAACGAGCAGCGCGCCGAGCAGATACTCGATGTGTTCGACACCGCATTCGGTGAGCTGCTCGCCGCCGACCCCGCGGCCTTCCAGGTCAAATTCCGCAAGATGGCGGCTTCGGCCTTCGCCTTCTACCGCGGCACGGCCTGCCTCTTCTACGCCGACCTGGAGCGCGACCGGCACGGCGGTCCCTACCTGGACGAGCGGACCGGCCGGGTCTGGATCCACGGCGATCTGCACGCCGAGAACTTCGGCACGTACATGGACGCCAACGGCCGCCTGATCTTCAACGTCAACGACTTCGACGAGGCGTACGTCGGCCCCTTCACCTGGGACCTCAAGCGGTTCGCGGCCTCCGTCGCCCTGATCGGCTACACGAAGGCGCTCAGCGACGAGCAGATCAGCGAGCTGGTGCGGACCTACGCGGGCGCCTACCGCGAGCGGATCCACCGCCTGGCCACCGGCGCCAAGAACGAGGAGGTGCCCTCCTTCACCCTGGACACCGCCGAGGGCCCCCTGCTGGGCGCCCTGCGCTCGGCCCGCTCCCGCACCCGCTTCTCCCTGCTGGACTCGATGACCGAGATCCGCGACTACGAGCGCCGCTTCACCTCCGGCGGGGGCTCGATCGAGCTGGACGCGGCCACCCGGTACAAGGTGCTCGCCGCCTTCGACGGGTACCTGGAGACCCTGCCCGACGAGTCCCTGGTCCGGCCCGACTCCTACCGGGTCAAGGACGTGGTGGGCCGCCGCGGCGTCGGGATCGGCTCGGCCGGCCTGCCCTCGTACAACATCCTGCTGGAGGGGCACAGCGACGCCCTGGAGAACGACGTCGTGATCTACCTCAAGCAGGCGCAGACCCCCGCCGTGTCCCGGCACATCACCGACCGGGCCGTGCGGGACTACTTCCGGCACGAGGGGCACCGCACGGTGATCTCCCAGCGCGCCCTCCAGGCGCACGCCGACCCGTGGCTGGGCTGGACCGAGCTGGACGGCTCGGGCCAGCTGGTGGCCGAGGTCTCCCCGTACGCGGTGGACCTGGACTGGTCGGACCTGGACGAGCCGGAGGAGATCGCGGCCGTCGTCGCGGACCTGGGCCGGGCCACGGCGACCATGCACGCGTCGGCCGACGAGGCCGAGAGCGGGCAGTCGCTGGTGGCATTCTCCACCGAGCGGGCCATCGACGCGGCGATCGCCGCCGACGAGGCGGGCTTCGCGGAGCTCCTGGTCGACTTCGCGCACGCGTACGGGGCCCGGGCGCGCGCCGACCACCAGATCTTCGTGGACCTGTTCCGCAACGGCCGCATCATGCACTGACCGCAGGGGGGTCGTGGGAACCGGCCGTTCCGGGACCTGGGACCCCTCTTCACAGGGACTCGTGGCAGACTCGCGGCGATGGACGTATCCGGGGCAGGACTGAGAGGGCTGCGGGCCGCGCTGTTCAGCGCACTCGTCGTGCTGCTCTCGGCCGGCTCGCACGTCCTGATGTCCCGCGTCCCGCTGCCCCCCGCCCTCGTGGCCGGGGCCTTCGCCGGCGTGTTCCTGCTCACGTACGCGCTGGCCGGCCGCGAGCGGGGCTTCGGCCCCATCGCCGCACTCCTGGTTCCGCTGGAGCTGGCCGCCGACACGGTCTTCACCGCCGGGCAGCACGTCTGCTACGGCCCGGCCGGCGGTCCCGTCGCCGGGCCGCTGCGGGCGCTCGGCCTCGACGCGCTGTGCGGCGGGCCGCCGCTGGGCGGACCGCTGGCCGAGGTGCCCGGAGCCGTCCCCGACGCGGTGGCCCTGCTGGCCTCGCCCGGACCCTGGACCCCGTGGCTGCTGCTCGGCGCCCACGTCTCGGTCGGGCTGCTCGCCGCGGCCTGGCTGCGGTACGGGGAACGGGCGCTGGGCCAGCTGCTGCGCGCGGTGGCCGCCTTCGCGTTCCGGCCGCTGCTGCTGGCCGGCGCCTGCGCGGCGGCCGCTTTCGGCCCGGTGCGGCGCATCCCGCGCCCCGCCTTCGCGGGCGCGGGGGCCCGGACCCGCTTCCCCGCCCATTCCGTGGGACGCCGGGGACCTCCCGTACGCGGCGCACTCGTCTGCGCCTGACCACCCCGCGTACGGCAGTCCCCCTTTTCCCGAGCCACACCCCACGGAGATCACCATGAGTTCACGCAACAGCCAGGCGAACAAGGCCGCGGCCCGCGAGCGGCTGCGCGCCGAGCGCGAGAAGCAGGCGAAGAAGGACAAGGCGCGCCGCCAGGTGCTGGTGGCCGGCGCCGTCGTCGCCGTCCTGGCGCTGGCCGGCGGCGTCGGTTACGCGGTCGTGCAGGCGAACCAGCCGGGCGAGTGGGACAAGGCCGCCGACGCGACGCTGGTCGCCCCGAAGAACACCGCGGGCGACAACGGCACCACGGTCGTCATAGGCAAGGCCGACGCCAAGAAGACCCTCGAGCTCTACGAGGACGCGCGCTGCCCGATCTGCTCCCAGTTCGAGCAGACCGTGGGCCCGCAGATCAAGAAGGACGTCGACGCCGGCAAGTACAAGATCCAGTACGTCGGCGCCACCTTCCTCGACAAGGGCTTCGGCGGCAGCGGTTCGAAGAACGCGCTGAGCGCGCTGGGCGCGGCGCTGAACGTCAGCCCCGAGGCGTTCCTGGAGTACAAGAGCGCCCTGTACTCCAAGGAGAACCACCCCGAGGAGCGCGACGACAAGTTCGGCAAGGACGACTACCTGCTGAAGATCGCGGACCAGGTGCCGGCGCTCAAGGGCAACGCCGAGTTCAAGAAGGCCGTCGAGGACGGCACCTACAACCGCTGGGCGATCGAGATGTCGAAGGTCTTCGACAAGAGCGGTCTGCAGGGCACGCCGTCGCTGAAGATGGACGGCAAGAAGATCGAGATCAAGATGACCCCGGAGGAGTTCACGGCCGAGGTCGACAAGGCCATCGCGGGCTGATCGACCGGACCGGGACGTACCGGACGGGGTAGCGGGCAACGGGCGGGCGAACTTCGAGAGTTCGCCTGCCCGTTGCTTTCCGAGGGGTGTACCACCGGCCATACCCGTCAGTAATATGCCGGTCCGTGACCAGTCATCTCCCCTCCCCCACTGCGGCAACTCCGCGCCGCCGCACGGTCGTCAAGGCCGCTGCGGCCACGGCGGCCCTCGTGCCCTTCGCGACGGCCGCTCTGGGTGCCTCCCCCGCGTCGGCGGCCTCGAACGGGCCCGCCTTCCTGCACGGCGTCGCCTCCGGCGACCCGCTGCCCGACGGGATCCTGCTGTGGACCCGCGTCACCCCGACCCCCGAGGCCGTTCCCGGCTCGGGTGCCGGCCCGGCCACCCAGGTGACCTGGGAGGTCGCCGAGGACAAGGCCTTCACCCGGATCACGGCGAGCGGCTCCGTCACCGCGACCGCCGCCACCGACCACACGGTCAAGGCGGACGTCCGCGGACTGCGGCCGCAGACCCCGTACTTCTACCGGTTCACCGCGGGCGCCGCCGTCTCCCCGGTCGGGCGCACCCTGACCGCCCCGGGCCACGACGCGAGCACGCCCGGGGTCCGCTTCGGCGTGGTGTCCTGCGCCAACTGGGAGTCCGGCTGGTTCTCGGCCTACCGCCACCTGGCCGCCCGCACCGACCTGCACGCGATCCTGCACCTCGGCGACTACATCTACGAGTACGCGAACGGGGCCTACCCCGAGGCGAAGTACGTCGTACGCGCGCACGAGCCGAAGCACGAGATCCTCACCCTCGCCGACTACCGGACCCGGCACGGCACGTACAAGACCGACGCCGACCTCCAGGCGCTGCACGCCGCGCACGCGATCGTCGCGATATGGGACGACCACGAGTTCGCCAACGACGCCTGGTCGGGCGGTGCGGAGAACCACACCCCGGGCGCCGAGGGCGACTGGGCGGCCCGCGCGGCCGCCGCCAAGCAGGCGTACTTCGAGTGGATGCCGGTCCGCACCTCGACCGCCGGCACCGTCTACCGGCGGCTGCGCTTCGGCAACCTCGCCGACCTGCACCTGCTGGACCTGCGCACCTTCCGCTCCCAGCAGGCCAAGATAGGCAGCGGCGCGGTCGACGACCCGGAGCGCACCATCACCGGGCGCGCCCAGCTGGACTGGCTCAAGTCGGGCCTCGCGAGCTCCAACGCGACCTGGAAGCTGGTCGGGACCTCGGTGATGATCTCGCCGGTCGCCTTCGGCTCGCTGCCCGCGCACCTGCTGGCGCCGCTGGCGAAGCTGCTGGGCCTGCCCGAGGGCGGCCTCGCGATCAACGTGGACCAGTGGGACGGCTACACGGACGACCGCAAGGAGCTGCTGAACCACCTCAAGGACCAGAAGATCAAGAACACGGTCTTCCTCACGGGTGACATCCACATGGCGTGGGCGAACGAGGTCCCGATGAACATGGCGACGTACCCGGGGTCGGGCACGGCGGCCACCGAGTTCGTGGTGACGTCGGTGACCTCCGACAACATCGACGACCTCCTGCACGTGCCGGCGGACACCGTCTCGCTCGTAGCGGAGGCCGCGATCAAGGCCGCCAACTGGCACGTGAAGTGGCTGGACATGGACGCTCACGGCTACGGGGTGCTGGACGTGACGGCCGAGCGCTCCCAGATGGACTACTACGTGGTGTCCGACAAGCGGAATCCGGCCGCCACCACCGCATGGTCCCGTTCCTACCGCACGGCGAACGGCACGCAGAAGGTGGAGCGGTCGTACCAGCCGGTGAGCTGATCATCTTCTGACAGTATGTCAATTCTGCTGCTCGGAGGGGCGTCTGGTGCAGACCAGGCGCCCCTTCGGCATCAGAAGCAACAAATCTTTTACGTAAAGGGCTTGCTCAGTGCATGACATGGACACATAAGCTTCGCGCCAGCGTGAGGAAAACCCTCACCCCCCACCACGCTTCGCGAGGAGTCAACGTGCGCGCTTCCGCCCGCATATCCCCCATGCTCCGCCGCCGCCTCATGGGTACGGCCGTTCTGGCCGGAACCCTGGCGTTCGCCCCGCTCACGGTCCCCACGACCGTGGCCGCGGCACCCAAGACCGGCGCCGAGGCCTGTGCCGACGCCGGCACCGCCGGCGCCTCCGCCAACGCCCGTGTCGCCCGCCCGAAGGACAAGAGCGCGGCCGACCCCAACGAGGTGACGGACGCCCAGGTCAAGGCCATGGACGCCGACCTGGCCAAGAAGAGCGCCGAGCTGGGCCCGCAGCGCCAGATGCGCGCCGCCGAGGCCACCGCCGCGACGACCATCCCGGTGTACGTCCACGTCATCACCTCGGGCACCGCCGGCAAGCTGACCGCCACGGACATCAACAACCAGATCGCGGTCCTCAACTCCGCCTACAGCGGCAAGGGCACCGGCAACGTCGACTCGGGCTACCAGTTCTCGCTGGTCTCCACCGACTACACCGACAACGCCGCCTGGTACAACGTCTCGGACGGCACCCAGGCCGAGAAGGACATGAAGAACGCCCTGCGCAAGGGCGGCGCGAACGCGCTCAACCTCTACACCGCCAACCTCGGCGGCGGCCTGCTCGGATGGGCGACCTTCCCGAGCTCCTACGCCTCGCAGCCCAAGATGGACGGCGTGGTCATCCTCAACACCTCGCTGCCCGGCGGCTCCGCCGCCAACTACAACGAGGGCGACACCGGCACCCACGAGGTCGGCCACTGGATGGGCCTCTACCACACCTTCCAGGGCGGCTGCTCGGGCAGCGGCGACTCCGTCTCCGACACCCCGGCCGAGAAGAGCGCCGCGTTCGAGTGCCCGACCGGCCGTGACAGCTGCACCAACAAGACGGGCGTCGACCCGATCCACAACTTCATGGACTACACGTACGACTCGTGCATGTACCAGTTCACCGCGGGCCAGGTGTCCCGTATGAAGAGCATGTGGAGCGCGTACCGCGGCTAGTCACCACGTGACGTGAAACGGTGAGGGGCGGGGCACGCGGTTCGTGCCCCGCCCCTCACCCTTTGCGCCTACAGGGAGTCGAGGAAGCCGATGGCCGCCTTCCACGTCTGCTCCGCGGCCTCCGCGTCGTAGTCGTCGAGCTCCGGGTCCGTGAACAGGTGTCCGGCACCCGGGTAGCGGTGCACCTCCACGTCGGCGCCCGCGCGCTGCATCCGCAGGTACCAGGCCGTCAGCCAGTCGTGCGTCTCGAACGGGTCGGGGTCCGCGATGTGCAGCTGCACCGGCAGTTCGTCGACCGCGGTGTCCTCGTCCAGGTCCGCCGTCCCGTGCAGGAGCAGCAGCCCGCGCGCCTTCTCGTCGGCCAGGGCGAGGTGCTGGGCGACGGAGCCGCCGAAGGAGAAGCCGGCGTAGACCAGGCCCTGGTCGGAGTGGGGGGCCGAGGCCAGCACCGCGCGCCGCAGCAGCTCGTCGCGGCCGATCTCGTCCCGGTGGGCCATGCCCTCCTCGACGGTCTCGAAGGTGCGCCCCTCGAAGAGATCCGGCACCTGGACCTGGTGACCGGCCGCGCGCAGCCGGTCGGCCGCCGCGTGCACCGCGGGCCGCAGCCCGTACGTCGAATGGAAGAGCACGATGTTCATGTACCCCATCGTGCCATTCGCCGGATGGGAAGGGCCCGAGCGCTGCCTGCGGCTACGTTGAGGTGCATGGACACGGACACCGTTCTGCGCCCGATCGCCGTCGTCGGCGGCGCCCTGGTCGTCACCCTGCTGGCCGGATGGCTGCTGGACCTGCTGCTGCGCCGCGCCGACGCCCGGCACAGCGAGACCCCGCTGTGGGGGTTGCTGCGCCACTGCCGGCTGCCGTTCCAGCTCGTGCTGTGCGCGACGCTGCTGTACGGATCCCACCGGCGGATGGGGATCGGCCCGGAGTACGTCTTCGCCGTGGGCCACGCCCTGACCCTCGTGCTGATCGGCTCGGCGGCATGGCTGCTGGTGCGGATCGCGACGGCGGTCGTGGACGCCTCGTACGCCCGCTACGCCGCGCAGAACCCGGACGACGCGCGGGTGCGGCGGGTCCGCACCCAGGTGACGCTGATCCACCGGGTGGTCACGGCGGTGGTCGTGGTGGTCGCGGTGGCGGCGATGCTGCTCACGTTCCCGCCGATGCGGGCGGTCGGCGCCTCGGTGCTGGCCTCGGCGGGCGTGCTCGGCATCGTGGCGGGCATCGCGGCCCAGTCCTCGCTGGGCAACCTGTTCGCCGGACTGCAGATCGCCTTCGGCGACACGGTGCGGATCGGCGACACGGTGGTCGTGGACAAGGAGTGGGGGACGGTCGAGGAGATCACCCTGACCTTTCTGGTGGTCCGCACCTGGGACGAGCGCCGCATCACGATGCCCGTGTCGTATTTCACAGGGAAGCCGTACGAGAACTGGTCCCGCGGCGGCGCGCAGATGACCGGGACCGTCTTCTGGCACCTGGACCACAGCGCGCCGCTGGACCTGATGCGGGAGCAGCTCCTGACGATCCTGGAGGAGATCCCGGAGTGGGACGGCCGCACCGGCACCCTGGCGGTCACCGACACGACCCCGCACACCATCCAGGTCCGCGCGGTGGTCACGGCGAAGGACGCGACGGACATCTGGACCGTCCGCTGCCAGGTCCGCGAGCGCCTGATCAGCTGGCTCCTGGCCCACCACCCGTACGCCCTGCCCCGCATCGCCACCTCCCCCGCAGACCCGCGGCCGAGCCCGCCCTGACGGCGCGGGCCCACATCAGAACGTCAGGCGGAACAGGGCTCCGCCGCCCGGTGCCGGCTCCGCCACGAGCTCCGCGGAGTGCGCCCGGGCGATCTGGCGGGCCATCGCCAGGCCCAGCCCCGAGCCCGGCAGGGCGCGGGCCGCCCCGGCCCGGTAGAAGCGGTCGAAGACGTACGGCAGATCCTCCGCCGCGATGCCCGGACCGTGGTCCCGTACGGTCAGCTCGGCGCGGCCGGCGCCGCCCAGCGACACCAGCTCCACCTCCACCGGCGCCCCCGCGGGGCTGAACTTCGCGGCGTTGTCCAGCAGGTTCGACACGAGCCGGGTCAGCCGCGCCGGTACGCCCGGCACGACCACCGCCTCCTCCCCGACGATGCGCACCTGCACCGGGACCGAGGGCCGGTGCGCCCGCGCCGCCTGCGCACAGTGCTCCACCAGCGGGGCCAGCCGTACCTGCTCCACCAGCGGCTGCGGCTCCTCGTCCCGGGCCAGCTCGATCAGGTCGTTCACCAGCCCCGTCACCTCCCGCAGCTGCCGGCCCAGCGCGAGCGAGGCCCGCTCGCGCTGCTCCGGTGTCAGCCGCTCCCCCCGCGCGAGCAGCTCCGCGTTGGTCCGCAGCGCCGTCAGCGGGGTCCGC
Organism: Streptomyces sp. NPDC001194; assembly: GCF_042896985.1. Taxonomy (NCBI): domain Bacteria; kingdom Bacillati; phylum Actinomycetota; class Actinomycetes; order Kitasatosporales; family Streptomycetaceae; genus Streptomyces; species Streptomyces sp. NPDC001194. The sequence goes on along the minus strand of NZ_JBIAXU010000002.1, from coordinate 607,798 downwards.
AGCTCGTGCGAGGCGTCCGCGACCAGTCGCCGTTGCGCCGTGACCGACTGCTCCAGCTCGCCCAGCATGGTGTTGAAGCTCCCGGCCAGGCGCGTGATCTCGTCCTCCCGCCCCGGCGGCCCCGGCGGCGGCATGTCGATCCGGTGCCGGGGATCACGCGTCGCCGCGATCCGCTCGGCGGTGGCCGTGAGCCGGGTCACCGGGGCCAGGCCGGTCCGCGACACCCAGTACCCGAGCCCGGCGGCCACCAGCACGCCGGCCGCGCCGATCAGGGCCAGCCACCCGGCCGCCTCCTCGATCCCCTTCTCGACGGCGTCGGCCCGCAGTGCGACCTGGAGCGCCCGCCCCTTCGCGTAGTCGGTGGTGAGCATCCGCGTCGGGTGCCCGGCGTGCACGATGTCCGTGTAGAACGGCGCGTGCCGCCCGGCCGCCACCGCCCGCGTCGCGGAGTCCACCGGCAGCAGGTAGGGCTTGGCAGGATCGTCCGCCGGGTCGGCCGGCACCACCTCCGCGCAGGCGGGCGCCGCCAGGAAGCGGCACTCCCCGGCCAGGGTGTCCGGCCCGGAGTCGGGATTGCGCTGCGCAGCGAGCCGCGCGGACTGGGTCAGGCTCAGGTTCAGCTGCTCGTACAGGGCGCCGCGCACGACGAAGAAGGCCGCCGTGCACACCCCGACCGCGACCAGCGCCACCGCCGAGGTGACCGCCAGCGCCAGGCGGGTCCGCAGCGGCCGGCGTCTGCGCCAGGCGGCGCCGAGCCGGCGCCGCCCCCTAGCGGCGGCGCTCACGCCGGGCCCAGCCGGTATCCGACCCCGTGGACGGTGTGCACCAGCCGCGGCTCGCCGCCGGCCTCCAGCTTCCGCCGCAGGTAGCCGACGTACACGGCGAGGGAGTTGGAGTCCGGTCCGAAGTCCCGCCCCCACACCAGCTCCAGGATCAGCTCCCGCGGCAGCACCTGTCCGGGGTGGCGCAGCAGCAGCTCCAGCAGCGCCGCCTCGGTCCGGCTGAACTCCAGCGGCCGCCCGCCGCGCCGTCCGGTGCGGGTCCCCGGGTCCAGTACGAGGTCCGCGAAGGCGAGCACCGCCGCGTCGGCCGGATCGGGCGCGGCCCTCCGCAGCAGGGCCCGGACCCGGGCCACCAGCTCGTCCAGCGCGAACGGCTTGACGAGGTAGTCGTCGGCGCCCGCCTCCAGACCGTCGACGCGCTCGCTCACCGAGTCCAGCGCGGTCAGGACGAGCACGGGCGTACGGTCGCCCATCGCGCGCAGCTGCCGGCAGACCCCGAGCCCGTCCAGTACGGGCATCATCACGTCGAGCACCACCGCGTCCGGCTGCCAGCCGGCCACCTCGGACAGCGCGGCCAGCCCGTCGCCGGCCCCCCGTACCTCGTACCCCTCGACGGCCAGCCCGTCCTGGACGGCGGCCCGTACCTCGGGCTCGTCGTCCACGACCAGGATCCGCTGCGGGCCCGTGCCGCCCGTACCGCTCGTGCTGCTCGTGCTGCTCATGGGGCAAAGCCTGCCAAACGGTTCTGAGAGAACCTCTTAGAACGTTCTTAGGGCGCACCGGGAGTCTGCGTCCATGACCACACGACGCACCTCCCTCCGGCCCCTGTCCGTGGTGATCGGCGCGGGCGGCACCGGAGGCCACATCTACCCCGGGCTCGCCCTGGCCGAGGCGCTGCGCGCCGCCGTCCCGGATGCCGTGGTCTCGTTCATCGGGACCGAGCGGGGCCTGGAGACCGAGCTGATCCCGGGCGCCGGGTACCGCCTGCACACCGTCGACATGATCCCCTTCGACCCCTCGCTCGGCGCGAAGCGCTATCTGCTCCCGGCCGCGCTCCTGCGCTCGGCGGGGCAGGCCCGCTCGGTGATCCGGGCCCAGGGCGCGCACGCCGTCGTGGGCATGGGCGGCTACCCGAGCGCGCCGGCGGTGCTGGGGGCGCGGATGGCGGGGCTGCCGGCCGTCATCCACGAGTCCAACGCGGTGCCGGGCCGCGCCAACCAGTTCGCGGCACGGCTCACCCCGCACATCGCGGTGGCCTTCGACCGCAGCCGGGCCCATCTGGCGGGCGGGGCGCACGCGCTGACCACCGGAATGCCGATCTCGGCCGCCCTCGCCCGGCTGGCCGGCCTGACCCGGCCGGAGCGGGCGGCCCTGCGCGCCGAGGCACGGCGGGCCCTGCACGTACCCGACGGACGCCGCCTGGTCGTCTTCAACGGCGGCAGCCTGGGCGCCGCCCGGCTCACCGCGGCCGCCGTCGGGCTGGCCGGGCTCTGGCAGGGGCGCGACGACGTCCAGATGCTGATCAAGACGGGTCCGAAGGCGCTGCCGGACACCGCCGCCGATCTCGCCGCCTGCGGCGGGCAGCGCGTCGCCCGCGCCGTGCCGTACCTGGACCGGATGGACCTCGTGTACGCGGCCGCCGACCTGGTGGTGTGCCGGGCCGGCTCCGCCACGGTGGCGGAGCTGGCGGCGACCGGGGTCCCGGCCCTGCTCGTCCCGTACCCGTACGCCCCCGGCGACCACCAGACCCACAACGCCCGGGTCCTCGTCGACGCGGGCGCGGGCCTGCTGCTGCCTGACGCCGCGACCACCGCCGACCGGCTGGCGGCGCTGCTCGGCCCGCTGCTGGCCGATCCGGCCCGGCTGGCCGCGATGGCCGGCGCCGCCGAACCCGGCCCGCACGCCCGGGCCGCCGAACTGCTGGCGGCGGAGGTCCTCCGCGTGGCCGGCGTCCCCCTTTCCACCCTGGAGCGGATATGAACACCCACACGAACACCGTGAACCCCTGGGCCGGCCGTACGGTCCTGGTCACCGGAGCCGAAGGGTTCATCGGATCCACCCTGGTCGACCTGCTGGTGGCCCGGGGCGCCCGGGTCCGCGCCTTCGTCCACTACAAGCCGTACGCGGAGAAGGGCCACCTGGCGCACCACCTCGCCGACCCCGGCGGCCCGGTCGAGATGTGGGCGGGCGACATCCGCGACGCGGGACGGGTCAGCGACGCGGTGGAGGGCTGCGACACCGTGTTCCACCTGGCGGCGCTGATCGGGATCCCGTACAGCTACGCCTCGCCGGGCGCGTACGTGCAGACCAACGTGACCGGTACGGAGAACATGGCGGAGGCCTGCCGGCGGCACGGGGTGCGGCGGCTGGTGCACACGTCCACGAGCGAGGTCTACGGCACCGCGCTGACGGCCCCGATTGCGGAATCGCACCCGCTCCAGCCGCAGTCCCCGTACTCGGCGTCGAAGATCGGCGCGGACATGATGGCGCTGTCCTTCCACCACGCCTTCGAGCTGCCGGTGACGGTGGTCCGGCCGTTCAACACGTACGGACCCCGCCAGTCGGCGCGGGCCGTCATCCCGACGATCCTGGCGCAGCTGCACGCGGGGGCGCGGGAGATCCGCCTGGGCTCCCTGTCCCCGACGCGGGACTTCACGTACGTGACGGACACGGCGGAGGGCTTCCTCGCGGTGGCGGAGTGCGACCGGGCGCTGGGCGAGGTGGTCAACCTCGGTACGGGCGAGGAGATCTCGATCGGAGACCTGGCGGGGGCGCTGATCGCGGCGTCGGGCCGCGACGCGCAGGTCGTGGTGGACCCGTCCCGGCTCCGCCCGACGGGCAGCGAGGTCCACCGCCTGCTGTCGGACAACTCCCGCGCCCGGGACTGGGCGGGCTGGACGCCGCAGGTCTCCCTGACGGAGGGCCTGTCGCGCACCTCGGACTGGATCGCCGCGAACCCGGACCTCTTCGCCCCGTCCCGCTACCAGGTCTGACCGGCGCCGGCTCCGCCCGCCCCGGGCGGAGCCCGCACCCGGGCGGGCCGGCACCCCCTAACTGCTGCGGAGGCTGCGAACGTCCAGGTGGCGCAGGACCCGGTCCACGATCTCCGGGTCCGCGCCCGGCTCGCTGCGCGCGGCCAGCACCTCGTGCCGGGCCGCCGACATCATCTCCCGCTGGATCCGCTGGACGTCCCGGATCCGCTCCACCCGCTTCGCGTACGCTTCGCGCCGCTCCTCGTCCACCATCTCGGGGCTGATCCTCGCCCCCACGTCGTACGCCCGCCGGTACAGCACCTCCACCAGGTCCTCCGGCAGGTCCTCCGCCTCCTCGATCTCCTTGAGCCGCCGCTTTGCCGCCTTCGCCGCGCGGACCGCCAGCTTCCGCTCGGTCTCCCGCTCGGCGTCCTCGTCGGCCTCCACGCCCAGCACCCGCACGAGCCAGGGCAGCGTCAGCCCCTGGCACACCAGCGTCACCATGATCACGGCGAACGCGATGAAGATGATCTGGTCCCGCGCGGGGAACGGCGCCCCGCCGTCCACCTTGAGCGGAATGGCCAGCGCCAGTGCCACCGAGGCCACCCCGCGCATCCCGGCCCACCACATCACCATGCTCTCCCGCCAGCTCAGCGGGATCTCCTCGTCGTAGTCGCGCCGCTTGTGCAGCCGCTTGGCCAGCCAGCCGGCCGGCAGCAGCCACAGCAGCCGTACGACGACGACGACCGCGGTCACGGTGGCCGCCCACCCCGCCATCTCCCACTCGCGGCCGGCCGCGACGCCGAACACGTTGTGCAGCTCCAGCCCGATCAGCCCGAACGCCACGCCCGTGACCAGCATGTCCACGACCTCCCAGAACGTGTGCCCGGCGAGCCGCCCGAGCACGTCGTCCGCGTCGGAGGCGTACTCCGCGAGGAACAGGGCCGTCGTCAGCACGGCCAGCACCCCCGACCCGTGGAGCTCCTCGGCCACCACGTACGACACGAACGGCACGAGCAGCGTCAGCCCGATCTGGAGCGTGGCATCGCCGAGCCGCCCCATGAGCGCGCTGGTGGCCCAGCCCAGTCCGAAGCCGACGGCGACGGCGACCACGGCGGAGAGCACGAACTCCCCCAGCGCGTCCGGCCAGGAGAAGCTGCCGCTGACCGCGGCGGAGATGGCCACGTGGTAGAGCACGATCGCGGTGACGTCGTTGAACAGGCCCTCGCCCTCCAGGATCGACACCATGCGGCGCGGCAGCCCGAGCGCGCCGGCGACGGCGGTCGCGGCGACGGGATCGGGCGGGGCCACGAGCGCGCCGAGCGCGACCGCGGCGGCGAGCGGCAGCCCGGGGACGACGGCGTTCGCGGCGGCGGCGACCGCGGCGGTCGTGACGAAGACGAGGGCCACGGCGAGCAGCAGGATCGGCCGGACGTTGGCGGCGAACTGCCGCCAGGAGGTGCGCTGCGCCGAGGCGTAGAGCAGCGGGGGCAGGACGAGCGGCAGGATGTACTCGGGCGGGATGTCGACGTTCGGCACGGCCGGGACCAGCGCGAGCGCGACCCCGCCGATGGTCATCAGGACGGGCGCGGGCAGCCCGAGCCGATCTCCGAGCGGGACGCTGACGACGGCCCCGAGCAGCAAGACGAACAGAAGAGCAAGCTGATCCACTCCCCCACACTGCCAGGCCGCCGCCGCCGGGCCGTGCGGCCGGAAGCCCGCATCCGCGTGTCGGCACTCCGCCCGGACGAGCCGTACCGGGGCCGGGGCAGGCGGGACTTCGCGGACACCCCCTAGGGGGTGTCTTGTCGATCAGGCCGGATCAGGGAGCGGTGGTGGGCGCCGTGGATCGCAAGGCGGACGTGGGGGTCCCCCCGCCGAAGGCAGGGGGAGGAGGCGACGCGGAGCGTCGGCGAGCGAGGACAACGCGGCGAGGCGCGGTGCCCACCACCGCGAGCCCGGCATGATCGGCAAGACGCCCCCTAGGGCAGTGCGCGCCGCATCGCCCGGTGCGGGATGCCCGCGTCCTCGAACTCCGGGCCGTAGGCCTCGTACCCGAGGTTCTCGTAGAAGCCCAGCGCGTGCGTCTGCGCGCCCAGGTCCACGGCGGTCAGACCCAGCCGGGCCGCCTCCGCCTCGATCGCCCGTACCAGCGCCACCCCGACGCCCAGGCCGCGCGCGGCCTTGCGCACGGCGAGCCGGCCCAGCGAGCCGACCCCCGGGTCGCCGCCCGTCTTGGCCCGCGCCTGCGGTCCGTGCAGCAGCCGGCCGGTGCCCAGCGGCTCCCCGTCCGGCCCCACGGCCAGCACGTGCACCGCGACCGCGTCGTACGCGTCGTACTCGATCGACTCCGGCACGGACTGCTCGACCACGAACACCTCGGTCCGCACCGCGAAGCACGCCGCCAGGTCGGCCTCCGTCCCGGCCACCCTGACCGTGAAGGCGGTCACTCGCTCTCGGCCCGGATCACGTCCAGCGCGTGCTGCAGGTCCGCCGGGTAGGTGCTCTCGAACTCCACCCACCGGCCGTCCGCCGGGTGCTCGAAGCCGAGCCGCACCGCGTGCAGCCACTGCCGGGTCAGGCCCAGCCGCTTGGCCACCGTCGGGTCGGCCCCGTAGGTGAGGTCGCCGACGCAGGGGTGGCGGTGCGCGGACATGTGCACGCGGATCTGGTGCGTGCGCCCCGTCTCCAGCTTGATGTCGAGCAGCGAGGCCGCGCGGAAGGCCTCGATCAGGTCGTAGTGGGTGACGGAGGGCTTGCCCTCCTGGGTCACGGCCCACTTGTAGTCCGCGCTGGGGTGGCGCCCGATCGGCGCGTCGATCGTGCCGCTCATCGGGTCCGGGTGCCCCTGGACGAGCGCGTGGTAGCGCTTGTCCACGACCCGCTCGCGGAACTGGTTCTTCAGCGAGGTGTACGCGCGCTCCGACTTGGCGACGGCCATCAGGCCGGAGGTGCCGACGTCGAGGCGGTGCACGATGCCCTGGCGCTCGGACGCGCCGGAGGTGGAGATGCGGTACCCGGCGGCGGCGAGGCCGCCGATGACGGTGGTGCCGGTCCAGCCGGGGCTGGGGTGGGCGGCGACGCCCACCGGCTTCATGATGACGACGATGTCGTCGTCGTCGTGGACGATCTCCATGCCCGGGACCGGCTCGGCGACGAGCTCGACCGGCCGCGGCGGCGCGGGCATCTCGACTTCGAGCCAGGCGCCGCCGTGCACGCGCTCGGACTTCCCGACGACGCTGCCGTCGACCGACACCTTCCCCGCGGCGGCGAGCTCGGCCGCCTTCGTCCGGGAAAAACCGAACATGCGGGCAATGGCGGCGTCCACGCGCTCGCCTTCGAGGCCATCGGGAACGGGCAGGGTGCGGATCTCGGGAATCGTACTCACCTGTCGAGTATGCAGGACTCGACGGTGCGCCCGTCCCGCGATCAGTCCTTGTGGACGGTGCCGTCCGGGTCCAGACCCCTGAAGGACAGCAGCACGATCAGGATGCCGCCGCACACGATCGCCGAGTCCGCGAGGTTGAAGACGGCGAAGTGGGCGGGGGCGATGAAGTCGACCACGGCCCCCCGGAACACGCCGGGCGAACGGAAGATCCGGTCGGTGAGGTTGCCCAGCGCACCGCCCAGCAGCAGACCCAGGGCGATCGCCCACGGCAGGCTGTAGAGCTTGCGGGCCAGCCGCACGATCACGATGATCACGGTGGCCGCGATGCACGTGAAGATGATGGTGAAGGCCTCGCCGAAGCCGAACGCGGCGCCCGGATTGCGGATCGCCTCGAACTTCAGCAGGTCGCCGATGATCCGGATCGGCGGCTCGTGCTCCAGCTTCGCGACGACCAGCATCTTGCTGCCGAAGTCGAGCAGGTAGGCGAGCAGCGCGACGACGAGCAGCGCGACGATCCGCCGGCGCCCCTTGGGCGCGGCGGACTCCGGCTGGGCGTCGTCCCCGACCTCCGGCGTACCGATGATGCTCTCCGCCTCTGCCACGTGAGTCCCTCGACTAGCTCGAACCAGGTTGCCGACGGCGCGGCCCTGCGGCCCCGCCGGGCCCCTGGACCCCGACGAGACACGAGAGTACGTCAGGGTCGGCCCGCGGCGGCAGCCCGGCCGTGGCCCCTCAGTGCCTGCGCTCCTGCTTCTGCTTGCAGTCCACGCACAGCGTCGCCCGCGGGAAGGCCTGCATCCTCGCCTTCCCGATGGGCTGGCCGCAGTTCTCGCAGAGCCCGTACGTGCCCGCGTCCAGCCGCTCCAGGGCCCGCTCGGACTGTTCGAGCATCTCGCGGGCGTTCGCGGCCAGGGCCAGCTCGGACTCGCGGGTGATGTTCTTGGTGCCCGTGTCGGCCTGGTCGTCGCCCGCGCCGTCGCCGGAATCCCGCATCAGGCCCGAGATGGCCGCGTCGGAGGCCTGGAGCTCGTCGCGCAGGCGCAGCACCTCGCTCTGCAGCTCGGCACGGGCCTCGGCCACCTCGGCCGGGGTCCAGGGGTCCTCGCCGGGCCGTACGGCCAGCTCGCCCGGCGCCAGGGCCGCTGCAGCGGTGACCCTGGCCTTCGGCAGCCCGCTCGTGGCGGCCGCAGCCGTCTTCCTGGCCGTGCCGGTGCTCTTCTTGGCAACCACTTTCCGGGCTCCCGTCTGTTGCGCGGCCTGCGCCGCCCCCTCGGCCCCGGCCGCCTTGGCCGTGGCCTTCCTCGCGGTCGTCTTCCCGACGCCGGTCGCCTTCTTGGCGGGCGCCTTCTTGGCATCCGCCTTCCGGGCGGGCGCCTTCCCGGCCGCCGCATCCTTCGCCGCCTTCGCCGCCGGCTTCCGCTCCGCCGCGGCCGCGGCCTTCGCCGCCGTCCTGGCCGGCGTCTTGGCCGCCGTCTTGGCCGGCGCCCGGGTCGTGGAGTTCGCGACCGTCGTCTTCCCGGCAGCGGTCGTCTTCTTCCGGGCCGGAGCCGCGTCCTCGGCCGCCGCAGCCTTTCCGGCGGCCTTTCCGACAGCCTTCTCGGCAGTTCTCCCGGCGGTCTTCTTCGCCACCATGGCCGCGGCCCCTTCACATACTGTGATCTTGCTCGCGAATCGTGCCGGAACGATAAATCGACTCCGGCCTCGCGGCAACGGGGCACGCGTCCATCGATGCCAACCTGCATCCGTTGTGCCCAGCAGGGAGCCCGGTAATCCGCCACTCCCGTCCCACCGGAGCCCGGACCGGCCCATCGGCCCATTCGGGTCACGCCGCCACCCGCCCGGCCCCGGCCGCGAGCCCGGTCCCGGGCCCCGCCGCACCCCCCGCCCCGACCCCCCGTAAACCGGTCTGCCGAGAGGGCCCCCGCCCCGTACACTGGGCCCAGCGAAAGGCATGGACGGGGACGAGTAGCGTCGGACGCAGCCAGGAGCGACCCGGGGACGGTGAGAGCCCGGGGGCGAGCGCGATGCGAAGGATCACCCCTGAGCCGCCGGAAGAAAGCCCGCACGGGATCCCCGTAGGGCCAGTAGAACCGGCTTCGCACCCCAATGAGGGGGCCACCGGATCCGTCCGGCGGCCAAGGAGGGTGGTACCGCGGGAGCAGCAGGTCCTTGGGAACGAGGGCGGCTCTCGTCCCTCCGGACGGAAGTGACATCCCGCCGGAGGAAGAGTTCAGCCTCATGACCACACCGCCGCAGTACCGCCCGGTACCCGCCCAGGTCGACCTGCCCGCCCTCGAGCACGCCGTTCTCGACTTCTGGCGCGAGAGCAAGACCTTCGCCAAGACCCTGGAGCAGTCCGAGGGCCGCCCCGAGTGGGTGTTCTACGAGGGCCCGCCCACCGCCAACGGCATGCCCGGCGCGCACCACATCGAGGCCCGCGTCTTCAAGGACGTCTTCCCGCGCTTCCGCACCATGCGCGGCTACCACGTGGCCCGCAAGGCCGGCTGGGACTGCCACGGCCTGCCCGTCGAGCTCGCCGTCGAGAAGGAGCTCGGCTTCAACGGCAAGCAGGACATCGAGGCGTACGGCATCGCCGAGTTCAACGCCAAGTGCCGCGAGTCCGTGACCCGCCACACCGACGCGTTCACCGAGCTCACGACCCGGATGGGCTACTGGGTCGACCTGGACGAGGCCTACCGGACCATGGACCCCGAGTACGTGGAGTCCGTGTGGTGGTCGCTGAAGGAGATCTTCAACAAGGGCCTGCTCACCCAGGACCACCGCGTCGCCCCCTGGTGCCCGCGCTGCGGCACCGGCCTCTCGGACCACGAGCTGGCCCAGGGCTACGAGACGGTCGTCGACCCCTCCGTCTACGTCCGCTTCCCGCTGACCTCCGGCCCGCTGGCCGGCGAGGCCGCGCTCCTGGTTTGGACGACGACCCCGTGGACCCTGGTGTCCAACACGGCGGTCGCGGCCCACCCCGAGGTCACCTACGTGGTGGCCACGCGTACCGGCGCCGAGGGCTCGGAGAAGCTCGTCGTCGCCCAGCCGCTGCTGGAGAAGTCCCTCGGCGAGGGCTGGGAGGCCACCGGCCAGACCTTCACGGGCAAGGAGATGGAGCGCTGGACGTACCAGCGCCCCTTCGAGCTCGTGGAGTTCCCCGAGCCCGCCCACTACGTCGTGAACGCCGAGTACGTCACGACCGAGGACGGCACCGGTCTGGTCCACCAGTCCCCCGCCTTCGGCGCCGACGACCTCGCGGTCTGCCGCGCGTACGGCCTGCCCGTCGTGAACCCGGTCCGCCCCGACGGCACCTTCGAGGAGGAGGTCCCGCTGGTCGGCGGCGTCTTCTTCAAGAAGGCCGACGAGAAGCTGACCGCCGACCTCGACGCGCGCGGCCTGCTCTTCAAGCACATCGCCTACGAGCACAGCTACCCGCACTGCTGGCGCTGCCACACGGCCCTGCTCTACTACGCGCAGCCGTCGTGGTACGTCCGCACCACCGCCGTCAAGGACGCGATGCTGCGGGAGAACGAGAAGACGAACTGGTTCCCGGACTCGGTCAAGCAGGGCCGCTTCGGCGACTGGCTGAACAACAACATCGACTGGGCGCTCTCCCGCAACCGCTACTGGGGCACCCCGCTGCCGATCTGGCGCTGCGAGGAGAACCACCTCACCTGCATCGGCTCCCGCGCGGAGCTGAGCGAGCTGACGGGCACGGACCTCTCGGACCTCGACCCGCACCGCCCGTACATCGACGACGTCACGTTCGCGTGCACGCACGAGGGCTGCTCCCTGACCGCCGTCCGCGTACCGGAGGTCATCGACGCCTGGTACGACTCGGGCTCGATGCCGTTCGCGCAGTGGGGCTACCCGTACAAGAACAAGGAGATCTTCGAGAAGCGCTACCCGGCGCAGTTCATCTCGGAGGCCATCGACCAGACGCGCGGCTGGTTCTACACGCTGATGGCGGTCGGCACCCTCGTCTTCGACAAGTCCTCCTACGAGAACGTGGTCTGCCTGGGCCACATCCTCGCCGAGGACGGCCGCAAGATGTCCAAGCACCTGGGCAACATCCTCCAGCCCATCCCGCTCATGGACCAGCACGGCGCGGACGCGGTGCGCTGGTTCATGGCGGCCGGCGGCTCCCCCTGGGCGGCGCGGCGCGTGGGCCACGGCACGATCCAGGAAGTGGTCCGCAAGACCCTCCTCACGTACTGGAACACGGTCGCCTTCCAGGCGCTGTACGCCCGTACGTCGAACTGGGCCCCCTCGGCGGCCGACCCGGCCCCGGCGGACCGCACGGTCCTGGACCGCTGGCTGCTGTCGGAACTCCACACCCTCACCACCGAGGTCACGGAGGCGATGGAGTCCTACGACACCCAGCGCGCCGGCAAGCTCCTGTCCTCCTTCGTGGACGACCTGTCCAACTGGTACGTGCGCCGCTCGCGCCGCCGCTTCTGGCAGGGCGACGCGGCTGCGCTGCGCACGCTGCACGAGGTGGTCGAGACGGTGACCCGCCTCATGGCCCCCCTCACCCCCTTCATCACGGAGCGGGTCTGGCAGGACATGATCGTCCCCGTCACCCCGGACGCCCCGGAGTCGGTCCACCTGTCGACGTGGCCGACGGCCGACGCCTCACAGGTCGACGGCCGGCTCTCGCAGCAGATGCTGCTGGTCCGGCGTCTGGTGGAGCTGGGCCGGGCGACGCGTGCCGAGTCGGGCGTGAAGACCCGCCAGCCGCTCTCCCGGGCCCTGGTCGGCGCGGCGGGCTTCGACGCGCTGTCCCCCGAGCTCCAGGCGCAGATCACGGAGGAGCTGAACGTCTCCTCCCTGGCCTCCCTGTCCGAGGTCGGCGGCTCGCTCGTCGACACGACGGCCAAGGCGAACTTCCGGGCGCTGGGCAAGCGCTTCGGCAAGGGCGTCCAGGACGTGGCGAAGGCGGTGGCCGCGGCCGACGCGGCGGCGCTCTCCCTGGCCCTGCGCTCCGGCTCGGCGGTGATCTCGCTGAACGGCGAGGAGATCTCCCTCTCCCCGGAGGAGGTCATCATCACGGAGACCCCGCGCGAGGGCTGGTCGGTGGCGTCCGACTCCGGCGCGACGGTGGCCCTGGACCTGGAGATCACCCCGGAGCTGCGGCTGGCGGGCCTGGCCCGTGACGCGATCCGCCTGATCCAGGAGGCCCGGAAGAACTCCGGCCTGGACGTGGCGGACCGGATCGCCCTGCGCTGGTCCTCGTCGGACCCGGAGGTCGTGACGGCCCTGACGGACCACGCGGCACTCATCGCGGACGAGGTCCTGTCGACGGACTACGCGCCCGGCGAGGCGGACGCCGCGTACGGCGAGCCCTTCACGGACGAGTCCCTGGGCCTGACCTTCCGCCTCCGCAAGGCGTAACCGGGAACGACCGAACGGCGCCCTCCGTCCCGGAGGGCGCCGTTCGTCGTTCCGCGTACGCAGCGGGCCGGGCCGGATTCGAACCGGCGTCCTCCCTCCCGCGGAGAATGGCGCGACGACCTCTGCGCTACCGGCCCGCTGCGCGGACCACTGTAGCCACGGGCCCGGGCACGGAAACGGGCCGGGCCCGGTCACCCCCGTGGGGGAACCGGGCCCGGCCCGTGACTGCCGACGGCGCCGCAGAGGGCGTACCGCCTAGTTGTCGTCCTCGTCGATCAGGAAGCCCCGCATCGGCGACGGCGCCTGCATCGGCTGCGGCGCGGCCGGCCGCACCGGAGCCATGGGCTGCGTCATCGCGGGAGACATCTGCTGCTGGCCACCGTACGAGGGGCCGCCCATCGGGGACGGGCCGCCCATCGGCGAGGGACCGCCCATCGGCGACGGGGAGCCCATCGACGGGTTGCTCATCGAGTGGCCCATGGCTCCGGCCGGAGCCATCGACGGGGTCGGCGACGGCGGCAGAGCCGGGCCGGCCGGGTTGCGCGGCGGGGCCAGGGAGTCGTCCGCCTGGGTCTCCAGCTGGCGCAGCTGCGACTCCAGGTAGGACTTCAGGCGCGTACGGTACTCACGCTCGAAGCCCCGCAGGTCCTCGACCTTGCGCTCCAGCGTGGCGCGGGCGGACTCCAGGGAGCCCATCGCGACGCGGTGCTTCTCCTGGGCGTCCCGCTCCAGCGCGTCGGCCTTGGCGCGGGCGTCCCGCTCCAGGCCCTCGGCACGGCTGCGCGCCTCGCCGACGATCTTGTTGGCCTCGGAGCGGGCCTCCGCGATCGCCTGGTCGGCGGTCTGCTGCGCGAGCGACAGGACGCGGGCGGCGCTGTCGCCACCGGGGCCCTGCTGCGGGAGCTGCGGCTGCTGCATCTGCTGCATCTGCTGCTGCATCGGCTGACCCATGGGCTGCATCTGCTGGCCCATCGGCTGCATCTGCTGGCCCATGGGCTGCATCTGCTGGCCGAGCGGGTTCTGGCCGCCCATGGACTGCTGGCCCATGCCCTGCTGGCCCATGCCCTGCTGGCCCATCTGCTGCTGGCCGCCCATGGTGTGCATGGGGCCGCCCATCGGACCCGGGCCGCCAGGACCCTGCTGTCCGGGACCACCGGGGCCGGCCGGAAGCTGCGGCTGGCCGCCCGGAAGCTGCGGCGGGCCCATCTGCGGCGGGCCCTGCTGCGCCGGCGGGCCGGATATGGCGGCGGGCACGGGGGCGCCGGGGCCTCCGGGGCCGCGCTGGTCCTGGGGTTCCGGCTTGCGCATGCCCTGCTGCTGCTGGTTCTGCGCGGCGGCACGCGTGGCGGCGGCCAGCTTGGCGCGCAGGTCCTCGTTCTCGCGCAGCAGGCGCGTCAGTTCGGACTCGACCTCGTCGAGGAAGGCATCGACCTCGTCCTCGTCATAGCCTTCTCGGAGGCGGACGGTCGTGAACTGCTTGTTCCGCACGTCCTCGGGAGTCAGCGGCATGTCTTCTTCACCTCTACGTAGTCGTCGGCAGTCGGCAAGACCGTATCGGGACTGTCCCCGCGCTCGCGGGGAAGCTCATCGTTCACACGCTTCTCGCAGCGGTGCTCACGAAACTGATGAGGATGTAAACGATGATCATCAGAACGAAGAAGGACAGGTCGAGTGCCACGCCCCCGAGACGCAACGGCGGAATGAAACGCCGAAGAAGCTTGAGCGGTGGATCGGTGACAGTGTAGGTGGCCTCAAGGACGACCACCATCGCCTTGCCGGGTGTCCATGAACGTGCGAACTGGAAGACGTAGTCCATCACCAGTCGGAAGATCAGCACGATAAGGAAGCACATCAGCGCGATGTAGACCACCTGCAGTGCGACGCCCATCCCGCGCTTCCCTCTCCCCTGCTCTCGCTCTGTCCCCGGCCCCGTGTCTGACGGATCGGTCTAGCTTTGGTTGAAGAACCCGCCCTCCGCGATGCGGGCCTTGTCCTCCGCCGTGACATCGACGTTAGCAGGCGACAGCAGGAACACCTTCTGTGTCACGCGTTCAATGCTGCCGTGCAGGCCGAAGACGAGACCGGCGGCAAAGTCGACAAGTCGCTTCGCATCCGTGTCGTCCATCTCCGTGAGGTTCATGATCACCGGAGTGCCCTCACGGAAGTGTTCCCCGATGGTACGGGCCTCGTTGTAGGTCCGGGGGTGCAGCGTCGTGATGCGGTACGGCTCCCGCTCGGAGACGACCTTGGGCATGATCACGGGGGCGTTCTTCTCCAGGTTCGAGCGTTCAGGTGTGATGGATGCCACGGGGGCGATTCGCGCAGGACGTCCGTTTTCCACCGGCAATGGGATGGGTTCCCGTTGCGCCGGAGGCTGGGCAATTCGTACCGGTTCGTCCGTTACGGGCGGTTGGTGCACGGCCTGCTGGCGCCGGCGGTCCCGCTCCGGTTCCGGCTCGGGCTCGAACTCGTCGTCGGGGTCGTACCCCGGGTTGTCGTACCGGTCGTCCTCCACGAGGCCGAGGTAGACCGCCATCTTGCGCATCGCGCCGGCCATTCTCTGAATCCTCCGCTCTGTGGTGGATCGCCCTGTCGCAGGTGTCGCTGTGTCACCAAAGTCACCAACTGCCCGCGATCCACGTGGTCTGTCCGCCCGTCAGCGGGAATGACCATATTTTCTGCTGTGGTCCGACTTTCTTCGCGACGTTACCCGAGCCGGGGTCTCGCGCCGAGTACCGCAGTGCCGACGCGTACATGTGTCGCACCGGCCGCAACGGCCTGTTCCAGGTCTGCACTCATCCCGGCCGACACCATCGTGGCAGCCGGATGGTCCGCGCGCAGGCGGGATGACAATTCCACCAGCCGCTCGAAGGCGGCCTGTTCGCGTCCCGCGTAGGCCCCGGCCAGCGGAGCGACGGTCATGAGGCCGTCGAGCCGCAGTCCCGGAGCCCCGGCCACGAGGTCCGCGAGTCCGGCGAGCTGGTCCGCGGCGGCGCCGCCACGGGCGCCGCGCTCCCCCGACTCGGCGTCGAGGGCGATCTGTACGAGGCAGCCGAGTTCGCGCCCGGCCCCCTCCGCGGCGCCCGAGAGCGCCGTGACGAGCTTCGGCCGGTCGACGGACTGCACGACATGCGCGTATCCCGCCACGGAACGGACTTTGTTCGTCTGCAACTGGCCCACGAAGTGCCAGGTGAGCGGCAGATCCGCGCAGGCCGCGGCCTTGGGGGCGGCGTCCTGGTCGCGATTCTCCGCCACATGACGGACCCCGAGGTCCGCCAGCAGTCGTACGTCGCTCGCCGGGTAGGTCTTGGTGACGACGATGAGCGTCACCTCGTCCCGTCCCCGCCCCGCGGCCGCGCAGGCGGACGAGATACGTTCCTCCACCCGCGCGAGGTTCTCCGCGAGCTCCGTCTTACGGTCCGTCATTACCTAGCCCAACCAGACATATCCGGCAAGCCGCCCGGTCACCCGGTCGCGGCGGTACGAGAAGTGCTCCCGCGACTCCAGTGTGCAGACCGCCGAGCGGTGCAGGTTCACCACCCCCGCCTCCGCGAGCTGGGCGTGCACCCCGGCGACCACGTCGACGGACGGGGTCCCCCAGCTCGTCTCGCCGTGGGCGGCCGGCACCGCCTCGGCGACCGCGGCCCGCATCTCGGCCGGCACCTCGTAGCAGCGCCCGCAGATCGCGGGCCCGGTACGGGCGATGATCCGCCCTGGGTCGGCCCCGAGGGCGACCATCGCCTCCACCGCGGCGGGCACCACTCCGGCGACCAGCCCGGGCCGGCCCGCGTGGGCCGCGCCCGCGACCCCGGCGACGGGATCGGCCAGCAGGACGGGGGTGCAGTCCGCGGTGAGCACCGCGAGGGCGAGCCCCCGACGAGCGGTCACCACCGCGTCCACCGCCGGGACGTCGGCGGCGGCGCCCCAGGGTCCGGGGACCACCGCCACGTCCCTGCCGTGCACCTGGTTCATCCAGACCACCTGGTCCGGCTCGATGCCGAGGGCACCGGCAGCGGCGGCCCGGTTCGCGAGAACGGCGGTGGGGTCGTCTCCGACCGCGCCGCCGAGATTGAGCTCCTCGTACGGAACGGCGCTCACCCCGCCCCACCGGTCGGTGAAGGCGAAGTGGGCGCCGTTCTCGTCGTACTGGTCCAGCGTCACTTCAAGAAGTCCGGGACATCCAGCTCCTCGGCCGGGCTGTCCTGGTACGGCCGGGCCGTCGGGACCTGCGGCGCGGGGGCCGCGGTCTCGACCGGAGCAGCCTCGACCGGGGCCGGGGGCTCTTCGCGCGGGGTGACCGAGCCCAGTCCGCCGAAGGCCGGACGGGCCGGCTCGGCCGCGCGGACCGGCGCCGGGGCCGGCTCCTCGCGCTTGGTGGACGCGGCACCGATGACGTTGTCCCGGCGGGCCGGGGGCTGTCCGCCGTCGAAGCCGGCGGCGATGACGGTGACCCGTACCTCGTCGCCGAGCGCGTCGTCGATGACGGCGCCGAAGATGATGTTCGCCTCGGGGTGGGCGGCCTCGCTGACCAGCTGCGCCGCCTCGTTGATCTCGAAGAGACCGAGGTCGGAGCCACCGGAGATGGAGAGCAGCACGCCGCGGGCGCCGTCGATGGACGCCTCCAGCAGCGGCGAGGAGATCGCCATCTCGGCGGCGGCCACCGCGCGGTCGTCGCCGCGGGCGGAGCCGATGCCCATGAGGGCCGAGCCGGCCTCGGACATGACGGACTTGACGTCCGCGAAGTCGAGGTTGATCAGACCCGGGGTGGTGATGAGGTCGGTGATGCCCTGGACGCCCGAGAGCAGGACCTGGTCGGCCGACTTGAAGGCGTCCAGGACCGAGACCTGGCGGTCCGAGATGGACAGCAGCCGGTCGTTCGGGATGACGATGAGGGTGTCGACCTCTTCGCGGAGCTCGGCGATGCCGTCCTCCGCCTGGTTCGCGCGGCGCCGGCCCTCGAAGGTGAACGGCCGGGTGACCACACCGATCGTCAGGGCGCCGAGCGAGCGCGCGATGTTGGCGACGACGGGTGCGCCGCCGGTGCCGGTGCCGCCGCCCTCGCCGGCGGTGACGAAGACCATGTCGGCCCCCTTGAGGACCTCCTCGATCTCCTCGCGGTGGTCCTCTGCCGCCTTGCGACCGACTGCCGGGTTGGCGCCGGCGCCGAGGCCCCGGGTGAGTTCACGGCCGACGTCGAGCTTGACGTCGGCGTCGCTCATCAACAGCGCCTGGGCGTCCGTGTTGATGGCGATGAACTCGACGCCCTTGAGACCGACCTCGATCATTCGGTTGATGGCATTGACACCACCGCCGCCGACACCGATGACCTTGATGACTGCGAGGTAGTTCTGCGGTGCTGCCACGTCGAAGGCCTCTCGCCTCGAGTTACGTGTCGCCGCCTCGCGGGCCTGCGTTGCGACGACTGATGCCGAAATGTGGGACGGTCCGAACGCGCCGACCCGAACCCTAACCCTGAAGTTTAGGGTTAAGTATGTGCCTGTTCCTTGGACTCTTCCGAACAGGACACTAAGTCGACAAGTAGCGCGTGTTCAACGAACACGCCGAACCTCCCGTTTTTCTTTTCACCCTATGTGATCACCCGTATCGGTGGCCAACCAGGGTGCGTCGCTGTTCGACCCGACGTCAACTCCCGGACACCGCAGGGGCGGTGGGGACGCTCACGTCAAAGTGGTCAGCCTTGGGCGCGGCTTTCAGCAGGGCCGCCAGCGCACGCCCCTTCGCCTCGCCCTGCTCGCCGCTGCCCCAGGCCACGGTCCGGCCGCGGGTCAACTCCAGTACGACCGAGTCGTACGAGCCCACCCTGACCTGCACCGTCTCCTTGGCGACCGCTTCGGGGAGGTCTCCGGCGACGCCGACGGCCTCGCGCAGCAGCCGCTCCTCGCCGAACCGGCGGCCGCTCGGGGACTGCGCCGCGGTCAATTCGAGGACCGGAACGCCCGCGGGAGCTTTCGCCGCCGTGTCGAATCGCACACCCGAAGCGTCCACTTCCACGAACTTGGCGTCCTTTTTGATGAGCAGGACGGGTTTGCGCTCCGTCACTTTCAGCCCGATTCCGTGCGGCCAGGCCCGCACCACGTCGACCGAATCCACGCGGGGCAGCCGGCTGCGGACCCGCCCCGCGATCTCGTCGGTGTCCACGGTCACCAGGGGCGCCCCGACCGGTACGGCCGCGGCGGCCAGCACCTGCTCGGGGGTGAGCACCTGCGTCCCGCTCGTGGTCACCTTCTCGACGCGGAGCCAGGAGGAGCCGTAGAGGACCCAGCTGCCGCCCCCCGCGAGGAGGGCGGCAGCGAGGAGGCAGAGCAGCACGGGGCCCCGGTGCCGCAGGCGCCGGACGAGGCGCCGGACACCGGGGCCCTGCGGGCCGGACCCGCCCGAGGGCCCCGACGACCGGGGCGGCTTGGGCGGCTTGGGAGAGCCGGAGCCCTTGCCCTTCCGGGCGGACCCGGGATTGCCGCGCTGTGCGGTCGTCGCTCCGGCCACTCCTGTGCCTCCTGCGCTAGCGGTTCCTGTGTGCGGCGATCGCCTCGTACACCATCGCCACGAGCAGGTCGTCGGCGTCGCGGCGGCCGAACTCGGCGGCGGCGCGGGACATCTCGTACAGGCGGTGCGGGTCGGCGAGGACCGGGAGGACCTGGCTGAGCACCCACTCGGGCGTCAGCTCCGCGTCGTCGACGAGCAGGCCGCCGCCGGCCTTGACCACCGGCTGGGCGTTGAGCCGCTGTTCGCCGTTGCCGATCGGCAGCGGGACGTACGCGGCCGGCAGCCCGACGGCGGAGAGTTCGGCGACGGTCATCGCGCCCGCGCGGCACAGCATCATGTCGGCGGCGGCGTACGCGAGGTCCATCCGGTCCACGTACGGTACCGGCACATACGGCGGCATCCCGGGCATGTTGTCGACACGCGGCAGTTCGTTCTTCGGGCCGACCGCGTGCAGGATCTGGATCCCGGAGCGCTGGAGGGTCGGAGCGACCTGCTGGATGGTCTCGTTGAGGCGGCGGGCGCCCTGCGAGCCGCCGGAGACCAGCAGGGTCGGCAGGTTGGGGTCCAGGCCGAAGGCGGCGCGCGCCTCCGGGCGGACCGCGGCCCGGTCCAGGGTGGAGATGCTGCGGCGCAGCGGGATGCCCACGTAGCGGGCACCGCGCAGCTTGCTGTCGGGGGTGGAGACCGCGACGGCGTGCGCGTAGCGGGAGCCGATCTTGTTGGCCAGTCCCGGCCGGGCGTTCGCCTCGTGGACGATGATCGGCACCCCGAGCCGCTTGGCGGCGAGGTAGCCGGGCAGCGCCACGTAGCCGCCGAAGCCGACGACGCAGTCGGCCTTGGTGCGCTCCAGGATCTCCTCTGCGGCCTTGATCGTCCCGCGCAGCCGTCCGGGGACGGTGATGAGCTCGGGGGTGGGCTTGCGGGGCAGCGGGACGGCCGGGATCAGTCCCAGCTCATAGCCGCGCTCGGGCACGAGGCGGGTTTCGAGCCCGCGCTCCGTGCCGAGGGCGGTGATGCCCACGGAAGGGTCCTGCCTGCGCAGGGCGTCCGCGAGGGCGAGCGCCGGCTCGATGTGGCCGGCGGTCCCCCCACCGGCGAGTACGACATGCACCGAAATTCACCGCTCTCCGGACGGACGCCTCTTGACGCTCCGTCTCATCGACTTCCATCTCTGCCCGCTCCGCTTCCAGCCCGTCCTGGGCCGGCGCATCGCGAGCGCCGCGCGCGCCGCCGGCTCCTCCCGCGCGAAGGCGATGAGCAGTCCGACCGCGAACATGGTCGGCAGCAGCGCGGACCCTCCGTACGAGAACAGCGGGAGCGGGACTCCGGCGATCGGCAGCAGACCGAGCACCGCACCGATGTTGATCACGGCCTGCGCCGTGATCCAGGTGGTCACGCCTCCCGCGGCATACCGTACGAAGGAGTCCTCCGTGCGTCCGGCCACGCGGATACCCGCATAGCCTAGAGCCGCGAACAGGGCGAGTACCGACAGCGTCCCCGCCAGACCCAGTTCCTCCCCGGTGATGGCGAAGATGAAGTCGGTGTGGGCTTCGGGCAGTTGTCCCCATTTTTCCACACTGGCACCCAACCCGGAACCGAACCATCCGCCCGATGCGAGGGCGTAGATCCCGTGCACCGCCTGCCAGCACAGATCGCCCCGGCCGGGATCCGTCGCGCCGAGGCAGGCGAGCCGGTCCATCCGGTGCGGACTGGTCTTGATCAGCAGTGCGACGATCACACCCGCGAAGGCGAGCACCGCCACGAACATCCGCGTCGGGGCTCCCGCCAGCCACAGCAGGCCGAACAGGATGGCCCCGAGGATCATCGCGGTGCCCATGTCCCCGCCCAGCATGATCAGCCCGAGCAGCAGGAAGGCCACCGGGACCAGCGGCACCAGCAGGTGCTTCCACTGGCTCAGCAGCTCCTTCTCGCCCTTGCGGGCCAGCAGGTCGGCGCCCCAGAGGATCAGTGCAAGCTTGCCGAACTCACTGGGCTGGAGCATGAACGGACCGCCAAGGGAGATCCAATTCTGGTTGCCGTTGATCGACACCCCTATCCCGGGGACCTGGACCAGGACCATCAGGAACAGGGTGCCCGCGAGCACGGGGTACGACAGGGCCCGGTGCAGTTTGACGGGCATCCGGGAGGCGACCAGCAGCAGCCCGGCGCCGATCAGGGCGGCCAGGAACTGCTTCTTGAAGAAGTACGCGTCGCCCAGCCCCAGCTGGAGGGCTTTGATCATCGAGGCCGAGTAGACCATCACCAGCCCGAGCACGGTGATGAGCAGCGAGCTGCCGAAAATCAGGTAATAGGCGGTGAGGGGCCGGTCCCAGGCCTTGCGCAACTGCCTCTGCGTACGCCGCAGCCGCTCCAGCGGCCCGCGCCCGCCGGGGGGCCGTACGCTCCCCGCCGGACGCCTGCGGCCCTGCGCCTTGACCGTCCTGGCGGACTTGGCGCCGCTCACGGACTTGGCGGCCTTCACTGCGGACGGCCGCCGCCCCGGCAGCACTTGCTTGGCCGGCATGTGTGACCTTCCCCTCCACTCGTGCGAGGCGAGCAGCCGGTCGGGGAGGACTCGCCGACCTGGAACGGGCGGCCGGACCTACGCGCCCCCGGCCGCCAGCTCCCGCACCGCGTCCGCGAATGCGTCCCCGCGCTTGTTGTAGTTCGCGAACATGTCCATCGAGGCACAGGCCGGGGCCAGCAGAACCGTGTCGCCGGGCTCTGCGAGCCGGGCCGCTTCCCGGACCGCTGCGAGCATCGCCCCAGTGTCGGTCCGGTCGAGGTCGACGACCGGGACCTCGGGGGCGTGTCGCGCCAGCGCCTCGGCGATGAGCGCCCGGTCGGCGCCGATCAGCACCACGGCGCGCAGCTGCCGCCGCGAGTTCTGGACGAGTTCGTCGAAGGTCGCGCCCTTGGCGAGGCCGCCGGCGATCCACACGACGGGCTCGAAGGCCGCCAGGGAGGCCTCGGCGGCGTGCGTGTTGGTGGCCTTGGAGTCGTCGATGTACGTGACCCCCGCGACCTCGTCCACGTACGCGACGCGGTGCGCGTCGGGGCGGAAGTCGCGCAGCCCGTCGCGGACCGCGCGCGGCGCGACGCCGAAGGCGCGGGCCAGGGCCGCCGCGGCGAGCGCGTTGGCGATGTTGTGCGGGGCCGGCGGGTTGACGTCCTTGACCTCGGCGAGCTCCTGGGCGTTCTTCTGCCGGTTCTCGACGAAGGCGCGGTCGACGAGGATGCCGTCGACGACGCCGAGCATGGAGGGGCCGGGGGCGCCCAGGGTGAAGCCGATCGCCCGGCAGCCCTCCTCGACGTCGGCCTCCACGACCAGGGCCTCGGTGGCCGGGTCGGCGACGTTGTAGACGCAGGCGACCGTGTTGCCCTCGTAGATGCGGCCCTTGTCGGCGGCGTACGCCTCCATCGAGCCGTGCCAGTCGAGGTGGTCCGGGGCCAGGTTGAGCACGGCCGCCGAGTGGGCGCGCAGCGAGGGCGCCCAGTGCAGCTGGTAGCTGGAGAGCTCGACGGCGAGTACGTCGTACTTCTCCTCGCCGAGCACCACGTCGATGATCGGGGTGCCGATGTTGCCGACGGCCGCGGTCTTCAGGCCCCCGGCCTTCAGGATCGACGCGAGCATCTGGGTGGTGGTGGTCTTGCCGTTGGTGCCGGTGATCGCCAGCCACGGCGCGGCGTCGGGGCCGCGCAGCTGCCAGGCGATCTCGACGTCGCCCACGACCTCGACGCCGGCCGCCGCGGCGGCCGCGAAGAGCGGGCTGTCCGGCTTCCAGCCGGGCGAGGTGACCACCAGGTCGGTGCCCTCGGGCAGCGTGTCGGCGTCCGCGAGCCGTACGGGGATGCCCAGCTCGCCGAGTTCGGCGGCCCGGCTCCGGTGGCCCTCGGTGTCGCCGCCGTCGACCACGGTCACCGATGCGCCGAGGCCGGCCAGGGCGCGGGCGGCACTGATGCCGCTCACGCCGAGACCGGCGACGGTGATGTTCTTGCCCTGCCAGGACGTCACTTGTCCGCTGCCCATCCCGCGTAGAAGAGTCCGAGACCCACGATCACGCACATGCCCTGGATGATCCAGAACCGGACCACCACCAGGACCTCGGACCACCCCTTCAGTTCGAAGTGGTGCTGCAGCGGGGCCATCCGGAAGACGCGCTTCCCGGTCAGCTTGAAGGAGCCGACCTGGATGACGACCGACATGGTGATGAGGACGAAGAGACCGCCGAGGAGGGCGATCAGGAACTCCGTGCGGGAGCAGATCGCGAGACCGGCGAGGGCGCCGCCGAGGGCCAGCGAGCCGGTGTCACCCATGAAGATCTTGGCGGGCGAGGTGTTCCACCACAGGAAGCCGAAGCAGGCGCCCATCAGCGCGGAGGCGACGATGGCGAGGTCCAGCGGGTCTCGCACCTCGAAGCAGGCGTTGGGGTTCGTCAGGGTCTGCGCGTTGGCGCACGACTCCTGGAACTGCCAGACGCCGATGAACGTGTACGCGCCGAAGACCATCACCGCGGCGCCGGTGGCCAGGCCGTCCAGACCGTCCGTCAGGTTCACGCCGTTGGACATCGCCAGGATCATGAACAGCGCCCAGACGACGAACAGCACCGGGCCGATCGACCAGCCGAAGTCCGTGACGAAGGACAGCTTGGTGGAGGCCGGGGCGTTGCCGCGGCCGTCCTTGAACTGCAGCGCGAGCACGGCGAAGGCGATGCCGACGATCAGCTGGCCCGCCATCTTGGCCTTGGCCCGCAGGCCGAGCGAGCGACGCTTGACGATCTTGATGTAGTCGTCGAGGTAGCCCACGAGGCC
Source organism: Streptomyces sp. NPDC001194 (assembly GCF_042896985.1). Lineage (NCBI taxonomy): Bacteria > Bacillati > Actinomycetota > Actinomycetes > Kitasatosporales > Streptomycetaceae > Streptomyces > Streptomyces sp. NPDC001194. The sequence continues at coordinate 583,943 of NZ_JBIAXU010000002.1, read as the reverse complement.
CATGCCGGACATCAGGAACAGCACCAGCACGCCGGAGAAGGTGGCCGGGCTGCCCGTGATCACCTTCGTCAGGGCGTACGCGATGATCGTCGCCAGGATGAAGGAGATGCCGCCCATGGTGGGCGTGCCCTTCTTCCCGGCGTGGCCGCGCGGGCCGTCGTCGCGGATGAACTGGCCGTAGCCCTTGCGGGCCAGCAGCTTGATCAGCAGCGGGGTGCCGACCACGGTCAGGAACATGCCGATGACACCGGCGAAGAGGATCTGCCTCATCGGTCGGCGACCTCGCCCTCGGCGGACAGCAGAGCCAGAGCGACCCGCTCCAGGCCGATCGACCTGGAAGCCTTCACCAGCACGACGTCACCCGGGCGCAGTTCACTGCGCAACAGGTCGATCGCCGCCTGCGCGTCGGACACGACCACCGACTCCTCACCCCACGAACCCTCGTTATATGCGCCCAGTTGCAGCCAGGACGCTTCCCTGCCCCCGACTGCGACGAGCTTGCTCACGTTGAGCCGGACGGCAAGCCGTCCCACCGCGTCGTGCTCGGCCAACGATGCGTCCCCGAGCTCGGCCATCGGACCGAGCACCGCCCACGTACGTCCCCCGCCGGCCCTGGCCGTGCCGCCCATCGCGGCTAGCGCGCGCAGGGCGGCCCGCATGGACTCGGGATTCGCGTTGTAGGCGTCGTTGACGATCGTCACGCCGTCCGCCCGCTCGGTGACCTCCATCCGCCACCGGGACAAGGTGCCCGCCCCGGAGAGCGCGGTGGCGATCTCCTCGGTGGACATGCCCAGTACATGGGCGACGGCGGCCGCGGCGAGCGCGTTCGACACGTGGTGCTCACCGTACAGGCGCAAGGTCACTTCGCCGCACCCGGTGGGTGTGTGGAGTGTGAAGGAGGGCTGTCCTGCCGGTGTCATACGGACTTCCGTGGCCCGTACGTCGGCGTCGTCGGCCTCGCCGAACAGCACCGTACGGGCCTTCGTCCGGGCGGACATCGCGCGCACCAGCGGATCGTCGGCGTTGAGGACGGCGACTCCGCCTTCGGCCTCGGACGGCAGGGCTTCGACGAGTTCGCCCTTGGCCTGGGCGATCTGCTCGCGGCCGCCGAACTCGCCGATGTGGGCGGTCCCGACGTTGAGGACGAGTCCGATGCGCGGCGGGGTCAGGCCGGTGAGGTACGCGATGTGCCCGATGCCGCGGGCACCCATCTCCAGCACCAGGTGCCGGGTTTCCTCCGTCGCGCGCAGCGCGGTGAGCGGCAGGCCGATCTCGTTGTTGAGGGAGCCCGGGGTCCACACGGTCGGTGCGTGGGCCTGGAGTACCTGGGCGATGAGGTCCTTGGTGGAGGTCTTGCCGGCGGAGCCGGTCAGGGCCACCACGTCGGTGCCGAGGCGCTCGACGACGGCCCGGGCGAGGGCGCCCAGGGCCTTCTCGACGTCGGCGACGACGATCGCGGGTACGCCGACGGGCCGGGCGGCGAGGACGGCCGCGGCTCCGGAGGCGACCGCGCGCTCGGCGTAGTCGTGGCCGTCGACGTGCTCGCCGGCGAACGCGGCGAACAGGCTGCCGGCCTCCACCTGTCGGGAGTCGATGACCACGGGCCCGGTGATCCGCACGGACGGATCCGGTATGTCGTGGGGCCGCCCGCCGGTGATGTCGGCGATCTCGGCGAGGGAAAGGGCGATCACTGGTTCACCTCGGCCTGTCGGACGTTGCTGCCTTGCTGGCGTTCGATCGCGGCGCGGAGCACCGCGCGGTCGTCGAAGGGCCGTACGACGCCCGCGGTTTCCTGGCCCTGCTCGTGGCCCTTGCCGGCCACCAGCACGGTGTCGCCGGGTTCGGCGCGGGCGACGGCCGCGGCGATCGCCGCGGCCCGGTCGGCGTCGACGAGGACCGTGCCGCGCTCTTCGGCGGGTACGGAGACGGCGCCCCCGAACATCGCGGCGAGGATCGCGAGGGGGTCCTCGGAGCGCGGGTTGTCGGAGGTCAGCACGGCGGTGTCGGCGAACCGGGCGGCGGCGGCGCCCATCGGGGCGCGCTTGGTGGTGTCGCGGTCGCCGCCGCAGCCGAGCACGATGTGCAGCTTGCCGGTGGTGACCTCGCGCAGCGCGCGGAGCACCGATTCGACGGCGTCCGTCTTGTGCGCGTAGTCGACGACGGCGAGGTACGGCTGGCCCGCGTCCACCCGCTCCAGCCGGCCGGGAACCCCGGGGACCGCGGCGACGCCGTCGGCGGCGGTCTGCGGGTCGAGGCCGGCGGCGGCGAGCGTGGCGATCGCGGCGACGGTGTTGGCGACGTTGAAGGGGCCGGGCAGCGGGGCCGTGGCCCGTACGCGCTGCCCCTCCGGGCCGACCACGGTCAGCGTGGAGTCCATGTGCCCGAACACGACGTCCTCGGCGCGCCAGTCGGCGGCCGCGTCGCCCTCGGCGGAGAAGGTGACCACCGGGATCGAGGCCTCCTTGGCGAGGCGGCGGCCGTACTCGTCGTCGATGTTGACCACCCCGAGGCGGGCGCGGCGCTCGGTGAAGAGCTGCGCCTTGGCCTGGAAGTAGTCCTCCATGTCCGAGTGGAACTCCATGTGCTCCGGGCTCAGGTTGTTGAAGACGGCGACGTCGAAGACGCATCCGTCGACCCGGCCGAGCACCAGGGCGTGGCTGGAGACCTCCATGGCGACGGCCTCGACCCCGCGTTCGCGCATGACCGCGAACAGGGCCTGGAGGTCGGTGGCCTCGGGGGTGGTGCGCTCCGACTTGATGCGCTCGTCGCCGATGCGCATCTCGACGGTGCCGACCAGCCCGGTGGAGCGGCCGGCTCCGCGCAGACCGCCCTCGACGAGGTACGCCGTGGTGGTCTTGCCGGAGGTGCCGGTGATGCCGATCTGGAGCAGGCCCTCGCCGGGACGGCCGTAGATCGTGGCGGCGAGCTCGCCCATCCGGCCGCGCGGGTCGGCGACGGCCAGGACCGGCAGGCCGGTACCGGCGGCGCGTTCGGCGCCCGCCGGGTCCGTCAGCACGGCCGCGGCGCCGAGGGCGGCCGCCTGGGCGGCGAAGTCGGCGCCGTGCAGCTTGGCGCCGGGCAGGGCCGCGTACAGGTCGCCGGGGCGCACGGCACGGGAGTCGTGCGTGATCCCGGTGATCTGCGGGGGCCGCGCACCGACGGCCGCGCCGGGGGCTTCGATGCCCAGCAGGTCGGCCAGCTCGCCCAGGGGTGTCGGGCGGGCGGCCTGCGGCCGGGGCGCTCCCGGCGGCGTTGCCGGGGCGTCTTTCTGGGCGGTTCTGGGCTGATCAGCGTGGGGCACGGCGGTGAGCGTACCGGGCGTGGCGGGCCGCTCGCGAAGTGAGGGCCCGGCCGCGTGGTCGGCGGCCGACGGGTTCCCGGGTTTCGGGGTGATCGTTGTCACTGATGGTGCCTCACGGATTTCTGGCGGGCCGGCCGGCCCGCCGGGTCACTGGCCGGGCTGCCGGCTGGGCTGTGCGGAGGGCGCTGCGGAGGGCTGGGGGGCGGGCGGGGGTCCGGCGTCGAAGGTGACCGGGAGCCCGGCGGGGGCGGTCCCGGTCGGGGCGACCTGGAGGGTCTTGAGGGCGAACTCCATGACCTTCTTGTAGATCGGGCCGCAGATCTGACCGCCGAAGTAGCTGCCCTTGGTGGGGTTCTGGATGGCGCAGTAGACGGTGATGCGCGGGTTGTCGGCGGGGGCGAATCCGGCGAAGGAGGCGGTGTAGCCCTTGTAGCGGCCGGTGGCCGGATCCACCCGGTTGGACGTGCCGGTCTTGCCTCCGACCCGGTAGCCGGGGATCCGGGCCTTGGTGCCGGTCCCCTCCTGGTCGTCGACGACCGACTCCAGCATCTGGGACAGGGTCTTGGCGGTCTCCGGGCTGATCACGCGGGTCTGCTCGGGCGCCGGGGCCGGGGTGAAGCGGCCGTCGGGGCCCTTGGTGCCGCGGACCAGCGTGGGTGCGATCCGTACGCCGCCGTTGGCGATGGTCGAGTACACGGAGGCCGCCTGCATGGCGTTGAGGGACAGGCCCTGGCCGAAAGGGATCGTGTACTGCTGGGAGGTGGACCAGGCCTCGGGCCGGGCGAGGATGCCGCGGGACTCGCCCGGGTAGTTCAGGCCGGTGGGCTGCCCGATGCCGAACTTGTTCAGGTAGGAGTACAGGACCCGGTTGGCCTCGGGCTGGGTGGCGCCGAGCTGGCCGGTGGCCAGGATGGTGCCGATGTTCGAGGACTTGGCGAGGACCCCGTTGAGGGTCAGGTACCAGGTCGGGTGGTCGATGTCGTCCTTGAACAGCCGGTCGCCGCGGTGCAGCCGGTTGGGGACCTCGACGTGGGTTTCGGGGGTGGCCTTCTTCTCCTCCAGCACGGCGGCCATCGACATCACCTTGGCGGTGGAGCCGGGCTCGTACACGTCCTGGAGCGCCGCGTTGCCCATGGCGGCGGAGCTGGCCTTCGACAGGTCGTTGGGGTCGAAGCCGGGGGCGTTGGCCATGGCCAGCACCTCGCCGGTGCGGGTGTCCTGGACGACGACGTAGCCGCGGTCGGCCTCGGACTTGGCGACCTGCTCGCTGATGGCGCTCTGCGCGGCCCACTGGATGTCGCGGTCGATGGTCAGCTCGATGTCCTCGCCGGGGACGGCGGGCTTCTCGCTGGACCCGGCGGTGGGCACGCGGCGGCCGCCGGACTGGGCGTAGGTGATCGCGCCGTCCTTGCCGGCCAGCTTCTTGTCGAGGGAGGACTCGAGGCCGCCGGCGCCCTTGCCCTCGGCGTTGACGTAGCCCAGTATCCCGGCGGCCAGGTCCCCGTTGGGGTACACGCGCTTGCTGCTGTCCTCGTTGAACACGCCGGCGAGGACGTTGGCGCCCGGGCCGTTGTTCTTCTTGTCGGCGGCCGCCTTGTCGGCGAAGACCCGCTTGAGGTCCTTGATCTGGTTCCAGACCTGGGGGGTCTGGCGGCGGGCCAGGACGACGTAGCGGGTGTTCTTGGTCTTGAGTCGGGCGGCGAGCTCCTTGGCGTCCTTGCCGAGGATCGGCGCGAGGAGGGCTGCGGCCTGCTCGGGTGCGTCCGGGGCCTTGCTGTCCTGCGGGGTGAACATCTTCGGGTCGGCGGTGATGTCGTACGCGTCGACGCTGGTCGCGAGCGCGACGCCCTTGCGGTCGGTGATCTCGCCGCGCTCGGCGGCGAGGGTGTAGCTGGCGAAGCGGTTCTCGGAGGCCTTGGCGGAGTAGGCGGAGGCGTCGACGGCCTGCACCTGGAGCAGCCGCACGACGAAGGCCAGCATGACGAGGGTCAGCCCGACGCTGACGAGCCGCAGCCGCGGCTTGGGACTCCCGAGCCGGATGGTGTGCGGCTGCCTCGCGGGGCCGGGCCGCCGGGTCGCGGGCCGTGAGCCGGCCCGCGGCCGTCCCGGCCCGGACCTGGAGCCGGGCCCGGGCACCCGCCGCCCGCCGGGGGCGCTCACGCGGCCACCGCCGCGGCCGGGCGGGAGGGGGAGGAGACGGCGCCGGACCGCGGCGGCCCGGCGGGGGCGGAAGGACCGGTGCGGGGGGAGGGTCCCGCGGGGGATGCCCCCGGCGGGAGCTGGGGGAGGGTCCGCGTCACGACGTCACCTTCCGGAGGTCGGGTTGGACTGGGGGGCACCGCCCGGCGCGGGCTGCCCGGCCTGCGGGGTGCCCGCCGGGGCGGAGCCCGGGGCGCCGGGCTGGGCGGAGGCCGGGGCGCCGGCGGGGGCCGGAGCGCCGCCCTGGGCCGAGCCGGGGCCCCCTGCGGGGGCGGAGCCCGGAGCGCCTGCCGGAGCGCCGCCCTGGGCGGGGCCGGGGGTGCCCGCCTGTGCGCCGGCGGGGGCCGGAGCGCCGGCCGCCGCGGCCGGGGTCGGCGGCGGCGGAGGGGGCTCCGCGGGGGCCGCCGTGCCCGTCACCTTGCCGTCCGGGCCGATGAAGACCGGGCTCCCGCCCGGGACCAGGCCGAGCTCGTGCGCCCGTCGCTGCAGGGCGTCGGGCGCCGAGTACCCGTCCACGTCCCGCTGCAGCGCCTGCTCCTCGTCCGTGAGCGCGGTGGTCTCCTTCTTCAGCTTGCTCAGCTGGAAGGACCCCTGGTTGAGCGCCGAGTTCAGGAGCAGCAGGCTGATCAGCCCACCGGCCAGCAGCGCGACCACCAGCAGGACGAACGGCATCCGCGCCGCCTGCCCCGGGGAGCCGCCCGATCCGCCGCCCGAAGGGCCTCGCAGCCGCCCCAGTCCCCCGGCTCTGCTCACAGCCGCGCCTCCCGGATGCGCTCGACCCCGCGGAAGCGGGCCGGGGCGGCCCGCCGGTTCTCGGCGATCTCCTCCTCCGTGGGCAGCTCCGCGCCCCGGGTGAGCAGTTTCAGCTTGGGCTGGTACTTCTCCGGCACCACCGGCAGCCCCGGCGGGGCCGTCGACGCCGCGCCGGCCGCGAAGACCTGCTTGACCAGCCGGTCCTCCAGCGAGTGGTACGAGAGCACCGCGATCCGGCCGCCCACCGCGATCCGCTCCACGGCCGCGGGGATCGCCCGCTCCAGGACGGACAGTTCGCCGTTGACCTCGATGCGCAGCGCCTGGAAGGTCCGCTTCGCCGGGTTGCCGCCCGTCCGCTTCGCGGCCTGCGGCAGCGCGTCGCGGATCAGTTCGACCAGCCGCGCGCTGTTCGTGAACGGCTCCTTCTCCCGCTCGCGGACGACCGCCGAGACGATCCGCTTGGCCTGTTTCTCCTCGCCGTACTGGCGCAGGATCCGTACGAGTTCGCCCGGCGGGTAGGTGTTGAGCACCTCGGCGGCGCTCATCCCGGTCGTCTGGTCCATCCGCATGTCCAGCGGCGCGTCCTGCGCGTACGCGAACCCGCGGTCGGCCTCGTCGAGCTGCATGGACGAGACGCCCAGGTCGAAGAGGACGCCCTGGACCGCGGGGATGCCGAGCCGGTCCAGTACGTCGGGCAGCTCGTCGTAGACGGCGTGGACGAGGGTGGCGCGGTCACCGTAGGGCGCGAGCCGCTCGCCGGAGAGCCGCAGGGCCTCCTTGTCGCGGTCGAGGCCGATCAGGTGTGCCTCGGGGAACCGGGTCAGCAAGGCCTCGCTGTGGCCGCCGAGGCCGAGGGTGCAGTCGACGACGACGGCCCCGGGCCTCTCCAGCGCCGGGGCCAACAGGTCCAGGCACCGCTGGAGCATCACCGGGACATGTCGGGACTCGCTAGTCAAAGCGCCCTCTCAGATAACGGCGCGGCAGGCATACGCCGCGCCGCGCACGCGGAGTGTTACCAGGAGGCCGGGCGGCCGGTCAGGGCCGGGCTCCGGCCGGTTCGCGTCACTTTAGTGCAACGGTCGCCGCGGTCAACGAACCGCCCCGCGCGCCGTGCGCGCCTCTCGTACGGAACCCCCGAAAGCCGCGAATCACCCATATGGTCGCCGCCTCCTCACCCCTGTGGGTTAGCTCACAACAAGGTGGGTTGACGTTCTTTGTCCACCCTCACTCCATGCCTTTACCAGCGGTGACCACTACCTTCGTATGCATGACGACTTCCGCATCCCTGCCCGCAGAGACCACCCACCAGGCATCCGGCGGCGGCTCGGTCACGGACCGGCTCGTCGCGGCGAACCGGGAGTACGCCGCGCAATTCACGGACCCGGGCATGGACGCCCGTCCCGTCCTCCACGTGGCCGTCGTGGCCTGCATGGACGCCCGCCTCGACCTGCACAAGGCCCTCGGCCTGGAGCTCGGCGACTGCCACACCATCCGCAACGCGGGCGGCGTGGTCACCGACGACACCATCCGCTCCCTCACCATCAGCCAGCGCGCCCTCGGCACCCGCACGGTGATACTGATCCACCACACCGGCTGCGGCCTCGAAAGCCTGACCGAGGACTTCCGGCACGAGCTCGAGGACGAGGTCGGCCAGCGCCCCGCCTGGGCCGTCGAGGCCTTCCGGGACGTGGACCAGGACGTGCGGCAGTCCATGCAGCGGGTCCGGACGAACCCCTTCCTGCCCCACCGCGACGATGTGCGAGGCTTCGTCTTCGACGTGCACACCGGACTCCTGCGGGAGATCGATCCCGCCTCGTGAGTGACACAAGGCCTGGGCGCCGTCAAGAATGCGGGAAGACGCCGCCCGGAAAACCGTCCGGGCCGGCGTCCGTGTCGGGGTGGGCCGGAGTGCGCCGAGAGCGTCGGCCCTGCGGAAAGGGCCGAGGAGAACCAGGTGACGACGTATGACGACCGAGCGAGCCTCGCGGATCTGACGAGCACGGCGGAGCGGGTGCGCCACTCCGTCGAGAGCGTGATCGAGGGCAAGCCCGAGGTCGTACGCATCGCGCTGACCGTGCTGCTCGCCGAGGGACACCTGCTGATCGAGGACGTCCCCGGCGTCGGCAAGACGATGCTCGCCAAGACGCTGGCGAAGTCCATCGACTGCTCGGTCCAGCGCATCCAGTTCACGCCGGACCTGCTGCCGTCCGACATCACCGGTGTCAGCATCTACGACCAGCAGCGCCGCGAGTTCGAGTTCAAGCCGGGCGCGATCTTCGCCCAGATCGTCATCGGCGACGAGATCAACCGCGCCTCGCCGAAGACCCAGGCCGCGCTGCTGGAGTCGATGGAGGAGCGCCAGGTCACCATCGACGGCACGACGTACACGCTGCCGAGCCCGTTCATGGTGGTCGCCACCCAGAACCCGGTGGAGATGGAGGGCACCTACCCCCTCCCCGAGGCCCAGCGCGACCGCTTCATGGCCCGCGTCTCCGTCGGCTACCCGAGCCCCGACGCCGAGCTCCAGATGCTCGACGTGCACGGCGGGACCTCCCCGCTCGACGACCTCCAGGCCGTCGCGCACGCCCACGACATCGTCAAGCTGATAGAGGCCGTCCGCGAGGTGTACGTCGCCGAGCCCGTCCGGCGCTACGTCGTCGACCTGGTCTCCGCGACCCGCAGCCACCCGGACCTGCGCCTGGGCGCCTCGCCGCGCGCCACCCTCCACCTGCTGCGCGCCGTGAAGGCCTCCGCCGCGCTGTCCGGCCGGGACTACGTGCTGCCCGACGACGTGCAGGCGCTGGCCGCGCCCGTCCTCGCGCACCGGCTGCTGCCCACCGCGCAGGCCCAGCTGAACCGGCGCACCGCCGAACAGGTCGTCCACGACATCCTCCAGCGCACCCCCGTCCCCGCCGCGCACGCCCGCGGCGAGATGCCGCCCGGCGCGGGCATCCGGGGCTTCTGATGAGCGCCGGTGCCCCGCGCGGCGCCGGCGAGGGCCGCGGTGGCGGCGGGCTGCGCGCCTCGCTGGCGGGACTGACCACCCGCGGCCGGTCCTTCCTGGCCGCCGGTGTCGCCGCCGCCCTGTGCGCGTACGTGCTCGGCCAGGGCGAACTGCTCCGGGTCGGGCTGCTGCTCGCCGTCCTCCCGCTGATCTGCGTCCTCGCCCTGCACCGCACCCGCCACCGGGTCTCCGGCAGCCGCCGGCTGACCCCGATGCGGGTGCCCGCGGGCTCCGAGGCCCGGGTCCGGCTGCGCATGGAGAACGTCTCACGGCTGCCCACCGGACTGCTGATGCTCCAGGACCGGGTCCCGTACGTGCTCGGTCCCCGGCCCCGCTTCGTCCTGGACCGCGTCGAGCCCGGCGGGCGCCGCGAGGTCTCCTACCGGGTCCGCTCCGACCTGCGCGGCCGCTATCCCCTGGGCCCGCTCCAGCTGCGGCTGACCGACCCCTTCGGGCTGGTCGAGCTGACCCGCTCGTTCAGCGCGTACGACACCCTCACCGTCATCCCGCGCACCGAGCCCCTGCCCCCGGTCCGGCTGACCGGCGAGACCTCCGGCTACGGCGACGGCAGCCGCCGCTCGCTGGCCCTGGCCGGTGACGACGACGTGATCCCGCGCGGCTACCGGCGCGGCGACGACCTGCGCAGGGTGCACTGGCGCTCCACCGCCCGCTACGGCGAGCTGATGGTGCGCCGCGAGGAGCAGCCGCAGCGCAGCAAGGCCACGGTCCTGCTGGACACCCGCGCAGTCGCCTTCGAGGGCGCCGGACCGGACTCCGCGTTCGAGTGGGCGGTGTCCGGGGCCGCGTCCACCCTGGTGCACCTGCTCGAACAGGGCTTCTCGGCGCGGCTGCTGACGGACTCGGGCACCTCGGTCCCCGGCGACGGCGGCGGCTTCTCCTCCGGCGGGCAGGAGTCCGCGGAGGCCGCCGGGCTGATGATGGACACCCTCGCGGTCGTCGGGCACTCCGACGGCGCCGGCCTGACGCGCGCGTACGAAGCGGTGCGCAGCGGCGGCGGCCACGGCGGGGGCTTCGCCGGAGCCGGCGGTGACGGGCTCCTCATCGCCTTCTTCGGGGACCTGGACGACGTACAGGCGGAAGTGGCGGCCAAGATGCGCGGACGCTGCGGGGCCGCCGTGGCCTTCGTCCTGGATTCCGCGCTGTGGGACGGGCGGCCCTCGCGGGTGGAGGCACGGGTGGGCAGGCTGCGCGACGCGGGCTGGACGGCGCTGGCCGTGCCGCCCGGGGTGGCGTACGGGGAGCTGTGGCGCCGGGCCGGGAACGCTCCGCTCGGCACGGGTACGTCCGGAGGTTGGGGATGAGCGGGCGGGCGCGCGTGACGCTCTTCGCGATGCTGGCGACGCTGCTCACCTCGTGGTCGCTGGCCGCGCTGGTGGACTCGTCGGGCTGGGTGCTGGAGGCGGGGGCCCTGCTGGCCGTGCAGAGCGCGGTGGGGGCCGGGGTCCGGCGGGTGCCGCTGGGGCGCACGCTCACCGTGGCGTCCCAGGTGCTGGTGTCGCTGCTGGTGCTGATGTTCCTGTTCGCGGGCAAGGGCGAATCCACCGGGACCGGGCCGATGGCCTATCTGGTGACGGATTTCGGCGCCCTGTTCCAGCAGGGCGTCCAGGACGTCGGCGAGTTCGCGATCCCGGCTCCGCTGACGGACGGCATCCGGCTGCTGCTGCTGTCCGGGGTGCTGCTGATCGGGCTCCTGGTGGACCTGCTGGCCGTGACGCTGCGGACCGCGGCCGCGGCCGGGCTTCCGCTGCTCGCGCTGTACTCGGTCGCCGCGGGGCTCTCCGGCGGTTCCGGGGCCTCCTGGATCTCCTTCCTGCTGGCCGGCTGCGGCTACCTGTTGCTGCTGCTGGCCGAGGGCCGCGACCGGCTCGCGCAGTGGGGCCGGGTCTTCGGCGCCGCCCCGAGCGCGCGGGCCGCGTCGGGCTCGGGGTACGGCGGGGTCGGCGCGGGCTCCGGCCAGGCACTGGCGCCCGTACGGACCGGGCGGCGGATCGGCGCGGTGGCGCTGGGCATCGCGCTGGCGGTGCCGGCGGCGCTGCCCGCGCTCGGCGGCGGGCTGCTGGGCGCGCAGGGCGGTGGGTCGGGCGACGGCGGCGTCGGGGTCGGCGGGACGATCTCGGCGGTCAACCCGCTGGTCTCCCTGCAGGGCAGCCTGAACGCCCAGGACAACCGGGTGGTGCTGAAGTACCGGACGGACAGCCCGCAGCTCGGCGAGCAGTACCTGCGGATCCTGGCCCTGGACGAGTTCAACGGCGTCAAGTGGGAGGCCTCGGGCCGGGCCCTGACCGACGTGCCGGAGCGGCTGCCGGCCCCGCCGGGGCTGAGCGGTGAGGTCCGGCAGACGGGGGTCGAGGTACGGACGAGCGTCTCCGCGGCGGACACGTACGCGCAGCGCTACCTGCCGATGCCCTACCCGGCGACGTCCGTGGACATCCCGGGCAAGTGGCGGTTCGAGCCGGCCGGCCGGACCCTGGTCGGCGACCAGCTGGGCCGGGACAGGTTCCAGAACGTCCAGGGCGCGATGTACACGGTGCGCAGCCTGCTGCTGCGGCCGACGGCGGAGCAGCTGCAGACGGCGCCCGCGCCGGACCCGCTCATCAAGGCCGAGTACACCAAGGTCCCCGACAATCTGCCGGCGGTGGTCGCCGATACGGCCCGCCAGGTGACGAAGGGCGCGAAGGACGACTACACGCGGGCGGTGAAGCTCCAGGACTACTTCGCCGTGAACGGCGGCTTCCGCTACGACACGAAGGTGGCCTCGGGTACGGGGTCGCAGGCCATCGCCCGGTTCCTCGCCGACAAGGAGGGGTTCTGCATCCACTTCGCCTTCTCGATGGCGGCGATGTCGCGCTCGCTCGGGATCCCGGCGCGGGTGGCGGTGGGGTTCACGCCCGGCGAGAAGCAGTCGGACGGCAGCGTGAACGTGTCGATGCGTGATGCGCACGCGTGGCCGGAGCTGTACTTCGAGGGCGTGGGCTGGACCCGGTTCGAGCCGACGCCGCGCCAGGGCATCACGATCCCGGACTACTCCCGGGCCGAGCTCCCGGCGGCCCAGCCGTCCGCTCCGACGGCGCTGCCCTCGCAGGGCGCGGCGCAGCCGTCGGCCGCGCCGTCGAAGGCCGACGACTGCCCGCCGGAGGCGAAGAAGCTGGGCGAGTGCGGGGCGGCCGCGCCGCAGACGAAGGGCGGTTCCGGCGGCGGCGGGCCCTCGCTGCAGACGGTGCTGACCTGGACGCTGTCGATCGTGGCTCTGCTGGCCCTCCCGCTGCTCCCGCTCCTGTGGCGTACGCGGCTGCGGAAGCGGCGGCTGGCCGCGGGGCAGGTCCTGCGGGCCTGGCAGGAGCTGGCGGACGCGGCCTGGGACGTGGGCATCGCCCCGGACGAGGCCCTGTCCCCGCGCCGGGCGGCGGCGAGGATCGCGGAGCTGGGCCGGCTGACGCCGGACGCGGCGGAGGCGGTGCACCGGGTCGCGGAGGCCGTGGAGCGCTCGCTGTACGCGCCGCCGGGCACGGAGGCGGCGTACGCCGGGCTGGGGACGGACGTCCTGCTGGCCCGCACCGCGCTGCTGGCCCCGCTGACCCGCGGCGGCCGCGTGCGCGCGGTGCTCCTCCCCCGCTCCGCGGCCCGGCTCCGCTGGTCCGCGGCCGCACGGTGGTCGGCCCTGGCGACGGCTTCCGCGGCCCGGCTGGCTCCCGTCTCGGCGCTGCTGGCCCGCACCCGGGCCCGCCTCCCGCTGCGGGGCCGCGGCTGAGGCCGCAGCCCCGCGGCTCCTGCCGCCCGCACCGCCCGCGGACGTGAAACGGCGGGGCTCGTTCCCCCCGAGCCCCGCCGTTTCGCGTCCGCGCATCGGACACAGGTACCCGGTCCGCACCGGCCGCCCCGTGTCGGCGGTCCGGACCGGGTCCCCGTCCGTATCCCCAGTCTGGCGTCGGCGCAGGTGGGGGCCATCCGCGCAGCTACTCATTTCCGCGACTAGGTACGCGTACTCACGCGGAGCGGGCGGCGCCCCCAGTTCTACGCCGTCCCGGCACCCCGCGGCACCGCCGATCGGGGGGCACCCGGGACCCCGGGCCCCCGTCTCAGCGGTTCCCGCTGACCCGGCCCCGCAGCAGCAGCGACAGCGCCGAGTGCACGTCGTCGAGCGAGCGTTCGCTCTGGAACGACTGCCAGTCCAGCGCGGCCACCAGCACCATGCCCACCATCGCGGCGGCGGTCAGCGGCACGTCGATCTCCGCGCTGAGCTCCCCCCGCTCCACGCCCTCCCGCAGCACCGTCTCCACGACCGCCACCGCCTCGCGCCGGACCACCATCAGCGTGGACTGCCACGCCCGGTTGGTCCGCCACAGCTCGGCGACGTACAGCTGGGTGAAGGCCGGGTACCGGTCGATGAACACGAGCCCGGCCCGGATCATCGCGTCGAGCGCCTCGACCCGGCTGCCGCCGCGCCGCTCCGTCTCCTCGGCCGCGTCGCGCAGCGAGGCCGTCAGCAGCCCGACCCCGTGCCGCAGCAGCTCCTCGAAGAGTTCGTTCTTGCTCGCGAAGTTGTAGTAGACGGTGCCCTTCGCGACCCCCGCCCGCTCGGCGATCTCGTCGACCGTCGTCGCGGAGAAGCCCTGCTCGGCGATGAGGGTGACGGCCGCCTCGTAGAGCTTCTGGCGGGTCGCCTGCCGGCGGCCGCCGCCGGTACCGGTGCTGCTGCGTTCCATGGCGCTGATTCTCACAGGTCAACCGATCTCTACGGGCCCGGTCTCTACAGGCTCAGTTCCGGGTGCAGGCGGTCCATCGTCCACACCTGCTTGCCGCGGGCGGCGAGCGCGGTGAGGGCGAGGGATCCCACGGTGAAGGCTGCCAGGACCCCGCAGCCGACCCAGACCCGGGTGAGGTCGCCGCCGGAGATGAGGCGCCGCAGGCCGTCGACGATGTAGGTCATCGGCAGGTAGGGGTGGATCCAGTTGAAGAAGGCGGGGCTGGTCTGAACGGGGTACGTACCGCCCGCCGAGGTCAGCTGCAGCATCAGCACGACGAGGACGAGGATGCGACCGGCGGCCCCGAACTTCGCGTTGAGCCACTGGACCATCGCCGCGAAGCAGGCGGAGGCCAGCGCGAGGAAGCCGATGGCGAGCGCGGGGCGCTCCATCTCCAGGCCGAGGCCCCAATGGAGTACGGACATCAGGGCGAGCACCTGCACGACGCCGATGCCGACCACGGGCAGCCAGCCGGCGAAGGCGATCCGCCAGGGCGAGGCGCCCGCGGCCAGGGCGCGCCGGTTGAGCGGCGCGATGAGCATGTAGGCGACCATCGCGCCGACCCAGAGGGAGAGCGGGATGAAGTACGGCGCGAAGCCGGTGCCGTAGTTGGGCGCCTTGTGCAGGGACTGGTTGGCGAGCTTGACCGGGTCGGCCATGACCTGGGTGCGCGTGTCGCGCTGCTGCTGGTCGTAGTCCGGGATCTTGCCGGCGCCGTCGTGCAGGCCGCCGGCGAGCTCTCCGGTGCCGTCGACGAGCTTGTACATGCCACCGTCGAGGCGGTGGGCTCCGTCACCGAGCTTGCCGACGCCGTCGCCGAGGGCCTCGGAGCCGTCGGTGGCCTTGCCGAGGCCGGTGTGGAGCTGGCCCATGCCCGTGGCGACCTTGTGGGCCCCGGTGTTGAGGGCGTTGACCTGGGCGACGGCGGCGTCGAGCTTGGAGGAGAGGCCGGGGGCGGCCGCGGCGAGGTCGCGGGCCTGCTTCTCCAGGTCGGTCAGCTGCCGCTTGAGCTTGCCGAGGTCGCCGTTGGTGTCCTTGACCAGGGTGTTGACGTCGCCCGCGAGCAGAGCGGCCTCGGCGGCGTCGTCCTTGAGCTTCTTCAGCTGGGGGCAGGTCGAGGGCACCGGCTGGGTACCGGCCGTGCAGGTCTTGGCGTAGATGTCGGAGGCGCCGGTGGAGACCCGCTGGGTGACCGAGGCCGCCGCCGGGGCCTTCTTGGCGAAGGTGTCCAGGTGGTTGTTGACGACCTTGGCGGTGTCCGCCACGAGGATGGCCGTGTCGGCGATCTGCTTGGGGTCCTTGAGGAACGGCTTGGCCTGGGAGGCGGCGCCGCCGACCTTGTCGGCGAGGGTCTGGGTGCCGTCGGCGATGTCCTTCGTGCCGGTCTCCAGCTTGCCCGCGGCCGAGTTGAGCTTCTTCAGACCGCCGGTGATCTCCCCGTTCTTCTCCTCGACCGTGTCGAGGCCGTCGGCGATCTCCTTGGCGCCCTGCTGGGCCTTGCCGGCTCCGTCCTTGAGCTGGTCGGCTCCGTCGGCGGCTTCGGCGGTCTTGTCGTGGAGGTCGGAGAAGGAAACGAAGATCTTGTCGAGGAAGCTGCGGGACGCGTTGGTGGACGCCGCGGAGCGGACCTCGGAGAAGACGGTGCGCGAGATCGAGCCGACGATGTAGTTGTTGGCGTCGTTCGTACGGACCTGCAGGGCGCCGGTGGTCGGGTCGTCACCCGCACTTGAGGTGACCTTGGTGCTGAAGTCGGCGGGCATGGTGAGGGAGAGGTAGTACGTCCCCTTCTCCACTCCCTCGGCCGCCTCGTCGGCGCTGACCTCGCGCCAGTCGAAGGTCTTGCTGTCGTGGAGCTTCCTGGCGATCTCGCCGCCGGCGTCGACGTGCTTGCCGTCGACGGTGGCTCCCTTGTCGGCGTTGACGAGGGCGACGGGCACCTTGTCCAGGTTCTTGTACGGGTCCCAGAAGGAGCACAGGTACAGCGCCCCGTACAGCAGCGGCAGCAGGAGCAGCGCGACGAGGGCGGCCCGGGGCAGCTTCCCCCGCCCGAACCGCTTCAGCTCAAGCGCGGCCAGTTTCGGCGAGCGCATCGTCCGCCCCCTTCGTGGTGTCGTCGGTCTCTTCGGTCTTCGTGTCCGTACCGGCCGCGGGCCCGGCTCCGGCCGCTCCGGCCGCTTCGGCCGCTTCGGCGTCCTTGGCGTCCTTGGCGTCCTTGGTCGCTTCGGCCGCCTCGGTCGCCGGCTCGGCTTCGGCCGCGCCCGTGCGCAGGACCGTCACCCCGTCCGGTGCCTCGCTGCACACCGCGAGGACGGTGGTCCCGGCGGCGGCGATCGAGCGGAGCAGGGTCCACGCCTCGGCGCGTTCGGTGTCCGAGAGCTTGAGGTCCAGGTCGTCGAGGGCCAGCAGCCGCGGTTCGCCCAGCAGGGCGATGGCCACGGACAGCCGGACCGCCTCCAGGCGCTCCAGGTCGCGTACGGAGGTGCGCGGACCCTTGGGCAGGGTGGCGAGGTCCAGCCCGGCTGCGGCCAGGGCGGCGTCGATCCGGGCCTGGGCGCCGGCGCGGCGTTCGCCGCGCGGGCGCAGCAGGGCGCGGACGGGGCCCTCGTACCGGCGCTGGAGCAGCGCGCCCTCGCGCAGCTGCTCGGCGACGGTGAGGGACTGGTCGAGCTCGTTGACCCCGGTGACCGGGCCGAGGGCGGCGACCCGGCGGACCGCGGCCATGTGCCGCGGCAGCCGGTGGCCGGCGATCTCGGCGTGACCCTCGGTGGCCTTCATCCGTCCGGTGAGGGCGAGCAGGAGACAGGTCCGGCCGCTGCCGGAGGGGCCTTCGACGGCGATGAGCGAGCCGGGCTCCGCGTCGAGGCGCACTCCCCGGAACACCCAGCCGCGCGGGCCCTTGAGTCCGAAGTCCTCGGCCTTGACGGCCGCTCCGTGCGGGCTGTCCACGCCGTCCCCCCATCTTTTGAACTGACCGGTCAGTTCAAAAACTAGCACCTTCGGCGGCACCGGATGCGCAGCGGGGGGCAGTTGACCGGAGATGGGGGACAAAGCCGCAGGTCAGCCGGATTGTCAGTGGGGACCGTCACGATGTGGGTAGGCACAAACACAGACACAGCAGTACGCAACGACAGGAGGTTCGTCATGGCCACACCGTCCCCGTCCCCTGTCCACCCCGTCCCGCGCAGGTCGGCAGCACCCCCGGCCGCGCTCGATCTGCTCGCCAAGGCCCACGCCGGCCTGGCCGAGGCCGCCCGGCTGGACCGGCCGGGCGAGCGGTACGCCACCGCCCATCTCGCCGCGCTGCGCACCGCCGCGGCCGTGCTCGCCGCACGCGGGAAGCCGGAGCCGGTCGGCGCGCGGCGCAGGCCCCGCATCCGCAGCGCGTGGGAGGTACTGCCGGAGATAGCCCCGGAGCTGACGGAGTGGAGCGCGCTGTTCGCCTCCGGCGCCGGCCGCCGGGCGCGGGCCGAGGCGGGGATACCGGACGCGGCGACGGTCCGGGACGCGGACGACCTGGTGCGCGCCGTGGAGATGTTCCTGCGGCTGGTGGAGCGGATGCTCGCCCTCCAGCCGGTGGCGCCGACGCTGCCGCAGCCCCGCCCCGAACAGCCGGAGCACCCGGACGCGGGCTGAGCAGGCACGGGGTGACCGGCACGGCATCTCCCAGGCAATAGGGTGGGGCACGCATCTCTCACCCTTTTCGCGCCGAGGAGTCATCAGCCGTGTCGGACACTTCCCGCCCCCGTGCCTCCCTTCGCACCGCCGTGGTGTGGGAGGTCCTCAAGGAGGCCCTCGACCGCCGGGTGAAGGCGACCGGGCGGGACGTGCTGGACGTGCTGGACACCGGTGGCGGCACCGGCAAGTTCGCCGTGCCGGTGGCCCGGCTCGGCCACCGGGTGACCGTGGTCGACCCCAGCCCGAACGCGCTCTTCGGGCTGGAGCGCCGGGTCGCCGAGGAGGGCGTGGCCGACCTGGTCCGCGGGGTGCAGGGCGATGCCCAGGGCCTGCTGGACGTCGTCGAGCGCGAGGCGTACGACGTGGTGCTCTGCCACGGCGTGCTGGAGTACGTGGACGAACCGGCCGAGGGCGTGGCCAACGCGGTCGCCGCCCTGCGCCCCGGCGGCACGCTCAGCCTGCTGGCCGCGGGGCTCGGCGGGGCCGTGCTGGCCCGCGCCCTCGCCGGCCACTTCACCGAGGCCCGTACGGCGCTCACCGACCCGGCCGGCCGCTGGGGCGCGGGCGACCCGGTCCCGCGCCGCTTCACCGCCGAACAGCTCGCGGAGCTGGTCGGCGGAGCCGGCCTGGAGGTCGGTTCGGTGCACGGGGTCCGCATCTTCGCCGACCTCGTCCCCGGCGTCCTGGTCGACACCGAGCCGGGCGCGGTCGAGGCGCTGCTGCGCCTGGAGGAGGCGGCCGCCGAGCTGCCGGCCTTCCACGCGGTCGCCACGCAGTTGCACGTCCTGGGCGGCAAGCGCGCCTGATCTGCGGAGTTCCGCTCAGGGAGTACGCCGGACACCCTCCGTTCAGACGCCCGGCCCCGTATGATCGTGCGCAGTGACCGGCATGGTGGACGGGCCAGTGGGGAATAAGCGCCTCATGACCGCCCACCCGGCGGTACGGTTTCGCGCAAGGTTTGCTCGGGCGGCGCCTTTTCGGGCGCTGCCTTCTTCGGGCGGTGTTTTGGAACCTTGCGCAGAGGGCGGGTATCACGGGGGCGATTCCCCGCCTATCCTGAAGGGGACCCCTGGTCGCTACCCCCCGCGACCGACGGATGAGGAGGACTCCCGTGCCGCTCTCGGAGCACGAGCAGCGAATGCTCGAGCAGATGGAGCGAGCGCTGTACGCCGAAGATCCCAAGTTCGCGACAGCGCTTGAGGGAAGCGGACTGCGTACGTACACCCGGCGACGGGTCTACCAGGCAGTCGCAGGCATTGTGGTGGGTATCGCGCTCCTCATGACCGGTGTGATCATTCCGAACGTACTCTGGGTCAGCGTGGTGGGATTCCTCGTCATGCTCGGCTGTACGGTCCTCGTGGTCACCGGTTGGCGCAAGGCACCCAAGCCTGGCGAGCAGCCCGTCTCCGGCAGTGCAGGCGGTTCGGCCCACGGCCGCAACCGGCAGCGTCGGTCGATGATGACCCGCATCGAGGAGCGGTGGCAGCGCCGCCGCGACGAACAGGGGCAGTAGGCCCCCCGCAGACATGAGTGAGGGGACGGCCGCCGTGGCGCGGCCGTCCCCTCACGGCTCTGCCGCGCCGGTCCTCCGCGCCCCTTCTCCCCGATCGCCCCTGCCGCGACAAGGTCCTGCGGCATGATGGCCCGGTGAGTGTGCTCCCCCTGGTCTTCACCAGCGGCT
Source organism: Streptomyces sp. NPDC001194 (assembly GCF_042896985.1). Lineage (NCBI taxonomy): Bacteria > Bacillati > Actinomycetota > Actinomycetes > Kitasatosporales > Streptomycetaceae > Streptomyces > Streptomyces sp. NPDC001194. The sequence goes on along the minus strand of NZ_JBIAXU010000002.1, from coordinate 564,567 downwards.
GGGCCAGCGGGATCAACGCGTACGCCGTGGTCCTCCTGCTCGGCCTCTTCGGCGCGACCGGACTGACCGACGAGGTCCCCGCGTCCCTCCAGCGCACCGACGTGCTGATCGTCGCGGGCGTGCTGTTCCTCTGCGAGGCCGTCGCCGACAAGATCCCGTACGTGGACTCCGTCTGGGACGCGGTGCACACCGTGATCCGCCCGCTGGCCGGGGCGGTGGTCGGCGCCCTGCTGGCCGGCCAGAGCGGCTCGCTCTCCGACATCGCCGCCGGCGCGGTCGGCGGGTCCACCGCGCTGGCCAGCCATTTCGTCAAAGCCGGCACCCGGATGGCCGTCAACACCTCGCCGGAACCGTTCAGCAACATCGCGCTCAGCACCGCCGAGGACCTCGGCGTGGCGGGCATCGTCACCTTCGCGATGTTCAACCCCCAGGCCGCCGCGATCATCGCGGCCGTCCTGCTGGCGGCCGGTCTGGCCATACTCGTCTTCCTGTGGAGCCGGATCCGCCGCTTCCTGCGCCGCCGGGCCCAGCGCCGCGAGGAGAAGCGGTTGGCGGCCGAGGAGCGCGAGGCGGCCGCGCGGGCCGCGGTGCCACCCCGCTGACCTCGGCCGACCTCCCACCGGCCCCGCCCGGCCTCCCGCCCGCCTCCCCTCGATCCCGCCCGATCCCGCCCGATCCCGCTCGATAGGGTCATCCGCATGGCACGAATTGCGGTGATCGGCGCCGGCATGGGCGCGATGGCTACGGCGGCCCGGCTGGCCGTGGCGGGGCACCAGGTGACGGTGTACGAGCGCGGGTCCACGTACGGCGGATCGGTCGGCCGGTACGAACGGGACGGCTTCGCCTTCGACACCGGTCCGGGCCTGCTGCACCTGCCCGCCGTCTACCGCGACCTGTTCGTCAAGACCGGCAAGCGGCCCCTGGAGGACTGCGTCGATCTGGTGCAGGTCGACCCCGCCGTCCGCCACGTCCTCGCCGACGGCACCGCCGTCACCCTCCCGGGCGGCTCGCGGGGCGGCGCCGCCGCCGTCCTCGACCAGGCCTTCGGCGCCGGCGCGGGAGAGCGCTGGAACGCGGTCCTGGGCCGCGCCCGGGACGCCTGGAACGCGACCCGGCGCCCCCTGCTGGAGGAGCCGCTGCGCCCCGACTGGCAGGTGCTGGGCGCGGACCCGTACCCCGCCCTGCGCAAGAGCGGCCTGCTGCGCCGCCGCCCGCCGACCCTCGCCGAGGTGGCCGAGCGCGAGCTGGGCGGGGAGCTCGGCGCACTGCTCGCCGCCCGGGTGCGGGCGTACGGGGTCGACCCCGCCACCGCGCCCGCCTCGGCGGCGGTGCTCCCGTACATGGAGCAGACCTTCGGCAGCTGGTACGCGCGCGGCGGGATGCGGGCGCTGGCCACGGCCGTGTACGAGCGCTGCCTCGAACGGAAGGTGGCCTTCGTCTTCGACGCGCCGGTACGGGAGGTCCTGGAGCGGGACGGCCGGGCCGCCGGGCTGCTGCTGGCCGACGGCTCCGAGGCCGCCGCCGACCACGTGGTCTGTGCGGTCGACCCGCGGCAGCTGCGGGTCCCGCTGCCGGACGGCGGCGCCCCCGCCCGCGGGCCGGGGGTGCCCGGGCGGACCACCCTCCTGCTCGCGCTGCGCGGCGCGCGGCCCGCGGACGCCGTCCACCGCACCCTGGTCCACTCCCCCGCCGCCCAGCTGACGGTGCTGCGCCCCGACGACCCCGCCGTGCGGCCCGACGCCGACCACGAGGCGGTCACCGTGAGCGCCCTCTGCGGCCCTGGGGACGCCCCTGCGCCGCGCGCGCAGGAGCTGCTGGACCTGGCGGCCAGGGCGGTGCCCGGACTGCGGGAGCGGCTGCTGTGGACGCACGAGCGCACTCCGGCGGACATCGAGGCGGACACCGGCGCACAGGGCGGTGCGGTGCCCGCGCCCGCACTGGCCGGAGCGGGCGGCGCCCTGCTCTATCCCGCCAACACCACGGCCCTGCCCGGGCTGTTCCTCGCGGGCGGCTGGGCGCACCCAGGCGGCGGGCTCGCGCACGCGGGGATGACCGGGGCCCTGGTGGCCGGGCTGATCGTGGAGGGCGCGGACTTCCGCGGCTCCCGGTGACCTCCCCGTGACGACCGAGCCCCCGGGGAGGGTCCCCCGGGGGCTCGCGCGCGCCTGTCCGTCCCGCCTGCGTCAGTAGCGGTACTGCTCGTACTCGCCGGTGCCCTGGTACGGGTACTGCTGCGGTTGCTGCTGCTGCGGGTACGGGTTCTGCTCGTCCCCGGGGTAGCCCGCGGCGGCCCCCTCGGTGGACCGCTGCTGCGGCACCCACACCCCGCCGGGCGGGGTGTCCATCGCGTACTGCTGCTGCCCGCCTGCGCTCGCGTACGGGTCGGCGCCCGAGTAGCCGGCGTACGGGGTGTAGTCGTACGGCTGTTGCGGGATCACGGCCCCGCCGGTGCCGATGTACGGGTCCGAGTAGGCGGCGTAGACCTGCTGTTCGCCGCCCGCCGGGTAGCCGCCGGAGTAGTCGTAGCCGCCCTGGCCCTGCGGGGCGTAGCCCTGGCCGTCATAGCCCTGGCCGTCGTACTGGGCCGCGTACTGGTGGGCGTCCTGCTCGGCCGTGGGGAACGGCGGGGCGAAGGCGGCCGTCCGGCCCGCGTCGGCGGTGGGGGCGAAGCTCTGTATCCCGTACGAGCCCGTGTCCTCGGGCAGCGGCTCCGGGCTGTAGTAGTTCTCGGTCGCGGCATGGAACTGCGGCTCCGGCCGCGCCTGGTCGGGCTCGTCGGCCCGGTCCGCGCCCTCGGGGTCCGGCTCCGTCCCGCCGGGACCGTACTCCAGCCCGGTCACCTTCAGCGCGGGCTCGGGGCGCGCGCCGCCCGCCTTGCGGCGCCGGGTCTGCTGGCGTACGGGCTCGCCGCCGCGGCGCAGCGCCCAGCCGGCCTCGAAGCCCTTGCGGAAGGAGAGCGTCACCAGGGTCTGGCCCAGGGCGAACGCGGCCGCGCCGAGGCCGATGACCGGCACCGACGGCAGGACGACCCCGGCGACCACACCGAGGAACCCGGCGAACGCGAGCAACCGCCAGCGCAGCCGGGCCTTGTACTGCATCAGGACCTCGGCAAGCAGCCACAGCGCGACGAAACCGAACGCGATGTAGAGGACCGTCATTCCCATGCGTGGCACCTCTCGGTACGGCCGCCCCGCCAGGAAACGGAGACCGGCCGATCAGGCCCGCTGGTGCAGGCCCAGGTTCTCGTAGATCTCGAGAGTCGCCGTGGAATTGTTCAGCGTGATGAAGTGCAGCCCCGGGACACCCTCGGACAGCAGCCGCGCGCAGAACTCCGTGGCGAACTCGATCCCAATGGAGCGTACAGCGGCTGCATCGTCCTTGACGGCGAGCATGCGCTCTTTGACGGCTGCGGGGAAGACTGCGTTGCTGAGTTGTGGCAGCCGGTCGAGCTGCTTGATGCCCACAACAGGCATGACCTCGGGGATGATCGGGGTATCGCAGCCCGCCTTCTGCGTGCTGTCGCGCAGCCGCAGATAATTCTCCGGATCGAAGAACATCTGGGTGATCGCATAGTCCGCTCCCGCGCGGCACTTGTCCACGAAGTGACGGATGTCCGTGTCCCAGTCCTCCGAGCGCGGGTGCATGTCGGGGAAGGCCGCGACGCCCACGCAGAAGTCGCCGGACTCCTTGAGCAGCCGGACGAGGTCGGCGGCGTAGTGGACGCCCTCGGGGTGGGCGACCCAGGGACCCATGGGGTCGCCGGGCGGGTCGCCGCGCAGGGCCAGCATGTTGCGGATGCCCGCGTCGGCGAACTGGCCGATCACGTGGCGCAGCTCGGCGATGGAGTGGTCGACCGCGGTGAGGTGCGCGACGGGGGTCAGCGTGGTGTCGGCGGCGATCTCCTGGGTGGCCTTGACGGTGCCGCCGCGGGTGGAGCCTCCGGCCCCGTAGGTCACGGAGACGAAGCTCGGGCCCACCGCCTCGATCCGGCGCAGCGCGTTCCAGAGGTTGCGCTCGCCCTTCTCCGTCTTCGGGGCCCAGAACTCGAAGGAGTACGACGGGCTCCCGGACGCCAGCAGGTCGCGGACCGTGCGTGCGCGGTCCGTGCGGGTGGAAGCGGTACCAAGGGCCATACGGGCAGGTTAGACGCGCCCACCCGGACGCCGAAGCCGTGTCCGCCTTTTGGACACGTTTTTGGACACCTGCACCTGCGCCGGGACGGGGCTTAGGAGGAAACGCGCTCGCGGACCCGCTTGGCCAGGTCGGCGGCGGCCGCGCCCGGGTCGGTGGCCTCGGTCAGCGCGCGGACGACGACGATGCGGGTGGCTCCGGCGTCGAGGACCTCGTCGAGGTTGCCGGCGTCGATGCCGCCGATGGCGAACCAGGGGCGGGCGGGGGCCAGCGAGGCCGCGTACCGGACCAGTCCGAGGCCGGGGGCGTACCGGCCGGGCTTGGTGGGGGTGGGCCAGCAGGGGCCGGTGCAGAAGTAGTCCACGCCCGGCTCCGCGACGGCCGCGTCCACCTCGGACTCGGCGTGGCAGGACCGGCCGACGAGGACGGACTCGCCGAGGATCGCGCGGGCGGCGGGCACCGGGATGTCGCCCTGGCCCAGGTGCAGGACGTCGGAGCCGATGGCGTGGGCGACGTCGGCGCGGTCGTTCACCGCGAGGAGCCGGCCGTGCCGGCGGGCGGCGTCGGCGAACACCCGCAGGTGCTCGAGCTCCTCGCCGGCCTCCATGCCCTTGTCCCGGAGCTGGACGATGTCCACGCCCCCCGCCAGGACCGCGTCGAGGAACTCGGGGAGGTCCCCCTGCCGCTTGCGGGCGTCCGTGCACAGGTAGAGCCGGGCATCGGACAGCTGGGCGCTCGCGGACACGATCGCGGACATGGGTACCCCCCGGGGTGGATGCGGTGCACGGGCCGTCCGGGCCCGCGCACCGCGGATGGATCAGGCGGCCCGGATCACCCGGGCGGCCGGCTTGCTCCGGCGGCCCGGATCTCTCCGGACGCCCGGATCTCTCGGGTCAGAGGGCGAGCGCCTGAGCGCGGCGCTTCACCTCCGTGCCGCGATTCTCGCTCAGCGCCTGCGCGGGGGTGCCGGGCAGGGTCGGGTCCGGGGTGAACATCCACTCCAGGATCTCCTCGTCGGAGAAGCCGTCGTCGCGGAGCACGGTCAGCAGGCCGGGCAGGCCCTTGACGATCTTGTCGCCGTCGATGAAGGGGGCGGGCACCTGGAGCGAACGGTTCTCGCCCCGGCGTACGGCGATCAGCTGACCTTCCTTGACCAGCTGGCGGACCCGGGTCACTTCGATGTCGAGCATCTCGGCGATGTCGGGGACGTACAGCCAGGCGGGGACAAGGGCGTCGATCTTTGCGTCAATCTCGGTCACGGGCACAAGCCTGCCACCTCGGACCGACACCCGGTACCCGGGCCGACCCGTCCGGGTCCCCGGGCACCGCCCGCGCGCCCTAGACCAGCGCCGCTTTCAGCGGGACCGCGGAGTCGGCGACCTTGGCCGGGTCCACCGGGGTACCCGCCTCGATCAGCTTCCGCCCCTGCGCCAGGTCCCGCGGCCGGCCCACCGCCAGGACCGCGGCCAGCGCCCCGCCCCGGAGCCAGCACACCGACCAGCCCGCCTCGGCGGGGTCCCCGCGCCACACCAGCTCGTCGGCGCCCGCGTGGTGCCCCGCGTACTGCACGAAGCGCCCGAACTGCTCCGACCAGAAGTACGGCACCGGGTCGTACACCTGCAGCGCGCTCCCGGCCACGATGTTCGCCGCGACCACCCGCGGTCCCTGCAGGGCGTTGTCCCAGTGGTGCACCAGCAGCCGCGCCCCGTAGCGGGCCGACGGGAACGAGGCGCAGTCGCCGACCGCGTACACCCCGGGCAGGGTGGTCCTCAGGTACTCGTCCGCCGTGACCGCGCCCTCCGGCCCGAGCTCGACCCCGGAGTCCGCGAGCCACCGGGTCGCCGGCCGGGCCCCGATGCCCACCACCACCGCTCCGGCCGGCAGCTCCCGCCCGTCCGCGAGCAGGACCCGCCCGGGCTCCACCGAGGAGACCTTGGCGCCGGTCAGCAGGGCGGCCCCGGCCTCCTCGTACCAGTGGGCCATCGGGGCCGCGACCTCCGCGGGCAGCGCCCCGGCCAGCACCCGGTCCGCCGCCTCGACCACGGTCACCGCGCAGCCCACCTCGCGCGCGGCCGTGGCGAACTCGGCGCCGATCCAGCCCGCTCCGACCACCACGGTCGCCGGCGTCCGGGCCAGCACCGGCCGGAGCCGGGCCGCGTCGTCCAGGGTGCGCAGCAGGTGCACGCCGGGGACGCCCTCGGCCCCGGGCAGGGTCAGCGGTTCGGCGCCGGTCGCCAGGACCAGGACCTCGTACGGGACCGGTCCCGCCTCGGTGTCCAGCTCGCGCTCGGCGGCCCGCAGCCCGGTGACCTCCACCCCGAGCCGGAGCACGACGTCGAGCCCCTCGAAGTCCACGTCGAACGCGGAGTCCTCGGCTTTGCCGAGCAGCACCGCCTTCGACAGCGGAGGCCGGTCGTACGGCTGGTGCGGCTCGGCACCCAGCAGGGTGATCGGGCCGCGCCACCCCTGCTCCCGCAGCGCGACCGCGGTCTGCACTCCGGCCATTCCGGCGCCGACGATGACGACGCCGCTCTGAGTCTGTTCCGTCTGCTCGCTCACGACCCCCAGCCTAGCGATCTGACGGCTCGTCAGGAACAGCGGCCCGGCGCGGCGGCCGGGGAGGCAGCCTTACCCGCCCCCGGCGGCGGGGTTAGGCTGGCGCCCGTACCTATCGCGGGAGTCCGGGCGGACCGGGCTGAGAGGGAGGCTGAGCGGCCTCCGACCGTACGAACCTGATCCGGGTCATGCCGGCGAAGGGAGGGGCTGGACGCCCATGCACTCATCTCGGAAGGGATCCGACGCGGGATCCGTCGCATCCACCGGATCCGCGCGGGCCGCGGGGTCCGACGTCCTCGTCATCGGGGGCGGGATCATCGGCCTGGTCACCGCCTGGCGGGCGGCCCAGCACGGACTGCGGACCGTACTCGCCGATCCCGCGCCCGGCGGTGGCGCGGCGCAGGTCGCGGCCGGCATGCTCGCCGCCGTCACGGAGCTCCACTACGGCGAGGAGACCCTGCTCGGGCTCAACCTCGCCTCCGCCGCCCGCTACCCGGAGTTCGCCGCCGAGCTGGCCGAGGCCGGCGGCGGGACGGACATCGGATACCGGGCCTGCGGCACGCTCGCCGTCGCCCTCGACGCCGACGACCGGCTCCACCTGCGGGAGCTGCACGCCCTCCAGCGCCGCTGCGGCCTGGAGTCCGAGTGGCTCACCGGCCGCGAGTGCCGCCGCCTGGAGCCGATGCTGGCCCCGGGCGTACGGGGCGGCCTGCGCGTGGACGGGGACCACCAGGTCGACCCGCGCCGGCTGGCGGCCGCGCTGCTGGCCGCCTGCGAGGGCGCCGGCGTGGAGATCCGCAGGGCGGCCGCGGAGCGGCTGCTGACCGCGGCCGACCGGGCCGTCGGCGTACGGCTCGACGACGGCACGGAGCTGCGCGCGGACCAGGTGGTCCTGGCCGCGGGCTCGCTCAGCGGCCGGCTGGCCGGCGTACCGGAGCAGGTGCTGCCTCCCGTACGGCCGGTGAAGGGGCAGGTGCTGCGGCTCGCGGTGCCGCCGGCGTACGCGCCGTTCCTGTCGCGGACGGTGCGGGCGGTGGTGCGCGGCAGCCACGTGTACCTGGTGCCGCGCGAGAACGGCGAGCTCGTCATCGGGGCCACCAGCGAGGAACTCGGCTGGGACACCACGGTCACCGCGGGCGGGGTGTACGAACTTCTGCGCGACGCACACGAGTTGGTGCCCGGCATCACCGAACTGCCGCTGACCGAGACCCGGGCCGGGCTGCGGCCGGGATCCCCGGACAACGCCCCGCTGCTGGGCCCGACCGACCTGCCCGGCCTGCACCTGGCCACCGGGCACTACCGCAACGGGGTGCTGCTGACCCCCCTCACCGGCGACGTGATGGCCCGGCTGCTGACCACCGGCACGCTGCCCGAGATCGCCCGCCCGTTCAGCCCGCGCCGGTTCTCCACCGCACGTCAGGAGTCGTACGCATGACCATCTCCGTCAACGGCGAGCCGCGCGAGATCGCGGCCGGCACCACGCTCGACGCGGTGGTCGCCACCTTGACCACGGCCCCGTCCGGGGTCGCGGCCGCACTGAACGAGACCGTGGTCCCGCGCCGCCAGTGGCCGCTCACGGCGGTGGGCGAGGGCGACCGGGTCGAGGTCCTCACCGCGGTGCAGGGGGGCTGAGCGCGATGGCGGACGACGCTTTCGAGCTGGGCGGCCGGACCTTCTCGTCCCGTCTGATCATGGGGACGGGCGGGGCGCCGAGCCTGGACGTCCTGGAACGGGCGCTGGTCGCGTCCGGCACGGAGCTCACGACGGTGGCGATGCGGCGGCTGGACCCGACGGTGCAGGGCTCCGTCCTGTCGGTGCTGACGCGCCTGGGCATCTCCGTACTGCCCAACACGGCGGGGTGCTTCACGGCGGGCGAGGCGGTGCTGACGGCGCGCCTCGCACGGGAGGCGCTGGGCACGGACTGGATCAAGCTGGAGGTCGTGGCGGACGAGCGGACGCTGCTTCCCGACGGGGTGGAGCTGCTGGACGCGGCCGAGACGCTGGTCGACGAGGGCTTCACGGTGCTGCCCTACACGAACGACGACCCGGTGCTGGCGCGCAAGCTGGAGGACGCGGGCTGCGCGGCGATCATGCCGCTGGGGTCGCCGATCGGCTCGGGGATGGGCATCCGCAACCCGCACAACTTCGAGCTGATCGCGGAGCGGGCCGGGGTCCCGGTGATCCTCGACGCGGGGGCGGGCACGGCCTCGGACGTGGCGCTGGCGATGGAGCTGGGGTGCGCGGCGGTGATGCTGGCGTCGGCGGTGACCCGGGCCCAGTTCCCGGTCCTGATGGCGGCGGCCATGCGTGACGCGGTTTCGGCGGGCCGGCTGGCGCACCGCGCGGGACGCATCCCCCAGCGCCGCTTCGCGGAACCCTCCTCCCCCACCACGGGCCGAGCCGCCCTGGACCCGGAACGCCCGGCGTTCTGACGGAGCGGGGAGGGGACGGGGCTCACGGCGCGGGCCCGCGCCGTGAGCCCCGTACGCCCGTCCATGTCACGGCTGCGCTGCAAGCCTGGACACCCCGCACGGCCCCGACGCACCGGCTCGTAGAATCGCCGGGTGGACACGACCCTGGATGACCCCCTCGTCGGGCAGACACTCGACGGCCGCTACCGCGTGGACGCGCGCATCGCGGCCGGCGGCATGGCGACGGTCTACCGGGCCGTCGACACCCGCCTCGACCGCGTGCTCGCCCTCAAGGTGATGCACCCGGCGCTCGCCGCCGACGCCGGCTTCGTCGACCGCTTCATCCGCGAGGCCAAGTCCGTGGCCCGCCTCGCGCACCCCAACGTCGTCGCCGTCTTCGACCAGGGCACCGACGGGCCGTACACGTACCTCGCCATGGAGTACGTCTCCGGCTGCACCCTGCGCGACGTGCTGCGCGAGCGCGGTGCGCTCCGGCCCCGGGCGGCCCTCGACATCCTCGAACCGGTCCTCGCGGCCCTCGGCGCCGCCCACCGCGCCGGGTTCGTGCACCGCGACATGAAGCCGGAGAACGTCCTGATCGGCGACGACGGCCGGGTCAAGGTGGCCGACTTCGGCCTGGTCCGCTCCGTCGACACCGTCACCAGCACCACCGGCGCCGTCCTCGGCACCGTCTCCTACCTCGCCCCCGAGCAGATCGAGAACGGCGTCACCGACACCCGCGTGGACGTCTACGCCTGCGGCGTCGTGCTGTACGAGATGCTCACCGGCTCCAAGCCGCACACCGGCGGCACCCCCGCCCAGGTCCTCTACCAGCACCTCCACGAGGACGTGCCGCCCCCGTCGGCCGCCGTCCCGGGGCTGCCCGGCATCCTGGACCAGCTCGTCACGTACGCGACCGCCCGCGATCCGGAGCTGCGGCCCACCGACGCCGCCGGGCTGCTCGGGCTGACCCTCGACGCCCGCGCGCTGCTCGGCGACGCCGAGCTGGACGCCGTACCGCCGCAGGCGCGTGCCGAAGACCGCAGTGCCACCGAGGACCGCACGAGCGTGATCCCGCGCCCCCTCACGGCGCAGCCGCCCGTGGACCGGACGTCCCGGCTGGAGCTCCCGGAGCGGCCCGGGGCCACGCCGGAGCAGGCGCCGGTCCCGGCCCGCCGGCGCGGACCGCGCCGCGGCACCCTGCTCGTCATCGTCGGCGTGCTGTTCGCGCTCGGCATCGGCACCGGGGTCTGGTACATCAACTCGGGCCAGTTCACCAAGGTGCCCAATCTGCTCGGGAAGACGGAGGCGCAGGCCAGGTCCGACCTGTCGGCGGCCGGCCTCGGCGTGAAGCGGGTCGACCGCAAGTTCAGCGACACCTTCGACCGCGGGACGGTGATGAACTCCGACCCCGGGAGCGGCAAGCGCATCCGCGGCAACGGCGCGGTGGCGCTGACGGTCTCGCGCGGCCCGGAGCTCGTCTTCGTACCGGACCTGAAGGGCAAGCCGCTGGAGGAGGCGAAGGCCGAGCTGACCCGGAGCGGGCTGGCGCCCGGCATGGTCACGCAGGCGTTCAGCCAGGACGTCGCCCAGGGTTCGGTGATCTCCACCGACCCGCAGGGCGGGCAGAAGCGCGCGACCGACACCGCGGTCGCGATCGTGGTCAGCAAGGGCCGGCCGGTGCAGGTGGGCAATGTGGTCGGACGGCCCCTGGACCAGGCGCGGGCCGCCCTCCAGGACCTCGGTCTCAAGGTCGAGATGGCCGCCGACCAGGTCAATTCACCGTTCCCGGCCGGTACGGTCGCCAACCAGTCGATCGGCGCCGGCGCCCAGGCCTCGACCGGTGACACGGTGACGCTCACCGTGTCCAAGGGCCCCCGGCAGATCCCGGTGCCGAACGTGACCGGCCAGGAGGCGGACGTGGCCCGCAAGACGCTGGAGGCGGCCGGGTTCAAGGTGAAGGTGGAGCGTCCGCTCATCTCCTTCAGCAACACGGTGGACGCCCAGTCGGTGCCGGGCGGCCAGAGCGCGCCCGAGGGCAGCACCATCGTCCTGCGCACGAAGGGGCTGTAAGGGGATGGACCGGGCCGTGCGCAATCCCGTGGGCGGGCACGTCCCCGTCGCCGGCGGGCTCGCCTCCGTGGGGCTGACGTACGCGCGGGAGATGGGCGCCGAGGCCGTACAGGTCTTCGTCGCCAATCCGCGCGGCTGGGCCACCCCGGTCGGGAACCCGGCGCAGGACGAGCTGTTCCGCACGCAGTGCGCGCAGGAGTCGATCCCGGCGTACGTCCACGCCCCGTACCTGATCAACTTCGGTTCGCACACCGAGGCCACCGTGGAGAAGTCGGTGGAGTCGCTGCGGCACTCGCTGCGCCGCGGCCGGGAGATCGGCGCGCTCGGGGTGGTCGTACACACCGGCTCGGCGACGGCAGGAAGGCCGCGCGAGGCGGCGTACGCGCAGGTCAGGGAGCACATGCTGCCGCTGCTGGACGAGCTGACGCACGACGACGACCCGTTCCTGCTGTTGGAGTCCACGGCCGGGCAGGGCTTCTCACTGTGCTCGCGGACCTGGGACTTCGGCCCGTACTTCGAGGCGCTCGACCACCACCCGAAGCTCGGGATCTGCCTGGACACCTGCCACGTCTTCGCCGCCGGGCACGACCTGGCGGAGCCGGGCGGGACGAAGCAGACGCTGGACCTGCTGGTGGAGACGGTCGGCGAGGGGCGGCTGAAGCTGATCCACGCCAACGACTCGAAGGAGGGCGTGGGCTCCCACAAGGACCGCCACGCCAACATCGGGCAGGGCCACATCGGCCGGGACGCCTTCGCGGAGCTGTTCGCCCACCCCGCGATGGAGGGCGTCCCGCTGATCACCGAAACGCCCGGCGGGAAGGAGGGCCACGCGGCGGACGTGGCCCTGCTGAAGGAACTGCGCGAGCTCCACTGACCCGCCTGCGGGCGTGGAGCCGCGTACGGCCATCCGGGTGGCGTGGCCGATCGGCCGCCGCGAGGGGTGATCGGACACTGCGAGGGGTGGTCGGCCGCCCGCCGGTGCCGCCGACCGCGGGCTTGCCGGACGGACGTCCCTACAGCTCGGGGCCGTCCCCCGGCTCCTCCTGGTACGAGTAGCGCTGCTCGCGCCAGGGGTCGCCGATGTTGTGGTAGCCGCGCTCCTCCCAGAAGCCGCGGCGGTCGGCGGTCATGTACTCGATGCCGCGGACCCACTTCGGGCCCTTCCACGCGTACAGGTGCGGCACCACGAGCCGTACCGGGAAGCCGTGTTCGGCGGTGAGCAGTTCGCCGCCCTCGTGGGTGGCGAAGACCGTCCGGTCGGTGGCGAAGTCGGCCAGCCGCAGATTGGAGCTGAAGCCGTACTCGGCCCACACCATCACGTGCGTGACCTGCGGCGACGGCGGCGCCAGGGCGAGTATGTCGCGGGCCAGGACTCCGCCCCACTCGGCGCCCGGCATGCTGAACTTCGTCACGCAGTGCAGGTCCGCCACGACGGATTCGAACGGCAGGGCCGTGAACTCCTCGTGGTTCCAGCAGTGCTTGTCACCGTCGGCGGTGGCCCCGAAGACGCGGAACTCCCAGCGGTCCGGCTTGAACTTGGGGACCGGGCCGTAGTGGGTGACCGGCCAGCCGCGCTGCAGCCGCTGCCCCGGAGGAAGCTCCAGTTGCTCTGCTCCCGGAGATTCCCGGCTTTCCGGCTGACCCATGCCTCCATGGTGACAGACGCCGCAGGGTGGTCACGACCAGGTATGCCCCTATACGGGCAACTCACGCCAACTCACACTAAGGAGGCACTTACTGGACGGCCCCCTGCGGCGGTGCAAGGATGCGCGCACTCCCCCGGGCACGATCGGGGAGATATCGGCCATACCCCAGCCCCGTCACGTAGCTGACACTGCCTGGAAGGAGCCTCTGCGATGCAGGGCGACCCCGAGGTCCTCGAGTTTCTGAACGAGCAGTTGACCGGCGAGCTCACGGCGATCAACCAGTACTGGCTCCACTACCGGATCCAGGACAACAAGGGTTGGACCAAGCTCGCGAAGTACACGCGTGAAGAGTCCATCGATGAGATGAAGCACGCGGACAAGATCACCGAGCGCATCCTCATGCTGGACGGGCTGCCGAACTACCAGCGGCTCTTCCACGTCCGGGTCGGCCAGACCCTGACGGAGATGTTCCAGGCGGACCGGCAGGTCGAGGTCGAGGCCATCGACCGCCTCAAGCGCGGCATCGAGGTGATGCGCGGCAAGGGCGACGTGACCTCGGCGCGGCTCTTCGAGGAGATCCTGGGGGACGAGGAGCACCACATCGACTACCTCGACACCCAGCTGGAGCTCATCGAGAGCATCGGCGAGCCGCTGTACATCGCGCAGCTGATCGAGCAGCCGGAGAGCTGAGAGCCGAGAGCCGAGCCGCGGGCTCACGCCCCAGGCGGCTCCCGCGGGCCCTCCACGGCTTCCGCGGGCCCTACGCGGCTTCCGCGAGCTCCGGGTCGGCGGCGAGCACGGCGGCCGCGTTGCCCTTCTCCAGCAGCTCCCGGCGCGGGCAGGCCCCGCGGCCCAGGATGCCCTGGATGGTGCGCACGCAGGATCCGCAGTCGGTGCCGGCCTTGGTGACGGAGGCGATCTGGCGGGGGGTGCAGGCCCCGGCGGCCGCGTGGTCCTTGACCTGCTTGTCGGTGATCCCGAAACAAGAGCAGACGTACACGCGGTTCACCTCCCTGGCAGGAATGGTTTCTACAGCCATCCCGTATTCGGTGAGGCTTACCTAACCGTACCCAAAGTGAGGCTTGCCCAAAAGCCCTGGAAACGACTGTGGGGCACGGATCACATCGATCCGTGCCCCACAGTCGTAGGTACCTACGTACTGATCCGCTTACTGGTCGCGGTACATCTCGGCGACCAGGAAGGCCAGGTCCAGGGACTGGCTGCGGTTGAGGCGGGGGTCGCAGGCCGTCTCGTAGCGCTGGTGCAGGTCGTCGACGAAGATCTCGTCGCCGCCGCCCACGCACTCGGTGACGTCGTCACCGGTGAGCTCGACGTGGATGCCGCCCGGGTGCGTGCCCAGGGCCTTGTGGACCTCGAAGAAGCCCTTGACCTCGTCGAGCACGTCGTCGAAACGGCGCGTCTTGTGGCCGGAGGCGGCCTCGAAGGTGTTGCCGTGCATCGGGTCGGTGACCCAGGCGACCGTCGCGCCCGAGGCCGTGACCTTCTCGACCAGCTCCGGGAGCTTGTCGCGGACCTTGTCGGCGCCCATGCGGACGACGAAGGTCAGCCGGCCCGGCTCGCGCTCGGGGTCCAGGCGGTCGATGTACGTCAGCGCCTCGTCCACGGTGGTGGTCGGGCCGAGCTTGATGCCGAGCGGGTTGGCGATCTGCGCGCAGAACTCGATGTGCGCGTGGTCCAGCTGGCGGGTGCGCTCGCCGACCCAGACCATGTGGCCGGAGGTGTCGTACAGCTTCCCGGTGCGGGAGTCCGTACGGGTCAGCGCGCCCTCGTAGTCGAGCAGCAGCGCCTCGTGCGAGGCGTAGAACTCGACGGCCTTGAACTCGGCCGGGTCGGTGCCGCACGCCTTCATGAAGTTCAGCGCGTTGTCGATCTCCCGCGCGAGCTGCTCGTAGCGCTGCCCGGAGGGGGAGGACTTCACGAAGTCCTGGTTCCAGGCGTGCACCTGGCGCAGGTCGGCGTAGCCGCCGGTGGTGAAGGCGCGCACCAGGTTCAGCGTCGACGCGGACGCGTGGTACATGCGCTTCAGCCGCTCGGGGTCCGGGATCCGGGCCTCTTCGGTGAAGGCGAAGCCGTTGACGGAGTCGCCGCGGTAGGTCGGCAGGGTGACGCCGTCGCGGGTCTCGGTGTCCTTGGAGCGCGGCTTCGAGTACTGGCCGGCGATGCGGCCGACCTTGACGACCGGCACGGAGGCCGCGTACGTCAGGACGGCGCTCATCTGGAGGAGCGTCTTCAGCTTGGCGCGGATGTGGTCGGCCGACACGGCGTCGAAGGCCTCGGCGCAGTCGCCGCCCTGCAGCAGGAACGCCTCGCCCTTGGCGACGGCTCCCAGACGGGCGCGCAGCTGGTCGCACTCGCCCGCGAAAACGAGCGGAGGATACGACTCGAGGTCCGCGACGACAGCGCGCAGTGCCTCGGCATCGGGGTACGAAGGCTGCTGCGCCGCGGGAAGGTCTCGCCAGGTCGCCTTGGCGGCGGGGGCTTGGGTTTCAGCGTTCACGGTCACCTCGTACACATTACGGCGTCTTGCGCCACGTCCAGGCCGGTGCCCACTCCGTGAGACAGGTGTCTGCGGGGACGCGTGGGACTCGCAGGCGGGCTCGCGGGTGGGCTATCGTCGGCGGCATGTACGCGCACTCGAACCAGAACTGGTGGTGGCCCGCTTCCGGCGGCCCACTTCTCGCGCGTACCCACTGACACGCACGACGCGAAGGCCGCCCGAGGGGCGGCCTTCGGTGTTTTCCGGGCCCGGCCGCCCCTCCTTCACCCCGCTTCACGGAGAAGGACGCCAGCCCATGGAACCCAGCAGCACGCCCGACCCGATCCGCCGCCTGCTCGACGACGGCCCCTGCCCGCCGTTCGCCCTGCTGCGCCGTCGCACCCCCGGCCGCGACCACGACACCGTCGAGGTGCTGATCGGCCCGGTCCACGAGGCCGGCCGCCTCGCCGAGCTGCCCGTACGACCGCTTCCCACCCTCGCCCTCGTCCCGTTCCGGCAGATCCGCGAGCGCGGGTTCGACGTGCGCGACGACGGCACGCCGCTGGCCGTGCTGACCGCCGAGGAGGCGTACGAGATCCCGCTCGCGCAGGCCCTGGCCGCGCTGCCGGAGCATCCGGTGCGGGTCGAGGGCGGCGGCTTCGACGTGCCCGACGAGGAGTACGCGGCCACCGTCGAGCGCGTGATCCGGGACGAGATCGGCCGCGGCGAGGGGGCGAACTTCGTCATCCGGCGCACCTACGAGGGCCGGATCGAGGGCTTCGGGCGGGCCGACGCGCTCGCGCTGTTCCGTCGGCTGCTGGTGGGCGAGCGGGGCGCGTACTGGACGTACGTCGTACACACCGGGGACCGCACGCTGGTCGGGGCCAGCCCGGAGGTACACGTACGGATGTCGGGCGGCACGGTGGTGATGAACCCGATCAGCGGAACGTACCGCCATCCGGCCCAGGGCCCGACCGCCGAGTCCCTCCTCGCCTTCCTCGGCGACCGCAAGGAGACCGAGGAGCTGTCCATGGTGGTGGACGAGGAGCTCAAGATGATGTGCACGGTCGGGGACATGGGCGGGGTCGTCGTCGGGCCGCGACTGAAGGAGATGGCGCACCTCGCGCACACCGAGTACGAGCTGCGCGGCCGGTCCTCGCTGGACGTCCGGGAGGTGCTGCGCGAGACCATGTTCGCGGCCACGGTGACGGGGTCGCCGGTGCAGAACGCCTGCCGGGTGATCGAGCGGTACGAGGCGGGCGGGCGCGGCTACTACGCGGGGGCGCTGGCCCTGCTGGGCGTGGACGCCTCGGGGTCCCAGACGCTGGACTCGCCGATCCTGATCCGGACGGCGGACATCGCGGCGGACGGCACGCTGCGGGTGCCGGTGGGGGCGACGCTGGTGCGGCACTCGGATCCGGCGGGCGAGGTCGCGGAGACGCACGCGAAGGCGGCCGGGGTACTGGCGGCGCTCGGGGTCCGCCCGGCGGCGCCGCGGGCCGCCTTCGAGGGGGCGCGCCTGGGCGAGGACCCCCGGGTCGAGGCGGCGCTGGCGGCGCGGCGGGCGGACCTGGCCCCGTTCTGGCTCCGGATGCAGGACCGCCCCGCGGCCCGGGTCGGCCACGCCCTGGTGGTGGACGGGGAGGACACCTTCACGGCGATGCTGGCGCACGTGCTGCGGGTGGCGGGGCTGGAGGTGACCGTACGCCGCTACGACGCCCCCGGGCTGCGGGAGGCGGCCCTGGCGTGGGCCGGTCCGGTGGTGCTGGGCCCGGGGCCGGGGAACCCGGCGGACACGGCCGACCCGAAGATGCGGATGCTGCGCGCGCTGGCGGGTGAGCTGCTGGCCGGGCACCGGCACGGCCTGCTCGGCGTCTGCCTGGGCCACGAGCTGCTGGCGGCGGAACTGGGGCTGCCGCTGATCCGCAAGGCGGAGCCGGCGCAGGGGGCGCAGACGCGGATCGACTTCTTCGGCGCGCAGGAGGTGGTGGGCTTCTACAACACGTACACGGCCCACTGCCCCGACGCCGCGGCCGCCCGCCTCTCGGAGCGGGCGGTGGAGGTCTCCCGCGACCCGGCCACGGGGGAGGTGCACGCCCTGCGGGCCCCGGCCTTCGCGGGGGTCCAGTTCCACCCGGAGTCCGTCCTGACCCTGAACGGCCCGGCCCTGCTCCGGGACCTCCTGCTCAGCATGGCCCCGGCCGCGGCCTGAGGGTCCGGGGACCTTTCGGATCATGGCGGGATCCGGCGTGGCGGCTCCGCGTGGCGGCTCCGCGCGGCGGGGCCGCTACGCCGCGGTCGGCTTCCCTCGGCGGGCCGCGACGCCGCGGACCAGCTGCCAGGTCAGGACCGGGCCCAGCACCGCCAGGGCGGCGAGGAACGCCGGGAGGTTCCCGAAGGCCAGCGCCAGCGACACCGGGACTCCCGCCGCCGGGTCCGCGAAGGCCAGCCACGGGTCCACCCGGTCCCCCGGTCGGGAGCGGAGCGCGGGCCGCAGGGCCCGTACGG
Organism: Streptomyces sp. NPDC001194; assembly: GCF_042896985.1. Classification (NCBI taxonomy): domain Bacteria; kingdom Bacillati; phylum Actinomycetota; class Actinomycetes; order Kitasatosporales; family Streptomycetaceae; genus Streptomyces; species Streptomyces sp. NPDC001194. Next base: position 546,745 of record NZ_JBIAXU010000002.1, on the reverse strand, counting down.
CGTACACGAACTGTGCTGCAGCGGCGGCCAGCAAGAGCCAGCGGGCCGCGGAAGGTATGTCCACGGGGGCGAATCCAGGCCCTGTCACCGCGCCGCGCACATGGCCGCGGTCTGAACTCGGGGCGAACTCGCGTCACTCGGGGACCAGTGTGTTCTGCGACCTTCGCCCCGCCAGGTAGTCCGCCACGTTCCGGACCGTCGTGTCGATGATCTGCCCCACCGCGTCGTGCGTGTAGTACGCCTGGTGCGAGGTCACCACGACGTTCGGGAACGTGATCAGCCGGGCCAGGGTGTCGTCCTCGACGGCCTCCAGGGACCTGTCCAGGAAGAAGAGCCCGGCCTCCGCCTCGTACACGTCCAGTCCCACCCCCTCGAACCGCCCCGCCCGCAGCTCCGACACCAGCGCCTCCGAGTCGATCAGCCCGCCCCGGCTGGAGTTCACCAGGATCGCGTCGTCCTTCATCATCCGAAGCGCCGCCGCGTCGATGATGTGGTGCGTCGAATCCAGCAGCGGTACGTGCAGGCTGATCAGGTCCGCCGACGTGAACAGCTCCTCCTTGTCCGCGTACTTCATGCCCAGCTCCACGCAGGCCGGGTTCTCCACGACGTCCCAGCCCAGCAGGTGCATGCCGAACCCGTGCGCGATGCGGGTGAACGCCTCGCCGATCTTCCCGGTCCCGAGCACGCCCACCGTGCGGCCGCGCATGTCGCGGCCCATCAGCCCGTTCAGCCGGAAGTCGAAGTCCCGGGTCCGGTTCGAGGCCCGGACGATCCGCCGGTTCACGGCCATCGCCAGGGTCCACGCGAACTCGGCCACGGAGTACGGGGAGTAGTACGACACCCGGCTCACCGTCATGCCGAGCCGGCGGGCGACCTCCAGGTCGATGTTGTTGAAGCCCGTCGACCGCTGGGCGATCATCTTCGTCCCGCCCCCGGCCAGGGTCCGCAGCACCCGCCCGCTCAGATCGGCGTTCACGCTCGACGAGACGACCTCGTACCCGGCCGCGATGGGGGCGGTGTCCTCGGTGAGGAAGACGTCCAGGCAGCGCACCTCGTGCTGCCCGGCGGCCGCGAACGCCTTCTCGATCAGCGGCTTCTCGTCGCCCTGCACCCCGAATGCCAGGATTTCCACGTGCGCTCCCGTGCTGTGCACAACCAAACGGACCATGGGTCGTTTCGGCACTTTACGTCCGATACCGCCCATGGCCCGTTCACCCACTCCGGACCGGCCCGCTCCGGCTCAGCCGAAGAACACCCCGACCTCCGTGTACAGCGCCGGGTCCACCGTCTTCAGCCTGGCCGTCGCGTCGGCGATCGGGACCCGCACGATGTCCGTGCCCTTGAGCGCGACCATCTTCCCGAAGTCGCCCTCGTGCACGGCGTCGATCGCGTGCAGCCCGAACCGCGTCGCCAGCCACCGGTCGAACGCGCTCGGCGTGCCGCCGCGCTGGATGTGCCCGAGCACCGTGGTCCGGGCCTCCTTGCCGGTCCGCGCCTCGATCTCCTTGGCCAGCCACTCCCCCACGCCGGACAGCCGCACGTGCCCGAACGAGTCGGTGGTGGCGTCCTTCAGGACCATCTCCCCGTCCTTGGGCATCGCACCCTCCGCGACCACCACGATCGGCGCGTAGCTCGCCTTGAACCGGGAGGTCACCCACGCGCACACCTGGTCCAGGTCGAAGCGCTGTTCCGGGATGAGGATGACGTTGGCCCCGCCCGCCAGGCCGGAGTGCAGGGCGATCCAGCCGGCGTGGCGGCCCATCACCTCGACGACCAGCACCCGCATGTGCGACTCGGCCGTGGTGTGCAGCCGGTCGATGGCCTCCGTGGCGATGCCGACCGCCGTGTCGAAGCCGAAGGTGTAGTCCGTGGCCGACAGGTCGTTGTCGATGGTCTTCGGGACGCCGACGCAGGGGATGCCGTACTCCCCGTACAGCTTGGCGGCCACGCCCAGGGTGTCCTCGCCGCCGATCGCGACGAGGGCCTCGACCTCGTACTTGGCGAGGTTCTCCTTGATCCGCCGGACCCCGTTCTCCTGCTTGAACGGGTTGGTCCGCGAGGAGCCGAGGATCGTGCCGCCGCGCGGCAGGATGCCGCGGACGGCGGGGATGCCGAGCGGGACGGTGTCGCCCTCGATCGCGCCGCGCCAGCCGTCCTTGAACCCGACGAACTCGCACGCGTACTCCTGGACGCCCTTGCGGACGACGGCCCGGATGACCGCGTTGAGACCGGGGCAGTCGCCGCCGCCCGTCAGCACTCCGACCTTCATGGAATCTCCCTTCGCCACAGGGCCCGGCGAGCCCGCATGACGGTCACGCTAGTGGTGACCCAAGTCACAGCAAGGGCCCGCGAAAGGTCAATTCCGGTGGATGTACGGGGCGTTGCGTCCCTCCGTTCACTCGTACGAGGACATGCGTACGAGGTGCGAGACGGCGGACGTCCCCGTCACGCGTCGTCGAGACCGCGCTCTATCGCGTACCGGACGAGCTCGACCCGGTTGTGCAGCTGGAGCTTGCCGAGGGTGTTCTGCACGTGGTTCTGCACCGTGCGGTGCGAGATGACGAGGCGTTCGGCGATCTGCTTGTACGAGAGCCCCTTGGCCACCAGCCGCAGCACCTCGGTCTCCCGGTCGGTCAGCTGGGGGACCTTCGGCTCGTCGGGGGCCGCGGGCGCCGGGTCGGTGGCCAGGCGCCGGTACTCGCCCAGCACCAGCCCGGCCAGGCCCGGGGTGAACACCGGGTCGCCCGCGGCGGTGCGGCGGACGGCGTCGATCAGCTCCTGGGCGCCCGCGGACTTCAGCAGGTAGCCGGTGGCCCCGGACTTCACCGCCTCCAGGACGTCGGCGTGCTCCCCGCTCGCGGACAGCACCAGGACGCGCAGCGCGGGATTGGCGCCGACGAGCTCCTTGCACACCTGCACCCCGGGCATGCCGGGCAGGTTGAGGTCGAGGACCAGGACGTGCGGGGCGGCGGGCACGGCCCGGCGGACGGCCTCGGGTCCGTCCCCGGCCGTGGCGACCACGTCGAAGCCCGCGGCGGCGAGGTCGCGGGCGACCGCGTCCCGCCACATCGGGTGGTCGTCGACGACCATCACCTTGATCTCGTGCGGCTGCGGCTCGGCGGTCTGGCTCACTGGGTTCTCCCCCTCGGTACTTTCAGTTCCACTTCGGTGCCCTGCCCGGGGACGGACACCAGCTCGGCGCTGCCGCCGAGGTCCCGCAGCCGGCCTCGGATGGACAGGGCCACGCCCATCCGGCCCTCGCCCTCGGCCTGGTCGAGGCGGCCGGCCGGAATGCCCGGGCCGTCGTCGCGGACGGTCACGATCACTTCGTCGCCCCAGTCCTCGACCAGGATCCAGGCCCTGGCCCCGTCCCCCGCGTGCTTGCGCACGTTGTCGAGGGCGGCCCCGACGGCCGCGGCCAGCTCCTTCGCCGCGGGCACCGGCAGCAGCACCGGCGCCCCCGGCTCGGCGAAGCTGATCCGGGATCCCGCGTGCGGGGCGAGCAGGCTCCGCAGGTCCAGCTCGCCCTCGTCGGCGCCGGGCTCGTCCACCTCGTACGCGTCCACCAGCGCGCCGAGCGACTCGTCGCGGGAGATCCGGGAGGTGGGCACCAGCCCGCTGGAGACCAGGGTGCGCAGCGCCACCTCCTGTTCCCCCGCCATCCGGCCGAGTTCGGCGGCCTCGCCGCCCAGCTCGGTGCCGCGCCGCTGGACCATGGCGAGGACCTGGAGGACCCCGTCGTGGATGTCGCGGGCGAGCCGCTCGCGCTCGCGGGTGGCGGCCTCGATCTCCAGGGCGCGGGCCAGGGTGGCCTCACTGGCCCGGGCGACCTCGACGACGTACCCGATGGCGATGGAGGCGACCCAGACCAGCAGCACGTTGTGCAGGGTGTCGCGGGTGGGCTGGCCGCCGTGCACGACGATGTTGGCCACGGCCACGAAGGTCGAGGCGAAGCCGGCCCAGCGCCAGCCGCCCTTGATCGCGAAGGCGAGGACGGAGCCGGCGGTCCAGATGGAGGGGAGGGTGGGGCCGCCCCCGGCGATCCGCGCGTGGGTGTCCGCGATCGGGGTGAGCAGGATGCCGACGAGCGCGACGGTGAGGTCGGCGCCCAGGAACCGCTTGGTGCAGCTGGCGGCGTTGGCCACCCGGCGGTGGGTGGCCAGGGTCCAGACGGCGAGTACGGCGAGGTAGCCGGCGGCGACCCAGGGCCGGTCGAAGTCCCGGTACGCCGAGGCGAACAGCAGGGCCGCGTAGACCATGGTGAGCAACCGGTAGGCGGTCAGCGCCCGCCACAGCGGCTGCTCGACCGACATGCGCACGACACGTTCGCGTTTCGCCATCTCCCCCACCCCGTGCGGGCGATGCCGCCCGTGCTCTACTCCGCGGCCTTCTCGGCGCCCTTGTCGTTCTTGTCGGCGGCGGCCTTGGCGGCCTTCTCCGCCTTCTCCGCGTCGGCGATCTGGCGCTTGGCGGCCGTCGCGTAGATGTCGACGTACTCCTGGCCGGACAGCTTCATGATCTCGTACATGACCTCGTCGGTCACCGAGCGCAGGATGAAGCGGTCGCCGTCCATGCCCTGGTAGCGGCTGAAGTCGAGCGGCTTGCCGATCCGGATGCCGGGGCGCATCAGCTTGGGGACGACCTTGCCGGGCGGCTGGATCTTCTCCGTGTCGATCATCGCCACGGGAATCACCGGCGCCCCGGTGGCCAGGGCCACGCGGGCCAGGCCGCCGGGCTTGCCGCGGTAGAGGCGTCCGTCGGGTGAACGGGTCCCCTCGGGGTAGATACCGAACAGCTCCCCGCGCTCGATGACGTCGATGCCGCTCTTGATGGCGGCCTCGCCCGCACCGCGCGCGCCGGAGCGGTCCACCGGGAGCTGGCCGACGCCCTTGAAGAAGGCGGCCGTCAGCTTGCCCTTGACGCCCGGGGAGGTGAAGTACTCCGCCTTCGCGATGAAGGTGACCTTCCGGTCCAGCACGGCCGGCAGGAAGAAGGAGTCCGAGAAGGACAGGTGGTTGCTCGCGAGGATCGCCGGCCCCTCGGCGGGAATGTTCTCGAGGCCCTCCACCCACGGCCTGAAGGCGAGCTTCAGGGACCCCCCGATGGAGAACTTCATTGCGCCGTAGATCAACTCGAAAGCCTTCCTGTGTCTGTCGAACAGACCATATCCCCTGGCTCGGGGCGGAGGGGGCGACGACCCTGGTCGGTGTCACCCCCGTCGCGTACGGTGAAGTCACACAGCGCTACGCACCCCCCACCCGTCGAAGGAGACCCTGGTGCCCGTCCTCCCTGGAGCCGAGCCGTTCCGCCACGAGGGCGGAGAGGTCGGTGTCCTCCTCTGCCACGGCTTCACCAGTACCACTCAGTCCATGCGCCCGTGGGCGGAGTACCTGGCCGAGCAGGGTCTGACGGTCTCCGTGCCGCTGCTGCCCGGACACGGGACGCGGTGGCAGGACATGCAGCTCACCGGCTGGCAGGACTGGTACGCCGAGGTGGACCGGGCGCTGCGGGAGCTGCTGGAGCGGTGCACGAAGGTGTTCGTCTTCGGGCTGTCGATGGGCGGGGCGCTGACCCTGCGGCTGGCGGCCCGGCACGGGGACGCCGTGAGCGGCATCGTCCTGGTCAACCCGGTGAACAAGATCAACGACCCGATGGCCTTCGCCCTCCCGGTCGCGCAGCACTTCCTGCGGTCCACCCCGGGCATCGCGAGCGACATCGCGAAGCCGGGCGTCGCCGAGGTCGGCTACACGCGGGTCCCGACCCGGGCCGCGGCCTCGCTGCGGCAGTTCCTGAAGCTGGTCGACACCGAGCTGCCGCAGGTCACGCAGCCGGTGCTGCTGCTGCACAGCGTGCAGGACCACGTCGTGAACCCGGCCGACTCGGCGCGGATCCTCGCGCGGATCTCGTCGACGGACGTCACCGAGACCCTGCTGGAACAGAGCTACCACGTCGCGACGTTGGACCATGACGCGGAGCGGATCTTCGCGGACAGTTTTGCGTTCGTCGGGCGGCTCGCGGAGAGCGTCGGCAGGGAGGGGGCGGCCAGCGGTGGCTGAGCACGAGGAGTCCCCGGGGGGTGTCCCCCCGCTGGACGAGGAGGCGGCCTGGGCGGCGATCGTCGCCGGGTACGGGCAGGAGCCGCCGGACCCGCCGGGGGCCAGGCCGTTCCGGCCGATCGAGAACCTGATGCTGCCGGAGGAGGACGTGGAGCCGGAGCCCGTGGCGCCCGCGCCGTCCCCGGAGGCGCCGCAGGCTCCGGCCGAGCCGCCGCCCGCGCCGACGGTGCTGGGGAGCTCGGTGGTGTTCGCACCGGGCGTGGGCATCGAAGGCACGGGGCCCGGGACCGGGCCCCGCGATCACACGCCGGCGGAGCCGGACGAGACCGACGAGGGCCACTTCGTCCCGCCGGAGCCCGAGCTGCCGCCGGCGGACACGACGGCGAAGTTCGCGTGGCTGGCGGTGGTGGGCGGACCGGTGCTGCTGCTGGTGGCGGTGCTGCTGCAGTGGGACATGACGTGGTGGCTCACGACGCTGGGGATCGGCGGGTTCCTGGGCGGGTTCGCGACGCTCATCGCGCGGATGTCCCAGGGTGACGACGAGGACGACGATCCCGGCCGCGGAGCCGTGGTCTAGGGCCTGTACGTAAAAGTGGCGCAGGCGGGGCGTGCGGACACGCCCCAGGGCCCGTCCGCCGTACGGTTACGGGGTCCGGGGCGGCTGCGCCCCGGACCCCGCGCCTCACGCGTCGGCGCCGGCCGGGAGGCGGACGGTGGCCAGGACCGGGAGGTGGTCGGTCGCCCTGTCCAGGTCCGATGCCGTGATGCCCGGCAGGGAGGTCGGGACGCCGCAGGCGAGGACCTCCACCCCCCGCGTCGCGAAGACCGCGTCGATCCGGCGCGGTGGGGTCGAGCGGACGAAGGTGTGCTCGCCGCCCCAGGGGGCGACCGTCCAGCAGTCCTGGAGCTCCGCGGACAGCCGGCGGAACGCCGGGCCCGACGGGGGCTCGTTGATGTCGCCCGCCGCGATGGCGTACGGGGCGTCCGCGGACCCCAGCCGGTCCAGCAAGAGGTCGGCCTGGGCCCGGCGTTCCGCGCCGTCCAGCGACAGGTGTGCGCTCAGCACCGCCACCCGCGCCGCCCCGAAGCGGACCACCGCCGTGGCGAAGCCCCGCCGGTGCAGGCCGGGCGTGAGGGGAAGCAGGACGTCCTCCGTGCGTTCCACGAAGGCCCTCAGGGAGCAGAGCAGGAGCGGGCCCGCGGCCGTGGCGCCTCCGCTCAGCACCACCAGGTCCGTCTTCGAGGCCAGCCGCGCCGCGTGCTTGCGCCAGCGGAAGAACCGCGGGGCCTCCTGGATGAACACCAGGTCGGGGGCGCATGCGCGGATCACCCGGACCAGCGCCTCTTCGTCGTCCCGCATCGAGCGGATGTTGTAGCTGAGGGCTCGGATCACCGCGGAACCGTCGGATTCCGTCACAGAGTTCGGGAGCATGGACGGCAACATAGCCAGACTGCCCGCCGTCCCACAGAGGGCGCGGCGGGCAGTTCGGACAACAGCCGGTGTCAGCCCTGGCGGGCCAGGTCCGCCGCGCCCACGAGCCCGGCCTTGCCGCCGAGCTGCGCGGCCAGCACCTGGGCGTGCGGGCGCCACGCGCCGCCGACCAGCCAGCGCTTGAAGGACTTGCGGATCGGGTCGAGGACGAGGTCGCCCTCGTCGGAGACGCCGCCGCCGACGATGAACGCCGACGGGTCGAAGAGCGAGGCCAGGTCGGCCAGGCCCGCGCCCGCCCAGCGGGCCAGCTCGCGGAAGGCGTCGACGGCCACCAGGTCACCGGCGCGCGCGGCCTCGCTGATGTGCTTGCCCTCGATGCCGTCGGGGGTCCCGTCGCCGAGCGCGAGGAGGGCCACGGCGTTCTCGGGGGTGGCGTTGGCGCGCTGCTTCGCGTACCGGACGAGCGCACGGCCGGAGGCGTACTGCTCCCAGCAGCCCTGGCTGCCGCACCCGCACAGCAGGCCGTCCGGGACCACCCGGATGTGCCCGAACTCGGCGGCCACGCCGAAGCGTCCGCGGCGCAGCTTGTTGCCGATGATGATGCCGCCGCCCAGGCCCGTGCCGAGCGTGATGCAGATGACGTCCTCGTGGCCCTGCCCGGCGCCGAAGCGGTACTCGCCCCAGGCCGCGCAGTTCGCGTCGTTCTCGACGACGACCGGCAGGCCGATGCGCTGCTCGACCTTGTCCTTGAGCGGCTCGTGGCGCCAGTTGATGTTCGGCGCGAAGAGCACGGTCGCGCGCTTGTCGTCCACGTATCCGGCGGCGCCGATGCCGACGGCCTCGATGGTGTGGTTGCTGCTGACTTCGGACACTGCGGCGCAGATCGCGTCCGTCACGCCGTCCGCGGTCGGCGGGGTGGGCACCTTGTACGTCTCAAGGATGGTGCCCTCTTCGTCGACCACGCCGGCCGCGATCTTCGTGCCGCCGATGTCGACGCCGATGGTGAGTCCCATTAGTCCCTCGGTTTCCGGTCAAACCCCGCCACGGCCAACCGTACCCGAGGGCGGCGCCCTCTCAGTCGAGATCGATCCGCTGCGTCGGACCGCTCCCGCCCTCGTCTCGCGGGTCGGAACGGTCACCGGAGGGACGGTCCGCGGGAGCGCCGGGGGCGGGCTCGTCGCGGGTCCAGCGCCGCTCGTGGCCCTCGACGGCCGAGCGGTACGCGGCGAGCAGCTCGGAGCCGGCGGCCGCGAGGTGGTCGAAGACCTCGGGGTTGCGTTCGACGACGGGCTTGGCGGCGGCCTTCGCCTGGTTGACGAACTGGCGTACGGCGCCCTGGGCGGCGGCGCCGAGCACCGGGTTGTTGAGTCCGGACACCTTGTCGGCGACGGCCTCGAACAGCTTGAACAGCTCCTCGGCGGCGGTCCCGGTGCCGCCCGGGCCGCCCGCGCCGGCGCCCTCGCGGGCCCGGCGGCGCTCCTGCTCGGCGGCGAGGTCCTCGGCGCAGGCCTTGGCCCAGGCGTCGTCGTCGGTGGGACGGTCGGTGGCCTCGCTCATGGCGGACTCTCCTGCGGCAGCTGCTGGGCGTGCGGACGTACTACCTCCGACGGTACCCGAACGGGGGTACGCGGTTCAGGGCCTGCGGGGCCAGAGCCCCGGGTCCGGGGTGAAGCGGATGCGGAGCACCCCGTCGGCGAGGGCGGCCCCGGACACCGTGCAGCGGCGCAGCGCGGAGGGCAGCGGAACGATCCTGCGGTACGGGCCCGCGGCGAGCAGCAGCTCGTCGCCGCGCCGGACCAGGTCGAGGTCCCGCTTGTGGGCGCCGGGCAGCGGCACCACCCAGACGAGTACCCCGTCGTCGGTGAGCCGGTCCTCGACCGCCCAGGCCCGCCGGGCGCGGGAGTCCGCCTGAGCCCGCGGAACGAGCCCCTGCGCCCCGGTGAGCCGGAGCAGGTCGTCCGGCCCCTGCGGGTCCCGCCCGAGGTGTCCGAGCGGCAGTACGGGCACGTCGTCGGCCGGCCCGGCCCCGGCCCACTGGGCGGCGTACTTCTCCTGCTGGGCGGCGAGCCCGGCCAGCCAGGGGTCGGGCGAGCCCTGCGGCACCATCCGGTTGGCGACGATCGCGGCCACCGGGAGCTGTTCGAGGGCGAGGCCGAGCAGCCCGGTGCGCAGCGCGGCGTCGGCGCCCGGCCCCGGTTCGGCGACCACGTGCAGCGAGGTGGTGCCGGCCTCCACGACGGCCTGGACGGCGGCCAGCTCCTCGTCCCAGCGCGCGGCGGCCTCGTACAGCCACTGCGCGGGCATGGGTACGCCGGCCAGCTGGGCCAGTACGGGCCTCAGGGCGCGGGCCGCCTGCCGCTCGGCCGGCAGCAGCCGGGCCAGGTAGCGGCGCAGCCGGGCGGGGAGGGCGAGGGCGGCCACGGCCTGGTGCAGCGGCGGCAGGTCGACCACGACGAGGTCGGTGTCCGGGGCGGCGGCGGCCCGGCGCAGGGCGCGCAGCAGGGCGAACTGTTCGGCGCCGGGCAGCTCGGTGAGCTCCTCGGCCCCGAGCGGCCGGGCCCCGACCATGCCGAGGAGGGCCGATCCGCGTTCCTGGAGGGCGACGAGCTCTTCGCGGAACTCCGCGCCGGAGTCCACGCGGGCCACGAGCACCCCGCCGGCCGGTACGGCGGCCAGCCCGGGCGCGGCTTCGACGGGTTCCCCCGTCGGCTCCCCGACCAGGGCTGCCAGGGGATCCCCGGCGTCCCCGGAGAGCAGCAGCACCCGCGCACCGTTCCCGGCGGCGGCGAGGGCAGTGGCGGCGGCCACGGTGGTCCGCCCGGCCCCGCCGGGACCGGTGATCAGCAGGATGCGCATGGATCAGGCCGACTCGACGCGCTTCTTCAGGCCCGCCAGGGCGCGGTCGATGATGACCTTCTCGGCCTTGCGCTTGATCATGCCGAGCATCGGGATCTTGACGTCGACGGTCAGCTGGTAGGTGACCTCGGTGCGCTTGCCGCCGTCCAGCGGGGCGAGCCGGTACGAGCCGTCGAGCTGGCGCAGCATCTGCGACTTGTCCAGGGTCCAGCTGACCTCGTCCGCGCCCTTCCAGGAGTAGGCGAGGGTGTGGTCGTCCTTGATCGCACCCGCGTCGAGCAGCAGCCGGACCTTCTCGGCGCGGCCCTCGGCGTCGGTGGCCAGCACCTCGGCCTCCTTCACCTCGCCGGTCCACTCGGGGTAGCGGGCGAAGTCGGCGATCACGGCCATCACGTCGGCCGGCGCCGCCTCGATCGTGATGCTCGAGCTGGTGTGTTCGGCCATGGCGGTCGCCCCTCCAGGGATTGTTCGAGGAAGTGTGCGGCCTGCGGCCGCCGCGTGCAGGCTACCGTGCGTGCGGAGGTCGCCACTCCAGGGCCCGGGCGTGCGGAGGCCGCCGCTCCGGGGCCGGGCTCACCACTCCAGGGCCCACGGCCTGCCGGTGGCGGCGAAGTGGCCGACGTTCACGCACTCCGTGCGGCCGATCCGCATCCGCCGCGCCATCGGCTGGTGCACGTGTCCGAACAGCGCGTACCGCGGCCTGGTCCGCCGGATCGCCGCGAGCAGGGCCTCGCTGCCCCGTTCGAACCGGCGCGCGACCGTGTCGTAGCAGAGCTCCGGCACCTCCGGCGGGATGTGCGAGCAGAGCACGTCCACCTCGCCGAGCGCCTCGACCTTGGCGGCGTACTCCTCCTCGTCCACCTCGTACGGGGTGCGCATCGGGGAGGGCAGTCCGCCGCCGACGAAGCCGAAGACGCGGCCGCCGATCTCCACCCGCTGCCCGTCGAGGACGGTGGTGCCGGGTCCGGCGTACTCGGACCACAGACCCGGGATGTCGACATTGCCGTAGGTGGCGTACGTGGGCTGCGGGAACGCGGCGAACATCTCGGCGTACTGGCGGCGCACCGCGTCCTCGATCAGCAGTTCCCGGTCCAGTCCGGCCCACAGCCGGCGCCCGAGGTCGCGGGCCTCTTCGAAGCGGCGCTCGGTGCGCAGCTCCACGATCCGGTCCGCGTTCTCGACCCCGAACAAGTCGGGGAAGATGCCGCGCGAGTGGTCGGCGTAGTCGAGGAAGAGCACGAGGTCACCGAGGCAGATCAGCGCGTCGGCGCCGTCCCCGGCCCGGGCGAGCGCCTCGGCGTTGCCGTGGACGTCGCTGACGACGTGGACGCGCGTGCTGCTTTTCCTGCCACCCATGCGCCCCACCCTAGGGGCGCCTGGCAGCCGGGGGTAGATGGGGCCCGTACAGGCGGCCTACCTGCGGTTACTTCCGAGTCGCAAACGGGGTCGACTACTGTCGGCATGGCAGAGCCGTGTCATGTGACGCACGGAACATCTGGCCGGTTCCCTCTATCCGGAACCCACTACCGGTGGGTAACGTCCGGTCGGTCCACATGGTGGCGATGGCGCCCAGAGGAGCAGCAGTCTTGCGCGAGTTCAGCCTTCCGGCCCTGTACGAGGTCCCGTCGGACGGGAACCTGACGGATCTCATCCGCCGCAACGCCGCTCAGCATCCCGACACCGCAGTCATGGGCCGCAAGGTCGACGGCGGCTGGCAGGACGTGACGGCGACCGAGTTCCTCGCCGAGGTGCGGGCCGCGGCGAAGGGCCTGATCGCGGCCGGCATCCGGCCGGGCGACCGCGTCGCGCTGATCTCGCGCACCCGCTACGAGTGGGTGCTGCTCGACTTCGCGATCTGGAGCGCGGGCGGCGTCACCGTCCCCGTGTACGAGACCAGCTCGCCCGAGCAGATCCAGTGGATCCTCGGCGACTCCGGCGCCGTCGCCGTGATCGTCGAGAGCCCGGCCCACAGCGCGGCCGTGGCCTCGCTGCGCGACCGGCTGCCGGAGCTGCGCGAGGTCTGGGAGATCGAGCAGGGCGCGGTCGCGGCGCTGAACGCCGCGGGCAGCGCGGTCACCGACGCCGAGGTCGACGAGCGCAGCTCGCTCGCGAACGCCGACGACCCGGCCACGATCGTCTACACCTCGGGCACCACCGGCCGCCCCAAGGGCTGCGTGCTGACCCACCGCAACTTCTTCGCCGAGTGCGGCAACGTGGTGGAGCGCCTGAGCCCGCTGTTCCGCACCGGCGAGTGCTCCGTGCTGCTCTTCCTGCCCGCCGCGCACGTCTTCGGACGCCTGGTGGAGGTGGCCGCCGTACTGGCGCCGATCCGCCTGGGCTGCGTACCGGACATCAAGAACCTCACCGACGAGCTGCAGTCCTTCCGCCCCACGCTGATCCTCGGCGTGCCGCGCGTCTTCGAGAAGGTCTACAACTCGGCGCGCGCCAAGGCCCAGGCCGACGGCAAGGGCAAGATCTTCGACGCGGCGGCCGAGACGGCCATCGCGTACAGCCGGGCGCTGGACGCCCCGGGCGGTCCGTCCTTCGGCCTGAAGCTGAAGCACAAGCTGTTCTCGAAGCTCGTCTACAGCAAGCTCCACACGGTCCTCGGCGGGCGCGGCGAGTACGCGATCTCCGGCGGCGCCCCGCTGGGCGAGCGGCTCGGCCACTTCTTCCGCGGCATCGGCTTCACGGTCCTGGAGGGCTACGGCCTGACGGAGTCCTGCGCGGCCACGGCCTTCAACCCGTGGGACCGTACGAAGATCGGTACGGTCGGCCAGCCGCTGCCGGGCTCCGTGGTGCGCATCGCGGACGACGGCGAGGTGCTGCTGCACGGCGAGCACATCTTCAAGGAGTACTGGAAGAACGAGACGGCGACCGCCGAGGCGCTGACCGACGGCTGGTTCCACACCGGCGACGTCGGCACCCTCGACGAGGACGGCTACCTCTCGATCACCGGGCGCAAGAAGGAGCTCATCGTCACGGCGGGCGGCAAGAACGTGGCCCCCGCGGTGATCGAGGACCGGATCCGGGCGCACGCGCTGGTCGCGGAGTGCATGGTGGTCGGCGACGCGAGGCCGTTCGTGGCCGCGCTGGTCACGATCGACGAGGAGTTCCTGGGCCGCTGGGCCGCGGAGCACGGCAAGCCGGCCGGGGTCACGGCCGCGGAGCTGCGCGAGGACGCGGACCTCATCGCCGCCGTCCAGCAGGCCGTGGACGACGGCAACGCGGCGGTTTCCAAGGCGGAATCGGTGCGGAAATTCCGCATTCTTCCCTCCCAGTTCACGGAGGAGTCGGGTCACATCACGCCTTCGCTCAAGCTGAAGCGGAATGTGGTGGCGAAGGACTTCGCGGACGAGATCGAGGCCCTGTACCGGGGCTGAGGCCCCACCGCTAGCGCGGGTCCTGCGCGAGGATCCGCGCCATGTTCCGTTCCGCGAGCGCGGTGATGGTGACGAACGGGTTCACCCCGAGCGAGCCCGGGATCAGGGAGCCGTCGACGACGTACAGCCCCTGGTGGCCCTTGGCGCGGCCGTAGTCGTCGGTCGCGTCGCCGAGGACGCAGCCGCCGAGCGGGTGGTACGTGAAGTTGTCGGCGAAGTTCCTGTTGTCGCCGAACAGGTCGTACCGGTAGATCGTGAAATTGGCCCGGTTGATCCGGTCGAAGAGGTTCTTGGCGGCCTGGACCGACGGGGTGTTCTGATCGCGGCGCCAGTTGAGCCGCGCCGAGTCGGTGGCCGCGTCGTACGTGAAGTGGCCGCGCTCCGGGTTCTTGGTGATGGCCAGGTACATCGAGATCCAGTGCTCGAAGCCCATCGGCAGCGGGGCGATCTCGGCGAACACCGGGTTGGCGGCGTTGTCCCAGTCGTCGATGCCCAGGGCGGGCATGGTGGCCTGGTTGCAGCCGACGGTGTCCCACAGGTGGTTGGCCCGGGCGGTCATGATGTTGCCGTTGTGGCCCCAGCCGAGCCCGACCTTCTCGCTGAGCCCGGGCAGGGTGCCCCGCTCGCGGGCGCGCAGCAGGATCTCGGTGGTGCCGAGGCTGCCGGCGCCGAGGAAGAGCTGTTTGCAGCCGAGCTCCCTGACCTGGGTGACCCGTCCCGCCAGATCGCTGGTCTGCACGGTGAGCACGTAGCCGCCGGCCGGGTCCTGGCGGACCCCGACGACGCGCTGCATGGTCTCGATGGTGACGTTGCCCGTGCCGATCGCGGCCGCGAGGTAGGTCTTGTCGACGCTCTTCTTGCCGAAGTTGTTGCCGTAGATGACCTCGCCGGCCAGCGCCGAGCGGGTGGCCGTCCCGGCGGCCTCGCGCTTCATGTAGTCGAAGTCGTAGACGTTCGGCACGAAGGTGGTCTTCAGGCCGGTGTTCTGGGCGTGCTTGCGGGAGATGCGGGCGAAGCGGTACCACTCCGTGGATTCGAACCAGGCCGGGTCGATGTCGTTGACGCCCAGCATGGCGCGGGCGCGCGGGTAGTACGTGCCGTACATCTCGTCGGCGTCGACCCGGGGCAGCACCTCGGAGAAGTACGAGCGCCTGGGCGTCGGGGCCATGCCGCCGTTGACGAGGGATCCGCCGCCGACGCCGCGGCCGACGTAGACGGACATGTCGCCGTGGTTCACGCGGTCGAGGACGCCGGGGTAGGGGCTGATGTCCCGGTTGACGACGTCGAGCCAGAGGAACTGGGCGAGCGGGGCCTCGGTGCGGGTGCGGAACCACATGGAGCGCTGGTCGGGCGCGGAGGTGGAGGGGAAGACCTTGCCGTCCGGGCCGGGGGTGTTCCAGAGCCTGCCCATCTCCAGGACGACGGTCCGTACGCCGGCCTGCCCGAGCCGGAGGGCGGCCACGGCCGAGCCGTAGCCGGAGCCCACGACGATGGCGGGGGCGTACTGCGCGGCGGGGGGTTCGGCGGCGGCGGCCGATTGGATCCCGATGCGGGTGAAGCCGAGGGCTGCGGCGGTCTGGAGGGCGCCGATGCCCAGGAAGTGACGGCGCGTCAGCTGAGGTGTCATGGCCGCATCATGGGCGGAATCAGGCCGTCCACCCAGAGGCGGTGTTGACAGACATCTGAGGAACAGTCAGGTGTGGCGGAGGATCACGGTCCGGGACCCCGGGTTCCCGGCGGCGGCCCGCGCCGTGCGGCGCGCTCGCCGGCGGCGTCCTGCGGGGTCCCCTCCGGGGGCGGTCAGAGCAGTTCGCGCAGCCGGTCGGCCAGCAGGTCCCAGCGCCACTTCTCCTCGACCCAGGCGCGGCCCCGCTCGCCCATGCGGCGGCGCAGCTCCGGGTCGCGGAGCAGGGCGATCACGCGCTCCGCCGCGTCCTCGGGTTCCCCGCCCCGCACCACCCAGCCCGTCTCGCCCTCCAGCACCGCGTCCGGCGCCCCGCCGGAGTCGCCCGCGACCACCGGCAGTCCGGTCGCCGAGGCCTCCAGGTAGACGATGCCCAGGCCCTCCACGTCCAGCCCGCCCCGCCGGGTCCGGCAGGGCATCGCGAAGACGTCCCCTGCGCCGTAGTGGGCCGGCAGTTCGGCCCACGGCACGGCGCCCGTGAAGACCACCGAGTCCGCGACCCCGGTGGAGACGGCCAGCGCCCGCAGGTCCGCCTCGTACGGGCCCCCGCCGACCACCAGCAGCACGGCGTCCGGCACGGCGGCCAGGATCCGCGGCATCGCCTCGATCAGGGTGTCCTGCCCCTTGCGCGGGACCAGCCGCGAGACGCAGACCACCACCGGCCGGTCCGACAGCCCCAGCCGGGCCCGGATCTCCGCGCCGCCCGACCCCGGATGGAAGGTCTTCTCGTCCACCCCCGGCGGGAGTTGCACCATCCGCGCGGCCGCCCGGTCCGTCAGCGCCGAGGCGATCCGCGAGCGCGTGTACTCGCCCAGGTACGTCAGCGTGTCCGTGCCCTCGCCGATCCGGCGCAGCAGCTGCCGCGCGGCCGGCAGCTGCGCCCAGCCCGCCTCGTGCCCGTGGGTGGTGGCCACGATCCGCTTCGCCCCGGCCCGGCGCAGCGCCGGGCCCATCAGGCCCAGCGGGGCCGCCGCCCCGAACCACACCGACTCGCAGCCGTGCTCGCGCAGCAGCCCGACGGCCCGCCGGGTCACCCGCGGGGTCGGCAGCAGCATGGTCGTACGGTCGCGCACGACCTGGAACGGCTGCTCCGCGTCGAAGGCGGCGGTGGCCTCGCGGCCCTCCTCGCCGTGCTTCCAGGTGGAGGCGTAGACGACGATCCGGTCGGGATCCAGCCGCAGTGCCATGTTGTGCAGGAAGGCCTGGATGCCGCCCGGTCGCGGCGGGAAGTCGTTGGTCACGATCAGCGTCTTGTGCATCGCCTGCCGACAGTACCGGACGCCCGGCGCAGCCCCTCCCCCAGCCACCGGGCGCACCCCAGCGGGCGTCGCGGGGCAGGCGGGACTTCGCGGACACGGCCTAGGGCGCGCCCAGCTCCTGGCGGAGGCTCGCCTGCCAGGCCAGGGTGAGGCCGGACGGATCTCCGCCGACGGTCTCCTCCAGGGCCGTGGCCAGCGGCTCGCGGCCCGCCCGTTCGTAGAGGCGGACCAGCGTGGCGTCGCCCCACTTGGCCGCGATCAGCCGGCAGGCCAGCCAGGCGCCCTCGTACGCGCGGGCCAGCGCCTCGGGGTCGCCGCCGAAGGCGAACGCCCCGTCGGCGGGGAGCGCGGCCGGCAGCTGCCCGGCGCGGACCGCCCGGCCCAGCGCGGGCGCGCCCTCCTGGGCGGTGGTGGCCCCGCCGCGGTAGGCCGCCCAGTCCGCGAAGCCCTCGGACAGCCACAGCGGGGTCCGGGCGGTGGTGGCGGCCCGGGTGGCCACGTGGGTGACCTCGTGGGTCAGGACCACGCCCCGGCCCGCCGCGCTGAGCTCCGCCCAGCCCTCCGGGTTGACGACGACGCGGTCGGCGGGGCCCGCCGACGCGCCCACCCGGCCCGTGGTGACGGCCCCCATGCCCCGGTACTCGGCGGCCGGCCGGCCCAGCAGCTGCGCCATCCGCTCCAGTGAGCCCGGCACCAGCACCACGACCCGGCCCGCCCACGCCTTCGGCCAGGCGGCGCTCGCCGCGGGCACCGCCCGCTCGGCCTCCGCCGCGACCTCGGACAGGGTCTGCGGGGACCGGCCGACGCCGAGCACCAGCGCGTGGGCGCCCTTGACCACCTGCACCGGGCCCTGGTCCCACAGCTGCGGCGGCGCGCCCGGCGCGGCCCGGTCCCCGGTGACCCGCCAGTCCCCGCCGTCCGCGCCGTCCCGGCTCAGCAGCACCTCGCGGGCCGACCCGGCCGGGGCCGCGTCGTAGCCGGTGAGCCGGTAGCGCAGCTCCGCCCGGGCGGTGGCCCGCTCGCCGTCGCGCCGGACCGCGGAGACCTCGTACGCCCATCCCTCCAGCGGGATCCCGGCGAGCTGCGCGGGCGGCGTCCGCGACCAGGCGGCGACGGCCTCGCGGATCTCCCCCTCGGCGGCGTCGCGCGGTGCGGGCGCCCCGCATCCGGCGAGCAGCACGCCCAGCAGGAGCGGCAGTACGCGTACGAGGAGGGGCCGACGGACCGGGGACATCCGACGATCGTACGCACGCCCCGGGCCGGGGGCGGCTCAGGGACGGGTCACGGAGGACACCGGCATCATCCCGACCGGGTCGTACCGCACCCGCGCCCCCGGGTACGGGGCGTGCACCACCTGGCCGTTGCCGACGTACATGCCGACGTGGCTGGCGTCGGAGCGGTAGGTGACCAGGTCGCCCGGCTGCGCCTGCGAGAGCGGGACCTGGCGGCCCGCGTACCGCTGGGCCTGCGAGGTGCGCGGCAGGGAGACCCCGGCCTGCCGGTACGACCACACCATCAGCCCGGAGCAGTCGAACCCGGAGGGCCCGGTGGAGCCCCAGACGTACGGGCGGCCGACGGCGGCCCGGGCGGCCATCACGGCGGTCGCGGCGCGGCCCGAGGAGGGGCCGAGGGAGTTCAGGTCGGGCAGGCCGTCGGGGCGCCCGCCCGAGCGCGAGGCCCGCTCGAACTCGGCCCGCTCCTGGCCGGGCATGGCGTTGAGGAGGCGGCGGGCGGCGGCCAGCTTGGCGGTGACGGCGCGCTTCTGGCGGGCCACGTCGGCCCGTACGGTGTCGAGTTCGGCCAGCTTCTGCGAGGCCTCGTGGCGCTGCTGGGCCAGCCGGCGCTGCTCCTTGCGCAGTTCGTCGAGCTGGCGGGCCTGGCGGTCCGTCAGCCGGGTCAGCTGTGAGGCCTTGTCGAGGTACTCGTCGGGGTTCTCGGAGAGCATCAGCTCGACGGCGGGGTCGATGCCGCCGGAGCGGTACTGGGCTCCGGCGAAGGTGCCGAGGAGGCCGCGCATGGTGTTGATGCGGTCCTGGCCGCGGGCGAGTGCGTCCTGGGCCCGGTCGATCTCGGTGCGGAGCCGGCCGGCCCGCTCGCCCGCCTGGTTGTAGCGCTCGGTGGCCTGTTCTGCCTCCTCGAAGAGGCGGTCGACCTGGGCGCGGGCGCCGGCCGCGGGCTCCTGCGGGAGGGCGGGGGCCGCGAGCGCCGGGGCGCCCGTCATGGCTGCCGCGGCGGTGGCCGCGGCGGCGGTCAGGAAGGTGACCTTGGTGTTCCTGTCGAGGCTGCCGAGCCCGGGCCGACGATGGGACGCCACTGGAGCCGCTCCCTTCCGCTGCGCGGGACCGGGTCCGCCCCCCGTGGGCGGCCGTGTGCCGGGTTCCGCGCTGGCAGACAGTAACCGCGCCGTCACACCCCGGCCAACGACCCCTGGGGGACGCACGCGCCGACGCCCCGCCGGAGACGCAGGTCACCGGCGGGGCGTGTGGTCACAGCAGGGGCGCGGAATTCGCCCGGATGGGCGGTGCACGGCGCGTCCCGGGGCGGGCGTGCGGCCCTCGGGGCCGGCGCGCGACCCTCGGGGCCGGCGCGCGACCCTCGGGGCGGGTCAGCCGACGCGGACGCCGAACTGGAACGGCATGTTCTTCATGGCCTCGTAGCGGACGCCACCGGTCGGGTTGGAGGCGTGGAAGACCTGGCCGTTGCCCGCGTAGAGGCCCACGTGGTGCAGGTCGCCGTAGAAGAGGACCAGGTCGCCGGGCTGGAGGTCGCTCTCGTTGTAGATGCGCGTACCGTCGTTGGCCTGCGTGGTGGTGACGCGGCTGATCTTGACGCCGGCCTGGGCGTAGGCCCACTGGGTCAGGCCCGAGCAGTCCCACGAGTCGGGGCCGGTGTCGCCCATGTGGTAGCGGTCGCCCTTCTGGGTGATCGCGGCGGCGAGGGCCGCCCCGGCCCGGCCCGAGCCCTTCACCGCGCCCTTGGAGCCGGCGGCGTCCGCGGCGGCCTGGCCGTCCTTGGCCGCGTCGCTCTTCAACTGGCCCCGCTCCTCGGCGGTCAGCGTGTTGAGGAGGGCCTGGGCGTCGGCGAGCTTGCTCTGGGCTGCCGCCTTCTTCTCGGCGAGTTCCTTGCGGACGGCTTCGAGGTCGGCGAGCTTGCCGGTGGCTTCCTGGCGCTGCTGCGCGAGGCTGCGCTGCTTGGCCTGGATCTTCGTTATCGCCTCGACCTGCTTGCCGCTCACCTGCTGGAGCGTGGAGGCCTTGTCGAGGAATGCGTCCGGGTCGGAGGAGAGCAGGAGCAGCATGGACGGGTCGAGGCCGCCGCCGCGGTACTGGGCCGTCGCCATCGAACCGAGCGTGCTGCGAAGGCCGTTGAGCTCGTCCTGGCCGCGCGCGACCTGGTCCTGGAGCTGCGAGATCTCCTTCTCCAGCTTCTCCTGGCGCTCTTTGGCCCCGTTGAACTTCTCGGTGGCCTGCTCGGACTCCTCGTAGAGGGCGTCGACCTTGCTCTTGACCTCGTCCTTGCCCGGCTTGGCCGGGGCGGCCATGGCCGAGTGGGAGGAGAGGGCGACGGCCGCGGTGGCGAGGGCGGTGAGCACGCTCACGCGGGTGCGGGTCGGCGGCTTGGGTCGACGGTGGGACGCCACGAACGCGAGCTCCTTATTCCTGGAGCCGCCGAATACGGCCGCAAGGCTCGGCAGCGCACCTCCGCCGTCACCCCGAATGAGTGAACTGCCGCACGAAGGTTTGAGCCCGACCCTAGTGACCTTGCTGTGATCAGTTCAAATCCTGTCGGCAAAAAACTTGGCTGCCGACCAGGTTCTTTACCTACGGCCCACGCTCTGTGCAGGGCACTTGACGGTACGTTCCCTGCCCGCCCCGCCAAATCGGGCATTCCCGCTAGGAGTTACGAAACGCGCGAAAGCCGCTTCAGCAACAAAGCGGACGTCACGGGCCGGGCTCCCGCCTTCGCCACGCCGTCGGCCACCTCACGGTCGGTGGAGACCACGACCACCGGACGGCCGGGCGGTTCCGCGCGCACCAGCTGGCGGATCAGCTCGTCCGCCGTCACACCGGGCTTGGAGAACAGCACCCGCACCCCGCGCGGCGGCGCGAGCAGCACCGGGGCCGCCAGTTCCGCGCCGTCGAAGACGCAGGTCATCTCCGCGCCCGTCTGCGCGGCCAGCATCGACAGCCCGCCCAGCAGCCGCAGCCGCTGCTTCTCCAGCGGCATCGTCGGATAGCCGGTCTTCGTCACGTTGTACCCGTCGACCACCAGATGGGCCTGGGGCAGCGCCAACAGCTGGTCCAGCAGCGCCGGATCGGTCTCCGACAGGGCGCGTGCCGCGATGTCCTTCGGGGTCATCCGGCCCGGCTCCACCGCGTCCACGGTGTCGGCCGGCCGCGTCGAGACCGGCGGCAGCGCCAGCTCCCGGCGCAGCCCCTGAGCCGCGTCCAGCACGGTGTCCAGCAGCAGCCGCAGCCGCATGTCCTCGACGCTGCGGCCCTCGCGGGTGGCCCGGCGGGAGGTCTCCAGCGCCGTCTCGACCTCCGCGAGGCGGGACTTGAGCCGCCGGCTCTCGCTCTCGGCGGCGGTCACCTGCGCGGCGGCCTCCCCCCGGATCCCGTCGATCTCGGCGGTGACCTTGCGCAGGGCCGCCTCGCCGCGCTTCACGTCGCTCTGGGCGCTGCGCAGTTTGCGCTGCAGCGATTCCACTTCCCTGCGCGCCGCGTCCAGGTCGGCCCGCACCTGCTCGCCACCCAGACGCTGGGCGTCCCGTGCGTGGGCCAGTTCCTCGCGCAGCCGCTCCAGTTCGCGCCGGGTCTCCTCGCCGACCCGCTCGGCGTCGGCGCGCTGCGCCTCCTCGCCCGCGGCGGCCACCAGCTTCACCCAGCCGACCGGGCGCAGCACGTACGCGGCGGCAGCCACGTCCAGCGGGTCCGCGGCGGCCGGCGGGGCGCCGGACTCCAGGGCGCCGGCCAGCTCGGCCTGCGCCTCCCGCAGCTTCTCCGCGACGCGGCCCCGGAAGACGGCGTCCGCCTCCACCGCCGCGGCCATCGCGTTGCCGGCGAACTTGGCTCGCCGGGTCGGGGTGAACCGGGCGTACTGGCGCAGCTGCGCCGGGAGGTCCGCGACCGTCAGTCCGCCGAAGGCGTCCGAGACGAGCGCGACGACCCGGCGCCGCACGCCTTCCGGCAGCGGGCGGTCGAGCACCTCGGCGGCGTCGCCGGCCGCGTCGGCCGGCTCAGCGCCGCTTGCTGGCTCCACAATCCGTCACCCCTACCGTCATTCACCTGTGGGCGGGGCTCCGTCAGGAGTCCGCGCCCGGCCTGTCCACGAGCTCGATCTGGTCCACCGCGTTGCACCAGCGGCAGCGCACCGACTCGATGGTCTCATTGACCACCTCGCGCTCCTCGACCTTGGGCTCCCCGGCAAGATCCAGGTGGACGTACTCCACGACCTTCGACGAACGAGTGACGTCGAAACGCGTGAGGTTGCCGCACAGCGTGCAGCGCCACCGGGTGGTGTCGGTCGGCAGGGGAACCGTCATCAGGCCGCTCTCTCCTTCGTAGCTGATTCAATTAAAGCCGCCGTCCGCGTCAATCGGCGGACCGCAGCTCGTAACCCTACGGCCTGCCGGTGCTCCGGGCGGGTCCGCTTGGGTCATGCTCGATCGCATGATCGTAAAGTGGCAGGCCCTCCGGGAGGCCGCCCGGGGCCCGGTGGTCGTCCACGCGCTGATCGCCGGCTGCTGCGCGGTGTTCCTGTTCGGCCCGTCCTCGGGGCTGAATCCCGCGTACGGGACGGGCGAGCGGTTACTGGAGACGGGGACCGCGTACTTCCGGCACTGGGGCGTCGTCCCCGACGAGCTCTTCACCGGCTCGGCGCGGGCCCTCCTGACGCCGCTCACCGCCCTGTTCGTGCACGGCAGCTGGCTGCACCTGCTCGGCAACATGCTGTTCCTGTACGTCTTCGGCGTGATGGCGCAGGAGCGGATGGGGCGAGGGGAGTTCCTCTCGTTCTACGTCTGTACGGGCTACCTGGCGCTGGCGGCGTACGCGGCGGCCAACGCCTCGTCGGACCAGACCCTGGTCGGCGCCTCGGGCGCGATCTCCGCGGTGCTCGGCGCCTTCCTCTGCCTGTTCCCGCGCGCCCGCGTGACGAGCCTGTTCCCCTTCCTCCTGTTCCTCCCCCTGCGCTTCCCGGCGTGGCTGGTCCTGCTGTTCTGGTTCGCGCTCCAGTGGGTGGCGGCGCACCGCGCGGGCAGCGGTCCCGGGGTGGCGTACCTCGCCCACCTGGTGGGCTTCTCGCTCGGCTTCGTCTACGCGTGGGTGCGCTATCGGCGTACGACTAGAGTGAGGCGACCAGCGACGGCCACCGAGGGAGACAGCCAGCCGTGATCACCGCGATCGTGCTCATCAAGACCAGCGTGGACCGCATCCCCGAGATCGCCGAGTCCATCGCCGCGCTGGACAGCGTCAGCGAGGTCTACTCCGTCACGGGTACGTACGACCTGATCGCGCTGGTCCGCGTGGCCCGCCACGAGAACCTGGCGGACATCATCCCGGGCCGCATCAGCAAGATCCCGGGCGTCGAGGCGACGGACACGCACGTGGCGTTCCGCACGTACTCCCAGCACGACCTGGAAGCGGCCTTCGCCATCGGCCTCGACGCGTAGCGGCGGGCGCTCACAGCGCGGGCAGCGCCTCCCCCGGCCGCGCCGGGCGGCCCTCGGCGAGCCAGAAGACGTACCCGCGCAGCTGGACCGCGAGGTCGCCGTCGATGTGCGCGACGTACGCGCGGGCCCCCTCGGCCGCGTCCAGGAGCCCCGCCAGATCGGAGGTCGCGCCGGGGCCCCACCCGACGCCCATGGCCCACTCCCGCACCCGGCCCCGCTCACGCCACCAGTCCCGGACCAGCTCCGGCGTCCAGTGGGCGTCGCCGTCACCCCCGTAGGCCGCGAAGGGCTCGCAGTCGGCCGCGCAGGTCAGGGCGTGGACCCCGGCGGGCGTACGGGGCTGGCGGTAGACGAACTCGGAGCAGTACTCGTCCTCGTACCCGACGTGGCCGGGTGCGCACTGCCGTCCGGTGAGGCAGTTGTCCGTGTTGGCCGTGTAGAAGGGGCCGGGGACATTGCGCCAGTCCCGCTGCTCCCAGCCGTCGGGGGCCGGCCCGGACCAGTCCGAGCTCACCCGGTCCCCCCGCCACAGCGGGTGCGGCTCGCCCACCATCGCCCGCACGGTCGGCATCGGATCCCAGTACGTCATGATCCGAACCGTCTCACACGGCCGGGACGCAGCGGCCCTCCTCGGTGCGGTACTGCCACTTCGCCCCGTCGGCCACCAGTTCCTTCACGGCCCCGACGAAGCGGTCGACGTGCTCGTCCGGGGTGCCGGCGCCGAAGCTGACGCGGATCGCGTTCAGCGAGCGCTCGCCCGGGGCCGCCTCGGGGGCTCCGCATTCGCCCTGGGCCTGCGGCTCGCTGCCCAGCAGGGTGCGGACCAGCGGGTGGGCGCAGAAGAGGCCGTCGCGGACGCCGATCCCGTACTCCGCCGACAGCGCCGCCGCGAAGTGCGAGCTGTTCCAGCCGTCGACCACGAAGGAGATGACCCCGACCCGCGGGGCGTCGTCGCCGAAGAGCGACAGGATCCGGACGGCCGGGACCTCCGCCAGGCCGCTCCGGACCTTGGCGATCAGGTGCCGCTCGCGGGCGACGAGGTCCTCGAAGCCCGCCTCGGTCAGGGCCTTGCAGGCGGAGGCGATCGAGTACACGCCGATCACGTTCGGGGAGCCGGCCTCGTGGCGGGCCGCCGTCGTGTGCCACTCGACGTCGACGCCGCCGTCCGCGCGGCGGGCGACCTTCCGGGAGGCGCCGCCGCCGGCCAGGTACGGCTCCGCCCGCTGCAGCCAGTCCGCCCGGCCGGCCAGCACGCCCGAGCCGAACGGCGCGTACAGCTTGTGCCCGGAGAAGGCCACCCAGTCCACGTCGAGCTCCTGCACGGAGACCGGGTGGTGCGGGGCCAGCTGGGCGGCGTCCAGGACGATCCGCGCGCCGTGGGCGTGCGCCGCGGCGGCGAGCTCCTTCACCGGCCACAGCTCGCCGGTGACGTTGGACGCGCCGGTGACGCAGACCAGCGCCGGCCCGTAGGGGTCCCGGCCGGCCAGCGCCCGCTCCAGGGTCTCCACGGCCTGGGCCGGGGTCCGGGGCGCGTTGAGGTACGTGACCTGCGCGTTCCCCCACGGCAGCAGCGAGGCGTGGTGCTCGGTCTCGAAGACGAACACCTGGCAGTCGGCCGGCAGCACGGCGGCGAGCAGGTTCAGCGAGTCGGTGGTGGACCGGGTGAAGACCACTTGATCGGACGGGCGGCAGTCGAGGAACCCGGCGACCGTCGCCCGGCTCTGCTCGAAGAGGTCCGTGGACAGCTGGGAGAGGTAGCCGGCGCCGCGGTGCACGCTGCCGTAGTACGGGGCGTACGCGGCGACGTCGTCCCAGACCCGCTGGAGCGCGGGGGCGCTGGCCGCGTAGTCGAGGGCCGCGTAGGTGACCTCGCCGCCGGTGACGAGCGGGACGGTGACGTCCCGGCCGAGCACCGGCAGCGGCTCGGCACAGGCGGGGTCGGCGGCGGTCACGACGTCGGTGGCGGCGGTGTTCGGGTACGTGGACATGGCGGTATCTCCCGGCAGGACAGGCTGAATGGCTTCGGACGGCCCGTACGCGGACGCACGCGGCCCACGCGTCCCGGAAGACGGGTGCGCGGATGCACGGGTGCGAGGGGGTACGGGAGTTGCCTCGACGCGCGGACGGCTCGGGACCGCACGGAGGGTGAAGAAGGGGCGGAGTCGCCCTATCGCATTCGCTTGCTCACGGAAAAGCTCCTCGAGAGACCAGGACCCCTGGTGTCGAGGGATCCGCGCTTGCCGCAGGCCTTTCTGCCTGCGGCCTGGTCATCACCCGGGGCACCCCGCCACGGAAGGAGGGTTGCCGGACAGCAAGCCGGGGCCAAAACGCTGTCACTCGTGACCTGGTCAGCATCCTGCCACAAGATCCCCCGCGCGCAAGACCCCGGTCCGCATGGTGATACGCGCGCACCGGGGTCCTGGCCGGAAAACGGTCAGGCGTTGCTGGCCGCCACCCAGCGGTCCAGGGCGGCGCGGGCCGCGCCCGAGTCGACGGACTCGGCCGCGCGGGCGATCGCGGCGCCGATCTGCTCCTCCAGGGTCCCCGTGCCCGGGTCCAGGGCCACCAGGGCCGCCGCGGAGTTCAGCAGGACCGCGTCGCGCACGGGGCCCGTCTCGCCGGCCAGCAGCCGGCGGGCGACGTCCGCGTTGTACGAGGCGTCCGCGCCCCGCAGCGCCGAGACGTCGACCAGCGGGATGCCGACGTCACGCGGGTCGAAGGCCTGCTCCTCCACCCGGCCGTCGCGCACCCACCACACCCGGGAGGTCGCCGTCGTCGTCAGCTCGTCCAGGCCGTCGTCCCCGCGGAACACCAGCGCCGAGGAGCCCCGTTCCGCCAGCACGCCCGCCACGATGGGGGCCACCCGCGCGTCCGCCACGCCCGTGGCCTGCGCCCGTACCCGCGCCGGGTTGGTCAGCGGGCCCAGGAAGTTGAACGTGGTCCGGATGCCCAGCTCCTTGCGGGCCGCCGCCACGTGCCGCAGCGCCGGGTGGAACTTCACCGCGAAGCAGAAGGTGATGCCGGCCTCCTGCGCGACCTCGACCACCCGCGCCGGGGTGAGGTCCAGGTTGACCCCCAGCTTCTCCAGCACGTCCGAGGAGCCGCTCGCGGAGGACGCGGCCCGGTTGCCGTGCTTGACCACCTTCGCGCCCGTGCCGGCCACCACGATCGAGGACATCGTCGAGATGTTCACCGTCTTGGCCCCGTCGCCGCCCGTGCCGACGATGTCCACCGTCCGGCCCGGCACCTCGATCAGGTTGGCGTGCCCGTACATGGACCGTACGAGGCCGTTGATCTCCGCGACCGTCTCCCCCTTGGCCCGCAGCGCCACCACGAAGCCGGCGATCTGGGCGTCCGTGGCCTCTCCGCGCATGATCCGGTCCATGGCCCAGGCGGTCTCGTCCGCGCGCAGGTCCTGGCCGGACAGCAGGGCATCGAGGAGGCCCGGCCAGCCGCGGGCCGCCACGCTGTCGCCGCCTGCCGGGGTCGCAACGTTCATGGTCCGCTCCTGCTGTTGATCGGCCACCCGATGTCGGGGCCCACTCGAATGGGAAGGGGTTCAGCCTATCCAGCCCCGGGGACGGCAAAGAGCCCCGTCCGGACACTGGACGGGGCTCTTGCCGTGGCGACACCAGGACTGACCTGAATCAGTCCCTCAAGCGGGATCAGTGGTGGCCGTGGCCGCTCTGGATCTCCTTGTACTCCTCCACCGTGGGCTTCGGAATCTGGCTGTCCTGCGCGTAGTAGCCCTTGCTGAGCTTCGCGCGGAGCTTCTCCATGCGGCCGACCTTGCGCTCGACACCGTTCTCGTCGACCGTCGGGCCGATCTCGACCGGCTTGTACTGCTCGTGCGCGGTCAGCGTGTGCAGCTTGCCCTGGGTCAGCGGCTCGTGGATCTCGACGAACTCACCGTGCGGCAGGCGCTTGATGATGCCGGTCTCGCGACCGTGCAGCACCTTGTCCCGGTCCCGGCGCTGGAGGCCGAGGCAGATCCGCTTGGTGATGACGAAGGCGATGACCGGGCCGACGAAGAAGCCGATGCGGGCGAACCAGGTGATGTTGTTGATCGACAGGTGGAAGTACTGCGCGAACATGTCGTTTCCACCGGCGATCAGCAGGATGACGTACCACGTCAGCCAGGCCACACCGAAGGCCGTACGGGTCGGGACGTTGCGCGGGCGGTCCAGGATGTGGTGCTCGCGCTTGTCCCCGGTGACCCAGGACTCGATGAACGGGTAGACCGCGATCGTGGCCAGGACCAGCGGGAAGATCACCAGCGGGATGAACACGCCCAGGACGAGCGTGTGGCCCCAGAGGTTGATCTCCCAGCCGGGCATCGCACGGATGAGGCCCTCGGAGAAGCCCATGTACCAGTCGGGCTGCGCGCCGGTGGACACGTGGTCCGGCCGGTACGGGCCGAGCGCCCAGATCGGGTTGATCGAGGCGATCGCCGCGATGGCCGCGATGACACCGAAGACCAGGAAGAAGAAGCCTCCGGCCTTGGCCATGTAGACCGGCAGCAGCGGCATGCCGACGACGTTGTTGTTCGTCTTGCCGGGACCCGCGAACTGGGTGTGCTTGTGGTAGAAGACCAGGATCAGGTGGGCCACCAGCAGGCCCATCATGATGCCGGGCAGCAGCAGGATGTGGATCGAGTAGAACCGCGCGACGAAGTCGCCGCCGGGGAACTCGCCGCCGAAGAGGAAGAACGACAGGTACGTGCCGACGATCGGCACGGACAGGATCGCGCCCTCCATGAAGCGGACACCGGTGCCCGAGAGCAGGTCGTCCGGCAGGGAGTAACCGGTGAAACCGGTGAACATGCCGAGGACCAGCAGCAGGAAGCCGAAGATCCAGTTGACCTCGCGCGGCTTGCGGAACGCGCCGGTGAAGAACACGCGCATCATGTGCACGAGCATCGCCGCGACGAAGATCAGAGCCGCCCAGTGGTGGATCTGCCGGATGAGCAGACCGCCGCGGACCTCGAAGCTGATGTTCAGGGTCGAGGCGAAGGCCTCGGACATCTGGACACCCTGCATGGGCACGTACGAGCCGTGGTACACGACCTCGTTCATGCTCGGGTGGAAGAACAGCGTCAGGTACACACCCGTGAGGATGATGATGATGAAGCTGTAGAGGCAGATCTCACCCAGCATGAAGGACCAGTGGTCCGGGAAGATCTTGCGCATGTTGGACTTGGCCAGGCTGTAGATGCCCAGGCGTCCGTCCGCCCAGTCCGCTACCCGCTCGCCCTTGGAGGGCGCCGGCCGCTTTGTGTCAGTGGCAGTGCTCATCCGCGCTCCCAGAATGCAGGACCGACGGGCTCTTCGAAGTCGCCGAGCGCTTCGAGGAAGCCTTCACCGTTCACGCCGATCCGCAGCTGCGGAAGCGCGTGGCCGGCCGGACCGAAGATGACTCGGGCGCCGTCGGAGAGGTCGAAGGTGGACTGGTGGCACGGGCAGAGCACGTGGTGGGTCTGCTGCTCGTACAGGCTGATCGGGCAGCCGACGTGGGTGCAGATCTTCGAGTAGGCCACGATGCCCTCGTGGGACCACTCGAGTTCCTGCTTGTCCTTGATGTCCTCCGGCTTGATGCGGACGATCATCAGGGCGGCCTTGGCGATCTGCGTCTGGAAGTCGTGCTGCTCCTCCTCCAGGCCCTCGGGCCTGGCGAAGGTCAGCGAACCGACCTGCACGTCCTCGGGACGCAGCGGCTCGTTCGTGTTGTCGTTGATGAGCAGCTTGCCCTTGGCCCACACGGTCTTGCGCAGCTTCTCCTCGGGCAGCGGGCCCAGGTCGCGCATGATCATGAGAGCGGACAGCGGCAGCATCGACAGCGCGCCCAGCATGGTGTTGCGGATCAGCGGGCGACGGGCGATGCCCGACTCCTGCGCGCCGTCGGCGAAGTCCTGCATGACCTTCGCCTTGAGCTCCGGCGGCGCCGCGATCTCGTGGCGCTCGTCGGCGACCTCCACGTCGGACATCAGCGTGCGGGCCCAGTGGACCGCGCCCGCGCCGATGCAGAACAGGGCCGTGCCCAGGGTCAGACCGAGCGCGAAGTTCAGCGCGCTCACCTTCCCGATCGGGAAGATGTAGACGATCTTGTCGACCGGGAGGATCACGTACGAGGCGATGAAGCCGATCGTGGCCAGCATCGACAGCGTGAACAGCATCGCCACGGTGCGCTCGGAGCGCTTCGCGGCCCGCTCGTCGATGTCCTGGATACGGGGCTTGTGGACCGGAAGGCCCGGGTCGGCGAACGGATCGTCCGCGACTGCTACGCCACCGTGGTGCGCGTCGCCCTGCTCGCTCGGCAGGTGCTTCTCTTCGGGAATGTCTTGGCTACTCATGACTTCTTGGCCTTAGCGGTGTGGGCCGCGACCCAGACGGCGACAGCGATCAGCGCACCCAGACCGAAGATCCAGCCGAACAGACCCTCGGAGACGGGGCCGAGGCCGCCGAGCTTGAGACCACCGGGGCTGGTCGACTTGTCGCCGTTCACGTGCTCGAGGTACGCGATGATGTCCTTCTTCTCCTTCGTCGGCATGGTGCTGTCCGGGAAGGAGGGCATGTTCTGCGGGCCGGTGAGCATGGCCTCGTAGATGTGCTTCGGCGAGACGCCCTCGAGGTTCGGGGCGTACTTGCCGTTCGTCAGCGCGCCACCCTCGCCGGTGAAGTTGTGGCACTGCGCGCAGTTGTTGCGGAAGAGCTCACCACCCCTGGCGATGTTGGCGCCCGCCGGGTCGTACTGCTTCTCGGTCGGCACGACGGGGCCGGCGCCGAGGGAGGCGATGTAGGCGGCGAGCTGGTCGATCTGCGCCTGGTCGTAGATGACCGGCTTCTTCGGCACCTGCACGCCGGGCTGCTGGGCGGGCATGCGGCCCGTGCTCACCTGGAAGTCGACGGCCGCGGAGCCGACGCCGACCAGGCTGGGGCCGTCAGTGGAACCCTGACCGCCGGTTCCGTGGCAGCTTGCGCAACCCACGGCGTAGAGCTTCTGGCCCTCCTCGATGGCGAGGGACTGGGCGGTTTCGTCGGCCTGCGCCTTGCCCGCGGGGGCGAAGGCGGCGTACAGCCCCCCAGTGGCCGCCAGCGCGAGGAGTAGAACGACGACCGCCGCCAGCGGATGGCGTCGTCGTGCGGAGAGCTTTTTCACGGATTACCCCGGTGTCAGGATCTTCTGCGTCGGTGTTTCTGGATGGAGTGCCGGGTCTGGCCCGGTGACGTGTTCGCTACTTGATCAGGTAGATCGTCGCGAAGAGGCCGATCCAGACGACATCGACGAAGTGCCAGTAGTAGGACACGACGATGGCCGACGTGGCCTGTTCGTGGGTGAACCTCTTGGCCGCGTACGTCCGGCCGAGGACCAGCAGGAAGGCGATGAGACCGCCCGTCACGTGCAGACCGTGGAAGCCGGTGGTCAGGTAGAACACCGAGCCGTACGGACCTGACTTGAGAGACATGCCCTCGTGCTTGACCAGCTCGGTGTACTCGAACACCTGGCCGCCAATGAAGATCGCACCCATGACGAATGTGATCATGAACCACGACCGGAGCTTCTTCACGTCACCGCGCTCGGCGGCGAATACGCCGAGCTGGCAGGTGAGGGAGGAAAGCACCAGGATCGTCGTGTTCGTCGCCGAGAAGGGCAGATTCAAGGCCGAAGCCTGCTCTGACCAGTACTCGGCACCTGTCACGGATCGCAGGGTGAAGTACATCGCGAAGAGGGCCGCGAAGAACATCAGCTCGGAACTCAACCAGATGATGGTTCCGACGCTGACGAGGTTCGGCCGGTTGACCGTCGGGTGCGCGTGCCCGGTATCTACTGTCGTTGCTGTCGCCACGACCGACATTATGTCGGTCGCTTATCCCGCCCTCACCCCGGGGGGTGCCGTTCGGAGTGTCAGGGGCGTGTGCAAGGCCCGAACGGCCCATCAGATCGGCCCGGGGACCTCCATCGGCGAGGCTGTCCGAACCGATGTTGACACCGGGTCGGACGGAGTAGCATCCCGCGCAACATCAACGTGATTCACGGCACCGTGGAGGAACGAAATGCGGTCGACTGCACGGGTTCTGGTCTACAGCGACGACGCGAGCACCCGCGAGCAGGTGCGGCTGGCGGCCGGGCGCCGGCCGGCCGCGGACCTGCCACCGGTCGAGTTCGTGGAATGCGCCACGCTCCCGGCCGTCCTGAGCGAGCTGGACGCGGGCGGGATCGACGTGTGCGTGCTGGACGGCGAGGCCGTCCCGGCCGGCGGCATGGGCGTGTGCCGGCAGATCAAGGACGAGATCTTCCGGTGCCCGCCGGTACTGCTGCTGATGGGGCGTCCGCAGGACGCCTGGCTGGCCACCTGGAGCCGCGCGGACGCGGCGGTGACCCTTCCGGTCGACCCGGTGGAGTTCGCCGACGCCCTGGCGGGCCTGGTGCGTTCCCGGCTGTCGTCGGCCGCGTGACGTACGGCCGACGCCGGCGCGCCGTCATCCGTACGTGCGGATTCCGGTACGCCGGCGTCGGTCACCGCGGCCTCCCGGGCCCGCGCCCGGAGCGCGGGCCCGCCGGGCTCAGACCTGGGGACGCAGCCGGGCCTGGTCCATCGGACTGCGGCCTTCCTGGGTGCCCTTGAGGAGGGCGCTGCCGTCGCGCCACTCCTTCCAGTCCAGGTTCCAGTCGCCGAAGCCGTTGCCGAAGGGCTCCATGTCATCGCCGATACTGTTGATCACCCGGACGATGTCGCCCTCGGTGATGTTCTCGTAGAACCAGGCGGCGTTGCTCGTGCTCATGCCGGTGCAGCCGTGGCTGACGTTCTCCGAGCCCTGTGACTCCAGGGACCACGGCGCGGCGTGCACGTATTCACCACTCCAGGTGACGCGGGTCGCGTAGTAGACGGGCAGGTTGTAGTACTCGCTGCCGCCGATGCCCACGGTGTCGCCGCGCATCTGGACGAAGTACTGCTTGCCGAGCACCACCTTGACCCCGTTGCGGGTGGAGAAGCCGGGCTTTCCGGTGGTCACCGGAATGGTGTTGATCACTTCTCCGTTGCGCTCGAACGTCAGGTAGTGCGCGGAGGCGTCCGTGGTGACCTCGACGCGGTCCCCGATCTCCAGCGTCAACGGCGTGGCGGCGGCCCCGTGGAGCTCATCGGTGATCTTGATGCCCTCCAGATTGCTCCGTACGGAGACGGTGGAGTGCGCGGGCCAGTAGTCCTTGGGACGGAAGTGCAGGTTCTTGTCGTCCACCCAGTGCCAGGCGCCCTCGACGCCCGCCGGCGTGCTGACGACCAGGCCCCGCTCCACGATCGCCCGGGCGGCCTTGTCCGTGATGGGCTCGTTGAGTACGGCCGTGAGGGGCTGTCCGACGCCGTACTTGCCCTCGTCCGGGCCGAATTCGACCTTGAGGACCTTCTCGGCCGGAGTCGTCTCGAACGTCAGCCTGCGCTGCCCCGGAGCGCCTCGCTCGTCCTCGGTGTTCACCAGGACCGTGTAATGGGCGCCGGCGGCCATCGGGGCGGTGCTGTGCCAGCGGTCGCCCTTGGCGCTCAGCTCGCCCGCGAGGCGGCGCCCCTGGGCGTCCACGGCGGACACGTCGGTGATCCGGCTGCCGCCGGTGCCCTTGGCGGTGATCTCCAAGGGCTTCTCGGGGTCGACGGGCCGCTTGCCGGGCGGCTGGTTGAAGACGACCTGGTCGCCCGCGTCGTACGGGCGGGCGGACAGCGGGTTGTCCCCGGGCCCGCAAGCGGTGGCGCCGGCCCCGAGGGACGCCACCAGCACAGAGCAGCTGACTACCGTCCAAAGACGCGGTGAGTGGTTCATGGAGCCCACGCTATGAAGGTATGACCATTGCTGCGCGCGGGGTGACTGCAAACGAGGGGCCCGGACTCCTCCATTGGAGGTGTCCGGGCCCCTGGCCTTGTCTCGGTGCTGCGGTCCTACTGGTTCTGGTTCTCACCGCGGTAGTACTCGTACACCCAGCCCCACAGACCGATCAGGATCAGCGGAGCGGAGAAGTACATGAGCCACCAGCCGAAGATGACGCCCATGAAGGCGAAGGCGCCACCGATCGCCAGCGAGAGCGGCTGCCAGCTGTGCGGGGAGAAGAACCCCAGCTCGCCCGCCTCGTCGGCGACGTCGGCCTCCAGGTTGTCCTGGGCCATCTCGTCGACGCGCTTGGCCGTGAAGGCCAGGTAGTAGCCGATCATGACGCTCAGGCCGAAGGCCAGGAAGAGCGCGGTGGTACCGACGGGCTCCTTCGACCACACGCCGTACACGACGGCCATGATCAGGATGAAGAAGGAGAGCCAGAGGAACATCTTGCCCTGGATCTTCACTTGTCGGCCTCCTTGCCACCGGTGACGGCCTTGGCGGCGACGCTGTGGTCCTCGAGGTGGTCGAGGGCTGCGATCTCAGGGTGGTGCAGGTCGAACGCCGGCGACTCCGAACGGATGCGCGGCAGGGTGAGGAAGTTGTGCCGCGGCGGCGGGCAGGACGTCGCCCACTCGAGCGAACGGCCGTAACCCCACGGGTCGTCGACCTCGACCTTCTTGCCGTACTTCGCCGTCTTCCAGACGTTGTACATGAACGGCAGCATCGACATGCCCAGCAGGAACGAGCTGATCGTCGAGATCGTGTTCAGGGCGGTGAAGCCGTCGGCCGCGAGGTAGTCCGCGTAACGGCGCGGCATGCCCTCGGCGCCCAGCCAGTGCTGCACCAGGAACGTGCCGTGGAAGCCGATGAACAGCGTCCAGAAGGTGATCTTGCCGAGGCGCTCGTCCAGCATCTTGCCCGTGAACTTCGGCCACCAGAAGTGGAAGCCGGCGAACATCGCGAACACCACGGTGCCGAAGACGACGTAGTGGAAGTGCGCGACGACGAAGTACGAGTCGGAGACGTGGAAGTCCATCGGGGGCGAGGCCAGGATGACGCCGGTCAGACCACCGAAGGTGAAGGTGATCAGGAAGCCGATCGTCCAGAGCATCGGGGTCTCGAAGGACAGCGAGCCCTTCCACATGGTGCCGATCCAGTTGAAGAACTTCACACCGGTCGGTACCGCGATCAGGAAGGTCATGAAGGAGAAGAACGGAAGCAGCACGCCGCCGGTGACGTACATGTGGTGGGCCCACACGGTCACGGAGAGGCCGGCGATCGAGATCGTCGCGGCGATCAGGCCGATGTAGCCGAACATCGGCTTGCGGGCGAAGACCGGGATGATCTCGGAAATGATTCCGAAGAACGGCAGCGCGATGATGTACACCTCTGGATGCCCGAAGAACCAGAAGAGGTGTTGCCACAGCAATGCGCCGCCGTTGGAGGCGTCGAATACGTGGGCGCCGAACTTGCGGTCGGCCTCCAGCGCGAAGAGCGCGGCGGCCAGCACCGGGAAGGCGAGCAGGACC
Organism: Streptomyces sp. NPDC001194; assembly: GCF_042896985.1. NCBI lineage: Bacteria > Bacillati > Actinomycetota > Actinomycetes > Kitasatosporales > Streptomycetaceae > Streptomyces > Streptomyces sp. NPDC001194. The sequence continues at coordinate 512,013 of NZ_JBIAXU010000002.1, read as the reverse complement.
AGGACACCGGTCAGCAGCACGTTCCAGGTGAAGATCGGCATGCGGAACATCGTCATGCCGGGGGCGCGCATGCAGATGATCGTGGTGATGAAGTTGACCGAGCCGAGGATCGTGCCGAAGCCGGAGAAGGCCAGACCCATGATCCACATGTCGGCGCCGATGCCCGGCGAGCGGACCGCGTCCGACAGCGGGGAGTAGGCGAACCAGCCGAAGTCGGCGGCGCCGTTCGGCGTCACGAAGCCGGCCACCGCGATGGTCGAGCCGAAGAGGTACAGCCAGTACGCGAACATGTTCAGCCGCGGGAACGCCACGTCGGGCGCGCCGATCTGCAGCGGCATGATCCAGTTCGCGAAGCCCGCGAAGAGCGGGGTGGCGAACATCAGCAGCATGATCGTGCCATGCATGGTGAACGCCTGGTTGAACTGCTCGTTCGACATGATCTGCGTGCCCGGACGAGCCAGCTCGGCGCGCATGAAGAGCGCCAGCAGGCCGCCGATGAGGAAGAACACGAACGACGTGACCAGGTACATCGTGCCGATGGTCTTGTGGTCGGTAGTGGTCAGCCACTTCACGACGACATTGCCCGGCTGCTTGCGCCGTACCGGCAGCTCGTTTTCATACGAGTCGGCGGCGGCACCCTGAGATTCGTTGAGGATGCTCACAGTTTGTTCGTCTCCGCATTCCGGGCCGGGTCAGTCTGCTTGATGCCGGCCGGGAGGAAGCCGGTCTGCCCCTTCTCGGCCAGTTCCTTGAGGTGCGCCCGGTAGGCCTCGGGCGAGACGACCTTGACGTTGAAGAGCATCCGGGAGTGGTCGACGCCGCAGAGCTCGGCGCACTTGCCCATGAAGACGCCCTCTTCGGAGGGGGTGACCTCGAAGACGTTGGTGTGGCCCGGGATCACGTCCTGCTTGAACAGGAAGGGAACCACCCAGAAGGAGTGGATGACGTCGTTCGACGACAGGATGAAGCGGACCTTCTCGCCCTTGGGGAGCCAGAGGGTCGGCCCCGGGTCGCCCGTCTCCAGGTTCCGGTCGCCGGGAACGCCCTTCTCGTAGACGCCCTCGGCGCCCGCGGGGAAGTCCTTGGTGAAGCGGTCCGGGATGTTGGCGAGCTCCTTGGGGACCTCGCCGGCCTTCGGGGTCGCCGCATCTCCGTCGACGTTCTCGACGTAGTTGAAGCCCCAGCTCCACTGGAAACCGATCACGTTGATCGTGTGAGCCGGCTTCGGGGTGAGGGCGAGCAGCTTCGACTCGTCACGCGCGGTGAAGTAGAAGAGCACCGAGACGATGATGAGCGGGACCACGGTGTACAGCGCCTCGATGGGCATGTTGTACCGGGTCTGCGGGGGGACCTCCACCTTCGTCCGGCTGCGCCGGTGGAAGATGATGCTCCAGATGATCAGGCCCCAGACCAGGATGCCCGTGATGAGGGCAGCTGCCCACGACCCCTGCCACAGGGACAGGATGCGAGGCGCCTCCTCCGTGACCGGATAGGGCATTCCGAGCCGGGGGAAGTCTTGCCAGTTGTACGAGCAACCAGTGGCGGTCGCCAGGACCGCGCCCGCAGTCAGCGCCTGCAGCAGCTTCCGCCGCATCGGGCGCCGCGGCGAGCGGTCGGAGCCGTAGGGACTCACGTAGCGCCTTCCCGAGAGTCTCGGCCCGCGCGGCCGGCCGCGGCCGTATTCGGGTCGGTCGCCGGCCCTGACGCAGGCAGGGGTTTGGATGTTTATGCGGACCAAACCCTACTGGACGCTATTTGGGGTCGCGCGGGGAGGGTGCCCAACGCGCCGCTACTGCCCCCGAAGGGATGGATCCGCCGTACGGGGGACGGCCCAACACCCCCTGAATGGCGGCCTCCGGAGAGCATCTGACGGCCCCTGACCTCGAACGCCCCCGGGCGCCGGTTAGCGTGGCCCGATGCCGTACTTCGACACCGCGTCCGCCGCTCCCCTGCACCCCGTGGCCCGGCAGGCGTTGCAGGCCTCCCTGGACGAGGGCTGGGCGGACCCCGCCCGGCTCTACCGGGAGGGCCGGCGCGCCCGGCTGCTGCTGGACGCGGCGCGCGAGGCGGCGGCGGAGGCCGTGGGCTGCCGCCCCGACGAGCTCGTGTTCACTCCTTCGGGGACGCACGCGGTTCACACGGGGGTCGCGGGAGCGCTCGCCGGGCGCCGGCGCGTCGGCGGTCATCTGGTCGTATCGGCGGTCGAACACAGTTCTGTACTCCACGCCGCGGACGCGCACGAGGCCGGCGGCGGGACGGTGACCCACGTCCCGGTGGACCGCGCGGGCGCGGTGTCCGCGACCGGGTACGCCTGCGCGCTGGACGCGTCGACGGCCCTGGCCTGCCTCCAGTCGGCCAACCACGAGGTCGGCACCGTCCAGCCGGTGGCGGAAGTGGCCGAGGTCTGCGCGGCGGCCGGGGTGCCGCTGCTCGTGGACGCGGCGCAGTCGCTGGGCTGGGGCCCGGTGGAGGGCGGCTGGTCGGTGCTCACCGCGAGTGCGCACAAATGGGGCGGACCGGCAGGGGTCGGGCTGCTGGCGGTCCGCAAGGGCGTCCGCTTCTCCCCCCAATTCCCCGCGGACGAAAGGGAGTCGGGGCGCTCCCCCGGCTTCGTGAACCTCCCGGCCGTCGTGGCGGCGGCGGCCTCGCTGCGCGCCGTACGGGCCGAGGCGGAGGCGGAGGCGGCCCGGCTGCGGATCCTGGTGGACCGCATCCGGCGGCGCGTGGCCCGGCTGGTGCCCGACGTGGAGGTGGTCGGCGACCCGGAGCGGCGGCTGCCGCACCTGGTCACGTTCTCCTGCCTGTACGTCGACGGCGAGACGCTGCTGCACGAGTTGGACCGGGCGGGCTACTCCGTCTCCTCCGGCTCCTCCTGCACGAGCTCCACGCTGACCCCGAGTCATGTGCTCCGGGCGATGGGCGTGCTGTCGGAGGGGAACGTACGGGTCTCCCTGCCGCCGGGGACCACGGCACAGGAGGTGAACGGCTTCCTGGAGGTCCTGCCGGGGGTGGTGGCGGGGGTCCGCGCCACGCTCGGCGCCGGCGAACCGGCGGCCGTGGCGCCGGTGTCGGACGCGCTGGAGATCGACGCCCTGGGGCTGCGCTGCCCGCAGCCGGTGATCGAGCTGGCCCGGGCGATCGGCTCGGTCCCGGTCGGCGGCACCGTCACCGTCCTGTCGGACGACGAGGTGGCCCGCCTGGACATCCCGGCCTGGTGCGCGATGCGCGGCCACACCTACGAGGGCGAGGCCCCGCGCCCGGCGGGGGTCGCGTACACGGTCCGCCGGCGGGTCTGACCCGCAGCCCCGCCGGCGTCCGAGGGATCGGGGGCTACGCCGCGAGGTGGGCGCGGACCTCGGAGGCGGCGTCCTCGCCGTACGCCTTCGTGAAGCGCTCCATGAAGTGGGCACGGGCCAGGGTGTACTCCTGCGTGCCCAGCGTCTCGATCACGAGGGTGGCCAGCATGCAGCCGATCTGCGCCGCCCGCTCCAGGCCCACGCCCCACCCGAGACCGGTCAGGAACCCGGCGCGGAACGCGTCGCCGACGCCCGTCGGGTCCACCTTCGCCGTCTCGTCCGGGCAGCCGACCACGATCGGCTCCTCGCCGACCCGCTCGATCCGCACGCCCCGCGAGCCCAGCGTGGTCACGCGCGTGCCGACCTTGCCCAGGATCTCCGCGTCCGTCCAGCCGGACTTCGACTCGATCAGGCCCTTCTCGTACTCGTTCGAGAAGAGGTACGTCGCGCCCTCCATCAGCGTGCGGATGTTCTCGCCGTCCATGCGGGCGATCTGCTGCGAGAAGTCGGCGGCGAACGGGATCCCCCGCGTCCGGCACTCCTCCGTGTGGCGCAGCATCGCCTCGGGGTCGTCGGCGCCGATGAGGACGAGGTCGAGCCCGCCCACCCGGTCGGCGACGGCCTTCAGCTCGATCAGGCGGGCCTCGCTCATCGCGCCCGTGTAGAAGGAGCCGATCTGGTTGTGGTCGGCGTCCGTGGTGCACACGAAGCGCGCGGTGTGCAGCACCTCGGAGATCCGCACGGACTCGGTGTCGACGCCGTGCCGGTCCAGCCACGCGCGGTACTCGTCGAAGTCGTACCCGGCCGCGCCGACGAGGATCGGGCGGGTGCCGAGCTGGCCCATGCCGAAGCAGATGTTCGGGCCGACGCCGCCCCGGCGTACGTCGAGGTTGTCGACGAGGAAGGAGAGGGAGACCGTGTGCAGCTGGTCCGCGACGAGCTGGTCGGCGAAGCGGCCGGGGAAGGTCATGAGGTGGTCGGTGGCGATGGAGCCGGTGACTGCGATACGCACGGCGTGGACGCTCCTGCGGAGGACGGCGAGGGGGACAGTCAAAACTACCCGGTCGCTGCCCGGTCGCCGACCGCACGAAACTACCCCGTAGTAGGTCTTTCTTCGCCCGCCGAGCCGTGCCTACCGTGCCCCCATGACCTACACCGATGGTTTCGGGTACACGGGTACGCCCAAGGACGGCGCCGAGAAGGGCGCCTGCGACACGCGGCCCGGCTTCGCACGGCTGCTGGGCGACTGCGCCAGGATGGCCCCGCACTGGGCGGTCCCGGCGGACCCCCGGCCGGACCGGGTGGCGCCCTCGCAGATCCACGGGATCAGCGTCCCGCCGGCCTCGGCCCGCCTGATCGCCTCGACGGCCGAGTACGGGGACTAGCCGGATACGGGGACAGGGGACCGGGGAACCGGTTCGCCGTCTGTTCCGTCACAGCCGCATCAGCCACTGCGGCGAGGGCGAAGGAGCAAGCGGTGACCACCGAACAACCCGACACATCACGCGGCACACGACGGCGGCCGGCCTGGGCCATCGGCTCGATCGCGGCCGCCGTCCTGCTCGCGGGCGGCGGTACGGCGTACTGGGCGTCGGCCGCCTCCGGCGACGGCAAGGCGGGCGCCCGTACGGGTGACAGCACGGCCTCGGCGCCCCGCGTCGCGCCGAACCCCTCCGGACCGGGCATCGCCCCGGGAGAGCCGGACCCGCACGGCGGCGGGGTGACGTACCGGGCCGACGTGAAGCTCCCCGACGCCCCGGCGACCGCGCCGTCCTACGCCGCGACCGGCGAGGTGAGCGCGGAGGAGGCGGCGCGGCTCGCGACGGCCCTCGGCCTCCCGGGCACCCCGCGGCTCAGCGGGGAGACCTGGGTGGCCGGTGAGGGCGGCGACGGCTCCGGGCCCCGGCTCACGGTGAACCACAAGGCCCCCGGGACCTGGAACTTCTCGCAGTTCCGAGGCACGGGGGGCCAGGGGACCGGCGGGGCCGGTGACGACTGCAAGCGCGGCAAGGACACCTGCGGCCCGGCCACCCTCCCCGGGGCGGACGGCGCCGACGGCAACGGCGGTGCGCCCGCCGCGGGCGGCACCCCGGTGGGCGAGGAGGCCGCCAAGGCCGCGGCCGCCCCGGTGCTCGCGGCGCTCGGCCAGAGCGGGGCCAAGGTGGACGCCCGGGTCACGCAGGGCTCCGTACGCGTGGTGACGGCCGACCCGGTGATCGACGGACTGGCCACCCAGGGCTGGTCCACGAAGATCAGCGTGGGCGCGGACTCCCGGGTGGTGGCGGCCGGCGGCGAGCTGAAGGCGCCCGTGCGCGCGGCGGAGCGGCCGGTGGTCGGGGCCGTGGAGGCGCTGGCCCGGCTGAACCGGTCCTCGGCCGGATCCGGCGGTACGGACCCGGGGCCCAGCGGCTGCGCGACCTCGGTCCCGCTGACCGCGGACACCCCGGTCGGCCCCGGGGACACGCCGCCCTGCAACCCGGAGCCGCGGCCGATGAAGCCGCCGCGGACCGAGACGGTGAAGGGGGCGGTGCTCGGGCTGGCTCCGGGGACCGTGGACGGGGCGCGCGGCCTGGTCCCGGCCTGGCTGTTCGAGGTGGCGGGCAGCAACGGCGGGCCCGGCCGTACGGTGGCCCAGCCGGCCGGCGAGGACGCCGCGGCCCTGCCGTCGGCCCCCAAGGGCGGCCGGACCGTGCCGGGGGCCTCGTACCAGGAGGCCGACCGGAAGCTGACCGTGAACTTCTGGGGCGGGGTGTGCAGCACCTACGCCCTGGAGGCGCGCGAGGAGGCCGGATCGGTGACGGTGCGGATCACGGACACCCCGAACGAGCCGGGCCGGGCCTGCATCATGCTCGCCCAGGACATGACCGTGTCGGCGACGCTCCAGCAGCCGCTGGGCGAGCGCAAGGTGATCGACGCGACCTCGGGCAAGCCGCTCCCCCGGCAGTAGCCCGACGCACACGGGAGGCCCCCGGCGCCCATGGCGCCGGGGGCCTCCCGTGTGTCCGTGCTCGCTCCAGGCCTAGCTGAAGGAGTCGCCGCAGGCGCAGGAGCCGGTGGCGTTGGGGTTGTCGATCGTGAAGCCCTGCTTCTCGATGGTGTCGACGAAGTCGATCGAGGCACCGTGCAGGTACGGGGAGCTCATCCGGTCCGTGACGACCTTCACGCCGTCGAAGTCCTTGACGACGTCGCCGTCGAGGGAGCGCTCGTCGAAGAAGAGCTGGTAGCGCAGGCCGGAGCAGCCGCCGGGCTGGACGGCGACGCGGAGCGCAAGGTCATCGCGGCCTTCCTGCTCCAGCAGGGTCCTGACCTTCTCGGCGGCGGCGTCGGACAGGAGGATGCCGTCGCTCACAGTGGTCTTGTCGTCCTGTACGGACATCTGCATTCACTCCCGAAGTGGGCGGCTCCCCACCCAAGGCGGGGAAACGTCGGACTCTTGCCGTCGATGGCAACGAGCGGGGCCGCGGATTCATTCCGGACCCGACGCATGTTTCAGATTTCCATGCTCGCACACCGGCGCGGGGAGGTGGACCTGACGGACCCGGAGCTTCGTTCCGGGCGAATTCGTCACATCGACACTATCGGCATCGTCAAAGTGACGTGAAGCGGCTATCATAGATAACGTCAAATAGACGAGAAGTCGAATCCGACTTCAGGAGCCCTGCTTCGGAAGTCCCTTGTCGCGGAACAGAAAGGGTGCGTGTCGTGACCACCGCCCAGCCTTTGGACGTCCAGCCGACGCCCCTTGCCCTGCTGCTGCTCGGCCGTGAGGCCGACCCCAAGAGCGAGCGCGGGGTGGAGTGCCCCGGCGACCTGCCGTCGCCGTCGGACCCGGACCTGGTCGCGCGCGCCCGCGCGGCCAAGGAGAAGCTCGGGGACAAGGTCTTCATCCTCGGCCACCACTACCAGCGTGACGAGGTGATCGAGTTCGCCGACGTCACCGGCGACTCCTTCAAGCTGGCCAAGGACGCGGCCGCCAAGCCGGAGGCCGAGTACATCGTCTTCTGCGGCGTCCACTTCATGGCGGAGTCCGCGGACATCCTGACCTCCGACGACCAGAAGGTCGTCCTGCCGGACCTGGCCGCCGGCTGTTCGATGGCCGACATGGCCACCGCCGAGCAGGTCGCCGAGTGCTGGGACGTGCTCACCGAGGCCGGCATAGCCGGCGCGACGGTGCCCGTCTCGTACATGAACTCCTCCGCCGACATCAAGGCGTTCACCGGCAAGCACGGCGGCACCATCTGCACCTCCTCCAACGCGAAGAAGGCCCTGGAGTGGGCCTTCGAGCAGGGCGAGAAGGTGCTCTTCCTGCCGGACCAGCACCTGGGCCGCAACACCGCCGTCCGCGACATGGGCATGTCCCTGGACGACTGCGTGCTCTACAACCCGCACAAGCCGAACGGCGGCCTGACCGTCCAGCAGCTGCGCGACGCCAAGATGATCCTGTGGCGCGGCCACTGCTCCGTGCACGGCCGGTTCTCGGTGGACTCGGTCAACGACGTGCGCGCCCGCATCCCCGGCGTGAACGTCCTCGTCCACCCCGAGTGCAAGCACGAGGTCGTCGCGGCCGCGGACTACGTCGGCTCGACCGAATACATCATCAAGGCGCTGGAGGCGGCCCCGGCCGGCTCCAAGTGGGCCATCGGCACCGAGCTGAACCTCGTCCGCCGCCTGGCGAATCGATTCGCCGCGCAGGACAAGGAGGTCGTCTTCCTCGACAAGACGGTCTGCTTCTGCTCGACGATGAACCGCATCGACCTCCCCCACCTGGTGTGGACGCTGGAGTCCCTGGCGGAGGGCAACCTCGTCAACCAGATCCAGGTCGACAAGGAGACGGAGAGCTTCGCGAAGCTCGCCCTGGAGCGCATGCTCGCCCTCCCGTAGCCTGCCCCGCCGTACGCCGAAGGGCCGCCCCCTCGTTCGAGGGAGCGGCCCTTCGGCGTTCGCCGGACCGTACGTCAGACCCTGACCGGGGATTCCTCGTCCGAGGACCCGCCCGGGGCCCGGACCACCGTCAGGCGGGCCGTGCGCCTGGCCTCGCGCTTCGCGCGGCGGCGCTCCTTGCGGAGCTCGATCATCGTGTAGAGGGTCGGCACCAGGAGCAGCGTCAGCAGGGTCGAGCTGACCAGGCCGCCGATCACGACCACCGCGAGCGGCTGCGAGATGAACCCGCCCTCGCCGGTCACGCCGAGCGCCATCGGGAGCAGCGCGAAGATCGTCGCGAGGGCCGTCATGAGGATCGGGCGCAGGCGGTGCCGGCCGCCCTCGATGACGGCCTCGACCACGCCCAGCCCCTGGGCCCGGTACTGGTTGACCAGGTCGATCAGGACGATCGCGTTGGTGACGACGATGCCGATGAGCATCAGCATGCCGATCATCGCGGGGACGCCCAGCGGGGTGCCGGTCACCAGCAGCAGGCCGAGCGCGCCGGTCGCCGCGAACGGGATCGACACCAGCAGGATCAGCGGCTGGACCAGCGACCGGAACGTCGCCACGAGCAGCATGAACACGATCGCGATGGCCGCGAGCATGGCCAGGCCCAGGGAGGCGAACGCGTCGTCCTGGTCGGAGGAGACACCGCCGATGACGGCCGTGGCCCCGTCGGGCAGGTCCAGCGCCTTGATCTTCGTCTGGAGCTCGGCGCCGATGGCGCCGGTGTTGTCGCCGACCGGCTTCGCCGTGATCGTGGCGGCGCGGGCGCCGTCGATCCGGGTCATCGAGACCGGGCCGGGCACCTCCTTGACCTCGGCGACGTCGCCGAGCCTGACCGGGCCGACGGGGAGCGCCTGCAGTTCGGCCAGGGTGGCGGCCGGGTGCGCGGACTTGATGACGATGTCCCGCTCGGTGTTGTCCAGTACGGCCTTGCCCGCCGGGGTGCCCCGTACGGCCTGGGCGACGATCGCGCCGAGGGCGGCCTGGTTCAGGCCCGCCTCGGCGGCCTTCGGGGTGGCGGTCACCGAGATGCGCGGAACGGACTGGGAGAGGTCGCTCTGCACGTCGGTGACGTCGTCGAGGGTGGCCACCTCGGCCCGGACCTGCTCGGCGGCCTTGGCGAGGACGTCCGCCTGGCCGGCCTTGACGACCACGCTCAGGTTCTGGCTGCCGAAGCCGCCGCCCGCCGAGATGCTGGTGTCGCCGATGCCGTCGAGCTTGCCGAGGGCGTCCTCGATGCGCTTCTTGACGCCCTCGGAGTCGCCGGAGTCCTCCAGGGTCACCTGGTACGAGGCCTGGTTGGAGCCCGTACCGCCGCCGAAGGCGGCCAGGAAGCCGGAGGAGCCGACGGTGACCTGGTAGTCCTTGACGCCCTTGACCTCGGTCAGGGTCTTCTCGACCCGCCGGGCGGCGGCGTCGGAGGCGCTCAGCGAGGTGCCCGGGGGCAGCTGCTGCTTGACCGTCAGGACGCTCTGCTCGCCCTGGTCGAAGAAGTTGGTCTTCAGCAGGGGCGCCATCCCGAAGGTGGCGACGAGGACGACGACCGCGACGGCCAGGGTGGCGATCCGGCGCCGCGTGACCAGGCCCAGGGTGCGCACGTAGAAGCCCTGGAGGCGGCTCTTGGCCTCCTTCTCCTCGGCCTCGCGCCGCGCCTTCGCCACGCTCTCGGCATTCGCCGGGTCGACGCCCTTCGGGGCGCGCAGGAACCAGTACGAGAGCACCGGGACGACCGTCAGGGAGACGATCAGCGAGGCCAGCAGGGCGGCGGCGACGGTGAGGGAGAACGGGCCGAAGAACTCGCCGACCATGCCGCCGACGAAGCCGATCGGCAGGAAGACGGCGACGGTGGTGAGCGTGGAGGAGGTGACCGCGCCTGCGACCTCCTTGACGGCGGCGACGATCGCCGCCTCGCGCTCCTCGCCGTAGCCGAGGTGGCGCTTGATGTTCTCCAGCACCACGATCGAGTCGTCGACGACGCGGCCGATGGCGATGGTGAGGGCGCCGAGGGTCAGCATGTTGAGCGACAGGTCGCGCGTCCACAGCACGATCAGCGCGAGGACCACGGACAGCGGGATGGAGACCGCGGTGACCAGCGTGGAACGCAGCGAGGCCAGGAAGACCAGGATCACGATCACCGCGAAGAGCAGGCCGAGCAGGCCCTCGGTGGTGAGGCCGGAGATGGACTTGGCGACGGGCGGCCCCTGGTCGCTGACGACGGTCAGCTCGGCGCCGGCACCGAGTGCGGAGCGCAGCTCGGGCAGCTTGTCCTGGACGGCGTCGGAGATCGCCACCGCGCTGCCGTCCTTGTCCATGGTGAGGACGAGGGCGAGGCTGGGCTTGCCGTTGGTGCGGGTCAGGGAGACGGCCTTGGCGGGCTCCTGCGTGACGGTGGCGACGTCGGCCAGGCGCACGGCCGGCTTGCCGGGGCCGGTGCTCAGGCGCAGGTCCTGGAGCTGGGCGAGGGAGGTGTAGCCGCCGCCGACGCGGACGGTCCGGTTCTTGCCGGCCTCGTCGAAGGAGCCGGCGGGGACGGTGGCGCCGCCCGCCTGGAGGGCCTGGGCGAGGGCGGCGCCGTCGAGGCCGGCCGCCGCGAGCTTGGCGTTGTCGGGGGTGACGGCGACCTGGAGGTCCTGGACCCCGTCGACGCTGACCTGGCCGACGCCCTCGATGTCCTCGAGGACGGGGACGACGGAGCGGCTGAGCTGGTCGGCGAGTGCCTGCTGGTCCTTGTCCGAGGTGACGGCGAGGACGACGGTCGGGATGTCGTCGGTGGAGCCGGCCACGACCTGCGGGTCCACCTCGGCGGGCAGCCGTACGCGGGCCCGGTTCACGGCCTGCTGGACGTCGGCGACGAGCTGCTTGGTGCCCTCGTCGCCGTAGTCGAACTTGGCCATGATGAGGGCGTTGCCCTCGCTGGCGGTGGAGGTGATGCCGGTGATGCCGTCGACGCCCTTGAGGGTGGCCTCGATCGGTTCGATGACCTGCTTCTCCACCACGTCGGGCGAGGCGCCCTGGTAGGGCGCGAGCACGGACACCATCGGCAGTTCGATGGACGGCAGCAGCTGCTGCTTGAGCTGCGGGATGGCTATGGCGCCGAAGAGCAGTGCGGTGATCGACACGAGGCCGATCAGCGCTCTTTGGGCCAGGCTGAAGCGGGACAGCCAGGACATGGGTGGGATCTCTCTGCAGTGGCGTGCGCGGGGCGGGGCCTGAAGGCCGCCGGCCTTCAGCCTTCCGTACGCCGGGGCGGCGCTGCGTCGCCCCCAGGTGCCGCGTCCTTATCTATGGCATACCGCGTCCGCAGTACACGCCCGTACTCCGCGCCCGCGCCCCCGCCGGACACGCCCTAGTCGGCCCGGGGCCGGACCAGTCCCGATTCGTAGGCGACGACCACCAGTTGGGCCCGGTCGCGGGCGCCCAGCTTGGCCATGGCCCGGTTCACGTGGGTCTTGACGGTGAGCGGGCTGACTTCGAGCCGTCCGGCGATCTCGTCGTTGGACAGGCCCGCGGCGACGTGGACGAGCACCTCGCGCTCGCGGACGGTCAGTGCGGCGAGCCGCTCGGCGTGCGCGGCGGGGGCTGCGGGGTCGGCGCCGCCGCCCTGGGCGAGGAAGGTGGCGATGAGCCCTTTGGTGGCGGCCGGGGAGAGCAGCGCCTCTCCGGCGGCGGCGACGCGGATGGCGTTGAGGAGCTCGTCGGGCTCGGCTCCCTTGCCGAGGAAACCGGAGGCGCCGGCCCGCAGGGACTGGACGACGTACTCGTCGACCTCGAAGGTCGTCAGCATGACGACGCGGACGGCGGCGAGTTCCGGATCGGCGCTGATCATGCGGGTGGCGGCGAGCCCGTCGGTGCCGGGCATCCGGATGTCCATGAGGACGACGTCGGGCCGGGTCTCGCGGGCGAGCGCGCAGGCCTGGGCGCCGTCGGAGGCCTCCGCGACGACCTCCATGTCGGGCTCGGAGTCGACCAGCACCTTGAACGCGCTGCGGAGCAGGGCCTGGTCGTCGGCGAGCAGCACCCTGATGGTCGTCGGCGTCTCTTCCACGCCCCGCACCCTACGCGGTCCCCTCGCGGGCCAGGGAGTGTCAGCCGAGGGCCAGGACCGCGAGGGCCGTGGTCCCCGCGATCTCGGCGAGGGCGCCGAACACGTCCCCCGTGACCCCGTCGAAGCGGCGTACGCACCGCCGGAGCAGGAGCTCCGCCGCGCCCAGGGCGATCAGGACCGCGCCCGCGCACTGGACGGCGGCGCCGGGCCCCACCGGCAGGGCGGCCACCCCGGCCGCGGCGGCCACCAGTGCGGCGATCCCTGCGGCCGAGCGCTTGGGGAGCACCCCGGCGACCGCGGCCCCCAGCCCCTCGAGGCGGGCCGGCGGCACGCCGTCACGGGCGGCCACCGTCATGGCCAGCCGGGCGGTGACGGCCGCGATGACCGTCGCCAGGGCCCCGTGCACCCAGCTCTCGGCGTAGAGGTCCGACAGCGCCCCGGCCTGGACCAGCAGCACCAGCAGCAGCGCCACCACCCCGAAGGGGCCGATGTCGGACTGCTTCATGATCCGCAGCGCCGCCTCGGCGGGCTTCGCGCTGCCCAGCCCGTCGGCGGTGTCGGCGAGCCCGTCGAGGTGCAGCCCCCGCGTCAGGGCGGCCGGTACGGCGACGGTGACGGCCGCCGCGAGCAGCGGGCCGCCGCCCAGGACCAGCAGCAGGACTCCGGGCACGGCCGCGAGCACGCCCACGACGAGCCCGGCGAGCGGCGCGCAGGCCATGCCGGTGCGGGCCGCGGGCCGGTCCCAGCGGGTGATGCGGGCGGGCAGCACGGTGAGCGTGCCGAACGCGAAGCGCACGCCGTCGCGCAGCGAGGCGCGCTCGTCGGGCGGCGTCAGCGGCGGCTCGGCCGGCTCGGGGGGCTGGTTGTCGTACGAATCTTTCATCGGCGCGAACGCTACCCGCTCACCGCGGACGGTAAATTGCCGCATACGGGGAAAATAGGAAAGCTGCCACAACAGGGGAGCCGACGATATGGGTCACTGGTGGTACCGGAACATCGTCGAGCCGGGCAAACTCCCGCTCCTCCTCGCCCTGCTCTCGTTCGTCCTGTCGTTCCTGATCACCCGTGTGATCACGCGGATGATCCGGGCGGGACGGGGGCCCTTCAAGAACATCACCCCGGGCGGCGTGCACATCCACCACGTGGTGCCCGGCGTCATCCTCGTGGTCATCGGCGGCTTCGGGGCCGTCGGCAGCGGCCGGCACGGTTTCGGCGCCATGCTCTCCGCCGTGATCTTCGGTCTGGGCGCGGGCCTCGTACTCGACGAGTTCGCGCTGATCCTGCACCTCGACGACGTCTACTGGAGCGAGCAGGGCCGCAAGAGCGTCGAGATCGTCGTCCTGACCGCCGCGCTGGTGGCGCTGGTGCTGGGCGGGTTCCTGCCGTTCGGTGTCAACGACCTGACCTCCGAGGAGCGGCAGAGCCGCGGGCTGATCATCATGAACACCGCCACCAACTTCTTCCTGGCCCTGATCGCCCTGTGGAAGGGCAAGGCCCGCACCGCCCTCTTCGGCACGGTCATCCCCTTCCTGGCGCTGATCGGGGCGATCCGGCTGGCCCGGCCCGGCTCCCCCTACGCGAAGAGGTTCTACGCGAAACGTCCACGGGCCCGCGCCAAGGCCAATCTGCGCGCCTTCCACCACGACCGGCGCTGGGCGATCCCGCGCCGCAAGTTCGAGAACTTCATCGGCGGGACCCCCGACCCGGAGCGGGCACAGATCTCGAAGTCCACGAAGCACTGAAGACGACGGCGCCCGGCCGGGCCCCCGAAGGGGCCGGGCCGGGCGCCGTCACGTCATGATCAGCCCGGGATCAGGCCGTCGTCGCTGAGCATCTCCCTGACCTCGTCGAGCGAGGCGTCCGGCGCGGGGAGGATCAGCTCGGACGGCTCCAGGGCATCGTCCGGCAGCGGCGCGCCGAGCCGCCGTACGGCGTCGAGCAGCGCGCCCAGCGTGCGCCGGAAGCCCTCCTCGTCACCGCTCTCCATCTCCGCGAGCAGCTCGTCGTCCAGCTTGTTGAGCTCGGCGAAGTGGCCGTCGGCCACCTCCACCTGACCTTCCCCCATGATGCGGACAATCATGACGGACCCCGTCCTACTGCTTGTCGAAGCGGTGCTGGGTCTGCGAAGGCTGCTGGGCGTTGCCCTGGGCACCGCCCTCGATGGCCTGCTGCTGCGCCGAGGGCCCGCCGGCCAGCTCGGCCTTCATCCGCTGGAGCTCCAGCTCCACGTCCGTACCGCCCGAGAGGCGGTCCAGCTCGGCCTGGATGTCGTCCTTGGAGCCGAGGCCGCTCTGGTCGTCGAGGGCGCCGGAGGCCAGCAGCTCGTCGATCGCGCCGGCCCGCGCCTGGAGCTGGGCCGTCTTGTCCTCGGCCCGCTGGATGGCCAGGCCGACGTCGCTCATCTCCTCGGAGATGCCGGAGAAGGACTCCGCGATGCGGGTCTGCGCCTGCGCCGCCGTGTACGTCGCCTTGATGGTCTCCTTCTTGGTGCGGAAGGCGTCCACCTTGGCCTGCAGGCGCTGCGCGGCCAGCGTCAGCTTCTCCTCCTCGCCCTGGAGGGTCTGGTGCTGCACCTCCAGGTCGCTGACCTGCTGCTGCAGCGAGGCGCGCCGGGACAGGGCCTCGCGGGCCAGGTCCTCGCGACCCAGGGCGAGGGCCTTGCGGCCCTGGTCCTCCAGCTTGGCGGACTGGCCCTGGAGCTGGTTGAGCTGCAGCTCGAGGCGCTTGCGGGAGGTCGCCACGTCGGCGACGCCGCGGCGCACCTTCTGCAGCAGCTCCAGCTGCTTCTGGTACGAGTAGTCGAGGGTCTCGCGCGGGTCCTCGGCCCGGTCCAGGGCCTTGTTCGCCTTCGCGCGGAAGATCATCCCCATACGCTTCATGACACCGCTCATGGGCTTCGCGCGCCCCCTTCTAGACGGACTGTGCTCCAGGTCACCGACAGGACCCACAGTACGGGCCCTGTCTCCATTACCGCACTGTTCCTGTACGGATGCGCTCCTCCTCCAGGACGAGTCCACGCCGCCCGTGTCAGGCGTAGGGAGTAGGTGCTCCCCCGAGCGCGACCGCGTCACGAACCCTGCACAGGGAAGACGCCCGCCGTTGCCGGATCGTTCCCCGGCAGAGTGGGGTACCCGGCCGCGACCACGTAGGCTTGGGTTTTGTGTTTGGTAGCCGTTCCTCCAAGGAAGAGAAGGCCGCCGCCACCGACAAGGTGAGCGCCGACCTCTCGCAGCCCCGTGACCCGCAGGCCCCCAAGGGCCGCCCGACGCCGAAGCGTGCTGTGGCCCAGTCGCAGCGCAAGGCCGTCGTGGCATCGACCGGCAATCGCAAGGAGGATGCAAAGCGCGCCCGCGAGCGCCGTCGCGAAGAGATGGCCAGGCAGCGCGAGGCCCTCGCCAACGGCGACCAGCGTTACCTGCCGGCCCGCGACAAGGGCCCCGTGCGCAAGTTCGTCCGCGACTACGTGGACTCCCGCTTCTCCGTCGCCGAGATGTTCCTGCCGCTGGCAGTGGTCATCCTGGTGCTGAGCATGGTGCGGGTTCCGTCCATCCAGAACATCGCCCTGCTGCTGTGGCTCGCCGTGATCGCGCTGATCCTCGTCGACTCCGTGGGCCTCGGCTTCCGCCTGAGCAAGGCCCTCTCCCAGCGCTTCCCCGACGAGCCGCGCCGCGGCGCGGTGGCGTACGGCCTGATGCGCACCCTCCAGATGCGCCGGCTGCGCCTGCCGAAGCCGCAGGTCAAGCGCGGGGAACGGCCCTGAGCGGAGGCAAGCCCGGAGCGTCGGGGGACGGCTTCGCGCCGGGAGCCAGGCTGTGGCTCGAGGGACTGGGCGGACTGCGCAACGCCGTCCGCCAGGAACTCGTGGGCCGACAGGTCGACGAACAGATCGCGCACCGCTTCCCGGTCGGGCAGCGGCTGCGCGTCCTCGACGTCGGCATGGGCCAGGGCACCCAGGCGCTGCGTCTCGCCCGCGCCGGGCACAAGGTCACCGGACTCGAGCAGGATCCCGCGATGCTCGCCGTCGCCCAGGAGGCGCTGGCGGCCGAGCCCGCCGGGATCCAGGACCGCGTCGAGCTCCTGGAGGGCGACGGCCGCGAGACCGGCGCCCACTTCCTGCCGGGCAGCTTCGACGTGGTGCTCTGCCACGGCGTGCTGATGTACGTGCCCGAACCGGACGCGATGCTGGCCGGGCTGGCCCGGATGCTGGCGCCCGGCGGCCTGCTGTCCCTGCTGGTGCGCAACGGCGACGCCCTCGCCATGCGGCCCGGCCTGGGCGCCGACTGGTCGGCCGCGCTGGCCGCCTTCGACACCGTCGACTACACGAACCGGCTGGGCCTGGACGTACGGGCCGACCGGCTGGCGGGGCTCACGGCCACGCTGTCCGGGATCGGCGCCCCGCTGTCGGCCTGGTACGGCGTGCGCGTCTTCACCGACGGCACCGAGGCCGGCGAGACGCTGCCCCCGGACGAGGAGCTGGAGCGGCTGCTGGCCGCCGAGGACCGCGCCGGGCGGACCGATCCGTACCGCGGGGTCGCCGCGCTGCTGCACCTGTGCGGCGTACGGGGCTGACCCGCCCCGCCACGCCACGCACGGAAGCCCGGACCCCCGCGGGGGTCCGGGCTTCTCGCGTCAGAGGCTGCCGCTCAGGCGTCCAGCGCCGCGCGCAGGCTCATCGTGTACAGCTCGGTGCCGTTGTCGTCGGACAGCTTCACCGTCTCGGTGCCGCCGTCCAGCAGCTCCTTCCACACCTCGCCGATCCACGACTCCGCGTCGCCCTGCGTGGTGAACTCCTCCGGCTCGACCGCCGGGCTGGTCTCGGTACCGTCGGCCGTCTCGAACCGCCACGTCCACGCCATGTCCGCCTCCGTTGCTCGTCCGCTGCTCGCACGCGTTCCGCACGCATCTCTGCTTGAGTCTGCCCGCAGAGTAGCCGGGCGCGCACCAGTCTCGGGGACGCGGGAGGATCTTCCTGTGGAACTCACTCTGCTCGGCACCGGCACACCCGAGGGACTGCCCCGTCCCGGCTGTCCCTGCGCGGCCTGCGCGCTCTCCGTGGGCGCCCGGGCGCGCGCCGCGACCTCCCTGCTCGTCGACGGTGCGCTGCTGCTCGACCTGACCCCCGGGGCGGTGCTGGCCGGCGCCCGCGCGGGGCACTCCCTGGCCGGCGTACGGCAGGTCCTGCTCACCCATCCGCACGACGGACCGCCGGTGGAGCTGCCCCCGGGGCTGCCGGCCGCCGGGCGGGTGCCGGACGGGCGGGAGCTCGCGGTGATCAGCGGGCACCGGGTGCGGGCGGTGCCGATGGACGCGCCGGGCACCGGGTACGAGGTGACCGGCCCGGACGGCAGCCGGCTGCTGTACCTCCCGCCCGGCGGGGCACCTGCGGGCTGGGGGTCCCCCCGGACGGAGTCCGGGGGAGGTGCCGTCGGGCAGCGCCCGTACGACATGGTGCTCGCGGACGTGCTGGGCCGGCCGGAGACGCTGGCCCGGCTGCGGGCGAGCGGCGCCGCCGGGCCGACCACGGACGTGATCGCGGTGCACCTGGACCACGACGTCCCGCCGGGCCGGGAGCTGGAGCGCCGGTGCGCGGCGGCCGGTGCGCGGGCGGTGCCGGACGGGACGACGGTGACCGTCGGCGAATACCACGCGGTGCCGGACCTGCCGCGCCGGACGCTGGTGCTCGGCGGGGCCCGTTCCGGGAAGTCCGTCGAGGCGGAGCGGCGCCTGGCCGGCTTCCCCGAGGTGGAGTACGTGGCCACCGGCGGCTCCCGGGACGGCGACGCGGAGTGGGCGGCGCGGGTCGGCCTGCACCGCGAGCGGCGGCCGGCGAGCTGGCGGACGCTGGAGACCTGCGAGCTGGCGCCGCTGCTGGTGGAGGGAGGGCCGCCGCTGCTGATCGACTGTCTGGCGCTGTGGCTGACGGACGCGATGGACCGGGCCGGCGCCTGGGACGACGCGGTCTGGGCGGCGCGGGGTCAGAAGGAGCTGCGGGAGCGGATCGCGGAGCTGGTGGCGGCGGTGCGGGCGACCCGCCGGACGGTGGTGGCGGTCAGCAACGAGGTGGGCTCGGGGATCGTTCCCGCGACCGCTTCCGGGCGGCGCTTCCGCGACGAACTGGGGCGCCTGAACAGCCTGGTGGCGGGCGAGTGCGAGCACGTCCTGCTGGTGGTGGCCGGGCAGGCGGCGGTCTTGAAGGAGTGACCGCGCGCCCCGTCCCGCGAGGTCGCGGGACGGGGCTTGGGGAGGGCCTCACCGGCTGTACGCTCTGGCAGATGACCACGCTGAATCTCGACGACTTCTCCGATCTGATCGAGCGCCCCGACGGGGGCGTCCGGCGTGACGCCGAGGAACGCCGTGAACGGCTGGCCGTGCCGGCCGGGGCGCTGGGGCGGCTCGACGAGCTCGCCGAGTGGCTCGCCGCCGCCCAGGGCCGGGTGCCCGTCCGGCCGATCGAGCGGCCCCGCGTCGTGCTGTTCGCCGCCGACCACGGGATCGCCGCCGCGGGGGTGTCCGCCCGGACCGCCGGCGGCGCGCACGAGCTGGTGCGTTCGGTGCTCGACGGGAACAGCCCGGTGTCGATCCTCGCCGGGCGTCTGGGCGCCGGCGTACGGATCGTGGACGCCGGTCTGGACTGCGAGCCGGGGCTGCTGCCCGAGGACGTGGTCCGCCACCGGGTGCGCCGCGGCAGCGGGCGCATCGACGTCGAGGACGCGCTCACGATCGAGGAGGCCGACGCGGCCCTGCGGCTCGGCATGCGGATCGCCGACGAGGAGGCGGACTCCGGTACCGACCTGGTGATCCTGGGCGACTTGAGCGTCGGTGGAACCACGGTCGCGGCGACGCTCGTCGCGGCCCTGTGCGGAACCGATGCCTCCGTGGTCACCGGCCGCGGCGGGCGGCCCATCGACGACCTGACCTGGATGCGAAAGTGCGCGGCGATCCGCGACGCGCTGCGCCGGGCCCGCCCGGTCCTCGGCGACCAGGTGGCCCTCCTCTCGGCGGTCGGCGGCGCGGACGTGGCCGCGATCACCGGCTTCCTGCTCCAGTGCGCGGTACGCCGTACTCCGGTCATCCTCGACGGGGTCGTTTCCGCAGCTTGCGGGCTCGTGGCCCAGCGTGCGGCGTTCCGCGCCCCCGACTGGTGGCTGGCCGGGCAGGCCAGTGGCGAGCCGGGCCAGACGAAGGCCCTGGACCGGATGGCACTCAACCCCGTGCTCGACCACGGCGTCACTGTGGGAGAAGGTACCGGGGCATTGCTGGCTCTCCCCCTGGTCCAGGCGGCGGCCGCACTCGCGGCGCAGCTCCCGGAGCAGGCCGCGCAGGAGCCGGACGAGCCGGAGCAGCCGAAGGACTGAGCGCCCGGTCGGCGGCGCCCCATATGATCGCGTTTCATGGGAGAGGCCCGCTTGACCAGCGCAGACATCGACCGGACCACCGCACCGGCCGCCAAGGCGGCACAGGGGTCCGGCAAGGACACGAACAGCAGGAAAGACGACAGGAAGGACGAAGGGGGCGGCCGGGAGACCGGCCGGGGATCCGCCCGCTCGCGGCGCGGCGCCGCGTTCGCGGTCTGGTACCTGCGCGCCGTCACCTTCGTCAACTTCCTCAGCGCGGTGTGGCTTTCGCTCGGCCAGGACCTGCGCCGGCACAACACCGCAGACTTCTACACCCCGTACCTGCTCACCGCGGGCTTCGCGTCCGGCATGTTCTCGCTGCTGCTCGCGGTCACCATGGGCCGCCGCAAACGGGCCGCCTGGATCCTGAACCTGGTGCTCGGCGGAATGCTGCTGCTGGCCTTCGCCACCGCGGCCTTCGCCCCGTGCACCAGCGGTGACTTCAACCTCTGCTACCCGGAGTTCCGCGACCACACCCAGAACTGGGTCTCGCTCGCCCTGACCGCGGGCTTCGTCGGCGCCCTGGTGCTCGGCCGCCGCGAGTTCTACGCCAAGGGCGACCGCTCCAACCCGAAGCTGGCCACCGCGGTCGGCGCCGTCGGCCTGCTGTGCACCTCGCTGCTCGCCGCGCTGATCGTCGGCGCCGCCAACACCGACCCGGACGCCGCCGAGGCCACGTTCCTGGCCCGCTGGCGGTACGGCGTGATGCGGCTGATCACCCTGGAGCCCAACGCCCGCGACTACGCCGCGATCACCACGCCCGGCTGGGTGGACATCGTGATCAACGTCATGTCGACGCTGCTCCTGATCGCCGTGCTGCTCGCCGCCTTCCGTTCGCGCCGCGCCGTCGACCCCCTCACCCCCGAGGACGAGGAGAAGCTGCGCGCGCTGCTCGCCAAGCAGGGCGACCGCGACTCGCTCGGCTACTTCGCGCTGCGCCGCGAGAAGTCCGTCATCTGGTCCCCCACCGGCAAGGCGGCCGTCACGTACCGCGTCGTCGGCGGGGTCTCGCTGGCCTCCGGCGACCCGATCGGCGACCCCGAGGCCTGGCCGGGCGCCATCGAGCCCTGGCTGGCCGAGGCCCGCGAACACGGCTGGGTGCCGGCCGTCATGGGCGCGAGCGAGGAAGCCGGGCAGATCTACGCCCGCCACGGACTGGACGCGCTGGAGCTGGGCGACGAAGCCATCGTCGAGACCGACGAGTTCACGCTGGAGGGCCGCGCCATGCGGACCGTCCGGCAGGCCTACAACCGCGTCAAGCGCGCCGGCTACACCGTCCGCATCCGCCGCCACTGCGACATCCCGGCCGAGGAGATGGCCGTGCTCCTCACCCGCGCCGACGACTGGCGCGACGGCGCGACCGAGCGCGGCTTCTCCATGGCGCTGGGCCGACTGGGCGACCCCGGCGACGGCCAGTGCGTGATGCTGGAGTGCACCGACGGCAACGGCGATCTGCGCGCCGTCCTGTCCTTCGTGCCGTGGGGCCCCAAGGGCCTGTCCCTGGACCTGATGCGCCGCGACCGCGACTCCGAGAACGGACTGATGGAGTTCATGGTCATCGAACTCCTCGAGCGCTCCAAGGAGATCGGCGTCACACAGGTCTCGCTCAACTTCGCGATGTTCCGTTCCGTCTTCGAGCGGGGGTCCAAGCTCGGCGCGGGTCCGGTGCTGCGCATGTGGCGCTCGCTGCTGAGCTTCTTCTCCCGCTGGTGGCAGATCGAGTCCCTCTACCGGGCCAACGCCAAATACCGGCCGATCTGGGAGCCGCGGTTCATGCTCTTCGAGAAGAGCTCCGACCTGCTGCGGATCGGTATCGCGGCGGGCCGGGCCGAGGGCTTCCTGGAGGCTCCCGGTCTGCCGAAGTGGCTGAACCGCAAACATCTGGAGACCAATCGTTGACGGCTTGGACGACCACCCCCCTGCGGCGGTTCGCCCGCCGCGAGTGGGGGCCCCTGTTCTGGACCGTCCGGGACGCCCTGGTCCGCGACAAGTGGCGGGCGGCCCCGATGACCCTGGGGGCCGTCTGCCTGACCTCGGTCTTCCAGATCGTCCAGAACACGTCCTGGGGGTTCCAGCCGGTCCAGAACCTCGGATCGGTGAAAGCCGTCGACCCGCTGTGGCTGGCCGTGCTGCGCACCCCGCTGTCCCTGTTCGTCCCCGCCCTCGACCTGCCCGTGTGGGGGGCCCTCGCCCAGATCCTGCTGGTCTTCGGGATCTCGGAGATCTGCATCGGCTGGTGGCGCACGCTGGTCATCGGCTACGTCGCCACCCTCGCCGGGACCACGTACGCGCGGATCGGTCTCTCCCTGGGCGCCGACCACCCCTTCGGCCTGCCGCTGTCCGACCGCGTCGTCAACGACACCGGGCCCTCGGCGGCGGTGGTCGGCCTGGCGATCTACGTGTGCTGGCGGTACCGGGCGTACCTGACCGGCGCCCTCGTGATCGTGGTGATGATCGGCGAGGTGCTGGTCAAGGACAACCTGGCCGGCAAGGAGCACCTCGCGGCCATCGCGGCCGTCATGGCGGTGTGCGTGGTCCGCGCCAAGTGGGGCCCGGAGCGCTCCCGCGTCCCCCTCGGCCGGCGCCCGCCCCCGGCGCCCCCGCTGCCCCCGCAGCGGCCGGGCACCTGACGGGCTTGCCCGCCCCGGCGCGGGCAAGCCGTACCGTATCGGGGTGACGACAGACCTCGGGCCGTTCGCCCCCACCCGGCACTGGATGCGGTCCCATCCGCTGGCCACCGATGCCGTGCTCGCGCTCGGGGCGCTCGTCTCCATGGTCGTCGGCTCCTTCGCCGATCCCCACGGTCCGCACGGGCCCACCTTCGGGACCCAGACCCCCGAGCCGCTCTCCCTGCTCCTGATGGTGCTGGGCGCGGCCGCGCTGGTCTTCCGCCGCCGGCACACGCGCACCGTGCTCGCCGTGACCATCGGGCTGTGCCTGCTGGAGCTGACCACCGGCGAGCCCCGGGCACCCGTCGCCATGTCCACGGTGATCGCCCTGTACACCCTGGCCTCCCGTACCGACCGGCCCACCACCTGGCGCATCGCCCTGCTCACGATGGCGGGGCTGACGGGCGTGGCCATGCTGGCCGGTCCGCTGCCCTGGTACGCCCAGGAGAACATCGGCATCTTCGCCTGGACCGGGATGGCCGCGGCCGCCGGCGACGCCGTGCGCAGCCGGCGGGCGTTCATCGACGCCATACGGGAGCGGGCCGAACGGGCCGAGCGGACCCGCGAGGAGGAGGCCCGGCGCCGGGTCGCCGAGGAGCGGCTGCGGATCGCGCGGGACCTGCACGACGTGGTGGCCCACCACATCGCCCTGGTCAACGTGCAGGCGGGGGTGGCCGCGCACGTCATGGACAAGCGTCCCGACCAGGCCAAGGAGGCCCTGGCCCACGTACGGGACGCGAGCCGCTCGGCGCTGAACGAACTGCGGGCCACCGTCGGACTGCTGCGGCAGTCCGGCGATCCCGAGGCACCGACCGAACCGGCGCCTGGGCTGGCCGTCCTGGACGAGCTGGTGGGCACCTTCCGGCACGCCGGGCTGCCGGTGAAGGTGATGGTCGAGCTGGGCCGGGACGGGGACCCGCTGCCGGCGGCCGTGGACCTGGCGGCGTACCGGGTGATCCAGGAGGCCCTGACCAATGTGCGCAAGCACGCCGGGCCGGAGGTCCGGGCCGAGGTCAGCGTGGTCCGGGTCGGAGCCTCGGTCGAGGTGACCGTGCTGGACGACGGGGGCGCCGCCGCGGCCGGGGAGGACGAGGGCGCGGGCGGCGGCCACGGGCTGCTCGGCATGCGCGAGCGGGCGACGGCGCTGGGCGGCTCCTGCTTCGCCGGGCCCCGCTTCGGCGGCGGCTACCGCGTGCACGCCGTCCTCCCGGTGACCTAGCGGGTCCAGGACGTCCTGCCGGTCGTGCCCGGCTCGCGGGGGCCGGTCGTCCGGGACTTCAGCCCTGCGGTGTGCAGTACTGCCGCCAGGCGTCCAGGTCGTACTTCTTCTGCATCGAGCTGAGCTTCAGCCGCCGTGACTGCGGGCACCACTGGCCGATCCGGCCCTCGTACTCCACGTGGAAGACGGCCTTGCCCGCCGCGATGAACGGGGTGAGCCGCTCGCACTCGTCGTACTCGGCGCACTGCTCGTTGACGGCGAAGTCGAACTCCCCCACCAGCTGCGGGATCTGGTCGAGGTCGTTCTTCAGCCCGACCGCCAGCCCCCGGTCGTGCGCCAGCTTCGCGATCAGCCGGTTGTACGCCAGCTGGTCCTCCGCGGTGAGCGGGAACCCGGTCGAGTTGCGGTAGCCGTCCATGTTGTCCGGCTCCACCGCGTCGAAGCCCTTCTCCCGGCACATGTCGAACCGTTTCGCCATCAGCGGCTCCAGCTCGGCGAGCCGCCGGATGTCCAGCCAGCGCTCTCCGTCCCAGCCGTTGCCCGCGCCGAGCAGTGCCTTCGGGAAGGCGCCGGCGTCAGGGCGGAACTCCTCCCAGGCACCTGCGGACACGTAGCAGATGGTCCGCCGGCCCGCCTTCTTCAGGGCGCCGACCTGCGCCTTGGTGGTGGTGAACCCGTCGACGTCGTACACCGCCGCCTTCACCGAGGTGTCCAGCTTCCCGGTGAGCTGCCACTGCCAGCTGACCGCCGGTACGGGCTGCCAGCGCTGCCCCGGCGCCGGGGCGGGCGCCACGTCCCGCGGCTCCGGAGGCGCCTCGGTGGTGCATGCGGCCAGCAGGAGCAGCAGGAGCAGCGGCAGGACCCGGCCGCCGCGGACCGCGCCGCGCGGCGAAGGGGTCATCCGGCGGCCTCCAGCGCGTACGGGAGGGTCCCCCACGGGTGCGCTCCGATGCCGGGGACCGCGCAGTGCACCCCGGCCCCCCGCTGCCGGGCGAGCTCGGCGGCGGGCGCACCCGGCGGGACCGCGTACACGAGGTGGCAGAACCGCTGGGCGGGGTGGTCGGCCGTCCACGGCGGCACCGAGGCGTCCCGGTAGGCGTCCCAGGGGCCCTCGAAGGTGACCAGCAGATCGGCGAGTGCGGCGTAGTCGGGGTGCGGGTGGACCCCGTGGTTGAGGACGAGGGTCCGGGCGCCGGCGGCCCGGGCGGCGACGCCGAGCCGCCCGTAGTGCGAGAGCAGCGCCGGGTCGGCGGAGGCCTGGTCGAGGAAGGCCCCGTCGGCGCCGTACCAGTCGCGGTGGCGCAGCAGGTCCTGCACCACGGCGGAGTGCGGGCGCCGACCGTAGTCGGTGTCGGTGTACCCGAGGACGGGCACCCCGGCGTCGCGCAGCCGCTGCGCGACGGCGGCGAACCGCTCGTCGGGGGCCTCGCCCGGCCCGCTGGCCGGATTGAGGACCACGGAGTGCAGCCGGCCGGCGGAGCGGATCAGCAGTTCCCAGTCCTCGGGCCGGTCGGCGGGATGCTCGTAGAGGGGCACCAGCAGCATGAGCACCTTCTTCCTTCTTGTACGGGGGTCACGGGGTACGGGTGAGGTGATCTGCTCAGCGGTGGGCCGTCGCGCGCCCCAGCAGCAGGCAGACGAGCGCGCCCAGCACGGCCGCCGCCGCGCCCGCCACCACGAGCTGGACCAGCCGCGGCTGCCCCACCCCCAGCAGCAGCGCCAGGCTCTGGGCGAGCGCCGCCGAGGCACAGACCACGGCGGCGGGCCGGACCGCCCCGAAGGACTGGAGCAGCAGCCCGGTCCACATCACGGCGCCGAGCAGCAGCAGGGTCGAGGCCCTGATCCCGGTCAGGCCGGGGGCGCCCGGCCAGAGCAGGGTGCCGGCCAGCCCCAGGGCCAGCAGCACCGCCAGGTACGCGGCGAGGCAGCGGCCCAGCGTGCCGAGCATCCGCAGCCAGAACTGCCGGGGCGAGCGGGCCGCCCGCAGACCGGCCAGGCTCCCGCTGCGGAACCGGTGCAGCAGCCATTCGGCGGGACCCATGCTGAGGGTGAGCGCCACCGCCGAGGGGGCGGCGACGGCCTCGGCGGGCCCCCCGGCGAGCACCTCCCCCAGGGCGGCGTACAGCACCAGCAGGCCGGTGCCGAGGCCGAACATCCCGTACGGCACCGAGTCCCCGATCCGGGGTCCGCGCGGGCCGTGGTCCTCCTCGGCGCCGCGCAGCATCCGCCAGCGCACGGGACCCTCGCCGGGCCGGTGGCCGGCCCAGCCCCGGATCCGGCGCAGGCCGGCCCGTACGCCCCGGGCCACCGGCAGCTCCCGTACGGCGAGGGTGCAGGCGGCCAGCAGGGACACCGCCAGCAGCCCCACCCGTACGGGCACGGGCAGGTCGGTGAAGAGCGCGAGCAGCGCCCCCGCGGCCATCGGCCCGAGCGCGGCGAGCAGCACCCGCTCCCGGCCGAGGACCAGCAGCACGGTGGCCGCGCCGACGTACAGGGCCTGGCCGGCGGCGAACGCGTAGCTGAACGGCGGCCCGCCGGGCACGGTCAGGGCGGCGGCGATGCCGAGCAGGGCCCCGACGGGGGCCCCGACGAGCAGGGTCCGCCCGGCCGCGGCCCGGTCGCCGAGGCCCAGCCAGGTGTAGGCGCGGTGGGACAGGGTCTGGTCCCACACCCAGCCGATGAGCGCCCCGGCGAGCAGGGTCAGCGTCCCGGCGGGGAGCCCGAGCCGGTCCTTGGGGCCCTCCAGCAGGGGAGCGCCCAGGACGTAGGCGAGGCCGGGCAGCGCGAAGACGAACCCGCGCAGCAGGCAGGCGGTGAGGGAGACCTTCCAGGGGTCGGGGACGTGCTCCGGTTCCGGGAAGGCCCGGGGCACCCGGGCGTAGAGCTCCTCGGCCAGGCCGAAGGAGTCGTGGCGGCCGTAGGTGAGCCGGATGTGCTCGTCGGTCATCCCGTCGGATTCGAGGACGGCGGCGATCTCGTCCGGGTGTACGGCCGCCGCGATCAACCCGTCGAGGCGTTCGGCGAGTTGGTCCATCGGGTCGCCTGCCGGGCCGGGCTCCCCCGGCCGGGCGTGGCGGGGCCGGGGGATGGCGGGGAGGGTGTCCCCGCCGGGTACGCGCAGCCAGAGGGATCCGCTCACCACAGGCTCCCGTCGGCTGCGAGCTCCCGGTACCAGGGGTCGGCGAGCCGCTGCGTCCAGTCGTCGCCCGCGTGGACGGGAAGGACGGGCTGGCCGGCGAGTTCGCGGTAGATGTGCCGGAAGCCGTCCACGGACTGGTGGAGCGTGAACTTCTCGACGACCCGTTTGCGGGAGCGGCGGCCCAGCTCGGCCCGGCGTTCGTCGTCGCGGAGCAGGGCGAGGGTGGCGCGGGCCATGGTCTCCGGTTCGCGCGGCGGGACCACGAGCCCGGTGTCGCCGACGGCCTCGCGCACCCCGCCGACGTCGGTGGAGACGGTGGTGCGGCCGCAGGACATGGCCTCGATGATGCTGAAGGGGAAACCCTCGCTGATGCTGGAGAGCATGACGACGCTGCCCGCCGCGTAGGCCCGCGCGACCTGCTGGACGCGGCCCTCGTACGAGATCCCGTCGGCCACGCCCAGTTCGGCGCCGAGCGCCTCCAGGCGCACCTTGTACTCCTCGCAGCCGGCCGGGACCGGGCCGAACAGGCGCAGCCTGAGGGCCGGCAGCTCCTCGCGCATGAACGCGTAGGCCCGGATGAGGGTTTCGAGGTCCTTGATCGGGTCGATGCGCCCGCACCAGCTGAGGGTGGGCACCTCGGGTTCGGGTCCGGCGTCGGGGAAGGCGTACGGGTCGACGCCGTTGTAGACCGTGCGGATGCGGTCGGGGGCGGCGCCGCCGCGCTCCTCCCAGCGGCGGTTGTACTGGTTGCACGGGGTGATGAGGTCGGCCTGCCGGTAGCCCTCCGTGTTGAGCTCGCGGTAGAAGCCGAGCAGCAGGGCCTTGACGGGCCAGCGCTGCTGCGCGGTGCGGTAGCCGAGGTAGCGCTCGCGCAGGTAGATGCCGTGCTCGGTGAGGAGGAAGGGCACTTTGTCGAGGTACTTGGCGGCGAGGGCCGGGAGGGTGGCGAGACCGCTGCTGACCGCGTGCGCGACGCTGTCGGGCGGGATCCGTACGGAAAGCGGCCGCAGCGCGTGCTCGATCAGGTCGGTGGCGGTGAGCGCGTCGTGGATGGTGGGCTCGGCGGCGGCGGTGAGGAAGCCGGGCCGGGTCCACACGGCCATCAGCAGGCGCAGGACCGTTTCGGAGCGCAGTGCCGCGGCGAGGCGGCCGGCCCGGGCGAGGACGGCGAGTTCGTGCAGGGCTTCGGAGAAGCCGCCGCGGTCGGGGGCGCCCCCGGCGGTGGCCGGGGGAGGGTCGAGCAGGGAGAGCAGGAAGGTTTCGTACGCTGCCGTGAACCGGCGGTGCGCCTTGCCCCGCAGGGCCGGGCGGCGGCCGCGGCCGGGCACCGGTCCCCAGAGCGGGACGGCGGTGTGCCGGTACACGTTGCGGGGCAGCTCCCACGTGACCGGTTCACGTCCGGAGCCGGTCAGGGCTATGACGTTGAAGTCGACCTCCGGCATCCCGCGGACCAGTTGGTCGCACCAGGTGCTGACTCCCCCGTGGACGTGCGGATAGGTGCCTTCGGTGAGCATGGTGACGTGACGCCCATGACTCATGTGCTGTGTCCCCCCAGGACGGAAAAAGGGGCCGGCGCCCGTGTGCGGAGCGCCGGCGCCGGGTGGTGCCGGATGACGGAGCCGGGCGGTGTGGGCCGGGCAGTGGTCAGCTGGGCAGCTTGAGGGTGACCGCGTTCTGCATCAGCTCGGGTGCGGTCCAGGCCGAGCGGCTGCCCGCGTAGGCGGTGCCGAAGTCGGCGGTGCCCAGCAGGAGCTGCTTCTTGGTGCCCGTGGGAGCGGTCACCGGGGCGACGACTCCGGAGGGCGCCTTGACGGTGACGTCCTTGCCGATGCGGTAGGCGGTCACCTGGTTGTTGGCGACGGCCTTGTCCCAGGCGGCCCGGCGGCTGAGCTCGACTCCGGTGTCCTTCATGCTCTGGTTCACGATCGGGGCGCTGGGCGCGTAGAGCGCGCGGTAGGTGTCGAGGACCTGGTTGAGCACCGGGTAGAGGGTGCGGTCCTCGGCGAGGTTGGACTGGTGGACGTAGTGCGGACGCGGGTCGTTGGCCAGGACGTGGCGCAGGGCGGTGCGCGCCTCGGTCGGGACGATGTAGTCGAGGTAGCCGGTGGCGGTGTTCAGCGGGGCCGGCAGGCAGGTGGAGGTCGCCGGGTTGTCCTCGCAGGTGCCGCTGCCGCCCTGGGCGCGGCTGGTGTAGATCCAGTTGTACTCGTCGGCCATCTCCGCGTTGGTGCCCGTGTTGTAGTACACGTTCATCGGGTAGCGCGGGACGGTCAGGGCGGCGCCGACGGCGCGCTGCGCGGGCTCGCGCGAGCTGTCGCTGCCGGCCCACTTGACCCCGTTGTCTGCGAGGGCTCCCGCCAGGTTGGGGTTGTCCTGGGCCTGCTGCGGCAGGGTCTTGAGGCCGGAGTGCTCGCCGGTGACGAGCTCGGTGCGGTCGGTGGTGATGCCCTTGGCGGCGGCCCAGTTGTTGTTGTCGCGGATCTGGGCGGAGATGTCGGCCCGGCTCATCCAGTTGACGGCGCCCGCCGCGTTCTTCGTGCAGGTCCACGGGACGACGGCGGTGTCCTGGACGCAGCCGAGGAAGGGGTGGGTGTAGGTGTGGTTCATCCAGCGGTACTTGGCCCGGTCCGCGACCAGTTGCGCCGTGAGGGCGTCGGTCCCGCCGTTCTCGGTCTTCCACTCCTCGCCGGCGCCGGCGTTGAAGAGGAGGTCGAGCTTGAAGTTCTTGCTCGTCTGCCACTGCGCCGCGTACTGGGCGTCGGCGGCGCTCATCCGGATCGTGCTCTCCTTGCCCTCGCCGCCCGGGCAGGCGTAGTCGCCGGGCGTGCAGTTGAGCTCCTTGCTCCAGCGGGCGTCCGGGGCGAAGACGTCGTCGACGTGGACCGCGAAGTAGTTGCGCTCCTGGCCGAGGTGGATCCCCTGGGTGAGCCAGTCGACGATGCCGCGGGCGAGCAGCCGGAACTGCTGCTGGTACTGGTTGTAGCCGAAGGTGACGACGAGTTCGCTGCGCCCGTCGTGGGCGTACTCGCCGACGAGCGAGGCCCGTCCGCCGGCGACCGGTGCGTCGAGGTAGCTGGTGTAGCCGGCCCGCGGCTTGCCCATGAACCCGTAGCTCTCCGGGACCAGGGCGGAGTTGTCCTCGAAGGCGACCTGGCCGCCGAGGTAGTTGAAGGGGCCGGCCTTGCCGGCGGCGGTGACGGCGGCCTGCGTGCCGTCGAGCTGCCCGCTGTAGCCGCCGTTGTCGGTGTACTCGAGGCCGACGCCCGGGTGGGCCCAGGTGTAGGCGTCGACCTGGCGGATGCCGTACGTGGTCTCGTAGGCGCTGAGCGCGGCCATCTCGGCCGAGCCCTCGCCGAACGGGTTCTCGTTCGGCAGCACGACGCCCTGGTACTTGGCGCGCGGCCGTCCGTCGACGGTGTCGGAGAGGAACCCGGCGTTGATCACCGGGCGCCCGGCGCTGCCCAGGAGGACCCGGGTGTACGGCACTCCGGTGTCCCGGAGCTCCGCGGTGATGGCGTCGACCGAGCTGCCGCCGTCGTCGACGACGAGCACCTTCAGGTCGATGCGCGGTGGTGTCACGGCCGCGTGCGCGGTCGCGGCCGGCAGTGCCACGGACATCAGCGCTGCCACCCCCATTGCGGCGGCAGCCCTGTTCATCCGGTTCTTGTTGACCATTTCGGCCTTTCCCCCCGCAGGCATCACTCGACTACGGCCCCATGGCGGTCAGCCGGGCCGAGGAGGCTCTGTGGAAATCATGCAAAGGGACCCCGCGTCCCCTTGCGAGAGTGGGTCGAGTCTCTCGGACCTCGTCAGGTCTGAGGGGCAAACCTGGTGCGGAAACCACGGATGGGTGAATCTCCCGGCGTCTCGATCGAACAACTTGCCAAACCTTCGAGTGCCGTGCGGACCAGCCGGTACGCGTAGGCTCATTTCTGGCGGCCGTCGGGCCGGAATACGATCGCTGCGGATGGCCGGCCACCCACTCGGCCCACAACACAAACGGAAGCGAGACTTCACCACCGTGACTGCTCTGACTCTCAGCACTGCCGGCGCGGCGACGCTGCGCGCCGACGCCCTCGTGGTCGGCGTGGCGAAGGGCCCCAAGGGCCCGGTCGTCGCCGCGGGCGCCGAGGCCGTGGACAAGGCGTACGACGGAAAGCTCGCCGCCGTGCTCGACGCACTCGGCGCCTCGGGCGCCGAAGGCGAGACCACCAAGCTGCCGGCGCCGGACGGCCTGAAGGTCCCGGTCGTGCTGGCGGTCGGACTCGGCTCGGTCCCCGAGAAGGACGAGTCGTACGACGAGGAGGCCCTGCGCCGCGCCGCCGGCGCGGCCGCCCGTGCGCTCCACGGCACCAAGAAGGCCGCCTTCGCCCTCCCGCTGGAGGACGCCTCCGCCGTCACGGCCGTCGCCGAGGGCGCGCTGCTGGGCGCGTACGCCTTCACCGCCTACCAGGGCGGCGAGAAGAAGGCCGGCAAGAACGACGGCCCGAAGCAGCCGCTCGCCGAGGTGGTCCTGCTGGGCGCCAAGCCGCGCGACAAGGCCCACAAGGCCGCCGTCGAGCGCGCCTCGGTCGTCGCGACCGAGGTCAACATCGCCCGCGACCTGATCAACACCCCGCCGAACGACCTCACCCCCGAGGCCTTCGCCGCCGTCGCGTCCGCGACCGCCAAGGAGCACGGGATCAAGGTCCAGGTCCTGGACGAGAAGGCGCTCACCAAGGGCGGCTACGGCGGCATCATGGGCGTCGGCAAGGGCTCCGAGAACCCGCCGCGCCTGGTGAAGATCGCCTACACCCACCCCGACGCGGAGAAGCACCTCGCCTTCGTCGGCAAGGGCATCACCTACGACTCGGGCGGCATCTCGCTGAAGCCGGCCGGCCACAACGAGACGATGAAGTGCGACATGTCCGGCGCCGCCGCCGTGTTCGCCTCCGTCGTGGCCGTGGCCAAGCTGGGCCTCCCGGTCAACGTCACCGGCTGGCTCGCGCTCGCCGAGAACATGCCCTCCGGCTCCGCCACCCGCCCCGGCGACGTGCTGCGCATGTACAGCGGCAAGACCGTCGAGGTCCTGAACACCGACGCCGAGGGCCGCCTGGTCCTGGGCGACGCCCTGACGAAGGCCTCCGAGGAGAACCCGGACGCGATCGTCGACGTCGCGACCCTGACCGGCGCCATGGTGCTGGCGCTCGGCGACCGGACCTTCGGGATCATGGCCAACGACGACGCCTTCCGCACCTCGATCCACGAGATCGCCGAGGAGGTCGGCGAGGCCTCCTGGCCGATGCCGCTCCCCGCCGACCTGCGCAAGACCATGGACTCCCCCACCGCCGACATCGCGAACATGGGTGTCCGCATGGGCGGCGGCCTGGTGGCCGGCCTCTTCCTGCAGGAGTTCGTCGGCGAGGGCATCACCTGGGCCCACCTCGACATCGCGGGCCCGGCCTTCCACGAGGGCGCCCCGTACGGCTACACCCCCAAGGGCGGCACGGGCTCCGCCGTGCGCACCCTGGTGCGGCTGGCCGAGCGCACCGCCACCGGCGACCTGGGCTGACCCGGCCCGGAGGGCGCCGGGGCGTAGCCCCGCAACCCCGCATGTGACATGTCTCAAGCCTTGATCGGCCACTCGATCAAGGCTTGAGGCGTGTTCACTGACAACGAAATCCGTAGGTTTCTACGCACTGGTAACCCTTACTTCGGGCAGAACGACCTGCCACATCATGGGCCCGGCGTCCCGCGTTCCCCCGACAAATGCGAAGATGGGTTCTCGGCAGGACAGGGCCCCCACCACAGGGCCGAACAACTAGCGGCCGATTACCAGCCGCCGCCCGGTCACAGAGGACCGGTGCCCGGCGCACATGCATGGAGGACGTGACGTGGCGAACGACGCCAGCACCGTTTTCGACCTAGTGATCCTCGGCGGTGGCAGTGGCGGTTACGCCGCGGCTCTGCGCGCATCCCAGCTGGGTCTGGACGTTGCCCTGATCGAGAAGAACAAGCTCGGCGGCACCTGCCTGCACAACGGCTGCATCCCGACGAAGGCACTGCTCCACGCGGGCGAGATCGCGGACCAGGCGCGCGAAGCCGCCCAGTTCGGCGTGAAGGCCACCTTCGAGGGCATCGACATCGCGGGTGTGCAGAAGTACAAGGACGAGGTCATCTCGGGCCTGTACAAGGGCCTGCAGGGCCTGGTCGCCTCCCGCAAGGTGACGTACATCGAGGGTGAGGGCCGCCTTTCCTCGCCGACCTCCGTCGACGTGAACGGCCAGCGCATCCAGGGCCGCCACGTCCTGCTGGCGACCGGCTCCGTGCCGAAGTCGCTGCCGGGCCTGCAGATCGACGGCAACCGCATCATCTCCTCGGACCACGCGCTGGTCCTGGACCGCGTCCCCGAGTCGGCGATCGTCCTGGGCGGCGGCGTCATCGGCGTCGAGTTCGCCTCGGCGTGGAAGTCCTTCGGCTCCGACATCACCGTGATCGAGGGCCTCAAGCACCTCGTCCCGGTCGAGGACGAGAACAGCTCGAAGCTGCTGGAGCGCGCGTTCCGCAAGCGCGGCATCAAGTTCAACCTGGGCACCTTCTTCGACAAGGCCGAGTACACCGAGAACGGCGTACGGGTCACCCTCGCGGACGGCAAGACCTTCGAGGCCGAGGTGCTGCTGGTCGCCGTCGGCCGCGGCCCGGTCTCCCAGGGCCTGGGCTACGAGGAGCAGGGCGTCGCGATGGACCGCGGCTACGTCCTGGTCGACGAGTACATGCAGACCAACGTGCCGACGATCTCCGCGGTCGGCGACCTCGTCCCGACCCTGCAGCTGGCGCACGTCGGCTTCGCCGAGGGCATCCTCGTCGCGGAGCGTCTGGCCGGTCTGAAGACCGTCCCGATCGACTACGACGGTGTTCCGCGCGTCACGTACTGCCACCCCGAGGTCGCCTCGGTCGGCATCACCGAGGCCAAGGCCAAGGAGATCTACGGCGCGGACAAGGTCGTGGCCCTGAAGTACAACCTGGCGGGCAACGGCAAGAGCAAGATCCTCAAGACCGCGGGCGAGATCAAGCTCGTCCAGGTCAAGGACGGTGCCGTGGTCGGCGTCCACATGGTCGGTGACCGGATGGGCGAGCAGGTCGGCGAGGCCCAGCTGATCTACAACTGGGAAGCTCTGCCGGCCGAGGTCGCGCAGCTCATCCACGCGCACCCGACCCAGAACGAAGCGCTCGGCGAGGCCCACCTGGCCCTGGCCGGCAAGCCGCTTCACTCCCACGACTAATCCACAGTCACGGGCGCGACGACCACTTCCGCACTTTCGTAAGGAGCAACTGAAACCATGTCGGTTTCCGTAACCCTTCCGGCGCTCGGCGAGAGCGTCACCGAGGGAACTGTCACCCGCTGGCTGAAGGCCGAGGGCGAGCGCGTCGAGGCCGACGAGCCGCTGCTCGAGGTCTCGACCGACAAGGTCGACACCGAGATCCCGTCGCCCGTCTCGGGCATCCTGGCCTCCATCAAGGTCGCCGAGGACGAGACGGTCGAGGTCGGCGCCGAGCTGGCCGTCATCGACGACGGCTCCGGCGCGCCGGCTGCCGCCGAGGCCGAGACGGTCGTCGCCGAGGTTCCGGCCGCCGCTCCGGCTCCGGTCGCCGAGGCCCCCGCGGCTCCGGCCCCGGTCGCCGAGGCCCCCGCCGCCGCCGCCGCGCCCGCCGCCTCCGGCACGGACGTCGTTCTCCCCGCCCTGGGCGAGAGCGTCACCGAGGGCACCGTCACCCGCTGGCTGAAGCAGGTCGGCGAGTCCGTCGAGGCCGACGAGCCGCTGCTCGAGGTCTCCACGGACAAGGTCGACACCGAGATCCCCGCCCCGGTCGCCGGCACCCTGCTGGAGATCCGGATCAACGAGGACGAGACCGCCGAGGTCGGCGCCGTCCTGGCCGTCATCGGCGCCGCCGGTGCCGCTCCGGCCGCCGCCCCGGCCCCGGTCGCTGCCGCCCCGGCCGCCGCTCCGGCTCCGGCCGCCGCCCCGGCTCCGGTCGCGGCCGCGCCTGCCGCCGCCGCTCCGGCCCCCGTGGCCGCCCCGGCCCCGGTCGCCGCTCCGGCTCCGGTCGTGGCCGCCCCGGCCGCCGCCGCTCCGGCTCCGGTCACCCCGGCTCCGGCCGCCGCTCCCGCCGCCGCGGTCCCCGCCGGTGACGAGGGCGCGTACGTGACCCCGCTGGTGCGCAAGCTCGCCTCGGAGTCCGGCGTCAACCTGTCCTCGGTCTCGGGCACCGGTGTCGGTGGCCGTATCCGCAAGCAGGACGTCCTGGCCGCCGCCGAGGCCGCCAAGGCCGCCGCTGCCGCCCCGGCTCCGGCCGCTGCCGCCCCGGCCGCCAAGGCTCCGGCCGCCGCCGTCTCGGAGCTGCGCGGTCAGACCGTCAAGATGACCCGCATGCGCAAGGTCATCGGCGACAACATGATGAAGGCCCTGCACTCGCAGGCTCAGCTCAGCTCCGTGGTCGAGGTGGACATCACCAAGATCATGAAGCTGCGCGAGCAGGCCAAGGGCTCCTTCCTGGCCCGCGAGGGCGTCAAGCTCTCGCCGATGCCGTTCTTCGTCAAGGCCGCCGCCCAGGCACTGAAGGCCCACGCGGTCGTCAACGCCCGGATCAACGACGACGAGGGCACCATCACCTACTTCGACTCGGAGAACATCGGCATCGCCGTGGACTCCGAGAAGGGCCTGATGACCCCGGTCATCAAGGGTGCCGGTGACCTCAACCTGGCGGGCATCTCCAAGGCCACCGCCGACCTGGCCGCCAAGGTCCGCGGCAACAAGATCACGCCGGACGAGCTGTCGGGCGCGACCTTCACCATCAGCAACACCGGTTCGCGCGGTGCGCTGTTCGACACCGTCATCGTGCCCCCGAACCAGGTCGCCATCCTGGGCATCGGTGCCACGGTCAAGCGCCCGATGGTCATCGAGACCCCCGAGGGCACCGTCATCGGCGTCCGCGACATGACGTACCTGACCCTGTCCTACGACCACCGCCTGGTGGACGGTGCGGACGCGGCCCGGTACCTCTCGGCCGTCAAGGCGATCCTCGAGGCCGGCGAGTTCGAGGTCGAGCTCGGCCTCTGAGGCCCAGGCCTCATCGACGCGTGACGCGTACGGCGCCCCCGCCCGGAACCACTTCGGGCGGGGGCGCCGTCGTCATACCCTGGTGGGTCCATGTGCGACATCTCGGGGGGCTGCGTATGACACGGGCACAGGTGACGGATCTCGTCGTGGTACTGCCGGGGATCCTGGGGAGCCGGCTCGCGGACGCCGAGGGCAGAGCCGTCTGGGACCTCTCCGGCCCGGCCCTCTTACGCGGCCTGCGGAACTTCGGCGCCTCCGTGCCCGCCCTGCGGCTCCCGAAGGACATCGGCGACGGCGATCCGGGCGACGGTGTCGTCCCCGTCGGCCTGATGCCCGATCTGCACGCCCTGCCGGGCATCTGGCACCCGGTGGACGGCTACACGGACCTGCTGCGCTGGCTGGAACGCCATTTCACCCTGTCGGTGTCGGACAACCTCCTCACGTTCCCGTACGACTGGCGGCTGTCCTGCCGCTACAACGCCGGGCGGCTGAAGGACCGGCTGGGTCTGGAGCTGGAGCGCTGGCGGGCCTCGGCCCCCGAGCGCCGCGAGGCCCGGGTGGTCTTCCTCTGCCACGGGATGGGCGGGCTGGTGGCCCGGCACTACGTGGAACGCCTCGGCGGGGACGGGATCACCCGCCGCGTGATCACCCTCGGCACCCCGCACCGGGGCTCCCTGCGGGCCCTGGCCGACCTGGTGCAGGGCGGGGACGGCCGGGACGGGGACCGGGAGCTCGGCGCCTTCGCCCGCAGCCTGCCGTCCCTGCACCAGCTGGCCCCCGACTACGCCTGCGTGGAGGGCCCGGACGGGCTCGCGCTCCCGCGCGACCTGCCGGGGCTGCCGGGCGTGGACGAGGCTCTGCTGGCGGACGCGGCCCGCTTCCACGCCGACCTGCGCGACGCCCCGCCGCGGGCCGATCTGTACGCGATCGCCGGCACGGGCCAGCCCACGGCGACGACCGCGCGCCGCGCCGGGGACCGCCTGGTCCTCCTCCCGGAGGCCGACGGCGACGGTACGGTCCCCCGTCTCGGCGCGGCCGCCGGGGTCACGCGGTCGCGGACCCCGTACGCGTGGTGGACCCCGTACGAGCAGCACGGCTCGCTCCAGAACAACCGGGCCGTACGGGAGGCCCTGCGCGGCCTCCTGGGCGACGAGCCCCTGCCCCCGCAGGAGCCGGACGCCTCGGACCCGGCCGCCGGACTGGGGGTGCGGGTGCCGTCCGTACTGCCCGCGGGGGTTCCGTACGAGGTCACGGTCACGGCCCCCGACGACGAGCGGCTGCTCATGGCGGAGCTGCGCCCGGCCCACGGCGGCCGCCCGGCGGCCCGCGCGCTGCGGAGCCTGGGCGGCGGCCGCTACGGCGTCGCGTTCCCGCCGCCCGAACCGGGTGCGTACCGGCTGTCGGTGGGTCCGGTCACGGCCCTGAGCCTGATCCGGCGCAGCGCCTGGTGACCGGCCCCGGCCGGGCGACTTGTAACCAGCCTCACCCAACGGCCCTGACCAGGAACGCATCCCCGCGGCCTACTCGGCCGTATTGTCTACGCATCGAAGCGATGCGCGGCCCCACAGGAGATGAAGCCCCGATGATCACCCCACCCGTCGTGCACTCGCTGCGCGAGCAGATCCGCGAGCACATCGTGGAGGGGATCGTCAGCGGCCGCTGGAAGCCCGGCGAGCGGATCGTCGAGCGCCGGATCGCCGTGGAGCTGGAGGTCAGCCAGACGCCCGTGCGCGAGGCC
This sequence comes from Streptomyces sp. NPDC001194, assembly GCF_042896985.1. NCBI lineage: Bacteria > Bacillati > Actinomycetota > Actinomycetes > Kitasatosporales > Streptomycetaceae > Streptomyces > Streptomyces sp. NPDC001194. Next base: position 474,486 of record NZ_JBIAXU010000002.1, on the reverse strand, counting down.
CTGCGCGAGCTGGAGACGCTGCGGCTCATCGAGTCGGCGCCGAACAAGGGCGTGCGCGTACGGAACCTGTCGGCGGCCGACCTGGAGGAGATCTACCCGGTCCGGGCGGGCCTGGAGCAGATCGCGGCCGAACTGGCCGCCCCGCGGCTGGCGGCGGACTGCTCGGCGCTGGAGCCGCACGTGGCGGCGCTGTGGGAGGCCGACCGGACCGAGGACGGGACCGCGCAGGTGCGGCACACCGTCGGGTTCCACCGGGAGCTGGTGCGGGCGGCGGGGAACAGCGTGCTGCTGCACACCTGGGAGAGCCTGGGCATCGAGGTCTTCACGGCCCTGTCGATCCGCTGGCTGGGAACCGTCCAGAAGTCGTACGCGGAGGAGCACGCGGCCCTCGTGGAGGCGTTCCGCAGTCAGGATCCGGACATCGGAGTGCTCGTGAAGCGCCATGTCCTGGGGTGCGCACCCCGCGCCTGACGGGCTGGTTTGCCCCGTTTTACCCGGCACCGGGTGCCTGATTTCATGGCACCGGGTGCCGACTTTTGGCCGGATGGCCATTTCAACGTCACATTCGTTTGATCGATCATCGATCAGCGATTTACAGTCGTCGACGGACCCCAACCGGGCCCATCGACCCTGTCCTGCCCGTCAGGGATTTTTCACCACCTCTCCTTTGTCCGGAAGGCGGCGCACACCGATGTCCGACCCCGTAGGAAAGCTTCCGAGCGAGCTCGACCAGCTCCCGGACCGCGACACCGAGGAGACCGCCGAATGGGCGGCCTCCCTGGACGCCGTCGCCAAGGCCGCCGGTACGCGCCGCGCCGAATACCTGCTCCGCCGCACCCTCCAGCACGCCGAGGCCGCCGGCCTCGCCCTGCCGAAGCTGCTGGAGACGGACTACGTCAACACCATCCCCACCTCCGCCGAGCCCGAGTTCCCGGGTGACGAGGAGATGGAAGCCAAGATCACCGCATGGAACCGCTGGAACGCGGCCGCCATGGTGACCCGCGGCTCCAAGTACGGCGTCGGCGGCCACATCGCCACCTTCGCCTCTGCGGCCTGGCTCTACGAGACCGGCTTCCAGCACTTCTTCCGCGGGAAGGAGGCCGACGGATCGGGCGACCAGCTCTACATCCAGGGCCACGCCTCCCCCGGCATCTACGCCCGCGCCTTCCTCGACGGGCGCATCTCCGAGCAGCAGCTCGACAACTTCCGCCAGGAGTCCGGCGGCAACGGCCTGCCGTCCTACCCGCACCCGCGGCGCCTGCCGTGGCTGTGGGAGTTCCCGACGGTCTCCATGGGCCTCGGCCCGCTGTCCGCGATCTACCAGGCGCGCTTCAACCGCTACCTGCAGAACCGCAGCATCAAGGACACCGCCAACTCGCACGTCTGGGCCTTCCTGGGCGACGGCGAGATGGACGAGCCCGAGTCGACCGCCGCCCTGGCCCTCGCCTCCCGCGAGCAGCTCGACAACCTGACCTTCGTCATCAACTGCAACCTGCAGCGCCTCGACGGTCCGGTCCGCGCCAACTTCCGCGTGGTCCAGGAGCTGGAGGCCCAGTTCCGCGGCGCCGGCTGGAACGTCATCAAGTCGCTGTGGGGCTCCGCCTGGGACGAGCTGTTCCAGCTCGACACCACGGGCGCCCTGGTACGCCGCCTGCGCGAGGTACCGGACGCGCAGTTCCAGACGTACGCGACCCGCGACGTGGCCTACATCCGCCAGCACTTCTTCGGCGCCAACGCCGAGCTCGTGCAGCTGGCCGGCGTGCTCTCCGACGCGAAGATCGCCGAGTGCTTCCACAGCTCCCGCGGCGGCCACGAGCCCCGCAAGGTGTACGCCGCGTACAAGGCCGCCCTGGAGCACAAGGGCGCGCCGACGGTCATCCTCGCGCAGACCGTCAAGGGCTACACGCTGGGCGCCGGGTTCGAGTCGAAGAACGCGAACCACCAGATGAAGAAGCTGACGATCGACGAGTTCAAGGGCATGCGCGATCTGCTCGGGCTCCCGATCCCGGACAGCGCCTTCGCCGACGGCGTCGTCCCGTACGGCCACCCGGGCGCGGACAGCCCCGAGGTGCGGTACCTGAACGAGCGCCGCGCGGCCCTCGGCGGTCCGGCCCCGGCCCGCAAGGTCAAGCACGTGGCCCTGCCGGCTCCGGCGGACCGCTCCTTCGCCCCGCTGATCAAGGGCTCCGGCAAGCAGGAGATGGCCACCACCATGGCCTTCGTCCGGCTCGTCAAGGACCTGATGCGGGACAAGGAGACCGGCAAGCGCTGGGTGCCGATCGTCCCCGACGAGGCCCGTACCTTCGGTATGGAGTCCCTCTTCCCGTCGGCCGGCATCTACTCGCCGCTGGGCCAGACGTACGAGCCGGTCGACCGCGACCAGCTCATGTACTACAAGGAAGCCAAGGACGGCCAGATCCTCAACGAGGGGATCACCGAGGCCGGCGCCATGGCCGACTTCATCGCCGCCTGCACGTCGTACGCGACGCACGGCGAGCCGATGATCCCCTTCTACATCTTCTACTCGATGTTCGGCTGGCAGCGCACCGCCGACCAGATGTGGCAGCTCGCCGACCAGCTCGGCAAGGGCTTCATCGTCGGCGCCACCGCCGGTCGCACGACCCTGACCGGTGAGGGCCTCCAGCACGCGGACGGCCACTCGCACCTGATCGCGTCCACGAACCCGGCGTCGCTCAACTACGACCCGGCGTTCGCGTACGAGATCGCGGTGATCGTCAAGGACGGTCTGCGCCGCATGTACGGCGAGACGCCCGAGGACGTCTTCTACTACCTGACGGTCTACAACGAGCCGAAGGTGCAGCCGGCCATGCCGGAGGGCGTGGAAGAGGGCATCCTGCGCGGCCTCTACCGCTTCAACGAGGCCTCCTCGCTGGAGTCCGCCCCGGCCGCCGACGCCCCGAAGATCCAGCTGATGGCCTCGGGCACGGCGATCCACTGGGTGCTGGAGGCGCAGCAGCTGCTCGCCGCCGACTGGAACGTGGCCGCCGACGTCTGGTCCGCCACCTCCTGGGGCGAGCTGCGGCGCGACGCGCTGGAGTGCGACGAGGCGCTGCTGCGCGGCGAGGTGCGCACCCCGTACGTCACGCGCGCGCTGGAGGGCGTCACGAGCCCGGTACTGGCCGTCTCCGACTGGATGCGCCAGGTCCCGGACCAGATCAGCCAGTGGGTGGAGCAGGACTGGACCTCGCTCGGTACGGACGGCTTCGGCCTGTCCGACACCCGCGAGGGTGCCCGCCGCCACTTCGGCGTCGACGCGCAGTCCATCGTGGTGGCCGCGCTGGCCCAGCTCGCCCGCCGCGGCGAGGTGCCGGCGTCCGCCATAAAGGAAGCCCGCGAGCGCTACGGCCTCTGAGGCTCGGACGCGGCAAGACGAAAGGCCGGTGTCCGGCCCCCTTCCCCGGGGGTCGGACACCGGCCTTTGGCCGTATGAGCGGTGGCGGCGAGGGGGCGCACCCGTGATGCTGGAGCGGTGATGGACGAGACGGAGTTCTGGGAGATCGTCGACCGTACCCGCGAGGCCGCCGAAGGCGACCCCGAGGAACACGCCGAGCTGCTCGTGGAGCGGCTGGCGCAGCTCGACCCGGACTCCGTCCTGGACTTCGCCCGGCACTTCGAGTCCCGGTACAACCGGGCTTACACGTGGGACCTGTGGGGTGCGGCGTGGGTGCTGCTCGACGGGGCGAGCGACGACGCGTTCGACTACTTCCGGTGCTGGCTGATCGGCCAGGGCCGGGAGGTGTTCGAGGGCGGGGTGCACGATCCGGACGGACTCGCGGAGCTCCTGGACGAGTTCGACGAGGAGATCGACGGGGACGGCGAGGAGCTGGGGTACGCGGCCGACGAGGCGTACGAGCAGCTGACGGGGGCGGTGGCGCCGGATCTGGGCATCGCGCTGCAGGCGGCCGAGCCGGAGGGCACCCCGCTGGACTTCGAGAACGAAGCCGTGCTCGCGGAGCGCTTCCCCCGGCTGTGGGACCGTTTTCGCGCGTAGCGGCTAGAAGTGCGTGCCGCCGTCGATGCGGATCTCCGTACCGGTGATGAAGGCGCCGTCCTCGGAACCGAGCATGGCGACGACGCCGGCGACCGTCTGCGGGCCGGCGAAGCCCTGGCCGATGGCCGGGGCCAGCTTGGCGAACAGGCTCCAGTCGGTGTCCTCGGGCAGGCCCGGGCCGTTGCCCGTGGTCATTCCGCTCTCGATGGAGCCGGGCGCGACGGCGACGAAGCGCAGGCCCTGCTTGCTGTACTCGGCGGCCAGGGCGTGGGTCATGGACTGGATGCCGCCCTTGCTGGCCGCGTAGGCGGACATGTAGGGGTGGGCGAAGGAGGCCGACGTGGAGCTGAAGTTCACGACGACCGGCTGGTCGCCCTCCAGCAGCGCCGGGAGCGATTCGCGGATCACCAGGAAGGTGCCGGTGAGGTTGACCGCGATGACCTTGTTCCAGAAGTCGAGCGTGGTCTGGTGGGTGTGCGCGGAACGCAGGATGCCGGCGGCGTTGACGAGCACGTCGAGCCCGCCGAGGCCCCGGACGGCGGCGGCGACACCGCTCCGCACGGCGGCCTCGTCGGATATGTCGAGGACGGCGGTGGTGAGGCGGTCCGCGTGGCCGTCGGCGGCGGCCTGCGCCGCCGTGGCCCCCAGCCCTTCCTCGTTGACGTCCACGGTGTGGACACGGCCGCCTTCGGCGAGGATGCGGTGGACGGTGGCCTGGCCGATGCCGGAGCCGCCGCCGGTGATGAGGACGCGACGTCCTTCGTAACGGTTCATGGCGCGAGCGTACCGTCCATGTGACACGTTTTGCCAGAGTGTCAGAATGCGCACTTCTTGATGCACCGGGAAGGTAGGCTTCACGCGTGAGATCCCCTCGTCCGTACTCTCCCCTGGCCGGCCCCGGAGCCCAGTCGCTGACCGAGCGCCGCAAGGCCGCCACCCAGCTCGACATCGCCCGCGCGGCCTGCGAACTCTTCGCCGAACACGGCCCCGACGGCACCACCGCCGAGGACATCGCGCACCGCGCAGGCGTCGCGCTGCGCACGTTCTACCGGTACTTCCGCAACAAGCAGGAGGCCGTCGGCCCGCTCCTGGCCGGCGGCGGCGACGCCTGGCGCGCACTGCTCGCCGAGGAGGACCCCGGCACCCCGCTCGACGAGGCCCTGGAACGCGCGGTGACCCGCTCCCTGAGCGACTCCCGGACGGTCGAGGAGGGCCTGGAGGTGACCCGCGGCCTGCTCCGCGCCGCCGCCACCGACGAGGCGCTGCGCGCGGTCTGGTACCGCGTGAACCAGGACTCCGAGGAACGCCTGGTCCCGGTGATCGCCCGGCTGGCCGGCGAGGCCGCCGACCCCTTGGGCGTACGCCTGCTCGCGGCGGCCGCGACGGACGCCATCCGCATCGCCCTGGAACTCTGGTCGACGACGGAAGCCCCGGTGACGGGCCCCGGCTCCCCCGCGGAACTCGCGGTCCGCTGCCTCCGCGAACTCACCTCCGGCATGACGCTCCTGCGCTGAGACCGGGACCGGCGCCCGGCACGGCCACCCCGCCTCCCGTCCGTGCTCCCGAGCCGTCGACGGCATCCCCGGTCCGGACAGCGCAGCGGCCTCGCCGCTCTCCGGTGAGAGTGGCGAGGCCGCTGTGTGCGCTGGTTCTTAGATGTCGAAGTACATCTCGAACTCGTGCGGGTGCGGGCGCAGGGCGATCGGGGCGATCTCGTGCGTGCGCTTGTAGTCGATCCAGGTCTCGATCAGGTCCGGGGTGAAGACGCCGCCGGCCAGGAGGTACTCGTGGTCGGCCTCCAGGGCCTTGAGGACGTCCTCCAGGCTGGTCGGGACCTGCGGGACGCTCGCGTGCTCGTCGGGCGAGAGCTCGTAGAGGTCCTTGTCGATCGGCTCCATCGGCTCGATCTTGTTCTTCACGCCGTCGAGGCCGGCGAGCAGGAGGGCCGCGAACGCCAGGTACGGGTTCGAGGACGGGTCCGGGGCGCGGAACTCGACGCGCTTGGCCTTCGGGTTCGAGCCCGTGATCGGGATGCGCATCGCGGCGGAGCGGTTGCGCTGCGAGTACACCATGTTGACCGGCGCCTCGAAGCCCGGGACCAGGCGGTGGTACGAGTTCACCGTCGGGTTGGTGAAGGCGAGCAGCGACGGGGCGTGCTTGAGGATGCCGCCGATGTAGTAGCGGGCGGTGTCCGACAGGCCCGCGTAGCCGGCCTCGTCGTAGAACAGCGGGTCGCCGTTGGCCCACAGCGACTGGTGGACGTGCATGCCCGAGCCGTTGTCACCGAAGATCGGCTTCGGCATGAAGGTCGCGGTCTTGCCGTTGCGCCAGGCGACGTTCTTCACGATGTACTTGAAGAGCATCAGGTCGTCGGCCGCGGCCAGCAGCGTGTTGAACTTGTAGTTGATCTCGGCCTGGCCGCCGGTGCCGACCTCGTGGTGCTGGCGCTCGACCTGGAGGCCCTGGGCGTCCAGCTCGAGGGAGATCTCGGCGCGCAGGTCGGCGAAGTGGTCGACCGGGGCCACCGGGAAGTAGCCGCCCTTGTAGCGGACCTTGTAGCCGCGGTTGTTCTCCTCGGAACCGGTGTTCCAGGCGCCGGCCTCGGAGTCGATGTGGTAGAAGCCCTCGTTCGCGGAGGTCGCGAAGCGCACGCTGTCGAACACGTAGAACTCGGCCTCGGGGCCGAAGTACGCGGTGTCGGCGATGCCGGTGGAGGCGAGGTACGCCTCGGCCTTCTTCGCGATGTTGCGCGGGTCGCGGCTGTAGGCCTCACCCGTGATCGGGTCGTGGATGAAGAAGTTGATGTTGAGCGTCTTGTCCTTGCGGAACGGGTCCAGGCGCGCGGTGGTGATGTCGGCACGCAGCGCCATGTCGGACTCGTGGATCGCCTGGAAGCCGCGGATGGAGGAGCCGTCGAAGGCGAGCTCCTCCGCCGGGTCGAACGCCCGAGCCGGGATGGTGAAGTGCTGCATCACACCAGGCAGGTCGCAGAAGCGGACGTCGACGAACTTGACGTCGTTCTCCTCGATGTACTGCTTCACTTCGTCGGCGTTCTGGAACATCCAACTCCTCCTACTCCCGGCCCCGGGGCAGGGCGGGCTTTATAGCTCGTGGTGCGTCAGTGCGGTGCCGCACGCTGACCCGACCATAAGCAGGCGGGATTTCTCAAGCATGACCCATTTGTTTCGCTCAAGTTAACCAGGGTCCCGTCGGAACGCGGTCGGACACCACCGGTACCGTGGTCGGGTGGACAACAGACAGGCAATCGGATCCTGGCTCTCCGGCCCCCGCGCGGCCGCCGAGGACATGGGCGTCGACTTCGGCTACCGGGGTGAGCGGCTCGGCCTGCCCCAGGAGGGGCCCGGCTCGGTGGCGCGCTTCGGCCGCCGCCTCGGCGCTCTCGCCATCGACTGGATCGGCTGTCAGGTGATCGCGTTCGGGCTGATCACGCACGGTAACGCGACCGCGACCGGCAACTGGACGCTGGCGCTCTTCGTGGTGCTGAGCATCCTCACCGTCGGCACCGTGGGCTTCACCCCCGGCAAGCGGCTGGTGGGCCTGCGCGTCGTCGCGGAGGACGGCGGCCGCCTCGGCTTCGGCCGGGTCGTCCTGCGTACGGTCCTGCTCGCCCTGGTCATCCCGGCGCTGATCTGGGACCGGGACGGACGCGGCCTGCACGACCGCCTCGCGCGCGCCGTCCAGGTCCGCATCTAAGGCGCTCGGCCAGAGCACAGGAGCACAGGAGCACGAGAACAGGGGCGCCCCCCCGCCGGGCGGGGCGGGGGGGGCCCGGGCCGGCGGGGGGGCGGGGTTTAACAAAACCGGGGCGGCGCAGTATTACCCCCCCCGCCGGACCCAGGCCCCGGGGGTGGGGGCCGGAG
>NZ_JBIAXU010000002.1:112328-466583 GCF_042896985.1 Streptomyces sp. NPDC001194 | reverse complement strand
CCCCGCCCGCCGGCCGGCGGCCCGCAGGCCCGGCCCCCGCATTACACCGATGAGCCGTCCGCCTGACCCCGGGCGCCGCCCCCCCCCCCGGCGCCCCGGGGGCGCCCCTGTCGTGCATGGTGCGTCGTATACGAAAAGCGGGTCAGCGCATCTTTCCGCCGCGCGGCATCCGCATGCCCTTGGGCATCGGGCCCTTCGGCAGGGGCATGTTGCTCATGAGGTCGCCCATGGCCCGCAGCTTGTCGTTGACCTGCGTGATCTGCGGACCGGCCAGTACGCGCGGCAGCTTGAGAAGCGTCGTGCGGAGCTTCTTCAGCGGAACCTCGCCCTCGCCGGTGCCCACGATGAAGTCGTGGACCGGGATGTCCGGCATGATGCGGGCCAGCTTCTTCTTCTCGGCGGCGAGCATCGGCTTCAGCCGGTTCGCGTTGCCCTCGGCGATCAGCACGACGCCGGCCTTGCCCACGGCCCGGTGGACGATGTCCTGGCTCCGGTTCATCGCGACGGCCGGGGTGGTCGTCCAGCCCCGTCCCACGTTGTCCAGTACGGCCGCGGCCGCGCCCGGCTGTCCCTCCATCTGCCCGAAGGCAGCCCGCTCGGCCCGTCGTCCGAAGACGATCGCCATCGCGAGGAACGCCACCAGGAAGCCCAGGATGCCCAGGTAGACCGGGTGGTCGATCAGGAAGCCGATCGCAAGAAAGACACCGAAGGTGACGATTCCCACGCCCGCGACGATCAGACCGACCTTCGGGTCGGCCTTGCGCGTCATCTTGTACGTCAGGGCGATCTGCTTCAGTCGCCCGGGGTTCGCAGCAGTCTCTGCGTTTGACTTCCTCGCCATAGAGCGAAGTTTACGTGGCCTGCGGGGTCCGGGTGGCCGCGGCCTCGAGTACGTGCTCGGTTTCGACCCGGTCCTTGGCTCTGCGGCGGTCTTCGAGGACCGCGCTCCATGCGTTGCGGCGGGCGCCGCTCATGAGCAGCGACTCGAAGCCCCGGAAGGCGTCGGTGAACGACGGAATGGCAATGGCGCGTACGGGCGCGGCCTGCATGATGTCGATCCCTCTCACGGTGCTGGGCGGTTCGGGGACGGTCTGGGGCGCACGGTGGCGCATGGCGGTGGTGTGCGCCGGTGTGCGCGGTGCGTGGAGCCATCGTCACTGACTGGTGTTACCAGGGCATGACCGGTCGGTCAAACGGTGATGAAACATTTACGCGGCCCGCCGGACCCTCGCCATGGAGAGCCTAGGGGCCGCGTCGATGCGGTGTTACCCGTTGGTAAGACTTTGTGCGTGAGTTCACACAGTCCGTGCGGTAGCGCGCGTCACACCGCCGCATGTCCGCCCTCGTACCTCGGGCGGACCCGCAACCTACGCTCCGGCTCGGCTGCGCTTCTCTGCGTCCTTGGTCGAGCTCCGCCTCGCCACCGCTCCGGCCGCATGTCCGCCCTCGTACCTCGGACGGACCCGCAACCTACGCTCCGGCTCGGCTGCGCTTCTCCATCGCCTGCGTGTAGAGGCGCCCGGCGCGGTACGACGAGCGGACCAGCGGGCCCGACATCACACCGGAGAAGCCGATCTCCTCGGCCTCCTTCGCCAGCTCGACGAACTCGGCCGGCTTCACCCAGCGCTCGACGGGGTGGTGCCGCGGCGAGGGGCGCAGGTACTGGGTGATGGTGATGAGCTCGCAGCCGGCCTCGTGCAGCTCCTTCAGGGCCTGCGAGACCTCCTCGCGCTCCTCGCCCATGCCCAGGATCAGGTTCGACTTGGTGACCAGGCCGTAGGCGCGGGCCTGCCGGATCACGTCGAGCGAGCGCTCGTAGCGGAAACCGGGGCGGATCCGCTTGAAGATCCGCGGGACCGTCTCCACGTTGTGCGCGAAGACCTCGGGGCGGGAGGCGAAGACCTCCTCCAGCAGCTCCGGGACCGCGTTGAAGTCGGGGGCGAGCAGCTCGACCTTGGTGTGGCCGCCCTCGCGGGCCGCCGTCTGCTCGTGGATCTGGCGCACGGTCTCCGCGTACAGCCAGGCGCCGCCGTCGGCCAGGTCGTCGCGCGCGACGCCGGTGATGGTGGCGTAGTTCAGGTCCATCGTGACGACCGATTCGCCGACGCGGCGCGGCTCGTCCCGGTCCAGGGCCTCGGGCTTGCCCGTGTCGATCTGGCAGAAGTCACAGCGCCGGGTGCACTGGTCTCCGCCGATGAGGAAGGTGGCCTCGCGGTCCTCCCAGCATTCGTAGATGTTGGGGCAACCGGCCTCCTGGCACACGGTGTGCAGTCCTTCGCCCTTCACCAGGGCCTGCATCTTCGTGTACTCGGGACCCATCTTCGCCCGGGTCTTGATCCACTCGGGCTTGCGCTCGATGGGCGTCTGGGCGTTACGGACCTCGAGGCGCAGCATCTTGCGTCCGTCGGGTGCGACTGCGGACACGACCGGCTCCCTGTGACTTCGATTCTTCGGCGCCCACCAGGGTACGCCCGTAATTTCATACGCTCTTACGTCGGCCAACCTGGCGGTGACCGCCCGCATTCCCCCGGCCGTCAGCCCGCGGCGGGTTCGATCTCCCGCGGCCGCAGTTCCGCCTGCTCCAGTACGTCCTTCAGGTGGCGTTCCACGACCGGCAGCACGTCGGCGATGGTGATCTCGCGGCCCAGTTCGTACGAGAGCGAGGTCACACCGGCGTCCCGGATTCCGCACGGGATGATCCGGTCGAACCAGGTGCTGTCCGGGTTCACGTTGATCGCGAAGCCGTGCATCGTGACGCCCTTGGCCACGCGGATGCCGATCGCGGCCAGCTTGCGGTCCTCGCGGCGCTGGCCGGCGTTGGAGGGGGCGTACTCGGGGCCGTTCAGGCGCGGGTCGAACTCCTCGTCCGTCAGCCGCGGGTCGAGGTCGAGGGAGAGCCCGCCTATCTTCGGCCGGTCCTCGACGGGGTCCCCGAGGACCCAGACCCCGGACCGGCCCTCGACGCGGGTGGTCTCCAGGCCGAACTCGGCGGCGGTGCGGATCAGCGCCTCCTCCAGCCGGCGCACGTGTGCGACGACGTCGACCGGGCGGGGCAGCTTCATGATCGGGTAGCCGACCAGCTGGCCCGGGCCGTGCCAGGTGATCTTGCCGCCGCGGTCCACGTCCACGACGGGGGTGCCGTCCAGCGGGCGCTCGCTCTCGGCGGTGCGCCGGCCCGCCGTGTACACGGGCTGGTGCTCCAGGAGGAGGCAGGTGTCGCCGATCTCGTCCGCGAAGCGCGCGGCGTGGACCCGCCGCTGCTCCTCCCAGGCCCGGGTGTACTCGACGTAGTCGGGTCCGAAGCCCAGACGGACAAACCCAAGCTCAGCCACCGCAGCGCCTCCTCGTTGAACCTGCCGTGTGCACGTATCGCACCAGCCAAGGGTACGGCGGCCGGATTCCGCCCCCTCAGTGGCCCGTCACCGCCGGGCCGGCCGGCCCGTCCAGCGGTCCCGGCGGGAGCGTCCGCGGCCGGCGGGAGCGGCCCCGGGCCACCGGCCGGTCCGGGTCCTCGTCGGCCGTGGGCAGCCGCCGGTGGCCCTCCGAGTGGTCGTTCACCCAGCCGCACACGCCGCACGCGTACCGCCCGTCCAGCCCCGCGATGTACGTGCCGCACCGCCGGCACTCGGCCTCGGTCAGCTCGGGCGCGGGCAGCGGTGCGGGCAGTCGTGCGGCGGCGTCGGCGGAGGGCTCCGCCCGGGTGGGCCTGCGGTTCATGCCGCGCAGCGTACGCGGACGGAGGGGGTCAGTCCGTAAAGCGCCCTACCGATTCTGCACACGATCGGATGAATGTGGGACAGAGGGGGCGGCATGGGCGGAGTTCGCCGCTACATTCACGCCGTTCACAGGGCCGGGACCCCGGTCCGTCACGTCAGGAAACCGTGGAGCCGATGACGGAACGACCTGCCCAGCGCGTCCCCAACCGGCAGCTCGCGGCGCTGATCGCGGAAGCCGGGTTCTCCAACGCCGGTCTGGCCCGGCGCGTCGACCAGCTCGGCCTGGAGCACGGTCTCGATCTGCGGTACGACAAGACCTCCGTGACCCGGTGGCTGCGCGGGCAGCAGCCGCGCGGGACCACTCCGGCGCTGATCGCCGAGGTCTTCACCCGGCGCCTGGGCCGCCGGCTCTCGGCGCAGGACCTGGGCCTGGACGCCTGCGCGCCCGTCTACGCCGGTCTGGAGTTCGCGGCCACCCCGGAGGAGGCCGTCGACATCGCCAGCGGGCTGTGGCGCAAGGACTCCGGCTCCCACGCCGAGCTGCGGAAGATCGCGTTCACCCCGGCCGGGCTGGTCGTGCCCAGCCGGGACTGGCTCATCGGCCGCGCCGACGAGCGGGTGGGCCGCGGTGCGGACCCGGCCGCGGCGGCCGCCGCGGCGGCCTCGGCCGCCCGCGTCCCGGTCCAGGGGCGCGGCTCGGTGCCCCGGCAGCGGCAGATCGACCGGGGGCCCGGCCAGCGGGTGACCGGCGGGGACATCGCGGCGCTGCGCTCGGTGAGCGAGCTGTTCCGGACGCTGGACCACACGTACGGCGGCGGCCACGCCCGGCAGGCCCTGGTGCGCTACCTGGAGCACGAGGCCGAGCCCATGCTGCGCGGCACGTACGGGGAGACCACCGGGCGCCGGCTCTTCTCGGCCGCGGCCGACCTGACCCGGCTCGCGGGCTGGACCTCGTTCGACATCGCCGCGCACGGGCTCGCCCAGCGCTACTTCGTGCAGGCGCTGCGGCTGGCGCAGGCCGCCGGGGACCGGCCGTACGGCTCGTACGTGCTGGTGACCATGAGCCGGCAGGCGGTCTACCTCGGCCACGGCCGGGAGGCGGTGCAGCTGGCCCGCGTCGCGCAGCAGGGCGTCGGCTCGGGACCGCCGCCGGTGGTGCAGGCGCTGCTGCACTCGGCGGAGGCCCGCGGGCACGCGGTGCTGGGCGAGGTGCGGGCGGCGACGGCCTCGCTGGTGCGGGCCGAGCGGGCGCTGGGTGCGGCCCGGCCGGGGGACGACGTGCCGCACTGGGCGCGGTTGTTCGACGAGGGTCAGCTCGCGGACGAGTTCGGGCACTGCCACCGGGACCTCCAGCAGTACCGGGCCTCGGCGCAGCACGCGGAGCGGTCGCTGCAGCTGCGGGCGCCCGGGTTCGCCCGCTCGCGGCTGTTCTGCCGGGTGGTGCTCGCGACGGCGCGGCTGGGTCTGGGCGAGCTGGACCAGGCGTGCGCGCTGGGCGCGGAGGCGGCTCAGCAGGCGATGGAGATGCGGTCGGTGCGCGCGGTGGAGTACGTACGGGACTTCGAGCGGCGGCTGGAGCCGTACCGGGAGGCCTCGGCGGTGCGGACGTACCGGGACCGGGTGGCTGCGCTGTCGTAGGCCGGCCGGGGTACGGGCGGCGGCGCCGCCGCGGGGCGTCCGGGCACGGCGCCGCCGCGGGCGCTCCGGGCAAGGGCGTGGGCCCGGTTCCGCGGGGGAACCGGGCCCGGTCCGTGATGGTTCTCAGGCCACCGCCCGGACGGCGGGCTCCGCGCTCGCCGGCAGCCGGATGCCGAAGTCGCGCAGTACGGCGGTGGCGGCGCGGCGGGCCGAGTGCAGCGCCCCCTGGACGGTGTTGGAATCGCGGTGGTCGCCGCACACGTACAGCCCGGCCAGGACCCGGACCGGCCGGCGCAGGTCGTACGGCGGCGGCATCGCCGGTACGGCCTCCGGGGCGTGGTGGACGGCCAGCAGCTCCCAGTCGCGGGTGCCGGTCTCGTACAGCCGGGCCAGCCGCGAGGCGACCGTACGGGCGGGCGGCGGCGGGCCGAGCACGGTCGTGGTGACCAGGCTCCGGCCGGCCGGGGCCCGCGTCGGGTCGACCGCGCTCATCACGGCGGTGTGCGCGACGGGCCAGCGCGGATCGCCGTCGAGCAGGAGCGAGCCGTCCCACGGGAGCGGGGCGGCGGTGGCGTGGTGGATGACGGTCACCTCGTGGAACGCCGGCACCCGCAGCCCGGGCAGCAGTTCGGCCGCGGCCCGCGCGCCGGTGGCCAGGACGGCGGAGCGGCAGCTGAAGTCGCCGTGCTCCTCGGTGGTGACCAGATTGGTCGCCACCGAACGGACCCGGACCCCGGTGCGCACCGTGCCGGGCGGCAGGGTGGCGGCGAGGAGCTCGGGCAGGGTCGCGGCCCCGCCCTCGGGCACGGCGAGCCGGCCGCGGGCGAAGGTGCGCAGGGCCAGGTCGGCGACCCGGCTGGAGGTGGTGAGCTCCGGATCGCGGAGCAGGGCGGTGAGCAGGGGGCGCAGGGTCGCGCCGAGGGCCCGGGAGCGCAGGGCGGCGAGCGCGGTGCGTTCGGGGCGGGCCAGTACGCGTTCCACCGGCAGGGCGGCGAGCCGGCCGAGGTAGGCGCTGAGCCGGGCCTGGTCGAACGATCCGCTGGCCAGTGCCCGGGCCGGGGTCAGCGCTCCGGCGCGCGACTGCCGGCCGTCGGCGTGGACGAGCACCCCCGGCGCGAAGGGGCGCAGGACCAGGCCGGCCAGGCCGGGGGTCCGGTCGAGCTCCGTGTACGAGGTGTTGAGCAGCTGTCCGATCCGGTCCAGGCGGAATCCGTCGACGTGCTCGGTGGCCATTCGGCCGCCGGGATCGTCCGCGGCCTCCAGGACGGTGACCGTGACCCCGGCCGCGATCAGGTGGTGCGCCGCCGCGAGTCCTGAGACTCCGGCTCCTACGATGACGACGTCCGCGTGCTGTGCGGTGCGGTGCGAGCTGGTGAGCACGTGCCCCTCCCCGAGGTCGGCGCGGCTGTGTGGGAATCCTCCTTCCCCCAACGGGCTCCAGGGGAACCCTGGTTCGATGGGCTATTACGGCCAACTCCGGTCGCACACCGGTCGCATCCGGGTCACAGGCGGTCGCACGGGGGCGGCGCGCGCCTCCGCGCGCGCCGCGGGCCGGGGCCATCAGGCCAGCGCGGCGCGGATCGACTCCTCGATCCCCGGGTGCCGGAAGATGAAGCCGGACTCCAACAGCCGGGCGGGGCGCACCCGCTGACTGCCGAGCACGTCCCCGGCGAACTCACCGAGCACGACGCGCAGAACGGGGGCCGGCACCGCGCACAGCGTCGGCCGGTGCAGTACGCGGCCCATCGCTGCGGTGACCTCCCGGTTGGTCAGCGGCTCGGGGGCGGTCAGGTTGAGGGGGCCGGACAGCCCGGGCGTGTCGATGGCGTGCCGCAGGGCGGCGATCTCGTCGTGCAGGGAGATGAACGACCAGTACTGGCGGCCGTCGCCGAGCCGGCCGCCGATCCCGGCCTTGAAGATCGGGAACAGCTTGCCCCAGGCCCCGCCCTCGGCGGCGACGACCAGTCCGGTCCGGGCGAAGACCGTCCGCACGCCGGCCCGCACGGCGGGTGCCGCGGCCGCTTCCCACTCGACGCAGACCTCGGGCAGGAAGCCCTGCCCGGCGGGGGCGTGCTCGTCGACGGCGCGCTCGCCGGTGTCGCCGTAGTAGCCGACGGCGGTGCCGCAGACGAGGACGGCGGGCGGCGCGTCGAGCGCGGCGATCGCCCGGGCCACGGCCGCGGTCCCCTGCACCCGGCTGTCCCGGATCTCCTTCTTGTACGCGGCGGTCCACCGGTGTTCGCCGACGCCGGCCCCGGCGAGGTGGACGACGGCCGCGCAGCCCGCGAGCCCGGCGGGGTCCACGTATCCGCGCCGCGGATCCCACTGCGCCTCGTCGGGGGCGGCGGGCGTGCGCCGTACGAACCTCACCACCTCGTGCCCGTCCGCCCGCAGGGACCGCACGAGGGCCTGCCCGATGAGCCCGCTGGCCCCGGTGATCGCAATTCGCATGCCCCCATGATGCAGCTCCGCTCCCCGGCCACCCTTCCCCGCCGCGACGGCCCGCGGCGCGGCGCCGTCAGGAGGTGCCGAGCCAGGTGCCGACCGCGTACGTGACTCCCATCGCCAGGGCGCCGCCGATGACGTTGCGCAGGATCGCCCGGCCGGGAGGGGCACCGCCCAGGCGGGCGCTGATCACCCCGCACAGCGTCAGCGCCGCCAGCACCGCCGCCACGGTCACCGGCACCCGCTGCGACGGCCCCGGCAGCGTGATCGCCAGCAGCGGCAGCAGCGCCCCCACCGTGAAGGCGATCAGGCTCGCGAACGCCGCGTGCCAGGGGTTCACCAGCTCGTCGGGGTTGATCCCGAGCTCCACCCGCGCGTGGGCCTTCAGCGCGTCCCGCTCCGTGAGCTGCACGGCCGCCTCCCGCGCGAGGTCCCGGTTCAGCCCTCTGGCCTCCAGCAGCTCCGTCAGTTCCGCCAGCTCCGCCTCCGGCTCCTCGGCCAGCTCCCGCCGCTCCGTCTCCAGCGCGGCCCGTTCGGAATCCCGCTGGGAGCTGACCGAGACGTACTCCCCCGCCGCCATCGACAGCGACCCCGCCAGCAGTCCGGCCACCCCAGCGGCCAGGATCGAGGCGCGCGAGGTGGTGGCCCCGGCCACGCCCACCACGAGCCCGGCGGTGGAGATGATCCCGTCGTTCGCGCCGAGCACCCCGGCCCGCAGCCAGTTCAGCCGCGAGCCGATCTCGGCGCTCTGCTCCGCCGCGCCGCCCGCTCCCGCCCCGCCGCCCGCATCCGCATCCGTCACGGGACCACTGTCGGCGCCCGGGCCCCGCGGGGCCACCCGGCGGCCGGTCCGGCGTGCGCGCCCCCCGCCCGCGTACCAGGGTGGAGGGGTGAGACGCCGACGCGAGGAGCCCGGCTGGCTGCACGGCAAGCCGCCACCGCTCTGGGCCCGCATTGCCCCCGTGGTGGCGCTCGTGGTGCTCGTGCTCGTGCAGCGCCTCACCCAGGGCGAGGCCGAGGTGGGCTTCTTCCTGGCCGGACTGCCGCCGGTGGCCGCCTTCGCCTACGGGGCCGCCGGCACCGCCGCCTTCGCCGGGATCGTGCTCGCGCTGCTCGGCATGCCCTGGGCCGGTACCGCGCACCCGCGGGGCGCGGACCTGGCCACGGTGGCCGCGATCGGGCTGCTGAGCGTGGTCATCGCCTGGGTCCGGCGGCGCCGTGACGCGCAGCTGGTGAGCGTGCGGACCGTCGCCGAGGCGGCCCAGCTGGCGGTGCTGCCGCCCGTGCCGGAGCAGGTCGGTCCGGTGCGCTGTGCCGGGCTGTACCGGGCCGCCCAGCGCGGCACCCTGGTCGGCGGAGACCTGTACGACGTACGGGTCGGGCCGTACGGGGTGCGGGCGCTGGTCGGGGACGTGCAGGGGCACGGCCTGGCGGCGGTCGGCACCGTGGCCGGGCTGCTCGGGGCCTTCCGGGAGGGGGTGCTCGACGATCCGGAGCTCGTGGGGGTGGCGGCCCGGCTGGACCGCAGGCTGCTCGCGGACACGGCGGGCGCGGGGGATGCGGCGGGCACGGCGCGGACGGCGGGCCCGGACGGCTCCGCGGACGGGTCGGGGGGGCAGCCGGAGCTCTTCGCGACGGCGCTGCTGCTGGAGTTCCCGCCCGGACTGGACCTCGTACGGATCGTCTCGTGCGGGCATCCGCCGGCGCTGCTGCTCCGGGCTTCCGCCGTCTCCGAGCCTGCCGTGGAACCGGGCCCTCCGCTGGGGCTCGGACTGTCCGGACCGGACCTCGCGGTGGTGACCGACGTACCGCTGCTGCCGGGCGACCGCCTGCTGGCCTACACGGACGGGGTGACGGAGGCCCGCGACGCGGCGGGCGAGTTCTACCCCCTAGCGGCCCGGGTCCCGGCCCTGGAACGGGACCCGGAGGGACTGGTCGAGGCGGTGTGGCAGGACCTGCTGGAATTCACCGACGGCGGCCCCCGCGACGACGTGGCCCTCCTGGTCCTGTCCCTCCCGGACACCCCCTAGGGCTGTCGGATCGGGCAGGGCGCTTGGAACGCCCCGCCCGACCCGTGCGTCCCCGCCGGGGGGGGGCTCAGGCTCCGTTGCTGATGATGAAGGCGCGGACCATCTTGCACGTGACGTTCGACGGGCGGTGGATGCCCGTGCGGACCGCCATCGTGCGGATCTTCCGGTTGGTGGCGCGGCGGGCGTCGTACGTCCCCGAGTCGAGCAGGGATATCGCCAGCCGCATCGCCTTCAGACGGCGGTTGTGGCTCTCGTACCACTCGCGGGGCAGGCCCGCCGGCAGCGGCTTCTTCTTGACGGGCTCGAGGGTCATGGCAGTGGCCATCTACAGCCTCCCAAACGGTAGTTGGCTTCCTGTCGTTCTCCCTCGATTTTACCGGCGACCACTGACAAAAGCCCCTGGCAAGAGGGCTGCCCCCTAGGGGGTGTCTTGTCGATCAGGCCGGGTCAGGGAGCGGTGGTGGGCGCCGTGGATCGCAAGGCGGACGTGGGGGTCCCCCCGCCGAAGGCAGGGGGAGGAGGCGACGCGGAGCGTCGGCGAGCGAGGACAACGCGGCGAGGCGCGGTGCCCGCCGCCGCGAGCCCGGCGTGATCGGCAAGACGCCCCCTAGGCTGGGGGCCATGGAGATCTGGATCAATCCCGCCTGCTCGAAGTGCCGCAGCGCGCTGACCCTGCTGGACGCGGAGGGCGCCGACTACACGGTGCGCCGCTACCTGGAGGACGTGCCGTCCGAGGCCGAGATCCGCGAGGTCCTGGGCCGGCTCGGGCTGGAGCCGTGGGACATCACGCGCACCTCGGACCCGCTCGCGAAGGAGACCGGCGTACGGGACCTGCCGCGCGAGGAGACGGACGAGGCACGGGGCCGCTGGATCGCCCACCTCGCGGCGCACCCGAAGCTCATCCAGCGCCCGATCATCACCGCGGAGGACGGCACGGCGGTCGTCGGCCGCTCGGAGGAGGCGGTCCGCGAAGCCCTGTCCCGCCGCTCCTGACCGGGCCGCCCGCCCCCGTTCCTCATCTCGGCCTCACCCCCTCGCCCCATATGGTGTGAAACCAGCCAAACGGGATTCACCACACCAGAAGGAACGCACCAGAGGACCGCGATGACCGACGAGCAGACGAGGCGGAACGGACAGGCCGGGCAGGCCGGGCAGGCCGGACAGACCGGCCACGCCGGACAGACCGGCCACGCCGGGCAGGACCGGCAGGACCGGCAGGGCGCACAGGAACCGCGGCAGCCCCCCGGGCCCCACCTGCCCCCGCCGCGCCGGGGTGCCGACTGGATGTTCGGCGGGGTCTACGGCACCGTGCTCGCATCCGGCCTGCTGGCCGCCCTGGACCAGGCGGGCGGGGAGAACACGCCGTTCTACGACGCCAGCTGGGTCCTGGTCACCGCCTGCGCGGCCGCGCTCGCGCACGGGTACTCGCACCACATGTCCAGCCATCAGGCCGGCTCCGCCGCCCTCCGGTGGCGGGTGCTCTCGCGGGCGCTGTGGAACGAGTGGCCGATGATCGTGGCCGCAGTGCCCACCGTCCTGCTGCTGCTCATCGCCGGGCTCGCCCACTGGGACTCCCACGCGGTGACCGCCGTGGGACTCGGCCTGAACACCGCGCTGCTCTTCGCGTGGGGCTCCTTCGTGGCGCTGCGCGTCGGCTACCGGCTCGGCCAGGCCCTGCTCATCGGCCTGGCGGACGCCACCATCGGCCTCGCCATCATCGTGGCCAACGCGGTCATCAAGTAGCCCCGCCGCGGCCCCGGGTCCCCGTGCCCCGGAGCCCCGGGGCTCCGGGGCACGGGGATCCCGCCGCCCCGCTCATGACGGGAGCCGGGACTCCGCCTCCGCCAGGATTTCCGTCAGCCGGGCCGCGAACCGGGCGTCGCGGGGGTCCGGGACGCCGGTGCGGGCCGCGGCGATCAGGGCGTCGAGGGCGCGGCCGTACGCGCCCGGTACGTCGGTCCAGTTCGGCAGCGAGAAGACCCCCTCCGCACCGCGCAGTTCCAGCCCCACCCCGGCCGCCGCCGTCGGCGCGCCCAGGCTGAGCACGGCCGTGCTGGCGGCGCCCGAGGCGTGGCGCAGGGCGAGCTGGACCACGTCGGAGGGACCTCGGGTGGCACTGACGGAGGTGACGTCGCCGAGGATCGGGATCAGGACGGACAGGGCGTGCGGGCCGACGTCCCACAGCCCGCCCTTGGCCTTGCGCCAGGGCGAGTCGGCGTACGCGCTGGGCGCGCCGTCGGGCGGGAACACGGCGCCGAGCCAGTGGGCGGCGGCCGTGAACCAGCCGGAGCGGCCGGCCTGCTCGGCGACCCAGCCGGCGGCCGGTTCGGCGAAGCGCAGGGTGAGGAAGACGACGGAGGCGACCCCGTGCCGGGCGGCGGCGTCGGCGACGGCGCGCGCGTCCTCGGCGGTCGTGGCGACGGGCTTGTCGAGCAGCAGCTGGCAGCCCGCGGCGGCGGCGCGCACGGCCAGCGGTGCCTGGACGTCGGGCGGCAGGGCGAAGGCCACGACGTCACAGTCGGCGAACAGCGCGTCGGGGTCTTCGTACACCTTCACCCCGAACGCGTCGGCCAGCTCGGCGGCGGCTTCGGGGCGGCGGCCCCACACGCCGGCGAACTCCGAGCCGGCGTGCGCGGCGAGGGCGGGGGCGTGGGTGCGGTGGGCCCAGGGACCGGTGCCCAGCAGGCCGACCCGGGGACGGGCCGGCAGGCGGGGGGAGTCCGCGGGGTCATCGGCCGAGGTCAAATCGTACGAAATGCTCACCCGCTCAGTCTGCCCCACTCGGACGGGTGTGCTGCCACCAACCCGCACAACCCGCCCGACCTGCAGCGTAAACCTCGGTAACACGAGGTTCACACACGGGCAACGGAAGAGAAATCGCGAGCGGGCACGCTGCGGACCACACCGCAACGCACCGCAGTACGACGAACGCGGCACGAAGAACACCACACCCGCAACGCAGCACCCGCACAGTCTGCGCCGGAGCGACGCACCGAAGGATGGGGCCCGTGAGCTACAAGGCTGAGTACATCTGGATCGACGGCACCGAGCCGACGGCGAAGCTGCGCTCCAAGACGAAGATCCTGGCCGACGGCGAGGCGCTGTCGATCTGGGGCTTCGACGGATCGAGCACGAGCCAGGCCGAGGGCCACGCCTCCGACCGCGTGCTCCAGCCGGTGTTCTCCTGCCCGGACCCGATCCGCGGCGGCGACAACGTCCTCGTGCTCTGCGAGGTCATGAACATCGACATGACCCCGCACGAGTCGAACACCCGCGCCCTGCTGCGTCCGATCGCCGAGCGGTTCGGGGACCAGGAGCCGATCTTCGGCATCGAGCAGGAGTACACCTTCTTCGACGGCATCCGGCCGCTCGGCTTCCCGGTGGGCGGCTTCCCGGCCGCGCAGGGCGGCTACTACTGCGGCGTCGGCGCCGACGAGATCTTCGGCCGCGAGATCGTCGAGAAGCACCTGGACCACTGCCTCGCGGCGGGTCTGGCCATCTCCGGCATCAACGCCGAGGTCATGCCCGGCCAGTGGGAGTTCCAGGTCGGCCCGGTCGGCCCGCTGGAGGTCTCGGACCAGCTGTGGATCGCACGCTGGCTGCTGTACCGCACCGCCGAGGACTTCAACGTCTCCGCGACGCTGAACCCGAAGCCGGTGAAGGGCGACTGGAACGGCGCGGGCGCGCACACCAACTTCTCCACGAAGGCGATGCGCGAGGACTACCGCGCCATCATCACGGCGTGCGAGGCGCTGGGCGAGGGCTCGAAGCCGCTGGACCACGTCAAGAACTACGGCGCCGGCATCGACGAGCGCCTGACGGGCCTGCACGAGACCGCCCCGTGGAACGAGTTCAGCTACGGCGTCTCGGACCGCGGCGCCTCGGTCCGCATCCCGTGGCAGGTGGAGAAGGACGGCAAGGGCTACATCGAGGACCGCCGCCCGAACGCGAACGTGGACCCGTACGTGGTGACCCGTCTCATCGTCGACACCTGCTGCACCGGCCTGAAGAAGGAGGGCCTGGTCTGAGACCCGGCCCTCCCGGCCGACCGCGACGTGCGACGCCCGCCGAGCCCCTGTGGCCCGGCGGGCGTCGTGCGTCTTGCGTCGTGCGTCTTGCGTCGTGCGGCGCGCGCAGGGGTTACCGGAGGTCCGCTCGAGGACTCATCGCGGAATTTGAGATTCCGCTCCACTGGTTGAGACAGGGCGTGCCCCGGGTCCCCCACATCTGCTTCAATGGCGCTCATGGCCAGCCACTTGCACACCTCGAACGGTCGCAGCGACCTCGAGCCGTTCTGGCCCTCCCGTCAGGATCACGACTTCGACCGGGTGTGTCGCCGCACGGAGAACGCGCCGGCCCTCTAAAGCCTTTCGGGATCCGCCCACAGAGCTCCCCGAGGCCTTCGGTCCGCGCGGTACGCGATGACGACGTACGTACGTCTCCTGCCGACCACTTCGCGTGAAAGAGCTGACCACTCATGTCTCACACCCGTTCGCTGACCTCTGCCGCCTCCGCTGCGACCGCGCCCCTCGCCTACCCGCCCAGTCCGCGCCACCGGCTGCGGGCCGTGGACCGCAACGAGGCGGCCCGCGTGGTCGACCTCCTGCCCCCGGGAGCCACCTGGCTGCCCGCGCCGCAGCACTCCCTGCCGACGCTGCCGGGCCAGCCGCCGATGGTCGGCTACCTGGTCCTCGTACCGGCCGGGTCGGACGACCTGCAGCCGCCGATCGCCTTCGCCCCGCAGTCCGTTCCCCAGCCTCCGGCGGCGACCACCGCCACCGCCGCCGGGGACGAGCTCGTCCGGATCGACGCCGCCCAGCGCACCGCCGAGGTCGACGGCCGGGTACTCGACCTGACGTACCTGGAGTTCGAGCTGCTGGCCCACCTCGTGGCGCACCCGCACCGGGTGCACAGCCGCGACCAGCTGGTGACCACGGTCTGGGGCTACGGCCACGTCGGCGACGGCCGGACCGTGGACGTCCACGTCGCCCGCCTGCGCCGCAAGCTGGGCGCGGCGCACCGCGGCGCGATCCAGACCGTGCGCCGCGTGGGCTACAAGTACGCACCCTGAACGGACGAGCGGGTGGGCCCGCACCCCTGCGCGGAGTACGGGCCCACCTGCCGGCGCACTAGACGGCGCGGCGCGCCGCGACCGCTCCCAGCAGCACGTCGATCGCCAGGAACGCGACCAGGCTGATGCCGAGCAGCGGTACGAACCACCCGACCACCGCGGTCGCGGCGGCGAGCGGGAGCAGCATCGTCAGCGGCACCTTGCGCCAGGCTCCGCGCGGCTGCGCGCGACCTGCCGACAGGGCGCGGTCCTTGGTGGGCCGGCGCAGCCACCACATCCGGTAGCCCCAGAACACCAGGAACATCACCGCGACCGCGAGCGCGGCGAGCGCGATCTGGTTGGCGAGGCCGAAGGTCTTCCCCATGTGCAGGTCGATGCCGAAGCGCGTCAGCTGCGCGAGGACCGGGTAGTCGGCGAAGCGCAGTTCGTCCATGATGCGGCCGTCGGCGGGGTCGACGGCGACCGAGTCGAGGTGGACCGGCAGCTGCTTGTCCTGCTCCTTGATCACGTAGCCGTTGCCCTTGGCGGGCAGGGTGACGCGGAGCTCGTGGGTGACCCCGGCGGCGCGGGCGGCGGCCACGGCCTTGTCGACGCCGACGTCCGCGGTGGCCGGGGTCGCGGGCATCTCCGTGCCGTCGGGCATGGTGTGCCCGGTGTGCCCGGCGTGCGCGTCGGAGCCGGCGTCCGAACCGGGGGCGAGGGCCGCGGACACCGAGGGGGTGGCGCCGCCGAGCCCGTCCTGGAGCTGCCCGATGTTCTCGCCCGCGTACTTGGACCAGGTCAGGCCGGTGGCGGAGAGTGCGACGAGTCCCGCGACGGCCCAGAGGCCGACGGCCCCGTGCCAGGACAGGGTCTTGCGGCGGCCGGTGGCGGCGCGGTCGGGCAGGACGAGCAGGGCCTTGCGGGAGCGGCGGCGGCCGATCCACAGGGCGAGGCCGCCGAGCGCGACGATCCAGAGCCAGCTCGCGGCGAGCTCGCTGTAGTTCCGGCCGAACTCCCCGAGCTGGAGGCTGGAGTGGAACTCGCTGAGCCAGGCGCGCAGCGGCAGCGCGTCGCCTTCGGTGGTCAGCGCTCCGTTGACGTGGGCCGTGTACGGATCCACGAACACGGTACGGGTCTGGCCCTCCTCCAGCCCCGGGACCTCCATGATCACGCGGGTGGTCGCCTCGGGATCGGGCGCGGGCCACACGGCCACGACCTTGCCCTCCGGCACGGTGGCCCGGGCGGCCGTGAGCTGGGCGCTGAGCGGGACGGTGCTCTCGCCGACCCGGGCGACGGTCAGTTCGTCGGAGTAGAGGATCTTCTCGGCCTGCCAGGAGCCGGCGTACAGCAGGCCGGTGGCGGCGGCGAGGAAGAGGAGCGGGGCTATCAGGAGCCCGGCGTAGAAGTGCATGCGCAGGAGCAGCGGCCGCAGGGCGGCCCAGGCTCCGGGCTTCGAGGATGCGGCAGGCGTATCGGGGGTCGCGGCGGCGTCCGGGGTGCGGACGTCCTGAACCTCGTCAAGGGACATGTGGGTCCTAGGTGTTGGCGCAATGGCGAAGACGTGGGTGAAAGGGCCCCAGGTCTCGCCCCTCGGCCGGTCCTTCAGACGGCGAGGGCGCTGCGGCCGGGGGCCGTGGCGCGGGTGTGCGGCCGGCGGGGCGGCCCGCGGCGCACCAGGGCGTGGGCGGGCACCGCTCCGCGCAGCCTGCGCGGGGGTTCGTACGAGGGCCGGGGCGCGGGCGGCGCCGGTACGGGGGCCACGCGGGCCCGGAGCAGCGCGAACGCGCGGGCCAGCGGGCGGGCCGCCAGCAGCGCCGCGGCGCCGAGGACCGGTGCCAGCCGGAACACGGCGGCCTCGCCCCGGGCCAGCCAGGCGGCGCAGAACAGACCGGCGAGTACGTGGGCGGCGATCATGCCGAGTCCGCCGTGCCCGGCCATGCCGCTCATGCCGTCCATCCCGGGCAGGCCGGTCATCGCGCTCATGTCGGCCATCGCGCCCATGTCGGCGAGGCCGTGCGCGTCCGCCATGCCGTCCATGGAATGCACGGCGTGCACGCCGCCCGGCACGGGGTGGTGCTCGGTCACGGGCACGGCCGTCGGGACCCGGTGGCCCGCACCCCCCGCCTGGCTGCCCGAGAAGAGCAGGTGCAGTACGCCCTGCACGGCGAGCAGTGACGCGCTGATCCCGGCCGGCCCGCGGCGGCGCCCGGCGCCGAGCCAGGCGAGCCCGGCCGTCACCCCGAAAGCACCCAGAAGGCCTATCAGGGGAATATCAACGCCAGACATGTACGAATGCCCCACAGCGCCCAATGCGGTGCACACCGCCGCGAACATCGCGGCCCGTGTGACGCGCAGCGGCGCGGGGGTTCCTGGCATGGCTGAAACATGCTCGCACGGGCCCCGGTTCCGCCAGTCCGAGGGTCGTATCCGATCATGATCGGATGAAATCACTGCTGTGGCCGCCGCCGGCCCTCGGCGTGGTGTATGCGGGCGGGCTCCAGCTCGGCGCCTACGCCCTGGAGCGACGGGGGCCGGCGGAGCGCGAGCGCGTGCTGCGCGGCTGCTCGACGAATGTCGACAATCTCGCGGCCGGCCGCTGGGACACCCTGCTGAGCAGCGCCTTCGTCGTCGAGGAGCCCATGCCGCTGCCGTACGCGCTGCTGCTCGTCGCGACCCTCGGGTACGCGGAGTACGCGTACGGGGCCTGGTGGACGGCCGGGGTGTTCCTCTTCGGCCACGCCGCGGCGACGCTCCTGGTGTTCGGCGCCCTGCGCGGAACGGCGGACGCCCCGACCCGGCGGGCCCTGGACGTGGGCGCCAGCTACGGCTTCAACGCGGTGCTCGGCGCGCTGACCTCCTCGCTGCCGCGCGGCCCGGTCCGCACGGCCGCACGGGTGGGGCTGCTGGCGCTCGCCGCACGGCCGGCGCTGGGGCGGGACCGGAACTTCACGGACGCCGGGCACCTGGCGGCACTGGGGCTCGGGGTCGGACTGTCCCTCGCCTTCGATTACCTATCCGGGGCAAAACACCCGAAAATCGGATGAACGAATATCCGCCGCACCCGCCACCGCATCACCGCCACCGCTTCACCCTCCACCGCACCACCCACGCCGCACGCACACCGCTGGAGCCG
This sequence comes from Streptomyces sp. NPDC001194, assembly GCF_042896985.1. Lineage (NCBI taxonomy): Bacteria > Bacillati > Actinomycetota > Actinomycetes > Kitasatosporales > Streptomycetaceae > Streptomyces > Streptomyces sp. NPDC001194. Next base: position 448,568 of record NZ_JBIAXU010000002.1, on the reverse strand, counting down.
CCACGATGACCACGACCACCCCCTCCACCACCGTCGCCAACCTCCGCGACCTCGGCGGCACCCCCCTGGCGGGCGGCCGCACCGTCCGCCCCGGCCTGGTCCTGCGCTCCGGCCAGCTGGACCGGCTCGACGTGGACGCCGACCCGGTGGTGGCCGCGCTGGGTCTGCGCACGGTCATCGACTTCCGCACCGACGCCGAGCGGGCCGACCACCCGGACCGGATACCGGAGGGCGTACGCCTCCTGGTCGAGGACGTCCTCGCCGACAAGATGAACTCCGGGAAGATGCCGGCCGCCACCCAGCTCAAGGACCTCCTGTCCGACCCGGCGATGGCCGAGGAGCACCTGGGCGGCGGCAAGGTGCAGGCGCTGTTCGCCGACACCTACCGGTCCTTCGTGTCCACCGCTTCCGCGCAGGCCGCGTATCGGACCCTGCTCACCGAGCTCGCGGACCCGCAGGCCGGCCCGCTGCTGTTCCACTGCACGGCGGGCAAGGACCGTACGGGCTGGGGCGCGACCGTCGTCCTGGCGCTGCTCGGCGCGGACGACGAGACCCTGATGGCCGAATACCTGTCCGTCAATCCGGCGGTCAAGCAGGCGTTCGCGCCGATGATCGAGGGCTTCACCGTCGCCGGCGGCAACCCGGACATCGCCCTGGGCCTGATCGGCGTGTTCCCCGAGTACCTGCAGGCCGCGCTCGACGAGGTGGGCACGCGGTACGGCTCGATGGAGAAGTACGTGCGCGAGGGCCTCGGCGTCCCCGACGAGACGGTCGAGGCGCTCCGCACCCGCCTGACGGCCTGATCCCGGGCGGCCCGGCCCCCGTTCGGCCCGGCGGCTCGCGGCCCGAACGCGCGACCCGGGGACGGGTGACCATCCGACGATTCGCTCGTTCTGCTGAACGTGACTGCGCCGGACACCGCCACCCGCCCCCCGTCTCCCGTGCCGCCCGACGTCGAGCTGGCCGAGGCCGCCATCGTCGAGCACTACCCGCGGCTGGTGCGGCTCGCCTACCTGGTGCTGCCGCCCTCCCTCGGCCGCAACCGGCGGGTGCTCACCGCCCATTCGCTGGCCCAGCGGGCGCTCCCGCGCGGGCGGCGGGGCGCCGGTGCGGAGGCCGCCGCCGCAGCAGCCGTGCAGGGCGGGGTTCCGGGCCAGCGCGGGACCCCGGGAGCCGACTCGGGTTACGCGTACGTCCGGCTGAGGGTGTTGCGCGCGGCCCTGGAGGCCGGGATCCCGCTGACGTTCCGGGCACTGCCCAGGCGGGCGCAACTGCCTCCGCTTCTCCCCCAGGTGTGGGGGCTGCGGCTGTTCCCGCGCTCCGGCGGGGCCGAGGAGCTGGCCCTGGACCAGTGGCTGGCCACCCTCGACGGCCCCGGCCGCGCGGCCTGCGTACTGCGCGCCCTGGAGCGACTGCCGGAGCCGGAGGTGCTCCGGGTGCTCGCGGAGGCCGGGGTGGCGAACCCCGCCGTCGCGGTCGCGGAGTCGGGCGATCCGGCCAACGACTCCCTGTTCGCGTCCCCCGAGTTCGATCCGTGCGCCCTCCAGGCCCGCCCCACCGACCTGCTGCGCCGGCGCCGGTTCGCGCGGGCCGGCCTGGCCGCCGCGGCCGCCCTCGCCGTGTGCGGGGCGCTGCTCGCGCTGCCCGGCGGCGGCTGGGGCGCGGACGGGGCCGCGGCGCCGCCGTACGCGCTCAACGCGGCGGCGGAGCAGGCCCTGGATCCGGGCAGGCTGGTCCGGGTCGCGCCCACCGCCTGGCGCACGTCCTCCCGTACGGGTTTCTCCACCTGGCCCGCCCGCGGCGACCGCACCGACGACGCCGAACTGCTGCGCCGGGCGCTGGCCGTCTGGGCCCGGCCCGGCTCGACCGTCGTCGCCTCGGCCACGCCCGGCACCCCTCCCGGGCCGCCGATGGGCCCGCCGCAGCTGCTGTTCGCGGGCACCGTCGACCAGGCGGTCGTGGTCCTGCTGTACGACGGCCTGCGCGTGGTCCGGTACGCCGAGCCCCGCACCGGGACCTCGGTCGCCGCGCTCGACTTCGCCCGGACCGACGCCGCCTCGGCGGAGAGCGCGACCGCGCTCGTACTGAGCCGGGTCGACGGCAACGTCCGCTACCTGACCGCGCCGTGGGTCACCGGGGTGGGGCTGCGGGACCTGCTCAAGCCCGGCGACTCCCCGGTGGCGCTGAAGCCGGGCCGGGACGGGGTCACCCCGCCGGTGGCGAGCCCGGCCCCGGCGGGCAACTGCACCGGCTGGAACGCCCTGGCCCTGACCGGCGGCGGCGCAACCCGGCTGGTCACCGACCTCGGCGAGCTGACCCCGGCCCGGCTGACCTCGGGCGCGCCGGGCGCGGAGCGCGACGTGGCCGAGGGGGCGGAGCTGGGCGACTGGTCGCGGATCGCGTGCCTGCTGCCGTCGGTCCGCTCGCACGGCGTCCGCAGCGTCAACGCCTGGACGTACGCGAAGCAGCCGCTGCCCGAGGGCGACGGCACGGCGACCTGGCTGTGCACCCGGGCCGAGACCTGGGCGGGTACGGAGGACCGGGTGCAGGCGCAGTTCCTGGCCCCGGGCGCCCCGCTGGCGGCGCAGGCGGCGAAGGCGGAGGGCTCGCCCGCCTGCGGGGCGCGGGAGCCGCGGGTGCTGGCGGGCGTGCTGTGGAAGTCGAAGGCCGGCCAGTGGTACGTACTGGCGGCGGGCAGCGCGCAGTTCGCCTCGCTGTCCGTGTCGGGCGGCGGGGTGAACGGGTCGGCGAACGGCAACCGGCTGGCGGTGAAGGCTCCGGCGGGCGCGCAGGTGGAGCTGGCGGGCAAGCTGACGGACGGCACGAAGGCGGGAGTGCTGCGGTAGCCCCGCGAGGACGTGGGTGAATCTTCAACCGTAAGGTGCCTCAACCATCAGGACTGGTCGGGGAGTTGGCGGGATCCGGACATGACGGCCGCATAGCGCACATGGCATGATCGGATTCCGGTTACCACTCGGTAACCCACCCACACCCCCCTCACGTACTGAAGGTTCACCCACGTGCGCATGCTCGCCCGACGGCTCCTGCTTCCCGGCCTGACCACACTCGCGCTCACCGCCACCGGCTGCTCCTCGACCCCGCACACCGGGGCCGCCGACGCGGCCGCCCCCGCCACCCTCGCGCCCGCCGGCGACGGCACGTCGCAGCAGCTCGACGTGGCCGCCGCGCCGCAGGGGACGCCGACCCCGGCGGCCGTGGCCCGCGCCGGCGCGAAGGGCAGGACGGAGCAGTCCTCGTTCAAGGTCGCCTCGTACGACCAGGCGAGCGGACGGGCCGTCATAGCCAAGGCCCCCCAGGGGCCCGCACCCGGCAAGTCCACCACCCCCTCCGCCTCCGCCAAGCCCTCCGGCTCCGCGTCCGCCTCCGCCTCCCCGCCGGCCGACAAGCCCGTCGCCGTGGGCGACGTCATCGCCAGCGCACCGGCGCCCGGCGCCCCCAACGGCCTGCTCGCCAAGGTCACCGAGGTGGTCGGGAAGACCGACCGCGGCACCGAGGTCAAGACCGCCTCCACGACGCTGGCCGCCGTCCTGAACGACGACAAGGCCGACGGCAAGGTCCCCGTCGACCCGTCGTCGGTCACCGTCGAGCCCCTGATGAAGGGCGTCACCTTCTCCTGGGCCAAGACCGGGGGCGTGAAGTTCGGCCCCGAGGGCGCGAAGCTCCCGCTCGGCAACTTGCGGCTCGACGTGAACGCCGCCGTCGACACCGCCCCGGACGCCCCCGCCTCGGCGGGCGCCTCGGTGTCCGGATTCGTCCAGCTCGCCCCGCAGGTGGAGTTCTCCTACGACGGCAGCGGCGGCTCCGGCCCGCGCGGCGCCTTCCTCGGCATGAGCGGCGACTGGTCCTCGCAGTGGAAGCTCCAGGGCCGCGCCGCCGCGAGCACCGGAGCGCCCAAGCGGATCCCGTTCGCCAAGCTGCACAGCGCCCCCGTCATCCAGGTCGGCCCGGTGCCGGTCGTCGTCAACCTCGACATGACCTGCTACGTCCAGGTGGAGGCCGACGGCCGCGTCACCCTCGACGTCCAGCAGGACGTCAAGGGCGACTTCAAGGTCGGCGGCACGTACGCCCTGGGCAAGGGCTGGACCCCGGTCAGCCAGTCCAACGTCAAGAGCACGCCGGTCACGGCGACCGTCACCGCCTCCGGCAAGGTCAAGGGCGCGCTCGGCGCCGAGGCCTCCGTCGGCCTGTACGGGGCCGTCGGCGTCAGCGCGGACTTCGCCCCGTACCTGCGCGGCGAGGCCGATGCCAAGGCGAGCGCGTCCAGCGACGGCAAGACCTCCCTCAGCGGCTCGTGGGCGCTGTACGGCGGCTTCGACCTGAGCGGGAACCTGCACCTGCAGCTCTCCCTGTTCGGCACGCCGCTCTTCGAGCGCAAGATCCCCCTGGGCGCCCTCAACCGCGAGTGGGCCCTCGCGAGCGGCCACGCCGAGCGCTAGGCCGAGCGCCAGGCCCTGCCGCGAGGCGGCACACCGCAGGAGTCCCCCGGACGCACACCGCGTCCGGGGGACTCCTGCGTGAAGTGGTGGGCGCAGAGGGGTTTTCCTCTCCCCTACCCCTCAGTACATTGACGCCATGTCTAATACGCCGCACGCGCCCGCCCCCGTGGCGTCGGAGCACATCGAGCTCAAGGCGCGGAACGTGTCCTTCGGCTGGGAGGACACCCCGCTCCACTGGCTGCCCGGCGACCCGTTCGCCACCCACACCATCAACGTGCTGCACCTGCTGCTGCCCGCGGGCGAGCGCTGGTTCGTGCACGTCTACAAGCAGGTGCTCCCGTACATCAAGGACGAGCAACTGCGGGCGGACGTCGTCGGTTTCATCGGGCAGGAGGCCATGCACGCCGCCGCCCACGACGACGTGCTCCCCCACCTCAAGCGGCTGGGCCTGGACCCGACGCCCTACACGGCGCAGGTGGACTGGCTCTTCGAGAAGCTGCTCGGCGACCGGACGCTGCCTCCGGGCAGGGCCCGGCACTGGTGGCTGATGGAGCGGGTCGCGCTGATCGCGGCGATCGAGCACTACACGGCGTTCCTCGGGGACTGGGTGCTCAACGCGGACGAACTGGACCGCCGGGGCGCGGACCCGGTGATGCTGGACCTGCTGCGCTGGCACGGTGCGGAGGAGGTGGAGCACCGCTCGGTGGCCTTCGACCTCTTCATGCACGTGGACGGCGGCTACCACCGGCGGGCCCGCACCTGGGCCACCGCCTTCACGGCGCTCGTCTTCCTGTGGCAGCGGGGCACCCGCTTCTTCATGGAGAACGACCCGGAGCTGCCCGCCGCCAAGGCCTCCCTCGGCCAGTTCTTCCGGGCGGGCCGGCAGGGCACGCTGCCCTCGGCGGGGGCGATGCTCAAGTCGATCCCGACGTACCTGTCCCGTACGTACCACCCGTCCCAGGGAGGCTCCACGGCCCAGGCCGTGGCCTACCTGGCCTCCTCCCCCGGCGCGAACGGCGGTGCCATCGCATGAGCCGCGCCCTGAAGCTGGCGGCGGTGGCCGGCGCGGCCCTGCTGACCCGGCGCGCCCTGCGGGGGCGCATCGCCCGCTCCCCGCTGTGGCCCCTCCCCGCGCTGGAGACCCCGGTCTCGGGCCGCTCCCCCCGGCGGTGGCTGCCCGCGCTGATCGTGTCCCGCACGGAGCCCGCCGACGGGGTGGTGATGCTGACCCTCGAATCCCCGGAGCTCCCGCCGTGGACCCCGGGCGCGCACGTGGACGTACAGCTCCCGTCGGGCCTGGTCCGCCAGTACAGCCTCTGCGGAGACCCGGCCGACGCGGGCCGCTACACGATCGCGATCCGGCTGATCGAGGACGGCCGCGGGGGCTCCCGGGAGGCGCACGCCCAGCTGGTGGAGGGTGCCGAACTCCCCGTACGCCCGCCCCGCAACCGCTTCGAGCTGGTGCCGTCCTCCTCGTACGCCTTCGTCGCGGGCGGCATCGGCATCACCCCGATCCTCCCGATGCTGCGCGAGGCCGCGGCGGCGGGTGCGGACTGGACCCTCCTGTACGGCGGCCGCTCGCGCTCCTCCATGCCGTTCACCGCCGAACTGGCCGCGTACGGCTCCCGGGTCACCCTCGTCCCCGAGGACGAGGCCGGCCTCCCCGACCTGGGCCCGCTCGCCTCGGCGGCCCCCGGCACCCTCGTCTACTGCTGCGGACCGGCCCCCTTGATGAAGGCGGTGGAAGCGGCAGCCCCGCCCACCGCCGCGGTCCACCTGGAACGCTTCACCGCGGCCCCCGACACCGGGACCTCCCGCCCCTTCACGGTCGAACTCCACCGCTCGGGCCGCACGATCGAGGTCGGGAGGGACGAATCCACCCTGGCCGCGGTGCGCCGGGAGCTGCCCGACACCCCGTACTCCTGCGAGCAGGGCTTCTGCGGCACCTGCCAACACCGGGTCCTCGCGGGCGAGGTCGACCACCGCGACACCCTCCTCACGGACCAGGAGCGCGAGGACTCGATGCTGCTCTGCGTCTCCCGCGCCCAGGAGGACCACCTGGTCCTCGACCTCTGAGCGTCGCCGCAGGCCCAGTAGGGTGTGGCGCATGACTACCGGGACGCGGCGCAGGATGGGTGTCGAGGAGCGGCGGCAGCAGCTGATCGGCGTGGCCCTGGAGCTGTTCAGCCTCAGGTCGCCCGACGACGTGTCGATCGACGAGATCGCGGCGGCCGCGGGGATATCGCGGCCGCTCGTCTACCACTACTTCCCTGGCAAGTTGAGCCTGTACGAGGCCGCTCTGCGGCGGGCCGCCGACGAGCTCGCGCAGCGCTTCGTCGAGCCCCGGGAAGGTCCGCTGGGGGCGCGGCTGCTGCGCGTCATGGGCCGGTTCTTCGCGTTCGTCGACGACCACGGGCCCGGTTTCTCGGCGCTGATGCGCGGCGGCCCGGCCGTCGGCAGCAACCGGACCAACGCGATGATCGACGAGGTCCGGCAGGCCGCCTACGAGCAGATCGTGACGCACATCGGCATCGAGAACCCGCCCGCGCGGCTGGAGCTCGTGGTGCGGTCCTGGGTGTCGCTGGCGGAGTCCACCGCGCTGATCTGGCTGGAGGGGCGGAAGATCCCGCGGTCCGAGCTGGAGCTGCAGCTCGTGCACGACTTCGCCGCGCTGGCCGCCGTGAGCGCCGCGTACGACGCGGAGATGGCCGCCATCCTCGGCCGGATCCTTCGCGACGAGCCGGCCGACGGGCCGTTCGGGGAGCTGGTCGGGCGGCTCGTGGGGCTGGTGCCTCCGGCGGTGGAGGCCGCCGTTCCCGACCCCCGGTGATCATCCGCGTGATAATGCGCCCGTGATCATTAATGACGGGATCTTGTTCCGGCGTGCCGTGGAGAAGGACGCCGCCACGCTGGTGACCCTGTACGACCAGGCCGCCCGGTGGATGCGCAAGCACGGGATCGACCAGTGGAAGCCCGGGGACAAGGACGCCGCGCACTTCCTGGCGAAGATGCGCGAGGGCGAGGTGTGGCTCGCCGGCGACGCCGACGGGCTGATCATCGGCGCGTACGAGCTGTGGTGGTCCGACGAGGAGGCCTGGGGCGTGCAGCCGCCGGTCGCCGGTTACGTGCACCGGCTGATGGTGGACCGCGAAACCGCGCCCGCGGGCGCCGGACGGCGGATGCTCGAACATGCCGAGCGCCGGATCGCCGGTTCCGGACTGCCGCGGGCGCGGCTGGACTGCGTCTCCACCAACCCCCGGCTGCTCGCGTACTACCGGGGTGCGGGCTACCGGGTGGTCGGGGAGTTCCCCCACAAGGAGGGCAAGGACGGGAAGGTGTACGGGGTGATCCTGCTCGAGAAGCGGCTCGATCAGCTCACCGTCGTGTGAAGACCGCGACCGTGCGCGGCGGCGTCGTGAACTCTCCCGTCTTCGCGTCGTACGCCGCCTGCTTGACCGCGGGGTCGGAGCCGGCCGCCTGGACCGGGTGCAGGGCGTAGGCGGTGCCCGCGAGGGCCGGGACGCGCTGGGACCGGGCGGCGGGGGTGGCGTTGAAGACGACCACCAGGTCGCCGAGGGTCATCGTGATCACCCCGGGGGTCTCGTCCTTGCCGGAGAGCGGGAAGGCGAGCGCCGCCTGGACCGCCTCGGGGGTGGTGAGGGCGAAGGCCGGTTCCGTCGTACGGATCCGCAGCAGGTCGCGGTAGGCGGCGGACGCGCCCGTGATCTCGGCGCAGCCCGGTGCCTTGCCGCCGGCCAGCAGCGGCTTCGCGTACGGCCACTTGGAGGCGTTGTCGGCGGCGGGCGGCAGGCCGCGGCCGAAGCCGTTGCCCTCGCGGCAGTCCCAGTGGACGGCGTTGAACCAGTCGCCGCTGTCGTACGAGTTGCGGTCGAGGGACTTCGAGCGCAGCAGGTCCGTACCCGCCTGGGACAGTGACGGGCCCTGCGAAAGGGTGCCGACGGCCATCGCCAGGACCTGCATCCGGGCCCGGTCCGCGGCCGAGGTGCCCGGCGCCAGCTTGTACGCCAGCGCGTCGGCCAGGGTCTCGTTGTCGTGGGCGTCGGCGTAGGCGAGGGCGTCGCCCGGAGCCGCCGCGTATCCGGCCGGGGAGCCGTTGTAGTCCACCTCGGCGCCCTTGGTGGGCCGGCCCGAGCTGTCCGTGAAGGCGTACGAGGCGAGGTTGCCGGAGAGCCCGACCTTGATCAGGTCCTGGGCGTGCAGCAGCCTGGCCCGCTGCTCGTCCGCGGTGCCGTTCGCGGGCGAGGCGTTCGGGGCGGTGAACAGGCCGGAGGCGAAGCCCTGGACGCGCGGGTCCTCGTCGAAGGGGCCGCCGCCGCGGACCGCGTCGCGCGAGCGGTCCGAGAAGGTGGCGATGCCGGTGCCGGCCATGTTCTTCTGCGTGGCCTGGACGAAGCGGGCGTCGTCCGCGACCTCGCCGAAGTTCCAGCCCTCCCCGTAGAGGATGATCTTCTTGCCGTCGACCCCGTCCTTGGCGACGGTCAGGGCGTCGAGTGCCGTGCGGACGGCGAGGATGTTCGCCTTCGGGTGGTGGCCCATCAGGTCGAAGCGGAAGCCGTCGACCTTGTACTCCTTGGCCCAGGTGACGATCGAGTCCACGACGAGCCGGCCCATCATGGCGTTCTCGGGAGCGGTGTTGGCGCAGCAGGTGGAGTTGGCGACCGAGCCGTCCGCCAGCAGCCGCTGGTAGTAGCCCGGCACGATCCGGTCGAGGACGGACTTGTCGGACTGGCCGGAGGCCACGGTGTGGTTGTAGACCACGTCCATGACGGTCCGCAGGCCTGCCCCGTTCAGCGACTGGACCATCCTGCGGAACTCGACCGTGCGGGCGGTGCCGTTCGGGTCGCTCGCGTACGAGCCCTCCGGCACCGTGTAGTGCAGCGGGTCGTAGCCCCAGTTGTACGCGTCCTTCGCCGCCGCGGCGGCCACGCAGGCCTGCTGCTCGGGCGAGTCCGGCGCGTACACCTTCAGGTCGCAGGCGGGTTCGGTGCGGTCGGAGGCCTTCTCCGGGATCGTGCCGATGTCGAAGGCGGGCAGGAGGTGGACGTAGGAGGTGCCGGAGGCGGCCAGCTCACGCAGGTGCCGCATGCCCGCCGAGCCGGTGTCCGTGAACGCCAGGTACTGGCCGGGGTGGGTGCTCGTGGGGTCCGCGACCGAGAAGTCGCGGATGTGGAGCTCCTGGATCTGGGCGGAGGTGAAGGGGACGGCCGCGGGCTTGCGCAGGCCGCGCCAGCCGGGCGGGGCCAGCTTCGGGTCGGCCAGGTCGACGGCCAGGCTGTACGTGGAGTCGGTGGTCAGGGCGGTGGAGTACGGGTCGGTGACGAGGTTGCGGACCATCCGGCGGGTGCTCGGGGCCCACACGGTCACGTCGTAGCGGTAGGGCTTGCCGGTCCAGCCGCGCTCGCCGCGCACCGACCAGACGCCGGTGGTGTCGTCGCGGCGCATGGGGACGGTGCGGCCGTCGAGTTCGAGGGCGACCTGGCGGGCGGTGGGGGCCCAGACGGAGAGGGTGGGTCGGCCGTCCTTGAAGACCGGGCCGAGGGCGGCGGTGTTCGCGTACAGGTCGTCGAGCACGCCGGCGAGCTGGACGCCGGTCGCGGCGAGGACGGCGCCGTTCGCGGTGCGGGCGCTCGCGACGAGCTGCCCGCGCAGGGCGTCCCGTACGCGGTCCCGGTCGCGGGGGTCGACGGAGTAGGCGACGTACGCCGCGAGGTGCGGGAACTTCTGCTTCTGGGCGGCGGTGAGCTCGGTCTTGGCCAGGCGCAGCCACTGGGCGCCGTCCGCGCGCAGGACGCCGTTCTCCGCGGTGATCGTGCCCTCGCGGGAGGCGAGGAGCTGGAGGGAGGCGGCGGTCGCGGGGGCGTTCCAGGCCAGGGTGGAGCGGTCGATCCAGACGGCCTCGGACTTGGTGAGGTCGAGGGCGGCGGAGGAGCCGGCGGGCTGCGGGAGGAGGTACGGGGCCCGGCCGCCCAGCATCCAGACCTCGTGGCCGGTGGCCTTCAGGTCGAGGGACTGGTCGGTGGGCAGGTCCTTCTCGTCGCCCTTGTGGAGGATGTAGCTCAGGCTGGTCGCCCCGGCCGCGAGCGGGACCTCGTACACGGCGCCGTAGGAGTCGGTGCGGGCCGGCATCAGCGGCTTCGACCAGTCGGTCGGGGTCGCGGCGCCGGTCCAGACGTGCAGGCCCCAGCCGTCGTAGGCGCCGTCGGGGCGCTGGTAGTGGAGGACGGCCTTGGCCTGGTCCTGGGGCGGTTGGGCGGGGCGGTCGGTGGTGGCCGCCTCCTTGCCCTGCTCCAGCCAGACCTCGCCGCTCTTCGTCACGTCGAGGGTGCGGTCGGTGGCGACGTCCTTGTTGCCGTCCTTGTCGATGACGAGGTAGCCGACGGAGGAGGCGCCGGGCTTGAGCTTGACGTAGGCGAAGGCGCCGTACGCGTCGCGGCCGGTGAAGTCGTGCCCGGCCGGCCAGGGAGTGGCCTCGCCGTCGGCGAGGTCGCCCCAGGCGTACAGCCGCCAGTTCGCGTAGTCGCCGTCGGGGCGGCGGTAGTGGACCACCGCGTAGTCGCGCTGGGTGGCGGTGGGGACCGGGGTGGGCGGGACCTGGCCGGAGACGGACTCGGCGAGGGCGCTCGCGGTGCGGCCGGAGGCGTCCACGGCGACGGCCTTGTAGCGCAGGGCGGTGCCGGCCGGGGCCGTGACGTGCTGGGTGACCTTGTACGGGGCGTGGTCGGCGGAGCCGAGGACCTGCCAGTGGCCGGTGCCGGTCTGGGCGGCGAAGACGACCCGGTTCAGGCCGCCGCCGGTGACGTCGGCGGAGAGCTCGACGGTGCCGGTGGCACCGGGGGCCGGGGCCTTGAGGGTCAGGGCGGGCTTGGTGGCGGGGGCGGCGAGCGGCGCGGCGCCCTGGAGGACCACCGAGCCGAGGGCGGGGACGGTCACGGTGAGCTTGCCGGCCGCGGAGGCGCGGAGCAGGGCGCTGCCGCCGTACAGGGTGCGGTACCGGGCGCCGGCCGGGGCGTCGAGCTCGACGGTCCGGGGTTCGGCGGCGTTGTTGGCGGCGACGAGGTACTCGGTGCGGGTACGGGCGTCGGTGCGGGCGAAGGCGTAGACGGACCCGTCGGCGAAACGTTCGCTCTGGACGCCGTCCCGCAGGGCGGGGTGGTCCTTCGTCAGCTTCGAGAGAGCACTGATCTGCCGGTAGAGCGGGTGTCCCGGATCGTAGGCATCGCTCGCGTGGGTGCGCGCCGTCGCGAGCTGGTCGTCGTCCAGGTAGTCCGCGATCCGCGTGCCGAACAGCGGCTGCCGGGCGTCCTTGTCACCGCCCGCGCCCGTGAAGCCCTGCTCGTCGCCGGAGTAGATCACCGGGTTGCCCCGGGAGAAGAACATCAGCTCGTTGGCGAGCCGGTAGCGGTCCAGCAGCTCCTGCTCCCCCGCCCCCGGCCGGTCCTGCTTCAGGAAGCTCCCGAAACGGCCCATGTCGTGGTTGCCGAGGAAGGTGACCTGCTCGTACGCGTTCGCCTTGTCCGTCGTGTACCGGTAGTCGTCGGCCAGTACGGAGCCCAGTCGCGGGGCCGCCGCGCCCTGGGAGGCGTACGCCCGGATCGCGTCCTGGAGCGGGAAGTCGAGGGTGGCGTCGAGGCGGCCCTGCGTCACGTAGGGGGAGGTGACGGCGGTGTCGGCGGAGTAGACCTCGCCGAACATGAAGAAGTTCTTCCGGCCGCGCTGGGCGGCGTACTTGTCGAGGGCGGTGGCCCACTGCGTCCAGAACCCGGTGTTGACGTGCTTGACCGTGTCGATGCGGAAGCCGTCGATCGAGAAGTCCTTGACCCACTTCTCGTAGATCTTCTCCATCCCGCTGACGACCTCGGGGCGTTCGGTCCACAGGTCGTCGAGGCCGAAGAAGTCGCCCTGGTCGGAGGACTCGCCGGCGAAGGTGGAGTCGCCCCGGTCGTGGTACATCGTCGGGTCGTTGAGCCAGGCGGGAGACTTCAGGTTCTTCTTCGCCTCGGGCACGAAGGGGGTCCGCGGGAAGGACTCGGCGTCCACGGCGGGGAACTTGCGCTTCCCGTCCGCGTAGTCGGAGTCCTCGAACGGCACCCCGTCCTTCGTCAGATAGGGGAAGGCCCCCTTGGAGAGGTAGGAGTAGGACTGCTCCCGGTAGTCGACGACGTCGGCCGTGTGGTTGGTGATGACGTCGAAGAAGACCTTCATCCCCTTCGCGTGCGCCTTGTCGATCAGCCGCTCCAGGTCGGCGTTGGTGCCGAAGTGCGGGTCGACCTGCGTGAAGTCGGTGATCCAGTAGCCGTGGTAGCCGGCCGAGACGTCGGCCCCCTTCCCCTGCACCGGCTGGTTCTTGAAGATCGGCGCCATCCAGATGGCGGTGGTCCCGAGCCCCTTGATGTAGTCGAGCCGGTCGGTCAGCCCCTTGAGGTCGCCGCCCTGGTAGAAGCCCTTGTCCGTCGGGTCCAGCCCGGTCTCCAGCCGGCTGCCGGTCAGGCCGCCGGTGTCGTTGCGCGGATCGCCGTTCGCGAACCGGTCCGGGAGGACGAAGTAGAACTGCTCCCGGGTCAGGTCGTGCCGCGCGGGCTCGGCGGCCAGTTTCGCGTCCGAGGGCGGGGCGGGCGGCGCGGCGGCCACGGCCGGGAGGGCGGGCAGGAGCGTCACGGCCAGGGCGGCGGCGAGCACTCCTGCGGCGGGGCGTATCAAGGCGGATCTCCTTGGTTACGTGTCGCGTGGATGAGGGCCGCCCGGCGGATGGCGGGGTCTGTGGACGCCGGGCGGCCCTGGTCGGTGGGGTTGCGTGCGGGCTGTGGGGGGTGTGCGGGCTGTGGGGGGCGTGGGGGTCAGTTGCGCCAGGTGTCGTTGAGCACGGCCCTGCCGCTCGCCGGGACGGTCGCGGTGCGGTCGGCGCCGCTCTCCCAGGTGACGTTCCCGGCGGCGTCCTTGCGCACGTACTTGTACGAGAACGCGGTCCCGGCCGGGAGGGCGACGTCCAGCTTCCAGACGGGGTAGGCCGCCGGGTCGAGCTTGAGGGCACTGCCGGTGTTCCAGCCGCCGAGCTCGGCGCGGTCGCCGGTGACGTAGATGTTCTGCCCGGGGGTGGTGGTGGCGTTGACGGCGAACGAGGCGCCCGCGGCCGCCGGCGGCGGCGTGGTCCCGCCGCCTGCGCACGTACGGGCGCCCACGTGCAGGGCGAGGGCCGTACCGGCCCCGAGGGTGGCGGTGAACTGCCCGGCGGAGTTCACGGTGACGGTGCGCCCGCTCTGGACGTCGCAGTAGTCGCCGGCCGGGAGCGAGCTCTGGAAGGTCCGGGTGAGGGCCGCGCCCTCGTGGTTGATGGCGACGTACGCCTTGGCCCCGCGCCCGAAGGCGATCTGGTCGGCTCCGTTGTCCCACCAGTTGGTGACGGCCTGGCCGCGGGCGGCGTTGCGGAAGCCGACCATGGAGGAGATCTCCCGCCAGGCGTGCTGGCACTTCCACCCGTCGGCGTAACAGGCTCCGACCGAGCCGCCGTTCGGCGGGCCTGCGTCCTTGTCGGTCCACTCGTACCCGGAGTGCACGTCGGGGGATCCGTACGGCCACGCCAGCATGAAGACGCTGGCGAGGGTGTAGGCGGAGCCGTCCTTGTAGTTGAGGGTGTCGCCGCCGCGCTCGGTGTCGTGGTTGTCGACGAAGACGGCGGACTGCCCGCTCGGCATGTACCCCCAGGCCTCGCCGAAGTTCTTGAGGTAGGCGAGGTTCTCGTTCTGGAAGACCCGCTTGAGGTCCCGGGCGTAGCGGAACTCCTGCACGTCGCCGTTGCCGAGGTACTCGGAGGGCGAGACGGCCTCGCCGGCCCCGTATATCGCCTCCTGCTTCCAGTAGACGGAAGGATTCGCCAGCCGGGACTTGATGGCGGCGAGGTCGGCGGCGGGCATGTGCTTGGCGGCGTCGATGCGGAAGCCGTCGACGCCCAGGGACAGCAGGTCGCCCAGGTACCCGGCGATGCGCCCGCGTACGTGGTCCTCGCCGGTGTCGAGATCGGCGAGCTGTACGAGCTCGCAGTTCTGGATGTCGGCCCGGTCCCGGTAGTTGGAGATGGTCGCCCGGCAGTCGTCCATGTCGGAGCCCGAATAGATGCCGGGGTAGCCGTACTTCGTGTACGAGGACCCTCCGGTCCCCACGCCGTCGCCGGCGGCCATGTGGTTGATCACGGAGTCGGCGACGACCTTCACCCCGGCGGCGTGGCAGGTGTCGACCATGGCCTTGAACGAGGCGCGGTCGCCGAGCCGGCCGGCGATCTTGTAGCTGACGGGCTGGTACGAGGTCCACCACTGGGGGCCCTGGATGTGCTCCTGGGGCGGCGAGACCTGGACGTACCCGTATCCGGCGGGCCCGAGCGCATCGGTGCATGCCTTGGCGACGGAGTCGAAGCGCCACTCGAAGAGGACGGCGGTGACGTCCTTGTCGCCGGGCGCCGCGGCGGCGGCCTGCGGCGCCGGGCCGGTGAGGAGGGCGCCGGCGGCGAGGGCGGTCGAGGTGAAAAGAGTTGCAGCTCTGACGGCTCTGGCAGGCATGCGGGGGGCCTCCTGGCGGGAGAGGTGGGGATTGCAGAGACCGTAGGGGCCAGGTAAGAGCGCTGCAAGAGTTTGCGCAAGAGATTGCAGAATTGTTTCCGGGGCGTGTCCTGCCGGACGGGCTTGCCCCGTAGGCCCGTTGACACCACCGCCCGCCCGCGAGCCGGCCGGTGAAGCGGTCCCGGCCCGGTCGCGGGCCGCCCGGTCGGTGGTGGCATGCTCCCGTGCGTGATCGATGAACGGAACGACGGCTGGTCGTTCGCGACGGCGCGGGTGGCGGCCCGGTTCGGGGCCTGCGAGGTGAGGGGCGCTCCCGGGGTCGAGCACGCCGGCGGCGGGCGCGGGACGCGCTGCGGCTTCGGTGGCGCCATCCGCCCGGTCGTCGCCCGCGGGCCGCGCACCCCGTGAGCGGCCGGGGGGCGCGAAAAGGGGCGCAGAGTGTCGAAACGATACAGCTGCGGGCATTGGAGTGAACGCCCGTTCCCAGCGGCGCCCATGGACGGTTGGACCGGCCGACGCGCGGACCGAACAGCGCGTCCTTCCGATGATCCTTAGGGGAGTCATGCGCATTCGTTCCGCTGTCACCGCGTCCGTCCTGGCTGCAGGCATCCTGCTCGGCGGCGCCGGCGCCGCCCTGGCCGACGGAGTCGACATCGACTACTTCGGCGGCGGCCACGCGGCCAAGTCGTCGAACTGCTCCACGTTCGCCGCGGTGCCGCACAACCTGCCCGCGTTCGCCGGCCCGGTCTACAACTCGTCCTGCGAGAAGAGCAGCGAGAAGGAGTGGCTGAAGGGCCACCACCTCGGCGCCTGACCCCCGGCCCGCACCGCAGGGGCGGCCGACGTCACCGTCGGGCCGCCCCTGCGGCGTGCCGGGGGCCGGCACCGAGACCGTTCAGTCCTGCGGGACCTGGGCCGTCGAGCCCCTCACCACCAGCTCCGGCTGGAAGACGTACTCCGTGCGCTGGACGGGGGTTCCGGCCACCGCCTCCAGGAGGGCTCCGACCGCCGCCGTGGCCATGGCGCGGACCGGCTGGCGGATCGTCGTCAGCGGCGGGTCCGTGAAGGCGATCAGGGGGGAGTCGTCGAAGCCGACGACCGACACGTCCTCCGGGACGCGCAGGCCGCGCTCCCTCGCCGCGCGGATCACGCCGAGCGCCATGGGGTCACTGCCGCACACGATGCCCGTGCAGCCCCGGTCCAGCAGGGCCCCGCCCGCCGCGTGGCCGCCCTCCACCGTGAACAGCGTCCGCTGGATCCGGCCCTCCTCCTCCGCCTCCGGCACCGCCGCCTTGAACCCCGCCTCCTTGCGCGCCGACGGGACGTACCGCGTCGGCCCTATGGCCAGGCCGATCCGCCGGTGGCCCAGGTCCGCGAGGTGGCGTACCGCCATGTCCGCGGCCGCCCGGTCGTCCGGCGAGATGAAGGGGGCGTTGACGTGCTCGTTGAAGCCGTTGATCAGGACGAAGGGGATCCCCCGCGACGACAGGCGCTGGTAGCGGGACGGGTCCAGCGACGCGTCCGCGTGCAGGCCCGACAGGAAGACGATCCCCGTGACCCCCCGCTCCTCCAGCTGCTCCACCAGCTCGTCCTCGGTGGCCCCGCCCGGCGTCTGCGTACACAGCACCGGCGTGTACCCGTGACCGGCCAGCGCCTGCTCGATGACCTGCGCGAACGCCGGGAAGATGGGGTTGGTGAGCTCCGGGATCAGCAGCCCCACCAGGCCGTTGCTGCGGCGCTTGAGCCGTACGGGGCGCTCGTAGCCCAGCAGGTCCATGGCGGCCAGCACCTTGTGCCGGGTGCCGGCCGCCACGCCCGCCTTGCCGTTGAGCACACGGCTGACCGTCGCCTCGCTGACCTGGGCCTGCGCGGCGATGTCCGTCAGCCGGAGCGGGGAGGTCACCCCTTCCACCACACCGCCGTGTCGGCCCCGAGGACCCCGGGGTCCGTCACGTCGCCGCTCGCCAGCAGCACCGTCCCCGGGGCGGGCATGCGGACCGGCTCCTGCGTCGTGTTGACCGTGCAGACGAAGTCCCCGCGCCGGAAGGCCAGTACGCCCTCGGGCGCCTCCAGCCACTCCACCGCGTCGCCCGCGCCAAGGTCGCCGCGCTCCCGGCGGATCCGCAGCGCCGCCCGGTACAGCTCCAGGGTGGAGCCCGGGTCGCCGGTCTGGGCCTCGACGCTCAGTCCGGCCCACTCGGCCGGCTGCGGCAGCCAGCTGCCGCCTTCGCCGAAGCCGTACGGGGCCTGGTCGCCCGACCACGGGATCGGCACGCGGCAGCCGTCGCGGAGTCCGTCCTGGCCGTTCGCCTTGAAGAAGGAGGGGTCCTGGCGCACCTCGTCGGGGAGGTCCACGACCTCCGGCAGGCCGAGCTCCTCGCCCTGGTAGACGTACGCCGACCCGGGCAGGGCCAGCATCAGCAGCGCGGCGGCGCGGGCCCGCTCCAGGCTGCCGAAGCGGGTGCGGTGGCGGACCACGTCGTGGTTGGACAGCACCCAGGTGGTGGGGGCGCCGACGGGCCGCATCGAGTCGAGCGACTCGTCGATGGTGGCGCGCAGCGCCGGTGCGTCCCAGCCGGTGCTCAGGTAGTGGAAGTTGAACGCCTGGTGCAGCTCGTCGGGGCGCAGGTACAGGGCCGTGCGGTCCGCGCTCGGGGTCCAGGCCTCGGCGACGCCGATGCGGTCGCCCGCGTACTCGTCGAGCACCTTCCGCCAGGAGCGGTAGATCTCGTGGACCCCGTCCTGGTCGAAGAAGGGGAGCACCTGGTTGCCGAGCAGCTTGAGCTGCTCGTCGCGCCCGAGGTCGGGCAGGCCGGGGGCCTTCACCAGGCCGTGGGCCACGTCGATGCGGAAGCCGTCGGCGCCGAGGTCGAGCCAGAACCGCAGGATGGAGCGGAACTCGTCCTGGACGGCCGGGTGCTCCCAGTTGAAGTCGGGCTGCTCGGGGGCGAAGAGGTGCAGGTACCACTCCCCGTCGGCCACCCGGGTCCACGCCGGACCGCCGAAGATCGACTCCCAGTCGTTGGGCGGCAGTTCCCCGTCGGCCCCCTGCCCCGGCCGGAAGTGGAAGCGCTCGCGCAGCGGGGTGCCGGGGCCTTCCCGAAGCGCCTGCTTGAACCATTCGTGCTGGTCGGAGCAGTGGTTCGGGACGAGGTCCACGATGATGCGCAGGCCCAGTCCGTGGGCTTCGCGGATCACGGCGTCGGCGTCGTGCAGGGTGCCGAACATGGGGTCGATGGCCCGGTAGTCGGCGACGTCGTAGCCGGCGTCGGCCTGCGGGGAGGCGTAGAAGGGGCTGAGCCAGACGGCGTCGACGCCCAGCTCCTTGAGGTAGGGCAGACGGCTGCGGATGCCTTCGAGGTCCCCCATGCCGTCCCCGTTGGAGTCGGCGAAGCTGCGCGGATAGACCTGGTAGATCACCGCTTCTCTCCACCAGCCGGGCCGGGTGCCGGTGGTGGTGGGAAGGCCACTGTCCGAAGTCAGTGCGTCGGCGAGGTGCTGGGTCATGTCGTCCTTGGAGAGATCGGGCCGGGGTGAGAGGGGGCAGGCAGGGTGGTCGGCCCTGGGTCGCGAGAGGGGTGTCAGCCCTTGGTCGCGCCTGCCGTCATCCCGGCGACGAGGTGACGCTGGGCGAAGAGGAAGAAGATGGCCGCCGGGATGGCGATGAGGACCGAGGCGGCGCTCATCGCACCCCAGTTGGAGGTGTACTGCGTGACGAAGGTCTGCAGGCCCCCGGCGAGGGTGAGGTGCTCGTCGCCGACCATGAAGGCGGAGGCGTACGCGACCTCGCCCCAGGCGGTGATGAACGAGTAGAAGCCGGTGACGGCGAGGCCGGGCTTGGCCAGCGGCAGGATCAGGCGCCAGAAGGTGCCGAAGGGGTTGAGTCCGTCCACGCGGCCGGATTCGTCGATCTCGACCGGGATGGTGTCGAAGAAGCCCTTCATCATCCAGGCGCAGAACGGCACGGCGATGGTGAGGTACGTGATGATCAGCCCGAGCGGCTGGTTGAGCAGTCCCAGCTGTCCCATGAGGTTGTAGAGCGGGACGATCAGGATGGCCATCGGGAACATCTGCGTGATGAGCAGGGTCCACATCAGCGGCTTCATGCCGGGGAACTTGAACCGGCTGACGGCGTACCCGGTCGTGGCGGCGATGAACACACCGAGGACGGTGGTGATGCCGGCGACGAGCACGGAGTTGCCGAACCAGGTGAAGAAGGAGGTCGACTCCACCAGGTAGCGGTAGTTGTCGAGGGTCGGTTCCTTCACGAAGTCCGTGGAGATGGCGTGCTTCGCGGGCTTGATGGAGGTCAGCAGGACCCACAGCACCGGGAAGACGGCGATCACGGACGCCACGATCAGGGTGACGTGCAGTCCGGCGGAGGCGAGCGGGGAGCGCTGGCCCCTCTTGCGCACGCCCTGCCTGCTCGGGTCCTGCTTGCTCGTGCCCTGCTTGATCGCGGGTACGTCGGTCGTCGTCACGGTCACCACACCTCTCCCTGCTTGCGCAGCGAGCGCCGGTAGACCAGCGCGAAGATCATGAGCAGGGCGAGGATGAGCACGCCCCAGGTGGCGGAGCCCGCGAAGTCGCGCGGGCTGGACACGAAGGCCTCCCGGAACGCCTGGGTCACCAGGATCTCGGTGGAGTCCCCCGGTCCGCCCCGCGTCAGCAGGAAGATCACCGGGAACATGTTGAAGGTCCAGATGGTGGAGAGCAGGATCACCGTCATGCTCACCGTGCGCAGCCCGGGCAGGGTGATGTGCCGGAACCGCTGCCAGGCCGTGGCCCCGTCCATCTCGGCGGCCTCGTACAGCTCGCCGGGGATCGACTGCAGCCCGCCGAGCAGGGCGACCATCATGAAGGGGACGCCGAGCCAGACGTTGACGGCGACGACGGAGAACTTCGCCCACGTCGGGTCGTCGAGCCACGGGATCGCCGAAATGCCGCCCCCGTCGAGGATCTTGTTCAGGATGCCGCTGTCGCGGTTGAACAGGAACCGCCAGGCGAAGACGGAGACGAAGCCGGGAACGGCCCAGGGCAGGATGAGCGCCATCCGGTAGGCGGCGCGGCCCCGGAACTCCCGGTTCAGCATGTTGGCCAGGGCCAGTCCGAGCGTGAAGGTGATCGACACGCACAGGACGGTCCACACCACCGTCCACACCAGCCGCTGCAGGAACACCGGGTCGGCCAGGACGGCGGCGTAGTTGTCGAGGCCGACGAACGTGTACGTGGCCTCGATGTGGTTGGCGCCGATCGTACGGCCGACGTTGCGCTCGTTGGCGTCGGTCAGCGACAGGTAGATGCCGCGGGCGAGCGGCCAGCCGATGATCACGCCGAGGACGAGCACCACCGGGGTGATCATGGCCCAGGCGTACCAGTGGGTGGCGAGGGCACGCCTGACGCCACCGTCGTTCCGGGCGGTTGCGGTGTCAGTCCTGCGGCTCCGGCCGCGGGCCGCGACGGGGTCTTCCCCGTCGCCGCCCGCGGCCTTCGCCACCGACTGGCTGGTGTGAGCAGCCATCGTCTTTTCTACTTCCAGCCCTTGAGGATCTTGCGGAACTCGACGCCGGCCGACTTGGCCGCGTCCTCCGGGCTCGCGGCCCCCGTGATCGCCTTGGTGTACTCGACCTTCAGCGGCTCGAAGAGCGAGCCGTTCTCCGGGATCCAGGCGCGCTCGACGGCCTTGTCCACGGCCGGCTTGAAGAACTGGACCATCTCGCTGGACTTGACGTCCGGCTGCTCGTACGCGGCGGTCCGGGTCGGGAGCAGGCTGAGCTCCTTGGTGGACTGCACCTGCACGTCCTGCGAGGTCATGTACTCGACGAAGGCGTGCGCGGCGGCGCGGTTCTTGGAACCGGCGTAGACGGCGAGGTCGTGGCCGCCCTGCGGGGCACCGGCCTTGGCGGAGCCGGCCGGGACGGCGGCGACGCCGAGGTTGGCCTTGTCCTTGAACTGGTCGCCGGCGTAGGTGTCGGCGACGGCCCACGGACCGTTGATCATCATCGCGGCTTCGCCCGACTTGAAGGCGGTCTGCATGTTGGTCCAGCCGTCGGTGGCGTTGGTGATCGCCGCACCCGAGGTGACCAGGTCGCGGGCGGTCTTGAACGCCTTGACGCCCGCCGGGTTGTCGACGGTGACCGTCTTGTTCTTCGCGTCGACGAGGTCGCCGCCCTCGCCGTAGATGAGCGGGAGGAACCAGTACGAGTCGTCGCCGCGCAGGTAGAGGCCGGCCTTGCCGCTCTTCGCCTTGATCGCGGCGGCGGCGGTCTTCAGCTCCTCCAGGGTCTTGGGGGGCTGGACGCCGGCGTCGGCGAGCATCTTCTTGTTGTAGAAGAGGCCGAGGGTGTCGATGACCTGCGGGACGGCGTAGGTCTTGCCCTCGTACTTGCCGCTGGCCGCGGCCTGCGGCAGGAACTCGGCGTCGACCTTCTTCGCCGTCTCGGCCGGGACCTCGTCGAGGTAGCCGAGCGAGGCGAAGTCCGCGACCCAGCCGACGTCGGCACGGATCACGTCGGGGGCTTCGGAACCGCTGCTGAAGGCGTTCTTGACCTTGTTCTGCGCGTCGCCGTACGGAACGTTGACGTACTTGACGGTGACCTTCGGGTGCTTCGCGGTGAACGCCTCGGCGATCTTCTGGAAGCTGGCCTTCTCGGCGTCGTTCGAGGTGTCCCACCACGTGACCGTGCCGGAAAGCTCGCCGCCTGCCTTGGTCTCGCCGGCCGCGCCCTTGTCGTCCCCACCGCAAGCCGTCGCCGCGAGCGCCAGGGTCGCGACCAGCGCGGTGGCCGCTATGCCACGCCGCATATGAACTCCTTCGATGATCCCGGCCGCGCCCTCGCGGTCCCGAGTTGCAGGGAACGTAACAAGCCTGAAAGCCGTCCGAAAGAGCTTGCGGCAATTTTCTGCAAGCTGGGCCGATCGTTACATCCGTGTGTCCTGACGGTTGCCGCCGCTTGCTGGTTGTTCGAACTTCCTTCGGGGCATCAGGCCCGCAACCAGGGGGCATGTGCGCGCGTTGACCCCTATATGACCCATGAGCTGACCGCCTCCCGGCTTGCAAGCGCTTCCAGCAAGGTCACCGCAAGCGGCGGCTGGTGGCGCGATGCCGTCATCTACCAGGTGTACGTACGGTCCTTCGCGGACAGCGACGGCGACGGCATCGGAGACCTCCAGGGGGTGCGCGCGCGCCTGCCCCACCTGGCCCGGCTCGGGGTCGACGCCGTGTGGCTCACCCCCTTCTACGTCTCCCCGCAGGCCGACGGCGGCTACGACGTCGCCGACTACCGGGCCGTCGACCCCCTCTTCGGGGACCTCTCCGACGCCGACGAGCTCGTCCGGGCCGCCCACGCGCTCGGCCTGCGGGTCATCGTGGACGTCGTGCCCAACCACACCTCCGAGCGGCACGCCTGGTTCCGCGAGGCCCTCGCCCACCCCGCGGGCGAGGCCCGGGCCCGCTACCACTTCCGCCCCGGCCGCGGCCCCGGCGGGGAGCGCCCGCCCAACGACTGGGAGTCCGTCTTCGGCGGCCCCGCCTGGACCCGGACCCCCGACGGCGCCTGGTACCTGCACCTCTTCGCGCCCGAGCAGCCCGACCTGAACTGGGAGCACCCCGAGGTCGCGGAGGAGTTCGCCTCCGTCCTGCGCTTCTGGCTCGACCTCGGCGTCGACGGGTTCCGCATCGACGTCGCGCACGGCATGGTCAAGGCCCCCGGCCTGCCCGACATCGGCCGCGGCGCCCAGGCCACCCTGATCGGGACCGAGCCGCTCCCCTTCTTCGACCAGGACGGGGTCCACGCGATCCACCGCTCCTGGCGGCGGCTCCTCGACTCCTACGAGGGCCCGCGCATCGGCGTCGCCGAGGCCTGGGCGCCGACCTCCGAGCGGCTCGCCCTGTACGTCCGCCCCGACGAGCTGCACCAGGCCTTCAATTTCCGCTTCCTGAACTGCCCGTGGGACACCCGCGCGATGCGCACCGTCATCGACGAGTCCCTGGCCGCCACCGCCTCCGTCGGAGCCCCCACCACCTGGGTGCTGTCCAACCACGACGTCGTACGCCATGTCACGCGGTACGGGGGCGGCGCCCAGGGCCTGGCCCGCGCCCGGGCCGCCGCGCTGCTGATGCTCGCCCTGCCCGGGTCCGCGTACCTCTACCAGGGCGAGGAGCTCGGCCTGCCCGAGGTCGCCGACCTGCCCGATGCCGTGCGCCAGGACCCCGCCTTCCTGCGCTCCGCCGGACAGGACGGTCTGCGCGACGGCTGCCGGATCCCGCTGCCCTGGTCCGGCGAGCGGCCCCCGTACGGTTTCGGGCCGGCCGGCAGCTGGCTCCCGCAGCCCGCCGACTGGGCCCCGCTCAGCGTCGCCGCCCAGACCGGCGACCCCCACTCCACCCTGGAGCTGTACCGCGCCGCCCTGGAGCTGCGCCGCGCGCTGCCCGGCCTCGGCTCCCCCGACGCGGGCCCCCTGACCTGGCTGCCCGCGCCCGAGGGCGTGCTCCTCTTCACCCGCCCCGGGTTCGCCTGCACCCTCAACAGCCGCCCCGAGCCGCTCGAACTGGCCTCGCCCGGACGCCCCGTACTCTCCAGCGCACCGGTGGAGACGGACGGCCGGACCGTACTGCTGCCGGCCGATGCGTGCACGTGGTGGGCACTGTGAGCCCGGGACCGGTACAGTCCAATCCCGTGACCGCACGGCTAGCCGACATCGCAGCCCAGGCGGGGGTCAGCGAAGCCACAGTCAGCCGCGTGCTCAACGGCAAGCCCGGTGTGGCCGCGGGCACCCGTGAATCGGTGCTGGCCGCACTCGACGTCCTCGGCTACGAGCGCCCGGTGCGGCTGCGCCAGCGCAGCGCGGGGCTCGTCGGCCTGATAACCCCCGAGCTGGACAACCCCATCTTCCCGGCGCTCGCGCAGGTCATCGGCCAGGCGCTGACCCGGCAGGGGTACACCCCGGTGCTGGCCACGCAGACGCCCGGCGGATCCACCGAGGACGAGCTCACCGAGATGCTGGTCGACCGCGGGGTCTCCGGCATCATCTTCGTCTCCGGACTGCACGCCGACACCACGGCCGACATGGGCCGCTACGACCAACTCCGCGGGCAGGGCGTCCCGTACGTCCTCATCAACGGGTTCTCCGACAAGGTGCAGGCCCCCTTCGTCTCCCCCGACGACCGCGCCGCGATGCAGCTCGCCGTGACCCACCTGACCGCGCTCGGGCACACCCGGATCGGACTCGCGGTCGGCCCCAAGCGGTTCGTGCCCGTACTGCGCAAGATCGAGGGCTTCCGGCTCGGGATGAAGGAGCGGCTCGGCCTCGACGAGGCCGAGGTCGAGGAACTCGTCCAGCATTCGCTGTACACGCTGGAGGGCGGGCAGGCGGCGGCCGCCGCCCTCATCGCGCGCGGCTGCACCGCCATCGTGTGCGCCAGCGACATGATGGCGCTCGGGGCGATCCGGGCGGCCCGCCAGCAGGGTCTGCGCGTGCCGCAGGACGTCTCCGTCGTCGGTTTCGACGACTCCCCGCTCATAGCGTTCACGGACCCGCCGCTCACCACCATCCGGCAGCCGGTGCAGGCCATGGGGCAGGCCGCGGTCCGCACCCTCCTGGAGGAGATCGGCGGTACGCCGGCCCCGCACAGCGAGTTCGTCTTCCTGCCCGAGCTGGTGGTGCGCGGGTCCACCGCCTCCGGTCCGCGGCAACGTAGGGGACCGTCTACTCCCCAGGGCTGAGCCGCTGCGCCCGAGACCGTCCCGAGGGATGATCGAAGGCGAGAAGCCATCTGGCAGACTCTTTCCCCATGGGTGAATCGAGCGTGAAGACACTGGAAACCCGGACGGAAACCTTGTCACCCCACGTGACCGAGAGTGATGCCCGTCCGGGGACTCAGCGCGCTCTCCTGTCCCGGCTGCGCGCCCCGCGCCGGCCGCGGATCTGGTTCGAGATCCTGCTCATCGGGGTCAGTTACTGGACCTACTCGCTCATCCGCAACGCGGTGCCGGAACAGAAGGCGGACGCCCTCGCGAACGCCGACTGGCTGTGGGACCTCGAACGCACCCTCGGCATCGCGGTGGAGCAGTCGGTCAACCACGCCGTCAACTCGGTGACGTGGCTGATCGTCGGCATGAACTACTACTACGCCACGCTCCACTTCGTCGTGACCATCGGCGTCCTGGTGTGGATCTACCGCTTCCATCCGGGGCGCTACGCGGCCACGCGCATGGTCCTCTTCGCCACCACGGGCGTGGCCCTGCTCGGCTACTACTTCTACCCGCTCGCGCCGCCGCGGCTGATGAACGGGCAGAGCTTCGTGGACACGGTGCTGGTCCACCACACCTGGGGCTCGATGGCCTCCGGCAACCTCAAGCACATGTCGAACCAGTACGCGGCCATGCCCTCGATGCACATAGGGTGGTCGCTCTGGTGCGGACTGACGATCTTCGCGGTCGCCTCCGCCCCGTGGGCCCGGATCCTCGGCCTGCTCTACCCGGTTGCCACCCTCGTGGTCATCGTGGCCACCGCCAACCACTTCTGGCTGGACGCCGCCGGCGGCATGCTCTGCCTCGCGTTCGGCTACACGGTCTCGCGCGGCTGGTACGGATCGCTGCCGCACCGGCTGCCGCGCGAGCCCGAGGAGACGGGACCGCATCCGGCGACGTCGGCCCTGCTGAACCGGTTCCGCAGGGCCTGAGCCGCTCCCGCCGGCCGGGCCGCGTCGGGTCCGCGGCTCGCGGCTCGCATTGTCAGTGGATGTTGTTAGCGTGCGCCTCGCCAGTAGGAACGATCAAGGAGGCGGCGTGCAGGACGTGGAGCGGCACGAGGTCGGCGAGCACCGGATATCCGAGGCCCTGGAAGACGGGCCGGGACGGGCCTACGACCACTGGTACCGGCTGCGGTACGGCGGCGGGCTGTCCCTGAAGGGGCTCCACGAGACCCGCGACGACCTCCTCGACCACGTCGGCGCACGGACGCTGGCGGACCCCGGCCTGACCGGAGCCGTCGCACGCCGCGCGCTGCTGACGGCCGCCGAATGCGCACTCGGGGAGCTCGACCTCGGCTGCTTCCCGAACGGCGATTTCGAGGTGCCGTTCCCGCTCCTCCACGAGGAGCTCAGCAGCACGGACCTCTCCTTCGGCGACGCCGTCGACCAGGCGCCCACGGCCCGGACCTGGCTGGACGCCTTCGCGCTGTCCGTTGCCTGCGGGCTGGTGCGGGAACGGAACCGGGCGATCGGGCTGCTGCTGCGGGGCGACTACGCGCCCGCCCTGCACGACGGAGTGCCGTACTCGCCGCTCGACTCGCATTCCGACCCGGCCGAGCTCGCCGAGATGGACGCGCTGTGCCTCTACCTCGCGCCGGCGGCCGGGCACCTCCCGCGGGACTGGCCGGACGCGACCCTGCGCAAGCCCGACGCCGCCGAGCGTGCCGCGGCCGCCCGCCGGCTGGACGACTTCGGTGTGCTCACCGCGGACCAGCGGCTGCTGCGCGTCCTCCTCGACGACGACCAGCCGGCCTTCGAACGCGCCCTGGCCGGGAACCTCGCCGGGCTCCGCGAGGGCGCGGGCCCCGACGCGCCCGCCCGCTCCCTCTTCCCCGCCGGCACGATCGCCTTGGCCGCGCTGGCCGTCCAGGTGCACGGCTGGCGGCTCGGCGTCACCTCGGCCTACCTCCCGCAGAGCCTCCTGCACGTCTGACCGGCGCTACCGGGGGTGCCCGCCGTACGTGATGCGGCCGCCCGACATCGTGAGCCGGATCGGGGCCTCGGCCAGCTCGTCCGGGGCGGTGTCCACCGGGTCGAGGGTGAAGGCCGTCAGGTCCGCCCGGAAGCCGGCCGCGATCCGGCCGGCCACCCGCTGCTCCCCCGCCGCGAGCGCCGCGTGCGAGGTCATGCCCTCCAGTGCCATCAGCCCGGTCAGGGCGGGCCCCGCGGCGGCCGCGCCCAGCGGGCTGCGGGCGACGGCCAGCACCCGGCGGGCGTCGTGGTGGGCGATGGGCCAGTCGGAGCCCAGGGCCAGCGCGGCCCCCGCGTCGCGCAGGTCCCGGCAGCGCCAGGCCCTCCCCGCCCGGTCCGGTCCCAGCCGTTTCGACCACTCGTCGCTGTGGTCGGCCCGGGTGTACGCGGTGTGCGGCGGCTGCATCGAGGCGATCACCCCGAGCTCCGCGAACCGCTTCAGCTGGTCGTCGGGGACGGTCTCGATGTGCTCGATCCGGTGCCGCATCCGGGCCTGGGGGCCCAGCGAGGCCACCGTGTCGAGGACGTGGCGGACCGCCGCGTCGCCGATGGCGTGGGTCGCGGTGCGCACCCCGGCCGCGTCCAGGGTCCGTACGGCTGCCGAGTAGGCCTCGGGATCGGGCCAGAAGGCGTCGGTGCCCCGGCCGTGGCAGTCGGCGTGCTCCAGCCAGGCGGTGCCGCCCTCGACGGTGCCGTCCATGAAGAACTTGACGCCGCCGACCTGCCAGTGGCGGCCGCGCAGCCCCTGGAGTTCGATGAGCTCCGCCAGGTCCCCGGGGGTGGCGCCCGGCATGCACCAGGGCGCCAGGTTCAGCCGCAGCGGCAGGTCCCCGTCGTACTCGACGCCCGCGAGCAGGGCCGGTACGTCGCCGTCGCCGAGGTCCATCACGTGGGCCCCGGTGAGGCCGGTGGCGGCCATCTCGGCGAGCAGCGCGGTGAGCCGGGTGCGCCGCTCGGCGGCCGCGGGCTTCGGGGCGAGGGCGCCGACCAGGGCCATCGCCGCGTGCTCGACGAGGTGGCCGGTGGGGCGGCCGTCCGGGCCGCAGACGATCTCCGAGCGCTGGTCGAACGCGCGCGGGCCGGTGATGCCCGCGGCGGCCAGGGCCGCGCCGGAGGCGAGCGCGGAGTGGCCGTCGTACAGGCGCAGGAAGGCGGGGGCGCCGGCCAGGGCCTCCTCGACCAGGGCTTTGTCGACGGGGCGGCCGCCGAAGGCGTTGTGGTCGAGGCCGTGGCCGAGGACCCAGCCGCCGAGGCGGGGCGCGGTGCGCAGGGCGGCCCGGAGCTGGTCGAGGTCGCGGACGGCCGAGAGGTCGGTGCCGGTGGCCATCTCGATGCCCCAGACGGGGTGGCTGTGGGCGTCGGTGAGGCCGGGTGTGAGGGTCGCGCCGCCGAGGTCGACCACCTCCGTGGCGGGGCCGCGCCAGTCGCGCACGTCGGCCTCGTCGCCGACGGCGAGGATCTCGCCGCCGCGGACGGCTACCGCGCGGGCCTCGGGGCGGCCGGGGTCGAGGGTGCGGACGCGGGCTCCGGTGAGGACGGTGTCGGCAGCGGGCACGGCTCTTCTCCTTCGGGTACGTCGGTTGCGGGCTCGGCGGCGAAACGGGCGTAGGTCTCGGGGCGGCGGGTCTTCAGGCGCTGCGCGAGCGCGAGCCCGGCCAGGAACACGGCGGGGACGAGGGCGACGAGGACGGTGTTCACGGCGGTGGAGGCCATGGTGAACAGGCCCACCTTGGAGACGACCAGGCAGATCGCGACGGCCAGCAGCACGGCGGCGGCGATCGGCGCGACCACGGTCCGCCAGGGGCCTTCGGTGTGCGCGGTGCGCCGGAAGTAGACGGGTACGGCGATCGCGGCGAGCAGCATCAGCGCCATGAGCCCGATCATGCCGGGCGTGTTCACCCAGAGCAGCAGCTGCTGGTACGGGTCGGCCCCGGCCAGCGCGAAGGCGAGCACGATCACTGCGCCGAGGGCGGTCTGGGCGAGCCCGGCGAGGTACGGGGAGCGGTGGCGCGGATGGACCCGGCCGAGGGCCGCGGGCAGTACGCCCTCCTCGGCCAGGGCGAGCGCGTAGCGGTTGATGGCGTTGTGGAAGGCGAGGAGGGAGGCGATGACGCTGGTGACGATGAACAGGTGCATGAGGTCGGCCGCCCAGGGGCCGACGTACGTGGTGATCGCGGCGAAGAAGAGGCCGCCGGGGTCCTCGGCGGCGGCCGCCACGACCTCCTCGGCGCCGAAGGCCTGGATGACGGTCCAGACGATGAAGGCGTAGAAGAGGCCGAGGAAGGCGACGGCGATGTAGGTGGCGCGCGGGATGGTCCGGTCGGGGTCGCGGGCCTCGCGGCGGTAGATGACGGTGGACTCGAAGCCGGTGAACGCGGCGAAGGCGAAGGCGAGCACGGCGGCGGTGCCGGGGACGAGGACCGCGCCGGGGGCGAAGGAGCCGGCGGAGAGCCCGTGGGCGCCGCCCTCCAGGAGGACGCCTCCGGCGAGCAGGACGAGTATCCCGGTCTCGGCGACGAGCAGGACGCCGAGCACCTTGGCGCCGAAGTCGATCGAGCGGAAGCCGCCGTACCAGATGAGGGCGAGGCCGGCGAGGGAGACGGGCAGCCAGGGGACGTCGAAGCCGCCGAGGGCGTGGGCGGTGTCGGCGGTGGTGGTGCCGAGGAGGCCGTAGACCCCGATCTCCATGCCGTTGTAGCCGACCAGGGCGAGCAGCGCCGCGCCGATGCCGACGCGCTTGCCGAGGCCGCGGGTGATGTACGCGTAGAAGGCGCCGCCGCTGCGGACGTGGCGGCTCATGGTGGTGAACCCGACCGCGAACACGGCGAGGGTGAGGCCCGCGAGGAGGTACCCGGCGGGGGCGCCGATCCCGCCGAGCAGGATCGCGACGGGGGCCACCCCGGCCATGACGGTGAGGGGGGCGGCGGCGGAGACGACGAAGAAGGAGATGTCGGCGGTGCCGAGCGCCGCGCGGCGCAGGGCGGGTCTGTCGGTCGGCGGTTCAGGCCGTTCCGGCGTTTCGGGCATGCGGCGGTACACCCTTCGGGAGACCGAAACCTAAAGGCTTTCGGTTCTTCGGTTCGCGGCAATGTAGCCTCCGGTTTTGGCGTACGGGAAGACCTCACGGCGGGAGAAAACCGATGGCACGGCCGCGCACCCCCCTCCTCGACAGGGAGCGGATCGCCGCGACCGCCCTGCAACTCGTCGAGGAGCAGGGCGAGTTCAGCGTCCCGCAGATCGCCCGGGAGCTCGGCGTGCAGACGGCGTCGGTGTATCACCACGTGGACGGCCGGGCGGGGGTGGTGGAGCTGGTGCGCGAGCTCGTGTGCGACCGGATCGCGGACGGGTCCCTGGACCTGGAGCCGTGGGACCGGGCCCTGGAGGCCTGGGCCCGCTCGTACCGGGCCGCCTTCGCGGCCTCGCCGCGGGCCATCCCGCTGCTCATGACCACGCCGGTGCGTGCCCCGCGGGTGCTGGCGCAGTACGAGCGGGCGGTCGGCATGCTGCTGGCGGCGGGGTTCACCCGCGAGCGGGTCATGCCGCTGTTGACGGCGCTGGAGAACCTGGTCCTCGGCTCGGCCCTGGACCTGGCCGCTCCCGAGGCGATGTGGGAGCCGTCCGCCGACACCCCGCTGCTCGCGGACGCCCTGGCGGCCGTCGGCCCGGGCCGCGCGGACGCCGCCTTCGACGTGGGCCTGGCCGCGTTCCTGACGTACGCGCGCTTGGTGCGGGGCGAAGCGGGCTGAGGGGTCGGCCGGTCAGCGGGTGCGCGCTGCGCGCGGGCCCGGCCAACGCTCCAGCACCCCGCGCCGGGCGGCGGGCGAGGGCTCCGGCGCCGGGCCGGCCGTGCTCGCGCCGATCCGTTCGAGGGCCTCGGCGAGGGTGCGGACGTAGGCCTCGTCGGCCAGGATCCGGACGTTCTCGTACGGGTGGCCCAGCCGCTCCTGCGCCGCCAGGATCCGGCGCAGCAGGGGCGCCGCGGCGGCAGCGGGCGCGCCGATCCCGCCGAGCCGGCGGACGGCCTCGCGGGTCGGCAGGGCCGGGTTACCGGTCCAGCCGGGGTCCACCTCGGCCAGCAGCACCGCCACGGCGGGCTCCGGGTCCCCGGTGATCCGCGCGCACGCGTACGCCGCGGCGACGCGGGTCCACGCGCCGGGCGATTCCATCAGACCGCGCACGGTGTCCGCGTGGGCGGCGGCCAGGGGTCCGAGGTCGGCGAGGAAGGGCAGGCCGTGGCTGGCGGTCCCGGACCGCACGGCCGCCCCGCACACGTCGAGGGCGAGCGCCGGGTCGCCGGTGGCCCTCCAGTGCGCCCAGGCGGCCAGCCGCCGGTGGTGGCGTGCCGCCTTCGGAGCGCGGCCCGTGGCGAAGCCGGCCAGCCGGTCGGCGGCGACGGCGGCGGCCGGGCCGATCCGGCCCAGGACGCGCAGGGCGTCGTGGGCGTAGGGGCTCTCCAGGTACGGGAGCACCTCGGGGACGGCGGGCGCGGAGTCCGGGCCCCATTGCGCGAGGAGTTCGAGGATGGAGGTGCTCGCGTGGTACTTCAGCGGATCCGGGCGCAGTACTGCCCGCGTCGTCGGGAGCAGCTCCGCGGCGGGCAGTGCGGCCAGGACGCGGACCTGTATGCGGTAGGTCGGGAAGCGGCTGCCCTGCACGCGGCGCCGCAGAGCGGGCAGCGCCCGGAGGTCACCCACCCCGGCCAGGGCGGAGGCGAGTTCGTCCCGGTGCTCGGTCCGCTCGTCGAGGGCCTTGGCGATCCGGTTGGCGTGCACGGCGACGGCGGGCCCGGCCTGGGCCACCGCCTTGGCGGCGTCCCACTGGTGGCGCGTGTCGCCGCAGGCTGCCGTGACGACGGCGTCCCAGCGCTCGGGGCCCGGCCGCCGGTACCGGTACACGGCCTCGACGGCCGAACCCGTGCTTCTCACGCGGCGGCGTAGGTGACGAACCCGTCCCAGGCGGCGGGCGCGACGGCCAGCCGTCCGCCGTCGGGCTGCTTGGAGTCCCGGACGAGGACGGTGCCGGGGGTACGGGCGACCTCGACGCAGTCGTTGCTGTCGCTCGCGCTGTAGCTGCTCTTGGTCCAGGCGACTTCGACGCAGTCGTTGCTGCTGCTCGGGCTGTAGCTGCTCTTCACCCAATCCAGTGCGGAAGGGTCGCCGACCGAGGGCTTGATGCTCATGTCTCTCCCAGCACTTTCTCGATGAAGGCTCTCGACTGTCGTGGGTTGAGGGCCTGTGAACGGATGATCCCATACCTGAGTTCGAGGATCTGGATCTCTTTCGCACCCGTGACCAGGCGACTCATGAGCTGCGCCTCGACGTATCCGATCGTAGAACCATCCCCGAGCTTCAAGACATCGATCTGCCCGCCCATTCCGGCGTGATCCTCGCAGTCCATCGGCATCACCTGGATCTCAACGTTGCGGAGTCGACCGACGTCGAGCAGGTGCTCCAACTGCCGCCGCAGGACGTCCCGTCCACCGATCGTGCGCTCAAGCGTGACCTGCTCTAGCACGAACGTGAGCGCGGGCGACGGCTGTCGGTGGAAGATCTCCTGCCGGGCCATCCGGGCGGCTACGTGACGCTCCACTTCGTCCGACGAGAAGGCCGGCCGTCGGATCTCGTACAGCGCCCGCGCGTACTCCTCGGTCTGTAGCAGTCCGTGGAGGTTGTGGTTCCCGTAGGCACCAAGCTCAACCGCTTGCGATTCCAACTTGGCCAGATCCCGCACCTTCTTGGGGTAACGGGCCTTTTCGACGTCCGTCTTCATCGCGGCGATCTTCCCGCCCGCCCCGAGAACCCCGTCCGCCTTGTCCAGGTACTCCGGACGCGGAATTCGGATACCGCTCTCGATCTTGCGGGTCAGGTCCGCTCCGTAACCCATCCGTTCAGCGAAAGTGGACCGGTCGAATCCGGCTGCCTCGCGCCACATTTTCAACTGGCGTCCCACCGCCGCGACGACCGCCCCGGATTCGTCCTCCGGGTCGAGTTCCCAGCTCGACTCGTCGGTGCCCTCTGCGCTCACTGCCACCTCCGCTGGCCTGCAACTCACCTCAGGCTACGTACGGATGGCCACGACGAGGCGCCAGAACGGGAAAGTCCGATTTCACCGGATCGAGGTTTCCACGCTCCGGTGGGGCGATAGCCGGTGACGCTCGACGTCTAAAGACAAACAACCGGAGGGAAATGACCTCTCCTCACCTCCCCCTCCCCTCTCACCCGGACGGGTGAACCACCCCAACCCGGCTGGCGCATATGCCAATCCGTCGGGCACGCTAACCCCCGACAACCCCATAAACGCAATTCGGCCCTCGTACGGGACGCCAATCCCGACCGAGGGCCTGACCAAGAGAAGGCACTACCCTTCCATGGCTGACCAGCAGTTTAGCGCGCCCTCGCGC
Source organism: Streptomyces sp. NPDC001194 (assembly GCF_042896985.1). Lineage (NCBI taxonomy): Bacteria > Bacillati > Actinomycetota > Actinomycetes > Kitasatosporales > Streptomycetaceae > Streptomyces > Streptomyces sp. NPDC001194. The sequence continues at coordinate 415,418 of NZ_JBIAXU010000002.1, read as the reverse complement.
GTCTCGTCGGGCATCCGGCACATCAATCACGACCACCGCCGCGGCTACGTCAAGATCGGCAACCACCTCGCCCAGCACCGCGAGTTGAGCATGGGCGCGATCGGTCTGGCCACGCACATCCAGTCCCTCCCGCCGGGCGCGAAGGTCACCATCAAGGCCCTCGCCGAACGCTTCCCCGAGGGGGAAGTCCGCATCGCGGCCACCCTGCGCGAGCTGGAGGAGCACGGCTACCTGGCCCGCTACCACGAGCGGCTCCCCACCGGCCGGATCGTGACCTGCACGGTCTCGTACAACAACCCGCCCGCGATGGCGGCAGCGGCGCGCGAACGGCGCGCCGAGCCCACCGCGGCCGAGCGGACGCCGACCCCCGAGCCGGACCCCGAGCCGGACCCCGAACCCGAGCCGGACCACGCCCCGGCCGCCGTCTCCGAAACGGGGCTCCGGGCACGCGAGTTGCTCGCCCGGCTGCGGCTGCGCGATCCCCGGCTCGTGCTGTCCGAGCGGGACACCGTACGGCTGGCGCCCGCCGCGGCCGTGTGGCTGGAGCGCGGGCTGCCCCCGAGCGCCGTCGCCGACGCGCTGACCCGCTCGCTGCCGACGACGGCCATCCACTCCCCGGCCGCGCTGCTCGCCCACCGCCTGCGGGAACTGCTCCCGCCCCGGCTGCCCGACCCCGGCGCGGCCCGTACCGTACCGCCCGACCGCGAGATCCACCCCCTGCGCACCTGCGACGGCTGCGACCGCGCCTTCCGCTCCCCCGTCCCGGGCCGCTGCCGCGACTGCCCACCCCCGGACGCACACGCGGCGTAGCCGAGTGGCGGGGCCGCGCCCACAGGGGTGAACTGGTGGGGGAGGCACGTCATGCGTTACTCACCACTGTTTGCTCTGACAGGCCTCGCGCTCTCGGCCTCGCTCACCCTCGGACCGGCCGCCGTCGCCGCGCAACCCCCGTCCGGCCGGGTCTCCGTCGCACCGACCGCGACCCTCTGCAAGCTGGACGGCACGGTCTGGGACTACTCCACGGGGCACGTCTCCACGGACCAGAAGGCCCGCGCCCGCTGCGAGGGGCTCAGGCAGGGAGAAGCGCGCGGCGCGGACGACGGACGGCAGTGCCGCCCGAAGAACTACCCGCTGTGGGTGCCCAACCCCAACGAGGTGTCGAGCGCCAAGCAGAGCGCGTTCAAGACCGGGTACGACAGGGCCTACCAGCGCGAATGGAACAACGCCAACTGCCAGAACCGGCCGCAGCCCGAGCCGTACTACCCGCCGGTGCACTAGCCCCGGCTGGACCCGGGCCGAACTACGCCCCGTAGAACAGGTCGTCCACGACCGCGCGGGCGCGGCGGGTGATGCGGCGGTAGTCGTCGAGCAGTTCGCCGGCCGTGCCCTCCGGGTAGCCCAGGTAGCGGCCCACGGCCCCCAGTTCGCGGGCCTCCGAGGGGAAGGTGTCCCCGGCGCGGCCGCGGACCAGCATCACCGCGTTGCGGACGCGGGTGGCCAGTACCCAGGCCTCGTCGAGGATCTGCGCCTCCTCGGTCGGGATCAGCCCGGCCGCGTGGGCGGCGGCCAGGGCCTCGCGGGTCCGGGTGGTGCGCAGGCCCGGCTCCGACCAGGCGTGCTGCATCTGGATCAGCTGGACGGTCCACTCGACGTCGCTGAGGCCGCCGCGGCCCAGCTTCGTGTGCAGGGTCGGGTCGGCGCCGCGCGGGAGGCGTTCGGACTCCATGCGGGCCTTCAGCCGGCGGATCTCCCGTACGGCGTCCTCGCCGAGGCCCTCCGCCGGGTAGCGCAGCGGGTCGATCAGCTCGATGAAGCGGGCCCCCAGGTCGGCGTCCCCCGCGACCGGTTCTGCGCGCAGCAGGGCCTGGCTCTCCCAGGTCAGGGACCAGCGCCGGTAGTACGCGGCGTACGAGGACAGGGTCCGTACGAGCGGGCCGGAGCGGCCTTCCGGGCGCAGGTCGGCGTCGATGAGCAGCGGCGGGTCGGCGGTGGGGAGTTGGAGCAGCCTGCGCATCTCGGCGATGACGGTCTGGGCGGCCTTCGCGGCCTCCTGTTCGTCGACGCCCTCGCGGGGTTCGTGGACGAACAGGACGTCGGCGTCGGACCCGTAGGCCAGCTCGTGGCCGCCGAAGCGGCCGACCCCGATGATCGCGAAGCGGGTGGGCAGGGTCTCGCCCCAGTGGTGGCGGACGGCTGCGCGCAGGGCTCCGGCGACGGTGGCGGCGGTGAGGTCGGAGACGGCTCCTCCGACCCGGTCGACGAGGGCTCCGGTGTCCTCCTCGGCCGGGCGGTCCTCCGTACCGTAGGAGCGGATGATGTCGGCGGCGGCCGTACGGAACAGCTCGCGGCGCCGGACTCCGCGGGCGGCCGCGACCCCCGCCTCGGCGCTCTCGGCGCGCCCGACGGCGGCGAGCACCTCCTGCTCCAGGGCCTCGTGGGTACGGGGGGAGAGCCCGCCGGGGTCGCCGAGCAGGGCGACGGCCTCGGGGGCGCGCATCAGCAGGTCGGGGGCCAGCCGGCCGGCGGACAGGACGCGGGCCAGGTTCTCGGCGGCGGCGCCCTCGTCGCGCAGGAGCCGCAGGTACCAGGGGGTCTTGCCGAGGGCGTCGGAGACCTTGCGGAAGTTCAGCAGGCCGGCGTCCGGATCGGCGGAGTCGGCGAACCAGCCGAGCATGACCGGAAGCAGGGTGCGCTGGATGGCGGCCTTGCGGGTGACGCCGGAGGCGAGGGCCTCGAGGTGGCGCAGCGCCGACGCCGGGTCGGCGTAGCCGAGGGCTTCGAGGCGCTGGCCGGCGGCGCGCGGGGAGAGCCGGGCCTCGCCGGGGGCCAGCTGGGCGACGGCGTCGAGCAGCGGCCGGTAGAAGAGCTTCTCGTGCAGGCGCCGGACCACCGAGGCGTGGCGGCGCCAGGCCTTGTTGAGCTCGGCGACGGGTTCGGTGCGCAGACCCAGCGAGCGGCCGAGGCGGCGCAGGTCGGCCTCGTCCTCGGGGACGAGGTGGGTGCGGCGCAGCCGGTGGAGCTGGATGCGGTGCTCCATGGCGCGCAGGAACCGGTACGCGTCGTTCAGCTGGGCGGCGTCGGTGCGGCCGACGTAACCGCCGGCGGCCAGGGCGTGCAGGGCGTCGAGGGTGCTGCCCGAGTGCAGGCCGGCGTCGCTGCGGCCGTGGACGAGCTGGAGCAGCTGGACGGCGAACTCGACGTCGCGCAGGCCGCCGGGGCCGAGCTTGAGCTCGCGGTCGACCTGGGCGGCGGGGATGTTGTCGACGACGCGGCGGCGCATCTTCTGGACGTCGGCGACGAAGTTCTCGCGCTCGGCGGCGTGCCAGACCAGCGGCGTTATGGCCTCGATGTACTGGGCGCCGAGGGCCGGGTCGCCGGCGACGGCCCGGGCCTTGAGGAGGGCCTGGAACTCCCAGGTCTTGGCCCAGCGCTGGTAGTAGGCGAGGTGGGAGGCGAGGGTGCGGACCAGGGGGCCGTTGCGGCCCTCGGGGCGCAGGTTGGCGTCGACGGGCCAGATCGTGCCCTCGACCGTGGTCTCGGAGCAGATCCGCATGAGGTGGGAGGCGAGGCGGGTGGCGGCCTGGACGGCCTTGCCCTCGTCGGCGCCGGGGGGCGCGTCCCCGACGAAGATGACGTCGACGTCGGAGACGTAATTGAGCTCGTTGCCGCCGCACTTGCCCATGGCGATGACGGCGAGCCGGCAGGCGGCGGCGTCCTCGGGGGCGGCGGCGGAGGCGATCCGCAGGGCGGCGCGGAGGGTGGCGGTGGCGAGGTCGGCGAGCTCGGCGGCGGTCTGGGCGACGTCGATGGTGCCGCAGACGTCACGGGCGGCGATGGAGAGCAGGCAGCGGCGGTAGGCGACGCGCAGGGCGACGGGGTCGTGGGCCCGGGCGAGCCCCTGCTCGAACTCGGCCAGCCCGGGGTGCAGGTCGGCGGCCTCGTACGTCACGAGGGCGTGCCAGTCGCGGGGGTGGCGGGCGAGGTGGTCGGCGAGCGCCTCGGAGGCGCCGAGCACGCCGAGGAGGCGGTCGCGCAGCGGCTTCGCGCTGACCAGGGTGTCGAGGAGTACGGGGCGCTCGTCCTCGCTCTGCGCCTCGGCGAGGCGGACGAGCCCGAGGAGGGCGAGGTCCGGATCGGCGGTGGCCCCGAGGGCGTCGAGGAGCACCGGATCGGTGCGTACGGAGGCCAGCGCGTCGGAGTCGAGCAGCCTGGCCGCGGCCGAGGGGTCGGTGAAGCCGCTGCGCAGCAGCCGCATGAAGGTACTGCTCCTGCGTCCCGGGACTGTCATCCCGCCGCCTCCCGCGTACGTCGCCTTCGCCGCCACTGCCCGAGCGGGCCCCGAGCGGGCCTGGATGTGAGCCTAGCCCGTGTCTTTCGGATCATGCGGGGCGCGCGGGGTCCGGCGGGCGATCCGGCCTGATCCGAGGGACGCGGCCAGGCCGGAGCGGGTGTTCGACTCACCGTCTCGATCTACACGTACCATGATCCCGATTATCGGATTATCTCCATATATTCGGACCCTGTCGGTCCGCTCCCGCCCCGAAGGACCTCGATGCCCGAAGGCCCCCACACCCAGGGCCACACCCCCTGGCAGGGCCCCCCGCAACCGTGGCCGGGTGACCCGTTCGCGGACGCGGCACGGCCGTGGGCGGGGGTGCCGGGTGGGGATACGGCGCAGCCGTGGCCCGGCGGCCCGGGCTGGGATACGGCTCAGCAGCCCTGGTCCGGCGGACCGGGCGGGGGCCCGGGGGCCCCGGCACAGGGGCCGGCCGAGTATCCCGTGGTCCCGCCGGGTGCCGGGCCGTGGGACCCGTCGCGGCATCCGGCGGGCGCGCAGCCGCACGCGGCGGCGGGATCCGGCTGGGATCCGTCACGCCCTCGGCCGGACGCGCCGGCCGGCGGCGCGGGATGGGCACCGGCACCGTTCCCGGCCGACCCGGAGACCGCCGACGGGCGGGATCCCCGTACCCACCGCCCCCGTACCCACCGCCCCCGTACCCACGACCCCCGCACCCACGCCGCCCCGGCCGACGACCGCCCCGGCGATGCCGGAGCCCCGGACCCCGGCGGCCGCCGCGCCGGGCGCCGCGCACGGGCCGAGGACCCGGCGGAGGCGGCCGCCGGCCGCCAGGCCCCCGGCGCCGGGCGGGCCTCCCGCCGCTCCGGCCGGGCCGAAGCGCCGGCGGGCGACCGGCGCCGCGGGCGGGTGGTCAAGGCGGTGGCCGGCTTCGCGGCCGCCGCCGCGTGCTGCATGTTCGTACTGCGCGGCTCCGAGGCGCTCGGCGGCATCGGCGGCGACCGGTCCGGCCCCGCTCCGGCGGCGGCCGTCGACGCGCCCGACCCCGGCCGGGTGCTGCAGATCGTCGCGCACCCCGACGACGACCTGTACTTCATGAACCCGGACCTGCGGTACTCCATAGCCGCCGGCCACCCCGTCACCACCGTCTACCTCACCGCCGGCGAGGCGGACGGCATCAACGCCACCGAGGGCAAGCAGGCCTCGACCCCGCCCAACAAGCCCGCCTACGCCGAAGCCCGCCAGAACGGCATCCGGGCCGCCTACGCCCGGATGGCCACCGGCGACCGCGGCAGCGCCTGGAAGCGGACCGTGGCCCCCACCCGGGGCGGCGGCCAAGCCGAGGTCGACGTCCTCGTCGCCAAGCCCGAGGTCAACCTCGTCTGGCTGCAGCTGCGCGAGGCCGGCACCGTCTACGACAGCGCCCCGGACAGCCTGCACGGCCTGTGGGACGGCAAGACGTCCGCGCTCGGCGCCCAGCTCTCCTCCGGCACCCCCGTCAAGCAGCGGTTCTCGTACTCCAAGGACCAGGTGGTCCGCACCCTCGTCGGCGTCCTGGAGCAGTACAAGCCGACCACCGTCCGCGCCCAGGACCCCACTCCCGGACGCTTCCCGGACACCAGGAAGTACACGGACCACCAGGACCACTTCTACGGCGCCCGCTTCGTGCAGGCCGCCCTCGCCGCGTACGCGAAGGACGTCGACGCGAAGGACCGCCCGCACTTCGCGGTGCAGAACTACGTCGGCTACTTCAACGGCTCCCTGCCCAGCGCCCTGGGCCCGGACGAGGCGAAGGAGAAGCTGGACATACTCGACACCTACGCCTGGCTCGACAAGCAGAACCACTGCGGCAGCAACGCCGGCTGCGGCGACCTCAAGGTCGCCGACCACCCCGCCGGCAACGGCTGGACCTCGACCGTCAACTACGCCCGCGGCACCGGCACGTCCTGGCTGACCTCCGACAAGGAGCACGGCCTGTGGGCCTTCAAGGTGCTCGACGGCCAGGTCGCGCTCTGGCACCGCTCCGGCCCCATCGGCGCGTGGAGCGGTCCGCGCCTGCTGCCCGGCACCGGCATGGACCCGGGCGTGGCCACCGTCACCCTGCCGGACGGGCGGATCGCCGCCTTCGGTACGCGCACCTCCTTCGGCGCGCGGCCCGCGGACTACCGGCGGGAGGTCGTGTACGCCGTCCAGAAGGGCCCGGGCACCGAGGAGTTCGGGGACTGGCAGTCGCTCGGCACCCCCGAGACCACCGACGAGAACTGGACCTCCGACATCAGCGCCCCCGCCGTCGCGGTGGACGGCAGCGGGCAGTTGGCGGCGTACGTCCGCGACGGCGCGGGCTCGCTGCGCGGGCGGGTGCAGCTCGCGGGCGGCGGCTGGGGCCCGTGGGCCTCGTACGGCGGCGCCGACCTGCACGGGACCCCGGTCACCGCCGCCGACGGCGCCGGACGGCGCATGGTGTTCGCGGCGACCACCAAGTCGGTGGTGGGCTGGGCTCAGCCGAAGCCGGGCGCCCCGCTCGGGCCGGCCACCCCCACCGGACTCCCGGACACGACGCTCCCGCTCACCGCGGAGGGGCGCGAGGGCGGGGTGCGGCTGTGGTTCCGCAAGCCGGGCTCGGGCAACGTCCGTACTGCCCTGGTGACGGGCGAGGGCGGGCTGAAGGTGAACCACCTGACCGACCTCGGCGGGCTCCAGGGCTTCGGCTCGGTGACGGCGAGCGGGCACGTGCTGGCCGGCCGCTCGGCGGGCGGGCTGCTGGGCGCGGGCCTCGGCGAGGGGCGGCCGTGGGAGCGCTCGCCGCTGATGTTCGTCGGGGCTCCGTCGTCCACGAAGACCGGCAGGGACACGGTCAGCCTGGCGGTGGTGGGCCTCGACGCGCGCCTGTACGTGACCTCGTCGGCGGACGACGCGGACGCGCACCTGGCGCCCTGGCTGCCGGTGGGCCCGCGCAACGCGGCTCCGCCCGCGGCACCCCGCTGACCCGGTCCGTCCACATGCCGGGTCCGTCCACATGCCGGGTCCGTCCACATCCCGGGCACGTGCGCGCGTCGAAAACGCACCGTGCACAATCACGTCCGGTCGTATCCGGAAAGCATGAGTCATCGAGCACATCGGTGAACCAAGTCCCCCGATTTGGCCTCTCACTGACTGAGCCGCTTGAGCCGAACTGACTGAACTGCCGTTCTTCCCGCCCGGAACGACCCAAGGCGTGACCGATGCCGATTGCCCGTCGCCGCTTCCTCCTCGCTGCCCTCCTTCCCGTCCTCACCGTCGGTGCCACCGGCGTGCTCGCCGTCGCCACCGGCCAGCAGACCTCGGCCGAGGCCACCGACGCCCGGAAGCAGGGCCCGGACTTCACGCTGACCGCGAGCACCACCTCCGGCTCGGTCGTCCAGGTCGTCGCCCACCCCGACGACGACCTGTTCTTCATGAACCCGGACCTCAGCCGCTCGCTGACCGCCGGCCTTCAGCTCACCACCGTCTACCTGACCTCCGGCGAGGCCGACGGCCGCAACGAGGCCAACGGGGCCGGCGCCAAGGACCCGGAGCAGCCCGCCGACCGCGCCCACTACGCCGAGGCGCGGCAGAACGGCATCCGCTGCGCCTACGCGCAGATGGTCACCGGGGACCGCACCAGCGCCTGGAAGCGCACGGTCATACCCACCGCGGGCGGCGGCCAGGCCGAGCTCGACGTGCTCGTGGCCAGGCCGCAGGTCAACCTGGTCTGGCTGCAGATGCGCGAGGCCCGCAACCCCACCGCGGAGAACCCGGACAGCCTGCGGGGGCTGTGGAACGGCAAGATACCCGCGCTCGGAGCCCAGTTGGCCTCCGGAACGCCGGTCAGGCAGCAGTACACGTACACCAAGGACCAGGTGGTCCGGTCGATAGCCGGGCTGCTCGCGCAGTACAAGCCGACGACGATACGCATGCAGGACCCGACGCCGGGCCGCTACCACGACACCGGCAAGTACACCGACCACCAGGACCACATGTACGGCGCCCGCTTCGTGCAGGCCGCGACGGCCGCGTACGCCGCCCAGGTCGCGGACCGGCCGCGGTTCTCGGTGCAGAACTACCTCGGCTACCACAACGGCAGCCTCCCGCACGCGCTGGACCCGCAGACTGCCGAGACGAAGCTCGGCTTCCTCAAGACGTACGCCTGGCTCGACCACGAGAACTACTGCGGCAGCCCCTCCGGTTGCGGCGACCGCAAGGTCGCGAGCAGCCCGACCGGCCGCAACTGGGCCCAGTCGCTGCGCTACGCCCGCGCCGACACCACCTCCTGGCTGGCGGCGGGCGTCGGCGGCCGGCTCCACGCCTTCGCGGCCCTCGACGGGCAGATGGCGGTCTGGACCCGGCCGGGCGGCCCGGCAGCCGCCGCCTGGACCGGTCCGCAGCTGCTCCCCGGCACCGGCATCGACCCGGGCGCGAGCAGCGCCCGCCTCCCCGACGGGCGCGTCGCGGTCCTCGCCACCCGTACGGTCCTCGGCTCGGGGCCGTCGGACTACCGGCGCGAGGTCGTGTACGCCGTCCAGGCCTCCCCCGACGGCCCGTTCGGGCCGTGGCAGTCCCTCGGCACCCCCGAGGGCGCCGACGAGGAGGGCACCTCCTCGATCAGCGCGCCCGCGGCGGCCGTGACCCCGGACGGCCGGCTGACCGTCTACGTCCGCGACTCCCGCCGCACGCTGCGCGCCCGCGAGCAGCAGCCGGACGGCGTCTTCGGCGCCTGGCAGCACCTGGGCGGCGAGGACCTGCAGAGCGACCCGGTGACGGCGGTCGACGCCGCCGGGCGGCGCCAGGTGTACGCCACCACCACCAAATCCGTCCTGGCCTGGACCCAGCCCGCCCCGGGCACCCCGCTCCAGGGACCGTTCCCGACGGGCCTGCCCGCCACCACGGTCCCGCTGTCGGCGGCTCCGGAGGGCGCGGGCGTCCGGCTCTACTTCCGGCGCCCCGACTCGGGGGTCGTCCGTACGGCCCTGGTCACCGCGGGCTCCGACAAGCCGCAGGTGTCCAGCGTCGCGGAGGCCGGCGGCCGGGCGGGCTACGGCGCGGTCGGCGTCGCGGGCCGCCTCCTGTCGGGCCGCGCGGACACGGGCACGGCCGGCACGACGGGCCTCGGCGGCCCTCCGGCGTGGACGGAGTCGCGGATGCTCTACGCGGGCGCCCCGGCCGGCGTCCTCGAACCGGCGGGCGCGACGACGACGGCGGTCCTGGGCCTGGACGCCGAACTCCACGTCACGACAACCCCACCCCCCACCCGCCCCCAACCCCCCCAAACCCCCTGGCACAAGGCGGTCCCCCCGAAGTAACCACCCGCCCCTTCGCGGGGCAGCCGACCACGGCCGCCACGGCAACGGCCGTCAGGCCTGGCGTCGCCTCTCAGTGGGCCAGGGGGAAGCCGGCGAAGCCGTCCTCGGTCTGGTAGACGAGGTGCACGTTCTGCGATGCCAGCAGGTCCTTCACGTCCTTGCTCGGCTCGCTGGGCAGCAGCACAGCCGCCCGCAGGCCCTCCGGGTTGGGGAGGTGCCTGCGGTAGTCGGCAAGCTGACCGATCGCCATGCGGATGTTGGTGCGGGTGGTCAGTCCCTTGGCCTCGTACAGCACGTGATCGGTGATGTCGTACAGGTCTGGGGTGAGGGCGCCCACCTCACCGGCGATGGTGATCTGGAACGACTTGTGCACGTGGCCGGCCGCCTCAAGGTCCTTCTTGAACGCCTCCATCAGCAGGCCCTCACGACGAAGAACCGTACGCGGGCCCCCGGGAACGTCAGCGATGGTCTCCGAGGTGGTGTGCTGCTCGGACTTCTTGTCCTTCACGCTGGTCTGCTCGGGAATGAACGGGACGGTCTCCACGTCCTCGACGTCGTTGCCGGCCGCCGGCTTGAGCCGGTCCTCTTCCTTCCATGCCGGCGACGACCCCGGAACCGGCCGAAGCCGAAACACCAGGGCGTTGCGCATCTTGTGGTCCTGGCCCGGTCCGCGGCGGATCTCGACGGGGTTGATCGGGTCCACGGTCATCTGCCCGATGTACCGCTGGCGCATGGCGCCGCTACCACCCGGCACCTTGCCCTGCGCGACGAACAGGTGCAGCTCACGGCCGTCTTCGACGTGGTACCGCAGGGACTTGTTGCGGCTCTTCATCTCCTGGTCACCGTTCGCGCCGTAGCCGGTGTACAGGTACAGGGGACCGTACTCGTCATCCTCGGCGCGGCCATCGAAGGTGTAGCCGTACTCCTCGCCCGCGGACGGGTCGGAGTAGACGAACACCTTCTTCGCCTCGTTGGCCGGCTCGATGCCCTGGTACTTCCCGCCGCCGAACGCAGCCACGACCTCATCACGCGTCGTGATCACCCCGGGCACAAGCTCAAACGTCTTCGTCATGGTCACGACCATAAGCAGCCCCGCCCGCATCCCGGCACCGTATTTCCCCGACCACGCACACAGGCGGCCCCCTCCGGGGGCATTCCAGCGTCGACAGCACCTCATGTGCGACGGCGCACCGGAGGGTGCAAGTCATCCCGCATCAGCCGTTGCAGCGAATCCAAGTCCCTGAAGAAGGGCTGTATGACCTGCTGATACTCAGGGGTCTCGAAGGTCACCTCATCGGAGGCGAGCATGTCGCGAGCGGTCCGAAGCTGGTAGTAGACCGGCACGGCGGCCTCGTAGATGTGGTCAGGCGCCGCTATCGCCAGCTCCCGTAGGACGGACTTGGCGTCCGAGTGCTGGGGATCCGTGAGGAACGCGTTGTGGATCGCCTGCGTTCGAGCGGGCCCGACTGCCTCCCGTGCGGCCGCCATCGTCATACGGCTGTGGGCCTGAGCCAGCGAAGTCAGAAACCGCACGTAGGCGAGTCGCTTCGTATCCGCCCACTGCTGTTGCTGTGCCCGCCGAGAACGCAGGACATCGGTGATCAGCGTCGTCCCGATCCCGAATAAGGCACCTACCGCCGCAACTGCCAGAGTCCCCCACTCCATGTGCGCAGAGTACGAGTCCCATCACACCGGGTCCAGGTGGCCCGCCCCGAACCCGTACCGCATCCATGCCGAGAGCGGCCCCTCACGCCGATGACCGGGCCGCTCTCTTCCAGCACTCTCAAGAACTGGAGATTGCCGTTGCGGGAGGGCAAGCTCCCGTTCGGGAGCTGCCGCACCTGCACCCTCCGGCCCGAGCACATCCGCGACCGGCTCAGTGAGCGGCCAGAGGAGTCAAGTCGCGGTGATCGACCCATTCGGCCCGCATGCGCTTGAGTGCCTCACAGGCAAAATGTCCAATAATACCCAATATGAGAAGCGGAGGGATCCCTGGCTCCGGTGGTTCCGACACAGGCAGCGGCACTCCGGGTGGGACCGATGGGCAGGGCAATGACACACGAAGTCGCTGGCCGCATTTCCGGAGCTGGTTAGCCGAGAACCTGAAAAAGCTGATCGGCGTTACCATTGTGGCATTCGTAGGAATCGCTGTTCAGCAAGCTGTGACTCAGTGCACCGCATCAGAGCCGGGCTTGGGGCCTACAAAAGTTCACTATCTCCGCTTGTTCGACGAACAAGGCCGGCTCCTGCCGCCCTTCAAAGAAAGCCGTCGACACAAAAATGCGAAATGCTTTACGGGTGCGGCTGGCACCCTGGACCCGAATGCCTGGCGCTGCATCGCGGGCAATCAGATCCTCGATCCCTGCTGGTACAAGCCATATGCGGCGCCCGACAACAATGTCGTTGCATGCGTGTCGGCGCCTTGGGATCGAAATGCAGTGATCCTGGAAACTCCAGAATGGAGCGGGCCATCGTCCAATCCACGCCCAACCAACAAGCTCACCCAGCCTTGGGCAATCGAAATCAGAGACCCCGCCAAACATAAGCAGACTCTGCACTGCGTTTGGGTTCAGGGCACTGGCGTACAGGAAATCAATGGCATGCGGCTTGATTGGGCGTGTCACACAGATGACCAATCCCCTGCGCATGTCATCGGATACGCTCTAGGCCTTCTCAACAGATCTCACCCTCTCAATACCGTACCTTTCGCTCCTGCCGGGAGTAGCGAAGTGCGGGATGCCGAGGTCACCGCCATTTGGCCCTAGAGACTCCCTCGCACGTGCGGCAAGGGCGTGCGTTGGCGCTCTCGGCACAGGGGATCACGGCATTGACGACCCAGGGGACGGCCCAGGAGGGGTGAGACGGGTCCGGGCCGGCGGCTGACTGCCGTCGGCCCGGAGGGTCGTGGTGCTGGGGTACTGCCGCTGAGCTGCGGTCAGAGGACCGGGAGGTTCTTGCGGAGTTCGAAGGCCGTGACCTCGCTCCGGTATTCCTCCCACTCCTGCTTCTTGTTGCGCAGGAAGAAGTCGAAGACGTGCTCGCCGAGGGTTTCGGCGACCAGTTCGCTGCGTTCCATCAGGGCGATGGCCTCGCCGAGGTTCTGCGGGAGGGGTTCGATGCCCATCGCGCGGCGCTCCGCGTCGGAGAGGGCCCAGACGTCGTCGTCGGCGCCCGCCGGGAGTTCGTAGCCCTCCTCGATGCCCTTGAGGCCGGCCGCGAGGAGTACGGCGTACGTCAGGTACGGGTTGGCGCCCGAGTCGATCGAGCGGACCTCCACGCGGGAGGAGCCCGTCTTGCCCGGCTTGTACATCGGGACGCGGATCAGGGCCGAGCGGTTGTTGTGGCCCCAGCAGATGTACGAGGGGGCCTCGCCGCCCGAGCCTGCGGTGCGGGAGGAGCCGCCCCAGATGCGCTTGTAGGAATTCACCCACTGGTTCGTGACCGCCGCCGTCTCCGCGGCGTGGCGCAGCAGGCCCGCGATGAACGAGCGGCCGACCTTCGAGAGCTGGTACTCGGCGCCCGACTCGTAGAAGGCGTTGCGGTCCCCCTCGAAGAGGGAGAGGTGGGTGTGCATGCCCGAGCCCGGGTACTCGGAGAAGGGCTTGGGCATGAACGTGGCCTGGACGCCCTGTTCCAGGGCCACCTGCTTCATCACCAGGCGGAAGGTCATGATGTTGTCGGCCGTGGAGAGGGCGTCGGCGTAGCGGAGGTCGATCTCCTGCTGGCCCGGGGCGCCCTCGTGGTGGCTGAACTCGACCGAGATGCCCATGGATTCGAGCATGGTGATCGCCTGGCGGCGGAAGTCCATGCCGACGTTCTGCGGAGTGTGGTCGAAATAGCCGGAGTTGTCCGCCGGCACCGGGCGGGTCCCGTCCAGCGGCTTGTCCTTCAGCAGGAAGAACTCGATCTCCGGGTGGGTGTAGAAGGTGAAGCCCAGGTCGGAGGTCTTGTTCAGGATCCGCTTGAGCACGAAGCGGGGGTCCGCGAAGGAGGGGGAGCCGTCCGGCATCAGGATGTCGCAGAACATCCGGGCGGTCCCGGGGGCCTCGGCGCGCCACGGCAGTATCTGGAACGTGCTGGGGTCCGGCTTGGCGATCATGTCGGACTCGTAGACCCGGGCGAAGCCCTCGATGGCCGAGCCGTCGAAGCCGATGCCCTCGTCGAAGGCCTGCTCCAGCTCGGCGGGGGCGACCGCGACGGACTTCAGGAAGCCCAGTACGTCGGTGAACCACAGGCGCACGAACCGGATGTCGCGCTCCTCGAGCGTCCGGAGGACGAATTCCTGCTGCTTGTCCATGCCTTCATCCTCGCAGTTCAGACGGCCTGTGCACCACTCCCCCGAGTGGCGGGGGCACAGTCGGGCGGGCCCAGTATCGCCAGCCGCGGTTTCCGCCACATTACGCATGCTCGACAGGTCGCGGCACCCCCGCACTGACCTCAGGGCCGTCATGAGCATTACCATCTGCGCCCATGGGGGGCCGGGAGCACATACGACGCGGGCGCATCGGGCGCCGGGTACGTCGGCGTGCCGTCATCGCGGTGGCCCTGTCGGTACTGCTCGGAGCGCTGTTCCTGTGTGTACGGCCGGGCGAGCCGCACGTCGTGACGGCAGGGGCCGCGGCCACCGCCACGGCCACACCCGCGACCCCCGCGCGCGCCGTCTGCGTGGCCCCCGACGAGCCGCCCGGCTGTTCCCCCTTCTCGCACGTGGCCCCGGGCGTGCTGCCCGCCGCGCCGCCCGCCGTGACCGTGCCGGGCTCCGCCCCGGATCCCGTCGCGCGCGCCGCCGGCGGCGGAGCGGCCCGGCCGTACGGGACGCTCGCGCGCGCCCCCGACCTCCACGCCCTCCAAGTGCTGCGGACCTGACGGGTCCGGGCGCCGTACCGCGCTCCACCGGATCCATCCCTCCACCCCCCTCAGCAGAAGGATTCAGGGCACATGGCCAGCAGGACCTCTCCCGACAGCAACTCCCGCCAGGCGCGCATAGCCGAGATGCGCCGCGCCGAGCAGTCCCGCGACCGGCGCAACAAGGCCGTCGCGATCACCGCTTCCGTGGCCGTCGTCGCCGCGCTCGTCGGATTCGGCGCGTGGGTGATGATCGACAAGAAGGAGAAGAAGGACGCCGCGGCCGCGGCGGTCCGCAAGGCCGAGGCCGCCGCGGCCGAGGCCCGCAAGACCCCGGTGACCGGCGAGCAGAGCTGGGACGCGAAGACTCTGGGCCGCAACCACGTCGAGACCCCGGTGAAGTACCCGATGAACCCGCCGGTCGGCGGGGACCACAACCCGCGCTGGATGAACTGCAACGGCGACGTCTACAAGAATGCGATCCCCGAGGTCAACGCGGTGCACTCGCTGGAGCACGGCGCGGTCTGGGTGACGTACAACGAGAAGGCCGCCAAGGGCGACGTCGACGCGCTCGCCGGGAAGGTGGCCAAGACCCCGTACACGCTGATGAGCCCGGACAAGGAGCAGGCCGGCGCGATCATGCTGAGCGCCTGGGGCAAGCAGCTGACGGTGGACAAGGCGGACGACCCCCGCGTCGCGCAGTTCCTCACCAAGTACGTGCAGGGCCCGCAGACCCCCGAGCCGGGCGCGGCCTGCACCAACGGGCTGGCCGAGAAGTGACCCGTACGTACTGGGCGGCCGGGACGGCCGTCCTGCTCGCGCTGCTGTTCGCGGTGGCGGCCACGGTCGCCTCCGCGAGCGGCGACGGGGACGGCTCCCGTACGACGGCCCGCGCGCCCGGCCTCCACTCCCCGGACGCGGGCTTCGCCCGGGACATGGCCGTGCACCACCAGCAGGCGGTGGAGATGTCCTTCATCGTGCGGGACCGCACCAAGGACGAGCCGGTGCGCGGACTCGCGTACGACATCGCCAACACCCAGGCCAACCAGCGGGGCATGCTGCTGGGCTGGCTGGACCTGTGGGGGCTGCCCAAGGTGGTGGCCGACGAGCCGCCGATGTCCTGGATGGGGTCCGCGGACGGACACGGCGGCCACGCCGGACACGACATGAGCGGATCCGGCATGTCCGGGCACGAGATGTCCGGGCACGACATGGGCGGCGTCACCGCCAAGCCCGGCGCGCTCATGCCGGGCATGGCCACCAAGGAGGAGCTCGCGCAGCTCGGCGCCGCCGAGGGCCGGGACGCGGAGGTGCTCTACCTCCAGCTGATGACCGACCACCACAAGGGCGGCGTCGCGATGGCCCAGGGCTGCGCGGCGCAGTGCAAGACGCCCGCCGAGCGGGCGCTGGCCCAGGGCATGGTCGAGGCGCAGCAGTCGGAGCTCACCCTCATGGCGGACATGCTGAAACAGCGCGGGGCCGCACCGCGCGGGTGACGGGACACGCTCGTACGGTGGGAAAAGGCGTCCTCCCACCCGTACGGGCGTGTGCTCCGCCGCGTGGGGAACGCCGCGGCCGAGCGCGTCCGCGACCGGCCGTGAACGGCGCTCAGGGAGGTTCAGCGATGACGACCGCCGCAGACATCATGCACCCCGGGGCCCAGTGGATCCCCGCCACCGAGACCCTCGACCGGGCCGCCCAGCTGATGGCCCGGCTCAATGTGGGCGCCCTGCCCATCAGCGACGCCGACGAGCGGCTGTGCGGCATCCTCACCGACCGCGACATCGTCGTGAACTGCGTGGCCAAGGGGCACGACCCGGCGAAGGTCACCTGCGGTGACATGGCCCAGGGCACCCCGCGCTGGATCGACGCCGGCGCGGACGTCACCGACGTGCTGGAGGAGATGGAGAGCCACCAGATCAAGCGGCTGCCGGTCATCCGGAACAAGAAGCTGGTCGGCATGATCAGCGAGGCCGACCTGGCCCAGCACCTCTCCGAGGACCAGCTGGCGGGTTTCGTCGAGAAGGTCTACGCCCGGCGCTGATCCGCGTCCAGGACCGCCCGCGCCACCCGGCCCGGGCGGTCCAGCATGACCAGGTGCCCCGCCGGTTCGGCGACCTCGAAGCGGGCTCCGAGCCGGACCGCCAGCTCCGCCTGGCGCGCGAGCCACCGCCGCGCCCCCCGCCCCGCCGAGCCGTCGTACCCCGCGAGGACGGTGGCGGGCACGGCGAGCGGGCGCCCGGTCCGCAGCGCGAGCACCTCGGCGGCGACGTCGGGGTAGCGGGCGTTCTCCAGCAGGGCGCCGCGCCACACCCGGCCGGTGCGGTAGACGCGGCGTACGAGCTCCCGCGCGGCCGGGTCGCAGCCGCCGGTGCGGGAGGCCCGTACGGCGGCGCGCCGCGCGAGCGGCCCCAGTGCGGCGGGCAGCCCGGCGGCGGTCAGGGCCCGGCCGAGGACGCGCGCGGCGCCGCCGCGCACCCCGGGCAGGGCCGTACGGGGGTCCTCCTCGATGCTGGCGTCGACCAGGACCACGGCGGCGGTGCGCTCGGGGTACAGGCGGGCGAACGCCTCGGCGTGGAACCCGGCGATCGAGTGCCCGGCGATGGTGACGGGGCCGGACAGGCACAGCGCGTCCAGCAGCCCGGCGATGCGGCGGGCCTCCCCGGCGGCGGTCGGCGGGGCGGTGGCGGGGGCGCTCAGCCCGTGCCCGGGACGGTCGAAGCGGACCACGGTGCGGCCCTGCGCGACGAGCAGCGCCGCGACCGGGTCCCAGTCGAACCAGGCCATCGCCAGCCCGGCGCTCAGCACCACGGTGGGCCCGGACCCCTCGACGACGACGTGCAGGGGGACCCCGTCCACCCGCACGAAGCGCTCGCCCCGGCGCCCCGCCGTCACGTGCGCCGCTCCTTGTGGACGGAGTACGCGAGCAGGCCCAGCCAGAGCGCCACGAGGAGCACCTGCATTCGCTGCCCGGCGCCGAGCGCCCAGGTCCCGCGCCCGGCGGTGAACAGCGCGATGGCGGACAGGGTCCAGACGGTGGCCAGCAGTTCCAGCACCACCAGCGCGGGTCCGTAGCGGGCGAGCGGGGCGAGTCGGCGGTAGCGGCGGGCGGCGAAGGTGAGGGCGACTATCCCGACGAGTGCGCCGGTCATGGCGAGGCTGCTGCTGACGGCGTGGGCCTGATGGGTGGCCGGGACCAGGCCGGCGGTCTCCCGGGCGGCGCACACGGGGTCCACGGTGGGCGTGCAGCTGAGCGGGAGCCAGGCGTCGGCGGCGGTGGCCGCGCCGAAGAGGGTGACGCCGGCCCAGCCGGCGACCGACCAGGGCCGCCGGGATCCGCCGTCCCGCAGCAGCCAGCCGAGCCCCAGCAGGCCGCCCGCGAAGGCGAGCAGACCGGCGGTGAAGTCCGTGGCCCGGAACAGGCCGCCGAGCGGCTGGTCCTGGGCGGCGAGCTCGCTGACGTACGTCTCGATGGGGTTCAGGCCGGTCGACAGGACGACCTCGAGCACCCAGGCGGTGTACGCGGCGGCGCCCAGGCCGATGAGCAGGGCGACCGGCCACGGGCTCTTCACGAACAGTCCTCTTTCGGGATTGGTGGACATAGTGCGCATCATCCTCAACACGGCGGACCCGGTCCTACGATCAGATACCCACCCGGGGTAGGGTTCCGCCCATGACGCGCCCTGCCCAGCGCACCGCACGGAGAGCCGCCCGGTGGCCCCGGCTGCTGCTGTTCGCTGCGCTGCTCCTGGGCATCGTCACCATGCACACCCTGGGCCATCCGAGTCGGTCCCACACCATGGAGGACGCGGCTCCGGTCGCCGCCGTTGCCCCGGCCGCACGTGCGGCCGGCCACACCGCCGGCCACTCCACCGGCCACACGGCCGCGGGGCGGACCGCAGACCCGGCCGCGTACCCGCCCGCGGGGCGGACCGCGCACCGCGGCCCGGACCTGACGCCGGAGCCGCACGCCCCGGGCGACCGGGCCCCCGCCGCCGACGCACCGCTCCCCGGCTCCGGCATGGACCCCATGTCGGTGTGCCTGGCCGTGCTCGGCGGGCTCACCCTGCTGATCCTGGGCGCCGGACCGGCCGGGCTCCGCGACGCCGCGCCGCTCGGGGGCGCGGCCCGCGCGCCGGGCCGGTCCGGCGGACCCGACCCGCCCTCACCCCGCGAACTCCTCACCCGGCTGGCGGTACTGCGCGTATAGCGGCGGGCCCGCTGCCGCCCCCGCACGCCCGCTCACAGGGCCCGGCGGCGGCAGCAGACGGCGCCCATCCGCTCGTACGACACACGCCACGAGGTGCTTCCGTGCGCTCTCTTCCCCACCACCGCCCCACCCGCCGCGCCGTCCTCGGCGCCACCGCCGCCCTCGCCGGTTCGGGGCTGCTCGCCGCCTGCTCCGACACCGGCTCCGGCCCCGCCGCCGGCACGGACCACGGGTCCATGAACCACGGCGGCCCCTCCCCCGCCGCCTCGCCGGGCGGCTACGTGGACCCCGCCGGGCCCGAGGTGCGGGCCGCCGAGGCCGCCCGCAAGGCCACCGGACCGGTCTCCGAGGTCAAGCTGACCGCCACCGCCACCCCGCTCGACCTCGGCGGCGGGCTCACCGTCCGCTCCTGGGCGTACGGGGACCGGCTGCCCGGGCAGGAGGTCCGGGTCACCGCGGGCGGCACCCTCGCCCTGACCCTGGCCAACAACCTCCCGCAGGCCACCTCCCTGCACTGGCACGGCCTCGCCCTGCGCAACGACATGGACGGGGTCCCGGGCCTGACCCAGCGGGAGATCGCCCCGGGCGGGTCCTTCACGTACCGCTTCGCCGTCCCGCACCCGGGGACGTACTGGTTCCACCCCCACTCGGGGGCTCAGCAGGACCGCGGCCTGTACGCGCCGCTCGTCGTCGAGGACCCGAAGGAGCCCCTCTCCTACGACAAGGAGTGGGTGGTGGTCCTGGACGACTGGGTCGACGGAGTGGACGGCTCCACCCCGGACGCGGTCCTCGCCGAGCTCCGCAAGGGCATGGACACGAGGGCGGGCGGCGGCCACGCGGGCCACGGCGGGGCCGCCGCCCCGCAGACCCCGCCGGCCGGCGGCGCGCCCTCGAGGCTGCTCATGGGCGGGGAGAGCGACGTCCTCGGCAAGGACGCGGGCGACGTGGCCTACCCGTACTACCTGGTCAACGGCCGGACGGCGCAGGACCCCTCGGTCTTCACCGCCAGGCCCGGCGACCGGATCCGGCTGCGGATCGTCAACGCGGGCGGGGACACCGCCTTCCGGATCGCCCTCGGCGGCCACGAACTGACGGTCACCCACACCGACGGCTACCCGGTGGAGCACGCGAAGACCGGCTCCCTGCTGCTCGGCATGGGCGAGCGGTACGACGTACTGGTCACGGCTCAGGACGGGGTGTTCCCGCTGACCGCCCTCGCCGAGGGCAAGGGCGGGGCGGCGTCCGCGCTGGCCCTGCTGCGCACCGGGCCGGGTACCGCGCCCACGGCCGCGACCCGGCCCGCCGAGCTGGCCGGCCGGCCGCTGACGGCCGACGCCCTGCGGGCTGCCGGGCCCGCCGCCCTGGCGGCCCGTACGCCGGACCGCACGATCGGGATCGAACTCACCGGCGGGATGGCCGCGTACGACTGGGCCTTCGACGGCAAGCCGTACACCCCGGACCAGCGGCACCCGGTGAAGGCGGGCGAGCGGGTCCGGCTGGAGTTCAACAACTCCACAACGATGTGGCACCCGCTGCACCTGCACGGGCACACCTTCGCCCTGGGCGGCGGTGCGGGCGGGGCGCGCAAGGACACCGCGCTGATCCTGCCGAAGGGGAAGCTGACGGTGGACTTCGACGCCGACAACCCCGGGCTGTGGATGGTGCATTGCCACAACGTGTACCACGCGGAGGCCGGGATGATGACGGTCCTCGGCTACCGGCGGTAGCTCGTGCCCAAAGGGGTTCGGCCCCGGGCCAAACCCCTTTGGGGCCGTCGGGGGCGCATGGCAGGCTTGGCGATCACCGCGTACACCACCCGTGAGGATTCCCGCCAGGTATGAGCACGCCCCCGAACCAGCCCGACAGCCCCTCCGGTCCGCCGACGGAGCCCACGGGCACGCCCATACCGGAGCCGGCGGCCGAGCCGGCTCAGCCCCTCTCGCTGGAGAAGACCCCGGAGCCGCAAGCCCGGCCCGAGCCGGCCCCGGCACCCGCCGCCGAGGCACAGCCCGCCCCGGCCCCGGCACCCGCGCCGGTGTCCGCACCCGCGCCGCAGCCCGCGCCCGGCGACCCCTTCGCGCCGCCCGCGCCCGGCGGGGCCTTCGCGCCTCCGGCGCCGCTGCCCCCGGCCCCCGCGTTCGGCGCGCCGGTACCGCCCGGACCGCCCGCCGGCCCCTGGGGCGTCAACGCCCCGGGCGCGGCCCCCGGCAACCCGTGGGGCGCCCCCGCCCCGAGCACCACCAACGGCCTGGCCGTCGCCGCCCTCACGCTCGGCATCGCGGCCGTGGTCATCGGCATCATCCCGTTCCTCTTCTGGGCGGGCGGCATCCTCGCCGTGGTCGGCATCGGCATCGGCATCGGCGCCCTCGTCCGCGCCTCCAAGGGCGCCGGCCGCAGGGCGATGGCCGTCACCGGCACGGTCTTGGCCGTGCTCGGCCTCGCCGCCTCGGCCGGAGGCCTCTTCCTCACCGGCTACGTCGTCACGAACGTGGCCGACAAGAAGCTCCGCGAGGGCTGGGAGGTCCCGTCCGACCTCGACGCCGACGTGCCGCCGCTCCCGGCGCCGTCGCCGACCCCCTCGCCCTCCCAGGTGCCCGGCATCACTTCCCCGCTGCCGTTCGGCGAGACGTACACGTACCCGAACGGCATCAAGGTGACCCTCTCGAAGCCGAAGAAGTACGTCACGAAGAACAAGTACTCGACGGTCGAGAACGCGGTGGAGTTCACGCTCACCATCACCAACAACTCCACCGAGACCCACAACGTCATCTACGCGGTGCCCAACGTCCGCGACGACAAGGGCATGACCGCCAAGCTCGCCTTCGACGGCGGCGACGTCCCGAAGATGATCAGGGGCGACATCCTGCCGGGCGAGTCCGCCAGCGGGATCCTGGCGTACGAGGTCCCCGAGGGCACCGAGCAGCTCTCTGCCGACATCTCCCCCGGCATCCGGCTGCCCAGCGCGAAGTTCAGCGGCTCGATCGGCTGACCCGGACGCCGCACACCGGGCGACCCGAGCACCCCGCCCGCCACCCCGAAAGACCGGCGAAAGACCGGCGAAAGGCACGGCGAAAGGCACGGCGAAAGGCACGGTCCCAGGACATCGCGTCAGAAAGACGATTACACTGGGCCCGTGCCTCAACTTCGCCTCGCTCTGAATCAGATCGACTCGCAGGTCGGCAACATCGCCGCCAACGCCGACTCGGTCGTCCACTGGACCCGGCACTCCGCCGAGCAGGGCGCCCACCTCGTGGCGTTCCCGGAGATGATGCTGACCGGGTACCCCGTCGAGGACCTCGCCCTGCGCACCTCCTTCGTCGAGGCCTCCCGCACCGCGCTGCGCGAGCTCGCGGAGCGGCTGGCGGCCGAGGGCTTCGGCGAACTGCCGGTCGTCGTCGGCTACCTCGACCGTACGGAGCAGGCCGCGCCGCGGCTCGGCCGCCCGGCCGGGTCCCCGGAGAACGCCGCCGCCGTGCTGTACGGCGGGAAGGTCGCCCTCCGCTTCGCCAAGCACCACCTCCCCAACTACGGCGTGTTCGACGAGTTCCGCTACTTCGTGCCGGGCGACACCCAGCCGGTCGTCCGGGTGCGCGGCGTCGACGTGGCCCTGGCCATCTGCGAGGACCTCTGGCAGGAGGGCGGCCGCGTCCCGGCCACCCGCTCCGCCGGGGCCGGCCTGCTGATCTCCGTCAACGCCTCCCCGTACGAGCGCAACAAGGACGACCAGCGCCTGGAGCTGGTGCGCAAGCGCGCGCAGGAGGCCGGCTGCACCCTCGCCTACCTGGCGATGATCGGCGGCCAGGACGAGCTGGTCTTCGACGGGGACTCGATCGTCGTCGGCGCCGACGGCGAGGTCATCGCCCGGGCCCCGCAGTTCTCCGAGGGCTGCGTCCTCGTCGACCTCGACCTGCCCGCCGCCCGCGCCGACGCCCCCGAGGGCCTCGTCGACGACGGACTGCGGATCGACCGAGTGGTCCTCTCCGAGGAGCCGGTGGAACCGTACGAGCCCGTGGTCACCGGCGGTTACGCCGACCGCCTCGACGACGACGAGGAGGTCTACGACGCGCTGGTCGTGGGCCTGCGCGCGTACGTCCGGAAGAACGGGTTCCGATCCGTCCTGATCGGGCTCTCCGGCGGCATCGACTCCGCGCTCGTCGCCGCCATCGCCTGCGACGCGATCGGCGCGCAGAACGTGTACGGCATCTCGATGCCCTCGAAGTACTCCTCGGACCACTCCAAGGGCGACGCCCGCGAGCTGGCCGACCGGACGGGCCTGAACTTCCGGACCGTGCCGATCGAGCCGATGTTCGACGCGTACATGGGCTCGCTGGGCCTGACCGGCCTGGCGGAGGAGAACCTCCAGTCCCGGCTGCGCGGCACCATGCTGATGGCGGTCTCCAACCAGGAGGGCCACATCGTGCTGGCCCCCGGCAACAAGTCGGAGCTGGCCGTCGGCTACTCCACCCTGTACGGCGACTCGGTGGGCGCGTACGGCCCGATCAAGGACGTCTACAAGACGGACGTCTTCCGGCTCGCGCGCTACCGCAACCGGGCCGCGGCCGAGCGCGGCGAGACCCCGCCGATCCCGGAGAACTCCATCGTGAAGCCGCCGAGCGCCGAGCTGCGCCCGGGCCAGGTGGACACGGACTCGCTGCCGGACTACCCGGTGCTCGACGCGATCCTGGAGCTGTACGTGGACCGCGACCAGGGCATCGACGCGATCGTCGGAGCCGGCTTCGACCGCGCGCTGGTGGCCAGGACCCTGCGGATGGTGGACACGGCGGAGTACAAGCGCCGCCAGTACCCGCCGGGCACGAAGATCTCCGCGAAGGGCTTCGGCAAGGACCGCCGGCTGCCCATCACGAACGGCTGGCGCGAGCACGCGTAGCCGCGGCCGCCGGGCCGGACGAGGGAAGGGGGCCCCGCCGCCCGGGCGGCGGGGCCCCCTTCCTCACCCGTACGGATGTACGGATGTGCGGATGTACGGGGGCTACGGCTTCACCGTCACCCGCGCGGCGACCGGCAGGTGGTCGCTGCCGGTGCGCGGCAGGGTCCAGGAGGCTTCCGGGGTGATCCCGCGCACCATGATCTGGTCGATCCGGGCCATCGGGAACTGGGCCGGCCAGCTGAACCCGAAGCCGTCGCCCGCCGCGCCCTGCGTGGAACGCATCTGCGAGGTGACGTCGGACAGGGACCGGTCGTTCATGGTTCCGTTGAGGTCGCCGAGCAGGATGACCTTCTTCAGCGGCTCGGCGGCGAGCGCGTTGCCCAGGGCCGCGGCGCTGTTGTCGCGCTGGTTGGCGGTGAAGCCGGCGTTGAGCTTGACGCGCACGGAGGGCAGGTGGGCGGCGAAGACGGCGATCTTGCCGTACGGGCTGTCCACGGTGGTGCGCATGGCGCGGGTCCAGCCCATCTTGATGTCGACGGGCGTGCTGGAGCTCAGCGGGTACTTGCTCCACACGCCGACCGTGCCCTCGACGGAGTGGTACTTGTACACGCCCGCGAGGGCCTGTTCGTAGACGGGGACGACACTGCCCTTGAGCTCGGTCAGGGCCAGCACGTCGGCGCCGGACCGGGCGATCTGGGCGGCGGTGCCGTGCGGGTCGGGGTTGTCGGCGTCGACGTTGTGGGTGGTGACCACCAGGTTGCCGCCGGAGCCGGACTTGTCGAGGACCAGGCTGCCGAAGAGGTTGACCCACACGACGGCCGTCAGCAGTATCGCGATCAGCGCGGTGGCCGACTTGCGCATGACGGCGGCGGCGAGCAGGAGCGGCACGGCCAGCCCCAGCCAGGGCAGGAAGGTCTCGGTGAGGCTGCCGAGGTTGCCCACGTCGTTCGGCAGCTCGGCGTGGAAGATCATGATCAGCGAGATCAGGGCGGCCAGGGCCGCGGTGACGATCCCGCGCCGCCAGATGCCCCGGTCCCGGCTCAGCCCGGCCATTCGGCGCCGGAGGCGGGATCGGGAGGGCTCGGGCTCCGAGCCGCCGTTCCCCGTCTCCGTCATGTACGCCTGTGCCATGCCACTGCCCTCGCTGCCGTGCTTGCGCTCCGTCCCCGCACCTTGACCCTAGGCGATCGACGAAGCCTTCCGTGCCGTTGTTCCGGCCGTACGTCCGGGAGGACGAACGGCCGTGTGGCCGAGGTTCCGCTTGTCACGAAACGCGCACATTGGCTCCGGCGCGCGCCGAATCGCCGGGGAGGGGACCATGAGAGGGCCAAGAGGGGGCCATGAGGGTGCAGGGGGTGCCCCTCGCGCGCGGCAGGAGTGTGACGCACGGGTCCTCCCACCACTTTCCCCACGGCCCCGGCAGGTGCCACCATGGTGGGTGAGTCCGGGGACGCCGTAAGGGCGCCTCGAGATGACATCAAGGAGCAGTTGCAATGACGCATGCCGTTTCGCCTGCCCGCGAAGCCGCCTCCCCCACCCTGTACGGAGGCACGGGCACCCGGCGGATCACCGTCCGCGACCTCACCCTCGCCAAGGAGCGCGGCGAGAAGTGGCCCATGCTCACCGCCTACGACGCGATGACCGCGTCCGTCTTCGACGAGGCCGGCATCCCGGTCATCCTCGTCGGCGACTCCATGGGCAACTGTCACCTCGGCTACGAGAACACCGTCCCCGTGACGATGGACGAGATGACCATGCTGTCGGCCGCCGTCGTACGGGGCACCGGCCGGGCCCTGGTCGTCGGCGACCTGCCCTTCGGCTCGTACCAGGAAGGCGCCGTGCAGGCGCTGCGCAGTGCCACCCGCCTCGTGAAGGAGGCCGGCGTCGGAGC
Source organism: Streptomyces sp. NPDC001194 (assembly GCF_042896985.1). Classification (NCBI taxonomy): domain Bacteria; kingdom Bacillati; phylum Actinomycetota; class Actinomycetes; order Kitasatosporales; family Streptomycetaceae; genus Streptomyces; species Streptomyces sp. NPDC001194. The sequence goes on along the minus strand of NZ_JBIAXU010000002.1, from coordinate 389,969 downwards.
CGTGAAGCTGGAGGGCGGCGAGCGTTCGCTGCACCAGACCGAGATGATCGTGCAGTCCGGCATCCCCGTCATGTCCCACCTGGGCCTGACCCCGCAGTCCGTGAACGCCATGGGCTACCGGGTGCAGGGACGCGGCGACGAGGCCGCCCACCAGCTGCTGCGCGACGCCAAGGCGGCGCAGGACGCGGGCGCGTTCGCGGTGGTGCTGGAGCTGGTCCCGGCCGAGCTGGCCGCCGAGGTCACCCGGTCCCTGCACATCCCGACGGTCGGCATCGGGGCCGGCGCGGAGTGCGACGCGCAGGTACTGGTGTGGACCGACATGATGGGTCTGACCGGCGGGAAGATGCCGAAGTTCGTGAAGCAGTACGCGAACCTGCGCGCGACGATGGGCGACGCGGCGAAGGCCTTCGCCGAGGACGTGGTCGGCGGAACGTTCCCGCAGGCCGAGCACAGCTTCCACTGATCGCGCAGCCCCGTACCGGAAGCCCGCCGACGCCCCGTCGGCGGGCTTCCGGCTTCCGGTCGGCTGCCGGTCCGCAAGCCGGTCGTCCGCCGGTCGTCTCCCTGTCGGTCGTCTGTCGGTCCGCTGTCGGTGCGTTGTCGGTGGCGGATGGTCCCATGGTGGACATGACGCGAAACGACAAGAATCCCGTGCACGGCTCGCACGCCGTCGAGGTACGGGGGCTGGTCAAGCACTACGGCGAGACCAAGGCCCTGGACGGGGTCGACCTGGACGTCCGCGAGGGCACGGTCCTCGGTGTCCTCGGCCCCAACGGCGCGGGCAAGACCACCCTGGTGCGCTGCCTCTCCACCCTGATCGTCCCGGACGCCGGGACCGCGACCGTCGCCGGCTACGACGTGGTCCGCCAGCCGCGGCAGCTGCGCCGGACCATAGGCCTCACCGGCCAGTACGCCTCGGTCGACGAGAAGCTCTCCGGCTGGGAGAACCTCTACATGATCGGCCGGCTGCTCGACCTGTCCCGCAAGGACGCCCGGTCGCGCGCCGACGAGCTGCTGGAGCGCTTCTCGCTCACCGACGCCGCCAAGAAGGCCGCGATGAACTACTCGGGCGGCATGCGCCGCCGGCTCGACCTGGCCGCCTCGATGATCGGCCGCCCGGCCGTGCTCTACCTGGACGAGCCGACCACCGGCCTCGACCCCCGCACCCGCAACGAGGTGTGGGACGAGGTGCAGCGGATGGTCGCCGAGGGGGCCACCGTCCTGCTCACCACGCAGTACATGGAGGAGGCCGAGCAGCTCGCGAACGAGCTGACGGTCATCGACAAGGGCAAGGTCATCGCCAACGGCAAGGTCGACGAGCTGAAGGCCCGCGTCGGCGGCCGCACCCTGCGGATCCGCCCCGTCGACTCCTCCGACCTGCCGGGCATGGCCCGTTCGCTGGCCGAGACCGGACTGGACGGGGTCGCCGGCTCGCAGGCCGTCCCGGACGAGGGCGTGCTGCTCGTCCCGATCCTGAGCGACGAGCAGCTGACCGCCGTGGTCGGTCTGCTGGCCGCCCGCGGGTACGCGATCGCCGACCTCGGCACCTACCTGCCCAGCCTCGACGAGGTGTTCCTGGCCATCACGGGCCAGCGCCCCACCCCCGTCGAGGACTCCGTTCCCACCGAGAAGACCGAGGAGGTCGCGGCATGAGCACCGTAACCACGACGAAGCCCGCTCCCACCGCGTCCGGTCCGGCTCCGGTGGACGGCCGCTCCGGCGAGGGCCGGATCGGCCTGCGGGCCAATCTGCGGCACATCGGCGCCCTCGTGCGCCGCAACGCCCTGCAGATCAAGCAGGACCCCGAGTCGATGTTCGACGTCCTGTTCATGCCGATCATCTTCACGCTGCTGTTCGTGTTCGTCTTCGGCGGCGCGATCTCCGGCAAGGGCCAGCAGGAGGCGTACGTCAACTACGTCGTCCCCGGCCTGATGGCCATGATGGGCATGAACATCGCGATGGGTGTCGGCACCGGCGTCAACGACGACTTCAAGAAGGGCGTGATGGACCGGTTCCGGTCCATGCCGATCGCCCGGTCCTCCGTCCTGATCGCCAAGATCGTCGTCGAGCTCGGCCGGATGATGGTCGCCATCGCGATCCTGCTGACCGTGGGCTTCATGCTCGGCCTGTCGATCAAGACCTCGGTGTTCGACCTGCTGCTGTCCATCGGCCTGTCGGCGGTCTTCGGCGCCTCGCTGATGTGGATCTTCATCCTGCTCGGCCTCACCATGAAGACCGCGCAGGCCGTCCAGGGCATGGCGATGCTGGTCCTGATGCCGCTCCAGTTCGGCAGCTCGATCTTCGCCCCGCCGTCGACCATGCCCGGCTGGCTGCAGTCCTTCACGGACTACAACCCGCTGTCCAACCTGGCCGACGCGGCCCGCGGCCTGATCAACGGGGGCGCCGTCGCCCACCCGGTGACGGTGACCCTGATCTGGTCGGTGGCCATCACGGCGGTCACCATGCCGCTGGCGGTCCGCAAGTTCCGCCAGAAGACCTGATCCGGTCCGGTCGGTCCGTTCCGGATCGCGTCCCGGACGGGCCCCGTACGGGGGACCGGGTCAGATGAGGGCGGTGGCCTCCTCCAGGGTGAGGCCGCCGCCTTCGGCGTACGCCGAGGCGTACGCGGCCCCGCCGAGCGCGGCCCGCGTCAGCTCCTCGGCGCGGGCCGCGTCCTCGCGTTCCGTGCTGACCGGGAAGTGCTGGGCCGGCAGGTGCGCCCGGTACGCGCCGAGCAGCCGCGCGGCGTCGTACGCGTGCCTCCCGCCGCCCAGGCTGACGTGCGAGACGGCCGCCGTCAGCAGGTACACGGCGGGCATCTGCGGGGCGACCATGAGGGCGAGGGGGTCCCGGGCGGTGTCCATGGCCTTGCGGAGCTGGGCGAGGGCGTCCGCGTACTCGCCGTCCTGGTTGTCCAGCCAGGCCATCGTGCCGAGCAGGAAGCCGTCGAAGATGGCGAAGGCGCCGAGCGCGAACTCCTCGCGCAGCAGCCGGAGCTGGCGGCGGGCCTCGGGGATGCGGCCGGTGCGGCCGTAGACGCCCGCGAGGAACATCCGGGCGGCCGGCATGGCCTCGTTGCCGTGGGTGAGGGGGGTGCCCACGATCTCGGTGAGGATCTCCTCGGCCCGGGCCGTCTCGCCGCTCTCGACGAGGGTCCCGGCCATCCGCACCCGCAGGACCGTGACCTGGGACAGGGCGCCGAGCCGCTCGGCGTGCTCGATCGCGGCCCGGAAGTCCTCGCCTGCCGCCGCGAACTCGCCGCGCTTCTCCCGGGATTCGGCGCGCGCGGAGAGCGCCTCGGCGCAGCCCCAGTCGTCGCCCAGCGACTCGAAGATGGCATGGCTCTCGTCGGCGTCGCGGGCCGCGTCCCCGGACCAGGCCGCCCGGTTGGCCAGCACGTTGGCCCGTACCTGGAGGGCGGAGGCCAGCTCCCAGCGGTAGTCGAGCTCCCGGCAGGTTTCCACGGAGGCGTCGAGGACCTGCTGGAGCAGGGGCGCGTCCCCCGCGATCATCACGGCGTAGATCCACAGACCTCCGGGGATCCGGCAGGTCTGCGGCAGCCCGGGACGGTAGGCGGCGACGATCCCCTCGATCCGGTCCCGGATCTCCGGCGCGTTCCAGCTCTCGTTGGTCTGGTCGCGGGAGGCGAGCTGGATCAGCCGGATGCCGCGCCAGGCTTCGGTGAGCAGCTCCCCGCCGTACGGCGGGGGCGTGTCGGTGAGTTCCGCGTACACCGGCTCGGCGGGGGTGACGGGCTCGCGGAAGGGGTCGGGGACGAGTGCGCAGGCGGCGTCGGACCAGTGCCGGGACTCGGCGCGCAGGTCGTGCATCTGCCAGTACCAGGCGAGGGAGTGGACGAGGCAGAGCACCTCGTCGGTGTCGCGTACGGCGACGGCGCGGCGCAGCGCGGTACGGAGGTTCTCGTACTCGGTGGCGAGCCGCCCGGTGGCCTCGCGCTGGCGGCGGCCGCGCAGCAGCGGCGAGGTGGTGCGCGCGAGTTCGCGGTAGTACGTGAGGTGGCGGCGTTCGGTGGCCTCGCGGTCCCCGGCGGCCTCGGCGAGGCGCTCGGCGGCGTACTCGGCGACGGTCTCCAGGAGGCGGTAGCGCATGCCGGCGCCGTCGGGGCCCGGCGCGGCGACGACGAGGGACTTGTCGACGAGGGAGCCGAGGAGGCCGAGGGTGTCGGGGTCGGCGCACACGGCTTCGGCGGCGGCCACGTCGCAGCCGCCGGCGAAGACGGAGAGGCGGCGCAGGACGGCGCGTTCCGGTGCGTCGAGCAGGTCCCAGGACCAGTCGACGACGGCGCGCAGGGTCTGCTGGCGGGGCAGTACGGTGCGGGCGCCGCCGGTCAGGAGCCGGAAGCGGTCGTCGAGCCGGTCGGCGATCTGGCGCGGGGTGAGCAGCCGCAGCCGGGCCGCGGCCAGCTCGATGGCGAGCGGCAGGCCGTCGAGGCGGCGGCAGATCTCGGCGGCGGCCCCGGGGTCGTCGTCGGTGGTGAACCCGGGCCGGGCGGCGGCCCCGCGCTCGGCCAGCAGCCGGAGCGCGACGGGGTCCGGCAGCGGCTCCACCGGCCGCAGGAACTCCCCCGGCACGCCGAGGGGTTCGCGGCTGGTGGCCAGGATCCGGACGCCGGGGCAGCGGGCGAGGAGCTCCTCGGCGAGCTCGGCGGCGGCGCCGATGACGTGCTCGCAGTTGTCCAGGATCAGCAGCATCCGCCGCCGGGCACAGTGTTCCGCGAGCCGCTCCAGGGGCTGGTCCCCGGAGCGTTCGGTCAGTGCCCGCAGCTCCTCGGCGGCGCCGCCGCGCAGCTTGGTCTCGCGTGCGCCGAGCGCGCTGAGGGCGGCCTCGGCGACGGCCTCGGCGACGTCCTCGGGGGCGTCGGGCCCGTCCGGGCCGTCGATGGGCGCCAGCTCCACGAACCACACCCCGTCGGGCCAGTCCTGGGGGGCGTGCTCGGCGGCCTCCTGGGACAGCCTCGTCTTCCCGGCACCGCCGGGCCCGAGCAGCGTGACGAGCCGCGCCCGCGCGAGGTCCTCCCCGATGACCCGGATGTCCCCCTCGCGCCCCACGAAGCTGGTCAGGCGCGTCCGCAGGTTCCCCGGCCGCGCGGCCCCGGCCCCGCCCGCCGGCGGTGCACCACCCGGCGCCCCGGCGGGGCCGGGCTGCGACGGGCCGGGCTGCGACGGGCCGGGCTGCGACGGGCCGGGGGCCGGCTTCGGGTCCGGGCGCACGGCACCGGGCGCCCCGGCCGGACCCGAAGCCGGCCCGCCGGGGGCGGAGGGCGGGGGCTCCGCGGCGCCGCCGTACCCGCCCGCCGCGGCCGGGGCCGGCCGCGCGGGCGCGGGCGGTGGTTCGGGGGGCGGGGCGAGGAGTTGGGCGTGGAGGGTGCGCAGGGCCGGTCCCGGGCTCGTGCCCAGGCGGGCGGCCAGGTCCCGCCGGACGGCTTCGTAGGCGGCCAGGGCCTCCGCAGGGCGGCCCGTGTCGCGCAGGGCCCGGATCCGCAGCACCTGGAACGGCTCGTCCAGCGGGCGCTCCCCGCACAGGACGGTCAGCTCCGGCAGCGCCCGCTCGGCCTCGCCCAGCGCGAGGGCCGCGGCGAGCCGGCCCCGGCGCGCGTCCAGACGCAGGGCCTCCCAGCGGGCGGACTCGCCCGCCGCGTCCGGCAGATCGGCCAGCGCAGGGCCGCGCCACAGCGCCAGCGCCTCCTCGTACAGCGCCGCCGCCTCGGCCGGGTGCTGGGCCGTCGCGCCGGCCCGGGCGAGCCGCTCGAAGCGGTACAGGTCGACGTCTTCGCCCGCCGCGGCGAGCAGGTACCCGCCCTCCACCGAGCGCACCGCCCCGTGCCCCAGCGCCCTGCGCAGCCGGCCCACCAGCGCCTGGAGCGCGGCCGGTGCGTCCGCCGGCCGGTCTCCGTCCCACACCTGCTGCACCAGCAGGTGCACCGGTACGGCCCGCCCCGGGCGCAGCGCGAGCGCGGTCAGCAGCGCCCTCAGGCGCGCTCCGCCGACGGCGACGGGGCTCCCGTCGTCGCGGCTGGCCTGGGCAATGCCGAGAATCGCGTAGCGCACCGGCCCATTGTCGCTGGCCCGGGGCCCGACCCCGTACTCCTTTTGGCTCCCTGCCCGAGGTAGGTTTCGCCGCATGGGTCATCAGGGCGGCCGCGGCGAGCGGCAGATCAGTTCCGTATTCCTCGGCATCTTCGCCGTCATGGCGGTCACCGGCTGGGCCGTGTGGACGGGGTACTCGACAAGCACCGGGCTCGCCGTGTTCCTCTTCGTCACCTCGGCCTGGATCGTCTCCCTCTGCCTGCACGAGTACGCGCACGCCCGCACCGCCCTGCACAGCGGCGACCTCTCGGTCGGGGCCAAGGGCTACCTGACGCTGAACCCGCTGAAGTACACGCACGCGCTGCTGAGCATCGTCCTCCCGGTGATCTTCGTGATCATGGGCGGCCTCGGCCTCCCGGGCGGCGCGGTCTACATCGAGCGCGACCGCATCCAGGGCCGCTGGAAGCACAGCCTCATCTCCGCGGCGGGCCCGCTGACCAACGTGGCCTTCGCCGTCGTCTGCACGGCGCCGTTCTGGCTGAACGCCCTCGACGGGGTCCCGATGGCGTTCCGCTTCGCGCTCGCCTTCCTCGCGTTGCTCCAGGTCTCGGCGGCGATCTTGAACTTCCTTCCGGTTCCGGGCCTGGACGGCTACGGCATCATCGAGCCCTGGCTCTCGTACCGGATCCGCCGCGAGGTCGCGCCGCTGGCCCCGTTCGGCCTCATCGCGGTCTTCGCCCTCCTCTGGATCCCGGAGGTCAACGGGTACTTCTTCGACGTGGTCCGCAACCTGCTGTCCGCCCTGGGCGTGTCCGACCTGGAGACCTTCTGCGGCCGCGACCTCTACCGCTTCTGGCAGGACACGAACGGCTTCTGCGCGGTCCCGCAGGGCTGACCCGGAGGCCGTCGGGACCGGCGGGGAGCCCCGTACGCCGGCCGGCGTGGGGCGGCAGCAGTACGAAGCGCTGCCCGGGCGCGGCGCGGGATCCGGCCGACGTGGGCCGGGTCCGGACCGTCCCCGACCGGAACCTGCGGCGCCGCCAGGGGTGTCTTGTCGATCAGGCCGCGAGCCCGGCGTGAGCGACTAGGGCGTGTCCGCAAAGTCCCGCCTGCCCCGCGACGCCCGGCACGCGCTCTCGGCGCACCGGGCGAAATCCCGAGTACGTCCAGTACAAGCGCTTCCGCCCGGCACACCGAGAGCACGCACCGGACGCCGCGCGACCACCCTCCGGGCGGACGGCGCTACTTTGCGGACACCCCCTAGGAGGTGCGCGCGGAGCCGGCGGCCTTCTCGGCCTTCGCCTTGCGCAGGTAGAACCAGGCCATGTTCGACGTGAGGCCGGCCAGCAGCACCCAGATGATCCCCAGGAAGCTGCCCTCCACGAAGGCGACCACGGCCGCGGCCACGGACAGGACGCAGACGACGATGGCGAACACGGCAAGGCGGGGCATGGGGCACAGCTCCTCGGCGACACCGAACGGGGTAGAGCCCCACCAGTGTCCCCCATGCCCCGCAGTGCTCCCGTAAAGGCGTCCCCTGCGCCCCGCATTCCGCTTGCGTCCCTCTTTCGGCGTTTCCCGATCTTCCGCGCGGCACGCCGCTACGGTCGCCGGGTAGGGAAGAACGACAGTCCGGCCCGCACGGTCCGCCACGGCCGGAGCCGGGCGAACCGGGGGGACGGACGGACATGCAGGAGATCTCAAAGGGCGCCAACGTCAGCCTGACGGCCCTCAGCGAGGACGCCGGGGCCGTTGTGGTGAGCCTGAGCTGGAGCAGTGTGTCGGGGGCCGGCGACGCCGACGTCTCGGTGCTCCTCCTGGACGCGAACGGCAAGGTCCGCAGCGAGGACGACTTCTACTTCTACAACAACCCGGCCGCCGCCGACGGAAGCGTGCAGCTGCTGGGGAAGACCCCGACCGGGAACGGGGACGAGGACCGGATCGGCGTGGACCTGACCGCCGTGCCCGAGGGGGTCGAGCGGATCGTGGTGGCGGCCAGCCAGTACGGGGGCGCCCGGTTCGGCGACCTGGACGACCTGAGGATGACGGTCGCGGACCGGTCCGGGGAACCGCTGGTCGGTTTCTCCATCCACGACGCGGGCGTGGAGACCGCGTTCATCTTCGGTGAGCTGTACCGACGCGGCGAGGAGTGGAAGTTCCGCGCGGTCGGGCAGGGCTACGAGACCGGACTGGCCGGGCTGGCCACCGATTTCGGCATCGCCGTGAACGAGGAGGCGGAGGGGCCGGAGGGGCCGGAGGAGGCCGGTGACCCGGGCGGGGCGGGCCACGGCGCCGACGCCGTCGCCATGGAGAAGGCACCCGACGCGGAGCCCGAACCGGTCGCCCCGGCCCCGGCCCCGGCGGAGCCCGTCGCCGTGCCCGCCCAGGCCCGCGGCCGGGGTCCCCGTACGACCACGACCAAGAAGAAGGTCACCCTCCCCAAGGTGGCCAAGAGCTCGCTCGCCGAGAACGATTCCTGGCGCCCGGCCCGGCTGTTCCCGGTGCCGACGCTCAAGAGCGACAAGGAGCGGGAGGTGCGGGCCACCTCCGTGCTGCTGTCCGTGATGGCGCAGGTCCCGGAGTTCGGCCGCCGCCTCACCGCCGCGTTCGGCGCCCCCGCCGGACGGATGCAGACCTTCACCGAGGTGTCCCTCCCCCACGGCGACACCCCGCGCCGCCCGGACGGCGTGATCCGGGTCGAACGCGCCGGGAAGCTCTGGACGGCCCTGGTCGAGACGAAGACGAACGGCAACCCGCTCAAGCCGGAGCAGGTGCAGGAGTACATGGACATCGCCACCCGCCGCGGCTACGAGGCCGTGATCACGCTCTCCAACGACGTGGCCCTCGAAGGCGCGCCCATGGTGGACGTCAAGATCGACGGGCGGCGCAAGCACAAGGTCAGCCTCTGGCACCTGTCCTGGGCCGAGGTGGCCCACCAGGCCCAGATGCTGATCCGCCACGAGGGCGTGGGCAACGCCGCGCACGCCTGGCTGCTCCAGGAGCTGCTGGAGTACCTCCGGCACGACCAGTCGGGCTGCCACGGGTTCCAGAACATGGGCGCCGCATGGGTGCCCGTACGCAAGGGGATCGAGGACGAGACCCTCGCCTGCGACGACCCGCGCGCCGTCGAGGTCGTCGAGAGCTGGGAGCGGCTGATCCGCCAGGTCTGCCTGCGCCTGGGCGGGGAGCTCGGGCAGAAGGCGCTCCCGGTGCAGCGCGTGCGGCGCGGCAGCGACCCGCGGGCGCGCCGTGCGGCCGCGGCCGAGAGGCTCTGTCTGGACGGGCGGCTCACCGCGGAGCTGCGCATCGACGGGACGAGCAGCGTCATCGCGGTGACCGCCGATCTGCGGACGGGCAAGGTCCGCACCTGCGTGGACGTGCCGGCGCCGGAGGGCTCGTACCCGCTGACCACGGTGAAGCGGCTGGTCCGGCTGCTGGCCGAGGCCCCGGCGGACCTGCACGTGGAGACCCTCGTCGAGGCCGGGAACGGACCGCGCGGCACGCTGGAGCGGCTGCGCCCCGAGCCGGGCGACCTGCTGCCCAGGGGCGGGGCGGCCCTCACCGGGTTCCGCCTGTCGCTGATCAAGGGCATGGGCAACACCCGCGGCAACACGGAGTCCGGTTTCATCCGCAGCGTCGACGAGGCCGTGGCCCGCTTCCACCAGGGGGTCGTGGCGCACCTGGGCCCGGTCGAGGCGCGCGCCGGCCGCCAGGGCTGACGCGGCCCCCGCGCCCGGCTGCCGCCGGGCGCGGGGCGGCGGGATCAGACGTCCGTGACGCGCAGGCCCGTGTGGGCCTTGTAGCGGCGGTTGGTGGAGATGAGGTTGGCCACCAGGGACTCGACCTGGTGGGCGTTGCGCAGGCGGCCCGCGAAGACTCCGCGCATGCCCGGGATGCGGGCCGCCAGGGCCTGGACGATGTCGGTGTCGGCGCGGACTTCGCCGAGGACCATCACGTCGGTGTCGATCTCCTCGACCGACTCGTCCTGGAGCAGGACCGCCGAGAGGTGGTGGAAGGCCGCCGTCACGCGGGAGTCGGGGAGCAGGGCGGCGGCCTGCTGGGCCGCGCTGCCCTCTTCGACCCGCAGCGCGTAGGCGCCCTGCTTGTCGAAGCCGAGGGGGTTGACGCAGTCGACCACGAGCTTGCCCGCGAGGTCCTCGCGCAGGGCTTCGAGGGTCTTGGCGTGGCCCTCCCACGGCACCGCGATGATGACGATGTCGCTGCGGCGCGCGCACTCGGCGTTGTCCGCGCCCTCCACGCCGAGGCCCAGCTCGTCGGCGGCGCTCTGCGCGCGGTCGGCGGCGCGCGAGCCGATGATCACCTTCTGGCCGGCCCGGGCGAGCCGGTAGGCCAGGCCCCGGCCCTGGTCGCCGGTGCCGCCGAGGACGCCGACGACGAGGCCGGAGACGTCCGGCAGGTCCCACGGGTCCTTGGCCGGTGCCTTCGCCGCTGCCGGGGCGGGCGGATTCTGAGTGCTGTCTGTGGAGGTCATGGGGGCGAGGGTAATGCCGTGATCCCGAGAGGCGAACGGACATGCACCGCCACCATCGGGCGAAGCGGGGCGAAGTCCTCCCGCGGGTCCCTTTCCTGCGGCAGGATGCCGATATGGACGCCGTCAGGGTCGCGCTGCTGCGCGAGGTGCTCGCCGGTACGCAGTGGCCCGGCGACGCGCGCCGCTTCGCCGGGTCGCTGCGGCACTCGGTCGTACCGGCCGGCGGGAACCTGCTGCTGGTGGGGACCGAGCAGTACGAGCCCTGGCACCTGGCGGCGCACCTGGTGGACGAGGCCGCCTGGTCCGGGCTGCCCGAGCTGGCGCCCACCCTCGTACGGCACCGGGTGCGGCCCGGGCAGCCGCCGCACCTGTCGGTGGGACTGGGCCGGCTGGAGGCGGCCCGGCGCGGGCACACGCTGCTGGTGGTGGCCCCGGAGCAGCCCGGGGCGGGGCTGCTGGAGCGGGTGCACGACGCCCGGCGCGCGGGGGCGACCGTACTGTCGCTGCACGGCGGCGTCCCGGACCTCGCCGCGCTCGCGCACGACGCCCTGTCCGTACGGGAGGGCGCCGGCGAGCCGGGCCTGGACACGGTGCAGCACCTGGTCGGCGCGGCGGCCGGGGAGAACGGCCTGCCGGTGCAGCGCGGGCCGCGGCGGCTGCGGGACCGGCTGGCGCGGCTGGCCGACCAGCTGACCGCGCCGCCGCCCGCCCGCTGGTAGCCCGCGGGGCACGGGCCCCGAGGCCCGGCGCCCCTGCGTTCCTACGGCGCGCTCGTGCCCTCGTCCTCTTCGCGGGACTTGTCGTTCCACTTGGGGTCGTTCTGCCATTCGAGGTTGCGTTCCTGCGCCGTCTCCATGGCGTGGTTCGCCTCCTCGGGCGTGGCGTAGGGGCCGAACCGGTCCTTCGCCGGGCAGTCCGGGCCTTCCTCGACCTTGTGGTGGACCAGGCAGTAGTACCACTCGCCGGCTTTGCCCACCTGGCGCTTCTTGAACAGGGCCATCGTCTCCGGGCTCCTCTCGATACCACTCTCTGCCGCCATGCTGCCCCATGCCCGCTGGATACACTCGCATGCATGTCTGGCCAGTCGCTGCTCGTACCAGGCGAGCTCTCTCCCGCCCGTTCCGTTCCCGGAAACATCCGTCGGCCCGAGTACGTGGGCAAGCCCGCGCCCACTCCGTACACCGGACCGGAGGTGCAGTCCGCCGCGACCGTCGAGGCCATGCGCATCGCCGGCCGGATCGCCGCCCAGGCGATGGAAGAGGCCGCCAAGCTGATCGCCCCGGGGGTGACCACCGACGAGCTGGACCGGGTCGCGCACGAGTACATGTGCGACCACGGCGCCTACCCGTCGACGCTGGGCTACCGGGGCTTCCCGAAGTCCCTGTGCTCCTCGGTGAACGAGGTCATCTGTCACGGCATCCCCGACTCCACCGTCCTGCGCGACGGCGACATCGTGAACCTCGACGTCACCGCGTTCATCGGCGGCGTGCACGGTGACAACAACGCCACGTACCTGTGCGGGGAGGTGGACGAGGAGTCGCGGCTGCTGGTGGAGCGCACCCGCGAGGCCCTGAACCGCGCCATCAAGGCCGTCAAGCCGGGCCGCCAGATCAACGTGATCGGCCGGGTCATCGAGTCGTACGCGAAGCGCTTCGGCTACGGCGTGGTCCGGGACTTCACCGGGCACGGCATCAACTCGTCCTTCCACTCCGGCCTGATCATCCCGCACTACGACAGCCCGCACGCCACGACCGTCATCGAGCCCGGGATGACCTTCACGATCGAGCCGATGCTGACCCTGGGCACGCACGAGTACGACATGTGGGCGGACGGCTGGACGGTCGTCACGAAGGACCGCAAGCGCACCGCGCAGTTCGAGCACACACTGGTCGTGACGGACACGGGCGCCGAGATCCTCACCCTTCCGTAGCGGCCCACCGGGAAAAGCTCCTCCCAAAAGTTCTCCGGAGGAGTTTTACCGACAAGGCGTCGGGAAGACATTGACTTAGGTAACCCTAAGCGCGAGGATCGGGCGTGGCGGCCGTGCCGTCACGCCCACCGGGCCCGTTGTTCCTCGTCCCGTCTCCGGAGGATTGTTTTGGACGCCTTCTCTACGGTCATCCGTGTCGCGTCGCACGAGCAGCACACCGAGGCAGAGACCTCGACCTTCATGAGCGACCTGCTCGGCGGCCGGCTCGGGGTGGACGCGTACACGCGCTACACCGAGCAGCTGTGGTTCGTGTACCGGGCCCTGGAGGACGCGGCCGAGTCCCTGAAGGACGACCCGGTGGCGGGCCCGTTCATACAGCCCGAGCTGATGCGCGTGGCCGAGATCGAGCGCGACCTGGCGCACCTGCGCGGCCCGTCCTGGCGCGAGACGCTGGTCGCGCTGCCCGCCACCGAGTCCTACGCGGACCGCGTGGCCGAGTGCGCGGCCACCTGGCCCGGCGGGTACGTCGCCCACCACTACACGCGGTACCTGGGGGACCTCTCGGGCGGCCAGATCATCCGCGACAAGGCGGAGCGGACCTGGGGCTTCACCCGCAAGGGTGACGGCGTGCGGTTCTACGTCTTCGCCGAGATCGCCAACCCCGCGGCCTTCAAGCGGACCTACCGCGAGCTGCTGGACGCGATCGCCGCGGACGACCTGGAGAAGCAGCGCATCATCGACGAGTGCAAGCGCGCCTTCGACTTCAACGGCGCGGTCTTCCGGGAGCTGGGCGCGGAGTTCCCGCTGAGCGCCTGAGCATCCCCGTCCGCGGGCGACGCGTCCGCGGACGACGCGGCACCCCCGGCACCGAGCCGCGCCGGGGGTGCCGTCGCCGTTTCGCCGTCAGTCGCCGTGGATCAGCCAGAGGGCCAGGCCGAGGAACATGAGCACGGCCTCGACGGCCTTGGCGCAGAAGAGGGCCAGTCCGGCGCCGATGCTGCCCGCCACAATGCGGTTCGTACGCTGCGCCGGGGTCCGGGGCCGTCGCCAGGCGAGGGCCGCCAGGCCCAGCGGGATCAGGTACGGGAGGGAGAACCAGAGCGGGCAGCGCGGCAGGTACGAGGAGGCGTAGCCGAGGCCCCCGGCCACGAGCGTCAGCGCCGTGAAGAGCGCCGGGACCAGCAGCCACCGCTGCGTCTCGTCGGGGTGCGGGTACGTCTGCGGCTGCGGCTGCGGCTGCCGGGGCCAGCCTGCGCTCGATGGCGTGTTCATGCAGCCATGGAACCGCTGCACGCCGCCGCGACCCCAGCGCCGAGGTACTCAATCGGGCGTGCGCACCTACTCAGTTCGCGTCCGCTCGGTGCGCCTGCTCGGTGCGCGGCGGCGGGAGCTTCGCGAAGCGGACGCGGCCGCCGATCTCGACGGTGCCGTCCGGTCCGGGTGCGGTGAGGATCTGGGAGCCCGCGCCCTGGGTGATGTTCAGGGCCCGGTTCAGCTCGGCGGTCAGCAGTATCGCGGCCGATCCGGTGGCCTCGTCCTCGGCGATGACCCCGTCGGGGCGGCGCGGGAAACCGCGGGCCCGGATGCGGCCCGCCGTCTCGTCCTCCCAGGCCCAGGCGTACAGCCAGCCCTCGCCGGGCGGCGGCGCGGGCAGCGCGTCGACCTCTGCGGGGCTCGCGTACTGCCGGGTGCGCTTACCCTCGACCCACTCGGGGAGGGCCGTGATCCAGGTGAACTCCCCGTCGTCACGCGCCCATACGGAGCCGGCCGGCGGCTGGAGCTCCTCGATGTCCAGCAGCCAGGCGACCCCGACCAGCGGATGGCCGGCGAAGGACATCCGCGTGCCGGGGGTGCGGATGTCGACGACCCCGCGCTCGGGGTCGTCGACGAACACCGTCTCGCTGTAGCCGAGTTCGGCGGCCAGCGCCTGCCGCGACGCGTCGTCGGGGCAGGTCCGGCCGTCACGGACGACGCCGAGCAGGTTGCCGTGCCGTCCGTCACCCGCACAGAAGACCTTGAGTACATCGAGATCGTTCACGCGGGAAATTGAAACACGGTTCAGATCTGGGCCGCGCGCCGCCTGCGGGCGAGGAAGACGGCTCCGGCACCGGCGGCGACGACCGCGCCGGAGGTGGCGAGCAGCGCTCCGGCCGGGATTTCGGCGCCGGTGCTGGCGAGGTTGCCGCCGACGCTGCCGCCACCGCCCACGGTGCCGCCCGTGCCGCCGGTCCCGCCGGTCCCGCCGGTGGAGGTGGGCGTGGTGGTGGGCGCCGTGGTGGGGATCACCACGTCCTTGTCGACGGAGACCGCGAGGGTCACGGGGTCGGTCGGCTTGCCCTCGGCGTAGTCCGGGCTCGGGGCGCCGATCGCGGCCGCGCCCTCGGCGGTGAAGGCGGCCGGGACGGCGTTCAGCGTGAGCAGGCCGCCCGAGGTCCGGTACTCGGCCTTCGACAGGTCGAGCGTGGCGAACGGGACGTTCACCTTGGTGGCGGTGGGCGACGTGACGTCCAGGACGAGGGTGCCCTTCTTGCCCTCGGCGTTGACGCGGACGTTGGCGAAGGTCATGTCGACGCCGTGGTCGGCGCGCTGGAAGCGCAGGCTGCCCGCGAAGGTGGCGCTCAGCTTCTGCTTCTTGACGTCGAGCTCGCCCTTGCCGAGGGGGAAGGCGAAGGTGTCGCCGCTCGCGACGGCCCCGCCCGCCGGGGTGACCGAGCCGCCGCCCTTCACCACGTACGAGCGGAAACCTTCCTTCACGCCCCAGGTGAGCCGGCCGCCGAGGAGCTGCTGCGGGCCGTCGGCCGCGGGGGAGCTCGTGCCCTGCGAGGGGGTCGCGGAGTTCGACGGACCCGAGGGGGTCGGGGACGGGGAGGCGGAGGCGGAAGACGAAGGCGAGGGGGTCACGGACGGGGACGGGGAGGGGGACGGCTGTCCGAACTGCAGGGCGGCCGTGAGCGGGTCGCCGGCCAGACCGGCGTACTTGTCCGAACCGAGCTGGTCCGCCGCCTCCTTGGTGAGGGTGGTGCCGAGCTTGTCCATGGACTGCCCGGCGAAGGCCACGTCGGCCATGGGGACGTTCGGGGTGAGGGTGCCGTTCTTGGTGACGTCGGCCGTCAGCTTCTTCGTGCCCGTGTCGAAGCGGAGGTTGGCGAGGGTCAGCTTGAAGCCGTGCATGGGGGCGTCGAAGGTGACGCTGCCCTTGAAGGCGGCGGTCACGACGTGCCCTCCGTCCTTGCCGTACTGGCCGGTCGCCGAGGTGAAGCGGAAGGTGCCGTCGGCGTTCAGGGCGGCCCCGTCCGCCGGGGTGATCGTGCCCTTGGCGATGTTCAGGACGTACGAGCGGTAGCTCGCCAGGACCCCCCAGTCGAGGGTGCCGTTCACGATCGGCATCGGCGCGGAGGCGACGGCCGCGGAGGCCTGCCCGCCGCCCGGCGCCGTCGCGGGCAGGACGAAGGCGGTGGCGCCGAGTGCGGCTGCCGTGGCGACGGCCGCGGCGAGTGCGAGCGAGCGGCGGTGGGACGAGGACATGCGAGGGCCTCCTGGAAGGCGACGGGGGTGAGGGTCGGGACGGGGGTGAGGTGAGGCGAGGCGAGGTGGGAGCGGGAGCGGGTCAGGGCTGGGACGTCGGCGGCGTGTCCGCGGCCCCCGCGGCCTCCGTGGCTTCCGCACGCTCCGCGGCTCCCGCGGCCTCCGCAGGCTCCGCGGCTCCCGCCGCCGCGGCGCGGTTGCGGCGCCGGAGGAGGAAGGCGGCGCCGGCGGCCAGGAGCAGGACGGCCACTCCGAGGGCGGCGTACAGGCCGGTGTTCGAGGACTCCCCGGCCTTCGCCGCGGGGGCGGGCGACGGGCCGGAGGCCGCCGGTGAAGCGGGCGGGGCCGTCGAGCCCAGATCGGGCAGGGCCGGCAGTTTCGCGGTGGCGTCCAGCGCGACGGAGAGCGAGACGGGGTCCATCTCGGTGCCGGCTTTGTACATCGAGTCGAAGGCCTGCGCACCGCCCTCGGTGAGCGTGGCGGGGGCCTCGGTGAGCGTGGCGAGTGACCCCTCGGTCTTCAGCCCCTCGGCGTCGAACTCGACGAGCGCGACCGCGCTCTTCGTCTCGGTGCCGGTGGTGACGTCGGCGGACAGGACGCCCTTGCCGTTCTCGACCTTGACGCTCACCTTGCCGAGCTTCAGGTCCAGATGGGCGCCGGTGAAGTGGACGGTGCCGGCGAAAGCGGCGTCAAGTGCCCCCTTCCGGCCGTCGTACGCGCCCTTGCCCTGCGGGAAGCGGAACAGCGCGCCGCCGTCCCGGGCCCCCTCGGCGAGGGTCCACTTGCCCTGGCCGACGGAGCCGGTGACGTACTCGCGGAACGTACGCCGCACGCCCCAGTCGACGGCGGCGTCGGCGAACGCCCCCTGGGGGGCCTGCGGATCCTGCGAGGGCTGGGCCGACGCGCTCGGGGAGGGCGCGGTCCCGGCGGCCGGGGCCTTGACGTCCGCGGAGAGCGAGACCGGGTCGAGCTGCGCGCCCGCCGAGTAGTAGCCGGCGAAGGCCCTGGCGCCCTGCTCGGTGAGGGTGGCCGGGATGCCCGTCAGGGCGATCGGACTGCCGCCGCCCTTCATGTCGACCCCGCCGAGGCCGAGCGTGGCGAAGGGGACCTGGATCTGGGTGGTGACCGCACCGGTGTCCTTGGCCTTGCTGGAGACGTCCGCGTACAGCGTGCCGCGGCCGCCGTCGATCTTGACGGTGGGGCGGCTGACCGTCAGGTCCAGCTCGTACGTGCCGTCCGGCTTCTGGTGGCCCTGGAAGCCGACGCCGCCGCTGAACGCCGCCTCGAACGCGCCGGAGTCCGGGTCGTAGGAGCCGGTGGCCGAATGGAAGCGGAACAGGCTGCCGCCGACCGTGGCGGCTCCGTTCTTCAGCTTGAAAGCGCCTTTCGCGACGGGACCGGTGACATAACTCTGGAACGACGACTTGATGCCCCAGTCGAGCCTGCCCCCCTGCACGGTGCGGCCGGCCGCATGGGCCGCGGTGGCTGGGAACAGGGCGCCGAGCAAGGCCGCCAGGGTCGCCAACAGGGCGACTGCCGACGCGCGGGCGGGTCTTGCGGGCATGTTGTCCCCTCCCAGGGCTGGTTAATAAGGTTAGGCTAACCTAAGCTACCTCCAGTCAGAGGGGAACCCCCGGTTCCCCGGAACCTCAACACGACAGCCGGACGAACAGCCGGACGATCAGGACGGTGCCTTCGTGTCCACGCCCGCCGCGTCAACCCGCTTCCTCCGCCGCGCCCTTGCCCTTGCGGTCGCCTTCTCCGCACTGGCCCTGGCCACCCTGACGGGCTGCGGGGGCACCTCCGCCACCGGCGCCGGACCCGGCACCGCCGCCCGCCCGGCCGCCGCGCCCGACCGGGTGGAGCCACTGGCCCCGGCGCCGCTGCCCGCCCTCCCGGTCACCGCGGCCTCGGCGGACGGCCGCCAGGTGACGGTGGCGGCGGCGGACCGGATCGTCCCGCTGAGCGGCAGCCTGAACGAGATCGTCCAGACCCTGGGCCTGGGCCCGCAGGTCGTCGCCCGCGACATCACGGCCACCTTCGAACAGGCCGCGCAGCTGCCGGTGGTGACCCGGGGCCATGACGTCTCGGCGGAGAGCGTGCTGTCGCTGCGCCCCACGCTGGTGCTGGCCGAGACCACCTCCGGCCCGGCCGAGGCGATCCGGCAGATCCGCGACGCGGGCATCCCCCTGCTGGTCGTCGCCCCGGCCAAATCGCTGGACGACGTACCGAAGCGGATCGAGACGGTCGCCGCCGCGCTGGGCGTCAAGGACGCGGGCGCCCGGCTGAACGAGCGCACCGCCGAGCGGATCGCCGCCGCCCGCAAGGCAATCCCCGCCTCCGCGGCCTCCGGTAAGAAGCCCCGGGTGGCCTTCCTCTACCTGCGCGGCACCGCCTCCGTGTACCTGCTGGGCGGCTCGGACTCGGGAGCGGCCTCGCTGCTCGAAGCGGCCGGCGCGGTGGACACGGGCAAGGAGTCGGGGCTCGGCAAGGACTTCACCCCGATCACGAGCGAGGCGCTGGCGGCCGCCGCGCCCGATGCCGTCCTCGTCATGTCCAAGGGGCTGGAGTCCGTGGGCGGTACGGACGGCCTCGTGAAGATCCCGGGCGTCGCCCAGACCCCGGCGGGGATGGACCGGCGCGTGGTCACCGTCGACGACGGGGTCCTGCTGAACTACGGTCCGCGCACCGACCAGGTGCTGAGCTCGCTGATCTCCCAGCTGTACGGAAAGACGGCGTGACGTGACGGAACAGGAATCGGGCGCGGTCACCCTGCCCGGGGCCGGCCCCCGAACGCCCGCGCCCGCGACGCCGACCGGTCCGGCAGCGCCGACCGGACAGAACGCGCCGACCGGGCAGGACGCGCCCACGAAGGCCGGGGCGCCCGGGGCCCGGACCGGGGCCGTGCTCATCGCGGTGCTCCTCGTCGTGCTCGCGGGCCTGGCCCTGGTCTCCGCCGGGGTCGGGGCCTACGGGATCCCCGTCGCCGACGTGCTCGGCTCGGCGCAGCACCGGCTCGGGCTCGGCGGGGCCACCCTCGACCGGGTCGGCGAGAGCGTGCTGTGGAACGTACGGCTCCCCCGGATCGTGCTCGCGCTGCTCGTCGGCTCCAGCCTGGGCTGCGCGGGGGCCCTGATGCAGGGGGTGTTCGGGAACCCGCTCGCCGAGCCCGGCGTCATCGGGATCTCCGCGGGCGCGGCCGTCGGCGCGGTGGCCGCCATCGGGCTCGGCCTCAGCTTCTTCGGCAACTGGACCATCACCGCCTGCGCGTTCGCCGCCGGACTGATCACCGTCGGCTCCGTCTACCTCCTCTCCCGCAACGGCGGCAGGACCGAGGTCGTCACGCTCATCCTCACCGGCATCGCCGTCAACGCCTTCGCCGGCGCCCTGATCGGCCTGTTCGTCTTCTTCGCGGACAGCGGCCAGGTCAACCAGATCACCTTCTGGCAGCTCGGCTCCCTCGCCCAGGCCACCTGGCCCAAGGTGCTCGCCGTCCTGCCCTGCGCGCTCGCCGGCCTGCTGATCGCCCCCTTCCACGCCCGCAAGCTGGACCTGCTCTCCCTCGGCGAACGCCCCGCCCGCCACCTCGGGGTGGACGTGGAGCGGCTGCGCCTCGCGCTCATCCTCGTCGTCGCGCTGCTCACCGCGGCCGCCGTGGCCGTGGCCGGCATCATCACCTTCGTCGGGCTGCTCGTCCCGCACCTGCTGCGCATGGTGAACGGGCCCGGGCACCGATTCCTGGTCCCCGGCAGCGCGCTGGCCGGAGCCGTGGTCCTGCTCGCGGGCGATCTGGCCGCGCGGACCATCGCCAGGCCCGCCGAGCTGCCGCTCGGGGTGCTGACCGCGCTGATCGGCAGCCCCTTCTTCTTCTGGCTGCTGCGCCGCACCCGCCGCAAGCAGGGGGGCTGGGCATGAGCATCCCGTTCCTGCGGCGCGGCAGGCGCGGCATCCCCGCCCGGCCGGCCCCCGGCACCGCCTTCGCCGAAGCGGTCGGCCTGCGCGTCCGGCTCGGCGAGCGCGAGGTGCTGGCCGGGATCGACCTGAGCGCCCGGGCCGGCGAGGTCCTGGCCCTGGTCGGCCCGAACGGCGCCGGCAAGTCCACGCTGCTGGCCGCCCTGTCGGCGGACCTGCCCGCCGCCGGGGGGATCGTACGGATCGACGGGCGGCCGGTGGGCGACTGGGCGGCCCCCGATCTGGCCCTGCGCCGGTCCGTGCTCCCCCAGTCGGCGCAGATGTCCTTCCCGTTCCCCGTCGCGGACGTCGTACGGATGGGCCGCGCCCCCTGGGCCGGCACCCCGCTCGCCGACTCCGACGAGGAGGCGGTGGCCGCCGCGATGGCCGCCACGGAGGTGGCCGGCTTCGCCGCCCGCCCCTTCTCGGCGCTCTCCGGCGGTGAACGCGCCCGGGTCGCGCTGGCCCGCGTACTGGCCCAGCGGGCCCCGCTGCTGCTGCTCGACGAACCCACCGCGGCCCTGGACCTGCGCCACCAGGAGCTGGTGCTGCGGATCTGCCGGGAGCGGGCCGCGGCCGGGGACGCGGTCGTCGTCGTCCTGCACGACCTGGGCCTGGCCGCCGCGTACGCCGACCGGGCCGCCGTGCTGCACGACGGGCGGATCGCGGCGGACGGACCGCCGGCCGGGGTGTTCGAGGGCGAGCTGCTGAGCCGGGTCTACCGCCAGCCGGTGGAAGTGCTGCCCCATCCGCGCACCGGGATTCCGCTCGTGGTCCCCGTACGGGACGGCGAGCGGGACCCCGCGCGGGCCGGGGACCGTTCCGCCATGCGGAACGACCACCCCGGCTTGACCTCCGCTTGACCCTCTCATGGGTTGGCCCTGGAGACCCCGTGACGGCCCCGTGTCCGGCGGCCCGCTGTGTGCGCTGAATCACTGGACGTGCGGGTATGAGTCAGGTAAGCCTCGGTTAAGTTAGGTCCGCCTCACCGGCCGCCCTTCCCGATCGGGGCGGCCGTCTGCCGAACGCCAGACAGCCAGGAGCCCGCATGCGTCCCGCCCGCCTCACCGTCCTCACCGCGGTCGCCGCCGTGGCCGCGCTCACCGCAGTCACCGGCTGCGCGGAGAAGAGCACCGGCGGCGACGGCACGATCAAGGTCGCGGCTTCCGACACCGCCTGCGAGCTCTCCAAGACCGAGTTCCCGGCCGGCAAGGTCTCCATCGAGGTCGAGAACAAGGGCTCCAAGGTCACCGAGCTGTACGTCCTCTTCCCGGACGACCGGATCGTCGCCGAGCGGGAGAACATCGGCCCCGGCACCAAGGCGACCATCACCGCCGAGATCAAGGCCGGCGACTACGAGTTCGCCTGCAAGCCCGGCATGAAGGGCGACGGCATCCGCCAGAAGGTCAAGGCCACCGGCGGCGCCGCCGAGAAGCGCAGCCCCGAGCTGGACGCCGCGGTCGCCGAGTACCGCAAGTACGTGCAGGCGCAGGCCGACGAGACCCTCCCCAAGGCGCAGGCCTTCGCGGACGCGGTCAAGGCCGGTGACCTGGAGGCCGCCAAGAAGGCGTACGCCGCGTCCCGCATCGGCTGGGAGCGCACCGAGCCGGTCGCCGAGTCCTTCGGCGACATCGACCCGAAGGTCGACGTCCGCGAGGACGGCCTGGAGGCCGGCCAGGACCCGGCCAAGGACTGGACAGGCTGGCACCGCCTGGAGAAGGCCCTGTTCGCCGACAAGAAGATCGGCGACGACGAGAAGAAGCTCGCCGACCAGCTGATGACCGACCTCACCGACTGGCAGAAGAAGGTCGGCCAGGCGGAGATCACCCCCACCTCGATGGCCAACGGTGCCAAGGAGCTGCTGGACGAGGTCGCCAGCGGCAAGGTCACCGGTGAGGAAGAGCGCTACAGCCACACCGACCTGGTCGACTTCAAGGCCAACGTCGAGGGCGCCGAGAAGGCCTACGAGCTGCTGAAGCCGGTCGCCGCGAAGAACGACCCGGCCCTCTCCGCCGAGCTGGACAAGCAGTTCGCCGCGATGAACACGCTGCTCGACAAGTACCGCGCCGACAAGAACGGCTACGACTTCACCGCCTACGACACGGTCGGCCAGGACCAGCGCAAGGAGCTCTCGGACGCTGTCAGCGCCCTCGGTGAGCCGCTCTCCAAGCTCGCCGCCGCCGTCGCCAAGTAACGCGTGATCAGGGGTACGGACCATGTCTGACGACACCAGCACCACCGGCTCGGGCGCCGAGGCCGCCGAGCCGGCCGACTCCGCCGCCTCCGCCGCGTCCGCCGCGGGCGGGCCGTCGCGCCGGTCCGTGCTCGGCTGGGGCGGTGCCGGGCTCGCGCTCGGCGCCGCCGCGGCGGGCGGCACCGTCGCCGCGCTGACCGGTGACGGCGATCCCGTCCCGGCCGCGCTCAGCGGCTCCTCGGTGCCCTTCCACGGCACCCACCAGGCCGGCATCGCCTCCGCCGTCCAGGACCGGCTGCACTTCGCCGCGTTCGACGTGAAGACGAAGGACCGCGCCGAGCTCGTCCGGCTCCTCAAGGACTGGACGCGGGCGGCCGAGCGGATGACCGCCGGGCTCCCCGTCGGCGAGGGCGCCGTCGGCGGCCTCCCCGAGGCCCCGCCGGACGACACCGGCGAGGCCCTCGGCCTCAAGCCGTCCCGGCTGACGCTCACCGTCGGCTTCGGCGCCTCGCTCTTCGCCAAGGACCGGTTCGGCCTGGAGGGCAGGCGCCCCGAGGCCCTGGTCGACCTGGAGCAGTTCCCCGGCGACAACCTCGACCCCGCCAAGAGCGGCGGCGACCTCTGCGTGCAGGCCTGCGCGGACGACCCGCAGGTCGCGGTGCACGCGATCCGCCAGCTCGCCCGCATCGGCTTCGGCAAGGTCGCGGTGCGCTGGTCGCAGCTCGGCTTCGGCAAGACCTCGTCCACCACCCCGGACGAGCAGACCCCGCGCAACATGATGGGCTTCAAGGACGGCACCCGGAACATCGCGGGCACCGACGGGGCCGCCCTCGACAAGTTCGTCTGGGTCGGGGACGAGGCCAAGGACGGCTCGGCGTGGATGGCCGGCGGCTCGTACCTGGTCGCCCGCCGGATCCGCATGCACATCGAGACCTGGGACCGCACTCCGCTCCAGGAGCAGGAGGACATCTTCGGCCGGGACAAGGGCGAGGGCGCTCCGGTCGGGAAGTCGAAGGAGCGCGACGAGCCGTTCCTGAAGGCGATGAAGCCGCAGGCGCACGTGCGCCTCGCGCACCCGGACACCAACAGCGGTGCCACGATCCTGCGGCGCGGCTATTCCTTCACCGACGGATCGGACGGGCTGGGCCGCCTCGACGCGGGCCTGTTCTTCCTCGCCTACCAGCGCGACGTCCGCAAGGGCTTCATCCCGATCCAGCGCAACCTCTCCAAGAACGACGGGCTCAACGAGTACATCCAGCACGTGAGCTCGGCCCTCTTCGCCATCCCGCCGGGCGTCCGCGACAAGGACGACTGGTGGGGCCGGGCGCTGTTCGCGTAGTTCCGCGGACTCGAAAGGAACCGACGTGTTCAGCAACTATCTGATCGGCCTGCGCGAGGGGCTGGAGGCCAGCCTGGTCGTCTGCATCCTCATCGCGTACCTGGTGAAGACCGGGAACAAGGACAAGCTGGGTCCGCTGTGGCTCGGCGTCGGCCTCGCGGCCGCGCTCAGCCTGGCCTTCGGCGCGGGGCTCGAGTTCGGCACCTCGGAGCTGACCTTCCAGGCGCAGGAGGCGATCGGCGGCAGCCTGTCGATCGTCTCGGTGGGCCTGGTGACGTGGATGGTCTTCTGGATGAAGCGCACCGCGCGGCACATGAAGGCCGAGCTGCAGGACAAGCTCGACGCGGCCCTCGCGATGGGCACGGGCGCCCTGGTGACCACGGCGTTCCTGGCCGTCGGCCGGGAGGGCCTGGAGACCTCGCTGTTCGTGTGGCGGTCGGTGCACGCGGCCGGTGACGGCGCGGGTCCGCTGGTGGGCGTGCTGCTCGGCATCGGATCGTCGATCCTGCTGGGCTGGCTGTTCTACCGCGGCGCACTGAAGATCAACCTGTCCAGGTTCTTCACGTGGACCGGCGGCATGCTGGTCGTGGTCGCCGCGGGCGTGCTCGCGTACGGGGTGCACGACCTCCAGGAGGCCGAGTTCCTGCCGGGCCTGATGAACAAGGCCTTCGACATCACCACGGCCGTCCCGCCGGACAGCTGGTACGGGACCCTGCTGAAGGGCACGTTCAACTTCCAGCCGGACCCGACCTGGCTCCAGGTCGGCGTGTGGGTGGCCTACCTGGTTCCGACGCTGCTGCTGTTCTTCGGCGTGTTCGCCCGTACGAAGGCGCCGGCGCCGGCCGCGCCCGCGCGGACCGGGAGCGGCTCGTAGGGCTGCGGCCCGCACGGCGTGCGGAAGGGGCCCGGATCATCTCGATCCGGGCCCCTTCCGCACGTCCGGGTCCGAGTCCGGGTCACCACAGCCTGTCGACGAGCCCCGGGTACAGGGCGATCCGCGCACCCGTGAACGCGGCGGCCTCGGTGTCCGTTCCGGGGAAGTCGGCCAGGACCTCCTTGGCGAAACCGGGCGCGTCCGTGGCCAGCGGCTGACCGGGCGTCCCGCCGAGCAGCACGGTCCCGGGCAGCCGGGTGAAGCCGGCCGCCTCGTAGAAGGGGACGAGCGGCCGGTCGCAGCTGAACAGGACGAGGTCCACCGCGGGATCGGCGGCCAGGGCCGTACGGGCCGCCGCCACCAGCCGCCCGCCGTACCCGCGCCCCCGCGCGGTGTCCCGGGTCACCACGGCGCTGAGCCCGGCGGCCCGGTACGTCCGCCCGCCGTGCCGGACCGGCTTGAACAGCAGTGCGAGGGAGGCGGCCACCGTGCCCTCCTCGTCGACGAGCACCATCACCCGCGGGGCCAGCGCCGGGTCGTGCCCGGGCGCGGCGCCGGGCCAGGCCTGTGCCTCCAGGCTCGCGACCTGCGCCGCGAGGTCCGGCGGCAGCTCGGCTTCCGCGTACGTCCGCACCCTCATCCGATGCGGACCGCGCTCCCGCCCACCCGGATCCGGGCGTCGCCCGGGCGCAGTTCCACCGTCAGGACGCCCGGGCGTCCCATGTCCCGGCCCTGGTGGAGGGTGAGGACGGCGGCCTCGGGGGCCAGGCCGAGTTCGCGCGCGTACGCGCCGAAGGCGGCCGCGGCGGCTCCGGTCGCGGGGTCCTCGACGACGCCGCCGACCGGGAAGGGGTCCCGTACGTCGTACAGCGCCGGGCCCGTGCGGTGCACCAGCTGGACCGTGGTCAGGTCCAGGCGCCGCATCAGCGCCTCCAGCCGGGGGAAGTCGTAGGCGAGGTCCGCGAGACGTGCCCGGGTGGCGGCGCCGAGCACCAGGTGGCGGGCTCCGGCGTAGGCGATGCGGGGCGGGATGCCCGGGTCCAGATCGGCCTCCGGCCAGTCCAGCGCGGCCAGCGCCTCGGCGAGGTCGGCCGGGTCGACGTCCTCGACGTACGGCTCGACGCTGGTCAGCACGGCCCGCAGGCCCCCGTCCGCCGCGGTGACCGAGACGGGCACGGTACCGGCCGGGGTGGCGAACACCAGCTCGCCCGGGCCGATCCGCTCCGCCAGCGCCACGGCGGTGGCCACGGTGGCGTGCCCGCAGAAGGGCACTTCCGCCTTGGGGCTGAAGTACCGCACGGTGAAGGACCTGCCCTCCGCGCCGCCGTGGCCCTCGGGCGGGGCGGTCAGGAAGGCCGTCTCGCTGTAGCCCAGGCCGGCGGCGATCCGGAGCATGCCGGCCTCGTCCAGTCCGCTCGCGTCGAGCACGACCCCGGCGGGGTTGCCACCGGCCGGGTCGTCCGAGAAGGCGGTGTAACGCAGTACCTCAGTCATGATCGTCCCAACTCCCGGGCCGGCGCCCGCATTCCCGCCCGGCCCAGCCCGGCTCCGCCCCGCCCCGGCCGGGCTCCGCCCGGTCCCCACCCGCCCCGTCGGGGGGTCAGCCGCGCCCGATGTACGGCATCGCCGTCGCCATGACCGTCGCGAACTGCACGTTCGCCTCCAGCGGCAGCTCCGCCATGTGCAGCACCGTGCGCGCCACGTCCGCGGCGTCCATCACCGGCTCCACCGCCAGTTGCCCGTTCGCCTGGAGGATCCCGGACTGCATCCGCTCGGTCATCTCGGTGGCCGCGTTTCCGATGTCGATCTGCCCGCAGGCGATCCGGTACGGCCGCCCGTCCAGCGAGAGGGACTTCGTCAGGCCCGTCATCGCGTGCTTCGTCGCGGTGTAGGCGATCGAGTTCGGCCGCGGCACGTGCGCGGAGATCGAGCCGTTGTTGACGATCCGGCCGCCCTGCGGGTCCTGCGCCTTCATCTGCCGGAAGGCCGCCTGCGCGCACAGGAAGGCCCCGGTCAGATTGACGTCCACCACCTGGCGCCAGGCCTCGTACGTGATGTCCTCCAGCGGGACCCCGCCCGGGCCGAAGGTCCCGGCGTTGTTGAAGAGGAGGTCGAGGCGCCCGTACCGCTCCCGTACCGCGGCGAACAGCGCGGCCACGTCGTCCGGGTCGCTCACGTCCGCCCGTACGCACAGCACGTCCGCGTCGGCCCCGGCCGCCTTCGCGGTCTCCTCCAGCGGTCCGGTCCGGCGGCCCGCCACGGCCACCGACCAGCCGGCGGCGGCCAGGGTAAGGGCGACGGAGCGGCCGATGCCGGAGCCCGCCCCGGTCACGACGGCGATCTTCTTCCCACTTGCGCTCATGGGGCCGCAGGGTACGTCACATGTCGCATCGGTCCACGGACGTTCCGATAGCTGAGAGCATGGGTCGGTCGGGGGTGTGAAAAGACGACGAAAAGACTGGAGTTCCGCATGTCGGAGAGAGGCCCCGCGACGGCCCCCTCGCACGAGCCGCCGCCCGAAACGCCCTCCGCACCGCAGACCGCTTCCGCGCCGAAGACCGTCGCCGTACCGGCGCAGGCCCCTTCCGCACCGCTCACGGCCGCCCGCCGTACCGGACTGCTCGTCACCTTCATACTCGGAGGGCTCAGCGCCCTCCCCCCGCTGTCCATGGACATGTACCTGCCGGCACTGCCGCAGGTGACCGGCGCCCTGCACAGCCCTGCCGCCACCATCCAGCTCACCCTCACCGCCTGCCTCGCCGGCATGGCACTGGGCCAGCTCGTCATCGGCCCGATGAGCGACAAGTGGGGCCGCCGCAAGCCCCTGCTGATCGGCATGGTCGTCTACGTCCTCGCCACCGCGATCTGCGCCCTCGCGCCGACCGCCGAGCTGCTGATCGGCTTCCGGCTGCTCCAGGGCCTGGCCGGGTCGGCCGCGATCGTCATCGCGCGGGCCGTCGTGCGCGACCTGTACGACGGGGTCGAGATGGCCCGGTTCTTCTCCACCCTGATGCTGATCTCCGGCGTGGCCCCGATCATCGCCCCGCTCATCGGCGGACAGATCCTGCGCTTCGCCGACTGGCGGGGGGTGTTCGTCGTCCTCACCGGCGTCGGCGCCGTGCTCACCCTCGTCGTCTGGCGCAGCCTCGGGGAGACCCTGCCGCCCGAGCAGCGGCAGACCGGCGGCGTGGGCTCCGCGCTGCGGACCATGCGCGGGCTGCTCGCCGACCGCGCCTTCGCCGGGTACACGCTGGCCGGCGGCTTCGCCTTCGCCACGCTGTTCTCGTACATCTCGGCCTCGCCGTTCGTGGTGCAGGAGATCTACGGGGCTTCGCCGCAGGCCTTCAGCCTGCTGTTCGGCCTCAACTCCGTCGGCCTGATCGCCGCCGGGCAGGTCAACGGCAAGCTGCTGGTCGGCCGGGTCCGGCTGGACAAGGTGCTGGGCTTCGGGCTCGCCGTCATCACGACGGCCTCGCTCTGCCTGCTGCTGATGTCCACCGGGGTGTTCGGGGAGGTCGGGCTCGTCCCGATCGCGTCGGCGCTGTTCGTCCTGATGTCGGCGATGGGCCTGGTCCTGCCGAACACCAACGCGCTGGCCCTGATGCGCACCCCGCACGCGGCCGGCTCGGCCTCGGCCCTGCTGGGCACCTCCTCCTTCCTGGTCGGGGCGATCGCCTCACCGCTGGTCGGCATCGCGGGCGAGGACACGGCGGTGCCGATGGCACTGGTCCAGCTGGTGTGCTCGCTGCTGGCGGTGGCCTGCTTCACCGCCATGTGCCGGCCCTGGCAGAACCGGGACGCCGCCGTCTGAGCCGGGCTTCCGCGCCGCCCCGGGGGGTGTCGTCGAAGGAGCGCCGGCCGCCCGTGAGGCCGGCCGGACGGGACTTCGACGACACCCCCCGGCGGCGTCCCGGACCCCGCGGGCGCCGTAAACTTCGCTGGTGAACGCCTCCGCCTCCGTGCCCACCTCCGCCGAATCCCTGCGCACCGCGCTGGGCGGACTCCTCGACGGGCTCCCGCCGAAGCAGGCCACGGCCGCCGTCGACCGGCTCATCGCCAGCTACCGCGGCCGGACCCCGACCGACGCGCCCGTCCTGCGCGACCGCTCCGACGTGGCGGCGTACGCGGCGTACCGGATGCCGGCCACCTTCGAGGCCGTACGGTCCGCCCTGGACGCCCTCGCCGAGGCCGCCCCGCAGTGGTCCCCGGGCTCCCACGTGGACGTGGGCGGCGGCACGGGCGCGGCGACCTGGGCGGTGGACGCCACTTGGGACGGCCCGCGCGGCACCACGGTCCTGGACTGGGCGGAGCCGGCACTGGCCCTCGGGAAAGAGCTCGCGGCGGCCTCCCCTTCGCAGGCGCTGCGCGCGGCCGAGTGGCGCCGGGCCGTCATCGGTGCCGGGCTGGTCCTGCCGGAGGCGGACCTCGTGACGGTGTCGTACGTACTCGGCGAGCTGACGCCGGAGGCCCGCCGGGCCGTGGTCGCCGAGGCGGCCCGCGCCGGGCAGGCCGTGGTGCTGGTGGAGCCGGGCACGCCCGAGGGGTACCTGCGCATCCGCGAGGCCCGCGACCAGCTGATCGCGGCGGGTCTGAAGGTCGCCGCCCCCTGCCCGCACGACGGCACCTGCCCGATCGAGGTCGGCCAGGACTGGTGCCACTTCTCGGCACGGGTCAGCCGGTCCTCGCTGCACCGGAAGGTCAAGGGCGGCTCCCTCCCGTACGAGGACGAGAAGTTCAGCTACGTGGCCGCGGCCCGCTTCCCGGTGGAGCCGGCCCCCTCCCGGATCACGCGCAGGCCGCAGATCCGGAAGGGGCTCGTCCTGCTGGACCTGTGCGGTCCGCAGGGCGAGGGTCTGACCCGGGCCACCGTGACCAAGCGCCACGGTGACCTCTACAAGGCGGCGCGGGACGCCGACTGGGGCCGGGAGTGGCCGCCGGCCACCCCGTGACCGCGCGGCGGGGGCTCACATCCGCAGCTCCTGGGTGCAGCACTTCACGCTGCCGCCGCCCTTGAGCAGCTCGCCCAGGTCCATCGGGACCGGCTCGAAGCCCCGCTCCCGCAGCGGCTCGAACAGCCCGGTCGCCGCCTGCGGGAGCAGCACGTTGAGGCCGTCCGAGACCGCGTTCAGGCCGAGGGCCGCGGCGTCCTCGTCGCCTGCGGTCAGCGCGTCCGGGAAGAGCCGCTCGAGCACGGCCCGGCTGCCGGGCGAGAACGCGGGCGGGTAGTACATGACCTCGTCACCGTCGAGCACGCAGAGCGCCGTGTCCAGGTGGTAGTAGCGCGGGTCCACCAGGTCGAGGCCGATGACCGGGCGGCCGAAGAACTCCTGGGCCTCGTCGTGCGAGAGCGGGCTGGAGCGGAAGCCCCGGCCGGCCAGGATGTAGGTGGCGGTGACGGCGAAGTCGCCCTCGCCCTCGTTGACGTGGGACGGCTCGTGGACGTGCTCGAAGCCGTGGGACCGGAACCAGTCGAGGTGGATCTCCGCCTCGGCGGCGCGCTCCGGGTAGGCGAACCGGGCGCCGAGCACCCGGCCGTCGACGACGAGGGCGCCGTTCGCGGCGAAGACCATGTCGGGGAGCTCGGGGTCCGGTACGAGCGTCTCGACCGTGTGGCCGAGCGAGCGGTAGCGGTCCCGGAGATCTTCCCACTGGGCGTGTGCGAGGGGCAGGTCCACCGGTTTCGTGGGGTCCATCCACGGATTGATGGAGTACGTGACCTTGAAGTGTGCGGGTGGGCACATCAAGTAGCGCCGGGGTGTGGCGACTCTGCGCAAAGAAGGCTCCTCACGGCTCACGAGAGTTGTCGAGAGAATCGTCTCTCCTCAAGGGAAACCGCGCAGTGAACTGATTGGGTGGTTTACGGAATGACACAAAGACGAGACGTCCCGCGTTGATAATTTGTCCGAATGAGCAGCAGATCACCTGACGCGAAGGCCCCCGACCCGGCCCGCCGCAACGACCGCTCCCGGCGGGCCATCCTCGACGCGTCGCTCGCGCTGGTCGCGGAGGTCGGCTACAACAAGCTGACCATCGAGGCCATCGCCGCCCGGGCGGGCGTCGGCAAGCAGACGATCTACCGCTGGTGGCCGTCGAAGGCGGCGGTCCTGCTGGACGCCTCGCTCGCGCTCGCCGATGACGCCAAGACCGAGGGCGGCTGGACCGGCTTCCCGGACACCGGGGACCTCGCGGCGGACCTCAAGACGGTGCTGCGGGCGACGGTGGACCAGTTCAACGACGAGAAGTACGAGGCGCCCATGCGCGCCCTGACCGCCGCCGGAGCGACCGACCCCGACCTGAGCGCCCGCTTCACCGAGCAGCTGCTGAAGCCGCAGCTGGCCCTGTACGAGGAACGGTTGCGGGCGGCCCGGGAGGCCGGCGGGCTCGCGCCGGACGCGGACCTTCCCCTGACGGTGGAGATGCTGGTGGGGCCGCTGACGTACCGCTGGCTGATGGGAACGGCCCCGCTGACGCACGCGTTCGCGGACGAGCTGGTGGACCGGGTGCTCGGTGGGGTGTCGAAGGTCACCGAGGGCTGACGGGGCGGTGACCGGTCAGGAACAATTGGCTGAATTTCACCGGAATGTGACGGTATTCCGCGTGCTGTCGTGCGCTCTCCGTGCACCCGTCCCCCACCCCCCGGTGGGGGAGAGCGGTCACCCGGACCGCAGGATGGTGGGACCATGTGAGGGTCTGCCGGGGAAACGGTGAGGTGAGGGGATAGATGGGGTCTGAGTCCGGCCGCGTCAAACGCGGCGAGCAGAGCAGGATTTCCCAGTGGCTGCGCCGACGGCCCAAACCCTCCCCCGAAGATCCCGAGCACGTACGCGAGGAGCTCCTGCTGTCCGCGGCCGCCGCGGGCCTGCCGCTCGCCCCCGCCGCCCATCCCGCCGGGTACCGGTGTTCGTGCGACCGGATCGGCTGTCCCACCCCCGCACGCCACCCCCTCTCCTTCGCCTGGCAGACGCAGTCGACGACCGACTCCGCGCAGATCGAGCGCTGGGCGCGCAACCAGCCTCAGGCGAACTTCATCACCGCGACCGGCATGGTCCACGACGTACTGGACGTCCCGCTCGAAGCCGGGGCGAGCGCGCTGGGCCGCCTGCTGGCGGCCGGCGTCGAGGTCGGCCCGGTCGCGGAATCGGGCGGCACGGGCGACCAGGCCCGGATGCTCTTCTTCACCGCGACGCGCGGCACCCCCGAGGACGAGGACGAGTGGTGGCCCTGCGAGCTGGACTGCCACCCCGAGACGATGGACGAGCACCCGGGCCTGCGCTGGCACTGCCGCGGCAGCTACGTCCTGGTCCCCCCGGCCACCCTCCCCGGT
This sequence comes from Streptomyces sp. NPDC001194, assembly GCF_042896985.1. NCBI lineage: Bacteria > Bacillati > Actinomycetota > Actinomycetes > Kitasatosporales > Streptomycetaceae > Streptomyces > Streptomyces sp. NPDC001194. The sequence continues at coordinate 358,293 of NZ_JBIAXU010000002.1, read as the reverse complement.
GACCTGGCGGTGACCTGGATCCGCGGCATGGAACACCCCCTCCCGGACCCGCTCACCCTCCTCGAGACCCTGACGGACGCCTGCGCCGCATACGCGGTCGCGGCCGACCAGACCCCCTCGGCGGCCTGGCCCCTGAGCCGCTAGGGGGTGCCCGCGAAGTGGCGCCGTCCGCCCGGAGGGCAGGCGGGACTTTGCGGACACCCCTAGGGCGTGATCCGTTGCGCGGGGCGGGCCCCGCGCAACGGAATCCCGGCCGGCGGCGTACCGGACCCGGGACGGGCGGCCGTCAGTGGATCTGGGTGACGACCACGTCGAGGGACCAGGCCTTCGCGGGCTTGGCGGGGGCCTCGGCCTCGACCGCGTAGCCCAGGTCGCGCAGCGCCGTGACCAGTTCGGCAGGGGTCGCGGGGGCGGCCCCGGCGACGAGCAGGTCCCGCACCAGCCGCCCCTTCGTGGCCTTGTTGAAGTGGCTCACCACCGACCGCTTCTCCACCCCGTCCACGATCTGCGAGTGCAGCACCCGCACCGTGGCCGTGCGCCCCGCCACCTCGCCCTTCGGCTTCCACGCCGACGCGTAGGCCGAGGACCGCAGGTCCAGCACCAGCCCCTCCCCCGCGGCTTGCGGCATCACCGCCGCCATCGGCTCCCGCCAGTACGCCCCCAGCGCGCCCAGCCCCGGCAGCTTCACGCCCATCGAGCAGCGGTACGAGGGGATGCGGTCGGTCACCCGGACCGCTCCCCACAGCCCCGAGAACACCAGCAGCGACCGCTCCGCCCGCGTCCGCGCCGCCGCCGGCAGGTCGGCCAGGCCCAGCGCGTCGTACAGCACGCCGGTGTAGATCTCCCCCGCCGGCCGGGCCACCGCGGAGCGCAGACCGGCGTTCTTCGCCACCTCGCCGCGCAGCCCCTCGCTCAGGCCGAGCACCTCGCGGGCCTTCAGCTCGTCACCCGCGCACAGCTCGACGAGCTCCTCCAGCACGGCCGCCCGCGCCCCGGCCAGTCCCGGCAACGACAGCGCCTGCGGCTCCAGGGGCGCGCCGGAGCCGCCGGCGGCCTTTCCCTCGGACGGCGGCAGCAGCACGAGCACGGTGGTTCTCCTTCGGTACGACACGGCGCAGGGGGTGCGGCCCCCGAGCCAGGGTAAGGCTCTCGCCGCGCCCCCGGCCGCCACCCGCAATACGCTCGACCCATGCCACGCCGTCATATGCACATGACCGGCGCAGACGGGGCTGCCCTGCGGGCCGCGCTGCGTGACCTGCGGACGGAGCTGGGCGTGCCCGGCGAGTTCCCGGCCCCGGTGCTCGCCGAGGCCGAGCGGGCGGCCCGCGCTCCGCGGCAGCCCGCCCTCGACGCCACCGACCTCCCCCTGTTCACCGTCGACCCGCCCGCCTCCCGCGATCTGGACCAGGCCATGCACCTGGCGAAGCGCCCCGGCGGCAACGGGTACCGCGTGCACTACGCCATCGCCGACGTCGCCGCCTTCGTCACCCCCGGCGGCGCCCTCGACGCCGAGGCCCACCACCGCGTCACGACCCTCTACTTCCCCGACGGCAAGGTCCCCCTCCATCCGCCCGTCCTCTCCGAGGGCGCGGCCAGCCTCCTGCCCGGCCAGACCCGCCCGGCGCTGCTGTGGCGCTTCGACCTGGACTCCGCCGGCCGCGTGGAGACCACCGAGGTCCGCCGCGCCCTGGTCCGCAGCCGGGCCAAACTGGACTACGACGGCGTGCAGCGGGCCATCGACTCCGGCACCGCCGAAGAACCCGTCGCCCTGCTCCGGGACGTCGGCCGGCTCCGCGAGACCCTGGAGCAGGAGCGCGGCGGGATCTCCCTGAACGTGCCCGAGCAGGAGATCGTCGCGAGCGGCGGCTCGTACACGCTCGCCTACCGGGCCCCGCTCCCCGCGGACGGCTGGAACGCCCAGATCTCCCTGATGACCGGCATGGCCGCCGCCGAGCTGATGCTCGCCGCCGGCGCCGGCATCCTGCGCACCCTCCCCAGCGCCCCCGACGGGGCCGTCGGCCGGCTCCGGCGGACCGCCGCCGCCCTGCGGATCGACTGGCCGCACCACGTGCCGTACGCCGAGCTCGTCCGCACCCTCGACCCGCACCTGCCCGCCCACGCCGCGTTCCTCCAGGAGTGCACGGCCCTGCTGCGCGGCGCGGGCTACACGGTGTTCACCGGCGGCCGGACCCCGGACCCCCTCCTGCACGCCGCGGTGGCGGCCCCGTACGCGCACTGCACCGCCCCGCTGCGCCGGCTCGTCGACCGGTACGCGGGCGAGCTGTGCGTGGCGGCGGTGGCCGGGGCCGAGCCCCCGCAGTGGGCGGCGGCCGCGCTGGAGGAGCTGCCGCAGCGGATGGCCGACGGGAACAGGCTGGCCAACACGGCCGAGCGGGAGTGCGTGGACCTCGTCGAGGCGGCCCTGCTGAAGGACCACGTCGGCGAGACCTTCGAGGCGACCGTGATCGACGTGAAGGAGCACGAGCCGCTCGTGGGCACCGTCCACCTGGAGGAGCCGGCGGTGGTCGGCCGGGTCGAATCCCCGTCCGCGCGGCTGCCGCTGGGCGACCGCATCCGGGTCCGGCTGACGGAGGCCGACCCGGGCCGCGCGAAGGTGCTGTTCGCGCCCGCGTGAGCGGACGGCCCCGGCCGGCTATGGCCCCGGGCGCCCGCCGCCTGTCATCATCTGCGCAGCAGGCGGGGGAGGCCGGCGATGGGTTCCGTCGACATGTCCGTACGGCCGGGCGCACCGGCCACGGCGACGCCGGCCGGGTCTTCGGACGCGCGCCGCCGCGGTCCCGCCGCCGTGCTGCGCCCGCACATCGTCAACTACACGGGATTCCGTACGGAGTTCACGGCCCCCCGGCGGCGGCTGGAGCTGCCCACCGGGTACGTGACGCTCGTCTTCCCCTTCGACGAGGGGCTGTGGGTCTCCCGGGGCGGGGAGGAGCCGTCCGCGCGGCTGCGGCCCGCCGCCGGGGTCCTGGTCAGCGGTCCGCGCACCGGCTGGGCGATCGGGGTGCACGCGGGCGCCGTCCACGGGCTGGAGGTCAACATGAGCCCGCTCGGCGCCTACCGGCTCTTCGGCACCCCCGTCGCGCACTTCGGTGAGACCCGCGTGGACCCCGCCGAGGTGCTCGGGCCAGGCGGCCGGTTCCTGGCCGAGCGGCTGCGGGCGCTCGGCTCCTGGCCCGAGCGGTTCGACCTGCTCGACGCGGTGTTCACCGCCCGCCTGGAGCGGGGTCCGGTCGCGGCGCCCGAAGTGCGCGGGGCGCTGTCCCGGCTGTGGGCCGACAGCGGTTCGCTGGCGCTGGCCGCCGCGGAGACCGGCTGGAGCGCCCGGACGCTGCGCGCCCGTTTCCGCGAACAGGTCGGCCTGTCCCCCAAGGGGGTGGCCCGGGTGTTCCGGCTCCAGCACGCCCTGCGGATGCTGGCCGCCGGGATGGCTCCGGCGCAGGTCGCCGCGGCCTGCGGCTATCACGACCAGGCCCACTTCGGCCGGGACGTGAAGGAGCTGACCGGGCTGCCGCCCTCCCGGCTGGCGGCCCTGCGCGGAGGGCTGCCGCCGGGCTCGGCCCTGGACCGCGTGCCGGGCCGGATCACCAGCCTGCTGCTCCCCGACGAGGGAGCTGCCGGGCAGGGTTCGTGAGCTGCGGTGCGGACCACGGTCCGTGAACGTCGGCCGGAAATCGCCCTCGCGTGCCGTTTTTGACAAGACACGGCCGCCTGTTCCTTGCCACGCTCGGCGCACGACTCCTCATCCCCCCGGAGAGTCCCGACGCAGTGCGGCAGCCCGTCACGGGGGTGCGGGTTGCCGCAGTGCGGCCACCAGCGTGCGCGGGTCGTCGGCGTGGAAGCGGATCGTACGGGCCTCGGCCCGGGCGCCGAGGGGCCGGGTGAAGGGGAGCGGCCGGGTCAGCTCCACCGTCACCGTGGTCTGGCCGCCGACGATCAGGTCGAGCACCCCGTCCTCGGAGAGCGCGACGAGCCGCCCCTGCGGGTAGCGCCGGTCCACCCGGACCGAGGCCACCGCCTCCGGCGGGACGACGAGGTCGAACAGGGCCCCGTACCGGATCCGCAGGGAACCGTCCCGGCGGACCACGTGCGGCCGGGTCACGCAGGCGGCGTGCATCGCGAGCATCAGCAGCACCCCGTACACGTCGAGGACGAGCACCACCCGGTGCACGGCCGGCCAGGGGACCAGGACGGACAGGGCGACCGTCTCGACCAGCGCCACGAACACCAGCCCGTACATCATGGCCGTCTGCGGTCCCGTGTACGCGGCGCCGAGCTCCCCCGCGCCCACCCCGTGCGGCGGCCGGCGCAGCGCCCACCGCCCCAGCGAGGCGGCCGCGCGCAGCTCGTGCCGCAGCAGCCTCCGTACGGGCACGGGCACGCGGGCCCGCACCGCCGCGCGCACCGTCCGGATCCCGCTCATCCCCGTCCCCTCTGCGTGAACGCCTCCATGACCCGGCGCACGACCTCCGCCTGCGCCGGGGTGAACTCCGCGAGCAGCGCCTCCTTGAACCCCTCGCCCGCCACCCCGCCGCCGGCCGGGACCGCGTCGAGGATCCCGGCGGGCACGGCCGCGACCATGGCGGCGGCGAGCGGCGGGATGCGCGGGTCGTCGACGGCGGCGTCGGCGAGCTCGTCGAGCCGCTCGTACAGGGCGAGGACCGCCGGATCGGCGGCCAGCGGGCCGAGCGCCGCGTACAGTTCGGCGCCGCCGACACCCGCCGCGTCCAGCAGCGTCAGGTGCTCGCGGTCCAGTGCGGCGGTCGGCGAGTCCGTATCCGGGGCCTTGGCGAGCAGCGCGGCGAGGGCGGGCGAGAGCGGCCCGTCCTCCCCGGGCGGTGCGGCGCGCAGCGCGGCGAGCCGCTGCCGGCGCTCCCCGATCGCGGCCTCCTGCCGGGCCAGGTCGGCGTCGAGTTCTTCGAGTACGTCGGCCAGCTCGCGCCCCGCGTCGTCCGCGAGGACGTCGCGCACCTCGTCGAGGCTGAGCCCGAGCTCGGTGAGCCGGCGCACCCGCGCCAGCAGGACGGCGTCGCGCACGCTGTACGCGCGGTAGCCGTTGGGGCGCCGCTCCGGCTCCGGGAGCAGTCCGACATGGTGGTAGTGCCGGATCGCCCGGGTCGTGACCCCGACGAGCGCGGCGATCTCTCCGATCCGCATGCCCTCCAGTAGAAACCCTGCCGCTGCGTCAAGGTCAAGCGCGGCGCCGGGCGCGGGTAGCATGGTCACTCGCAGAACAACCGGAGCGGGCGGCCGCGTCGGGATCCCCGGATCCCGCCGAGGAACGTCCGGGCTCCACAGGGCAGGGTGGTGGCTAACGGCCACCCGGGGTGACCCGCGGGACAGTGCCACAGAAAACAGACCGCCGGGGCTTCGGCCCTCGGTAAGGGTGAAACGGTGGTGTAAGAGACCACCAGCGCCTGGGGTGACCCAGGCGGCTAGGTAAACCCCACCCGGAGCAAGGTCAAGAGGAGTCGTCTTCGGACGGCTCTGCGCGAACGTTCGAGGGCTGCCCGCCCGAGTTCGCGGGTAGACCGCACGAGGCCGGCGGCAACGCCGGTCCTAGATGGATGGCCGTCTCCCCGGCGACCGCGAGGTCACCGGGCGACAGAACCCGGCGTACAGCTCCGGTTGTTCTGCACTCGACGAAGCCGAAGGGCCCGTCCCCGTCAGGGGGCGGGCCCTTCGGCGTCTCCGCCGTGCGTCCCGCTAGCGCAGGTGCGAGGTGTCGTTCAGGAGGCGGACCGAGGCGTTGCCGTCGGCGTAGTAGGCCACCGCCGAGAGGGAGGCCGCGGAGAGCTCCATCTTGAACAGCGCCTCCGGCGGGGCTCCCAGCGCGAGCCGGACCAGGATCTTGACCGGGGTCACGTGCGTGACCAGCAGCACCGTGCGGCCCGCGTGTGCGGCCAGCAGCCGGTCCCGGGTCGCCGAGATGCGGCGGGTGGCGGCCGCGAAGCTCTCGCCGCCACCGGTCGGGGCGGCCTTCGGGGAGTCCAGCCAGGCCTGGAGGTCGTCCGGGAAGCGCTCGCGCACCTCGGCGAACGTCAGGCCCTCCCAGGCCCCGAAGTCCACCTCGCGCAGCCCCTCCTCGACGGTGACCGTGAGGCCGAGGCGGTCCGCGACGGCCTGCGCGGTCTCCCGGCAGCGGCGCAGCGGGGAGCTGACGATCGTCTGGACGGTGCCGCGGGCGGCCAGGGCCTCGGCCACCGCCGATGCCTGGCGGCGGCCGGCCTCGGACAGCTCCGGATCGGTGCCGCCGCTGCCGGAGAAGCGCTTCTGCGGGGTGAGGGCCGTCTCCCCGTGGCGCAGCAGCACGAAGGTCGCCGGGGTCCCCATGTCGGGTCCCCAGCCCGGCGTGGCGGCAGGGGCCTCGGCCGGGCCCGGTGCCGGGGCGGGGATGCGTCCCGATGCGGTGGCGTCGTGCTCCGCGAACAGGGTGTCGGCCCCCGCCTCCTCGCGTGCCGGTGCGGTGGCCGACGTACCGGAGGCGGTGGCGAGGGCCGCCCGTACGGCCGCGGCCCCCTTCGCCGCGTCCCCCGGAGGGCCGGCGGGCGGGGTCGCCAGGGCGCGGGCCGCCGAGGCGTCCAGGGCCGCCGAAGAGGCCGACGGCTCCCACTGCCCGCCGCGCTTGCCCGCGTCCATCGCCTCGTTGGCGAGCCGGTCCGCGTGCTTGTTCCGCTCGCGCGGGATCCACTCGTAGGTGACCTGCGCGCGCGGCAGGATCTTCGCCGCCTCCGCCGCGAGCGGCTTCATGTCCGGGTGCTTGATCTTCCAGCGGCCCGACATCTGCTCGACGACCAGCTTGGAGTCCATGCGGACCTGCACGACGGCGTCCGGGGACAGCTCGCGGGCGGCCTTCAGGCCGGCGATCAGGCCCTTGTACTCGGCCACGTTGTTCGTCGCGACGCCGATGTACTCCGCGCGCTCGGCCAGCGTCTCGCCCGTCGCCGGGTCGAGGACGACCGCGCCGTAGCCCGCGGGCCCCGGGTTGCCCCGGGAGCCGCCGTCCGCCTCCACCACGAACCGGACACGGCCCTGCATCAGATGCCCGAGTCGGCCGTACGGACCAGGATGCGGCCGCAGTTCTCGTGGCGCACGACCTGGTCGCGGGCGGCGGCCTTGATCTCGTTCACCTCGGCCATGTCGAGCTCCAGGCGGCAGCCCTCGCAGCGGCGCTGGTACAGGCGGGCGGCGCCGACGCCGCCCTGCTTGACGCGGATCTTCTCGTACAGGGCCATCAGGTCGGTCGGCATCGACGCGACGATGACCTCGCGGTCCTTGGTCACCTTCGCGGCCTCGGCGTCGAGTTCGCCGGTGGCCGCGTCGCGGCGGGCGGTGGCGTCCGTCAGCTTGGCTTCGAGGGCGGCGACCCGCTCGGTCAGCTCGGTGACCCGCTCCTGGGCACCCTCCAGGCGCTCCATGACCTCCAGGACCACGTCCTCCAGGTCGGCCTGGCGCTTGGCGAGGGAGACGACCTCGCTCTGCAGGTTCGCCAGGTCGCGGGCGGAGATGCCCGCGCCGGAGTCGAGCCGCTGCTGGTCGCGGGCCGCGCGCTGGCGCACCTGGTCGACGTCCTGCTCCGCCTTGGTCTGCTCGCGGGCGGCGTCGCTCGCCTGCGTCTGGGCCGCGACGAGCAGGTCGCGCTGCTGCGTCAGGTCCTTGGTCAGGGACTCGACCTCGGTGTGCTCCGGCAGCGACTTGCGCTTGTGGGCGAGCTGAGACAGCCGGACGTCCAGGGCCTGGACGTCGAGAAGTCGGATCTGGTCGGCGGGCTCGGCGTTCAGTTGGGGGCTCCTGAGATAGAAGAGGGAGATGAAGGAACGTCGGACGGCGCGTGCGCCGTCCACGGGTCGGTGACCGTGCGCGAGACGTGGGTGCGCAGACCCCAGCCGTGGCGCTCGGAGATCGCGTCGAGCTGCGCGGCCGCCTGCTCGCACCAGGGCCACTCGGTGGCCCAGTGCGCGGCGTCGACGAGGGCGAGCGGGCCCCGCTCGCGGGCCTCGGACACCGGGTGGTGGCGCAGGTCGGCGGTGAGGAACACGTCCACGCCGGCGGCCCGGACCTGGTCGAAGAGGCTGTCGCCGGAGCCGCCGCTGACGGCGACGGTACGGACGAGTGCCTCGGGGTCGCCGGCGACGCGGATGCCCTGCGCGGTGCGCGGCAGCCGGGCGGCGGCGCGGGCGGCGAACGCGCTCAGGGTCTCGGGGTGGTCCAGTTCGCAGATCCGGCCGAGGCCCCGGCGGCCCTCGGGGTCGGTGGGATCGGGGACGAGCGGGCCGGTGATGCGCAGGTCGAGGGCGCCGGCGAGGGCGTCGGAGACGCCGGGGTCGGCGGTGTCCGCGTTGGTGTGGGCGACGTGCAGCGCGATGTCGTTCTTGATCAGCGTGTGCACGACGCGGCCCTTGAAGGTGCCGGCCTCGACGGTGGTGGTGCCGCGCAGGTAGAGGGGGTGGTGGGTGACGACCAGGTCGGCGCCCAGCTTCACGGCCTCGTCGACGATGTCCTGCACGGGGTCGACGGCGAACAGGACGCGCGAGACCTCGGCGTCGGGATCGCCGCAGACGGTTCCGACGGCGTCCCACTGTTCGGCCCGCGACGGGGGCCAGAGGGCGTCCAGCGCGGCGATGACTTCGGAGAGACGGGGCACAGGCCAAGGCTACCGTCCGTACGGGAGCGGGTCCGTCCCCGCGGGGCGGCGGCCTTGAGGGGGGCGCCCCGCCGCACGGCCTCCGCGCCCGGGATGCCGTCGCCGCCCGGTCGCCGTCCGGTCGTCGTCCGGCCGTCGTCCGGCCGTCGCACAGCACAATCGCCGCCGCGGGCAGAGCCGAACCGCCGGGCGGCCACCCGTACGTGTGAAGCGGGGAAGGTCGTGTTGTTCGGCCCGAACTGCGAAAACTAGCTTCCTCCCCGGAGGTGACGCACGGATGACTGTCTGTGCCATCGAGATCACGACGACTGCCCCGTTCACCATCGCCGCGGACGGGTCGTACGCGGCCCGGCTCGCCGGGGACGGGGAGGCCCGGTACCCGGAGCGCTGGACCCTGGCCGGGCCCGAGCCGTACGCGGTGCCGCTGCCGCTCGCCCAGCCCGAGGAAGCCGACAGCGAGGTGCTGGCGCTGGCCGACGGGCGGGTGCTGATCCACCGGCGGGTCGCGCAGCGGCACGCCTTCGCCCTGCTGTACCCGACGGGCGGCGGCGCGGACGGGCCGCGGACCGGGGAGCTCCCGCTGGGCTCGGTGGAGCCCGCGGACGACGGGGTACGGATCTCCCTGCTGCCCCCGTCGCCGGACGGATGCGGCGCCTTCGCCCTGGCCGCGTCGGCCGCCGGGACCACGGTCTGGCAGGTGGCCGGGGGCCCCTTCGGGCAGGTGGCCCGGATCCCGGGCCGGTGCTCCGGCGGCGTCTGGCTGGACCGGTCCGGCCGGATGCTGGCGCTGGACCGCGAACTGGACGGCACCACCAAGGCCGTCGCGGTGGACCTGGGCCGCGGCGGCGAGGTCTCCCCGCTGCTCCAGATCGCGGAGGGCAGCGACGACCGGCTGCTGCTGGCCGACCCCGACAGCGGGCTGCTGCTGATCCGCTCGGACGCCCCGGGCGAACCGCGCCTGGGCTGGGGGGTGCTGGGCAGCTCCCGTCCGGTGCGCTTCCCGGAGTGCCTGCGCGGGGAGGCGGGGACCCCGTTCGCGGTGCAGCCGGGCCAGGCCCTGATGCCGGAGAGCTGCGGGGTCGCGCTCCGGCTGGAGGACGGTGGGATCGGCCTGTGGCGCCCCGCCGACCGGCACGTGTTCCGGCTCCCCGCGCCCGACGGCTGGCTCGGGACCGGGCTGTGGAGCCCGCAGGGCCGCCTGCACCTCCCGTACGCGACCGCCGAGACCCCCTGCGGTGTCACGGGGCTGTCCCTGCCGGCGCCCCCGCCGCCCCCGGTCCGGCTGGATCCGCCGCCGGCGGCCGCACCCCGGCCCGTACCGCTGCAGCAGGCTCCGCTCTAGAGGGACCCCCGGGGGGGGATCCGCCGCGGGGTCAGCGAGGGCTGAGGAGGCAGAACTCGTTGCCCTCCGGGTCGGCCAGAACCGTCCAGGAGATCGCGGACTGGTCGATACCGGGGTCGGTGGCGCCCAGGGCACGCAGTCGGGCCCCCTCTGCCGCCAGGTCGTCACCGCGGTAGGGGGCGACGTCTAGGTGGACGCGGTTCCACACGCTCTTGCCGTCGTTCGCGCGGACGAACTCCAGGTAGGGGCCGACGCCTCGGGCGGAGCGCATGGTCGCGTGGTCGTCGGCGGCCTCGTGCAGCGTCCAGTCCATCACCCCGTCCCAGAACCGGGCCATCGCCCGGGGGTCGGCGCAGTCGACCACCACCGCGGCGATCGGCCCGGTGTCCCGGTAGACCGGGCGCGGCTCCAGGACGCAGAACTCGTTGCCCTCCGGGTCGGCCATGACCGTCCAGGGGACGTCGCCCTGGCCGACGTCTGCGAGCGTCGCGCCGAGGTCCTTCAGGCGCGCGACCAGCTCCGCCTGGTGGGCGGTCGAGGTGGTGGCCAGATCGAGGTGCACCCGGTTCTTCACCGTTTTGGGTTCCGGGCGGGCGACGATGTCGATGCAGACGGCCGCGGGGTCGGGGTAGGCGAAGCCGACGGGTTCGAGGTTCGTCACGCCGGGCCCCTCGCTGTCGATGCCCCAGCCGAGGGCCTCCGCCCAGAACCGGCCGAGCACGGAGTCGTCTTGGGCCTTCATGTTGACCTGCACGAGCCTTGTTGCCATGCGGCAGATCCTAGGCGGTGTCGATCTTCGATGGGGGCCGGACGGACGCCGGCGAGGGCGTCAATGAATTCTTGACAACTCGACCATGTCAATGTTTTCTTGACGCATGTCGATCTTGAACTCGAAGGCGCGGCAGCGGGTCGCCTTCCCCGCCGCGCCCTCCATGGCCGCCGCACTGCCGCTCGCCATCAGCCTGCCCGCCATGACGGTGGTCTTCGGCGACCGGCTCGGCACCGCCGCCACCGTCGTCCTGATCGCCCTGGGCCTCGTGCTCATCGCCTGCACGGCCGGCCTGGCCGCCCGGACGGCGGCCCGCGAAGCCGAGCGGACGCGCCGCGACGAGGAAGTCCTCGACTCCCTCGAACCGCTGGCGGGACTGCGCCGGTGAACGACGGACCCCTGCTCCACCCCGCGGAGATGGACCGGATCCGGGAAGGGATCGCCGCAGCCGTCCTCGGCGCCCCCGAAGGGCTGGCCGACTCGCTCGAACACGACCCCCACGGATACCTGCGCCTGGTGGGCGCCTCGCGCGTCGGAGCCGAGGAGGCGAGCCGACTGCTGCGCGAGGCCGTCCAGGGGGCCAGGTCCGCCGGCCACAGCTGGGACACGGTGGGCCGCGTCCTGGGCGTGAGCCGTCAGGCCGCCCAGCAGCGCTTCACGGACAAGACCGCGGGCTCGCCGCCGCGGCCCGCCGAGGGACCGGACGCCCCGAAGCGCCGCACCCTCGGCGGACTGACCGCGTTCAACGAGATGGCCGCCCTGGACGAGGCCGGCCGCGACGGCTGGCACATGGTCGGCTACGGCCCCTTCTTCCACGAGGTGGAGGCGTCCGGCCACCCGTGGGAGCACTGCCGGGTGACGCTCCCCTCCCTCGCGCGCCACCGCCGGATGGAATCCGAAGGCTGGATCCCGGTCGGCGCCGGCTGGTTCCCCTGGCGGTACTACAAGCGGCCCGTCACCCAGGGGTCCTGATCCCGCGGACCGGGGCGAGCGCGGAAGTGCCGGTCACGGCCGTCCGTCGACGGCTGTGACCGGCACGATCGCCTCAGCGGACCGGGACGGCGCCCAGGCCGCCGGTCAGAAGTGCGGGTCGAGCAGCGAGCCGAAGGTGTAGGTGCCCTGCGAGAAGTGGTGCTGGACGGGGTCGTTGAGGTAGGCGGTGTCCAAGCCGGGCTTCGAGAGGCTGGACGTCTGCAGGTAGTACCCGTCCTGCGGGCGGATGCAGTCCGTCCACGTGTAGGTGCCCGCGGCCAGGTAAAGGTCGCGGCTCGGCGTGCGGCTGCCCTCCCAGATCTGCGTCCACGTGTAGTTGCCGCTGGCCAGGGTCATGCTCCTGGTGGTGCACGCGTCGGCATCGCTCCACCTCGGCACGCCGTCCAGCCACACGCTCCGCGTGTTGTACGCCGTGTCCGCCGCGCTCGCGGGCGCCCCCGCCAGCGCCACGGCAGCCGTCGCCACGGCCGCCACGGCCGCCACCTTGCCGAACATTCCAGACATGCGATGTCTCCCCTTGTCGAATCGTCGTCCACCAGCACGCACACCGCGGGCAGCCGCCGACGGCCCTGATCGTGCAGGGCGCCCCCAGCGCGGCGACTCACGCTGTGGTGCTGTCTTCACCGGAGAACTTAGGTACGGGCCGGCCGCGATGGTGTGCATCGCGTGCCGGGTTCGTGTGCCCTGCGTGCTGCGGTGCGGCGGCCCGGGAGATCGCACGGTGTTCGGTCGGGCTGACGCCGTAGGCCTCGCGGAACGCCCGGCTGAACCCGGTGGCGCTGGAGAAGCCCCAGCGGGCAGCGATCGCCTGGACGGGCTGACCGCCCCGGTTCCCGGAGGCGAGTTCGGTGCGGGCCCGCTCCAGCCGGCCGTGGCGGATGCGTGCCGAGACGGTCAGGGGCTGGTCGCCGAAGAGGGCGTGCAGACTCCGCAGGGACATGTTGTGCCGGTCGGCGATCACCTGGGGGGTCAGGTCGGGGTCCCCGAGGTTGTTCTCGATGAAGCGGTGGATCCGCTGCAGCGTCTCCTGCGCGCGGGCCTCGGCCGGCGCCTGCCCCGGGTCGCCGAGCTGCCGTGCGAGGAACGCGGCGGCCAGGTCGAGGGCGACGGACCCCAAGGCCCGCAGTTCCTCCGGGCTGCAGCGCGGGCCGCGCCTGACGAGCGACTTCAGGAAGTCGGCGAGGACGGCCCCCGAGCCCCCGTCCGCGGCCAGGTTCCGCGCGAGGAGGCAGTCCAGCCGGTCGGGGTTCAGAGCGAGGTCTTGGCGGGGAATCAGCAGCCCGAGCGTCTCGATCAGCCCGCCCGTGCGGACCGCAAGGCTGGGCCGTGAGGTGTCCGTGACCACGAGTCCGCCCGCGACCAGCGATTCGTTGTGCTGCTGGGAGATCACGAGCGAGCCCCGTGCGATGAGGGCCAGCTGCACGTGCTCGGGATCGCCGCGCCGGACATGGGTCGCAGTGCGGCGCGAGAGCACCGGTGAGCAGGCCACGCCGGTCAGCCGTAACACCCCGAGGTCCAGGTCGGTGATGCCCGCCCGGAAGCCGGCCGCGTCCGAGGTTTCGAGCGACACTGGCATCAGCCGGTCGGACACCGTCTCGCGGAACCACTCGAACCGGTCCTCCCCCGCCCCGACGGCGTCCGACGCAACCAGCAGCCCCATGCGACCCCCCATGCCTCGCCCGTGGCGGCGACCCGGCCACTGACCGGATGGCCGCACGGCTCTGCGATCACTTGTCGAGGCACATGCTTTCGGACGCCGGGCCGGTCCGTCGTGGCATTTTCCCGGGGGGCGGTGCGCCTAGCCGTGCTTGAGGCCGAGGACCTCCGCCGCGGCGAAGGTCTCGCCGGCCGGTCGGGACGCGTAGTGCGCGCTGAGCAGTCCGTCCAGCTCCTCGTAGGAGAAGGCCTCCTTCGCGGTGTCGAACTTCGCGGCCACCTTCGGGCGTTCCATCACGACCACGATGCCGCCGTGGACCACGAAAAGCTGCCCGTTGGCCCTGGCCGAGGCCGGCGAGGCCAGGTACCCGACGAGCGGGGCGACGTGCTCGGGGGCCAGCGGGTCGAGCTTGCCGTCCTCCGGGAGCTGGAAGCCGGCGAAGACGTCCTCCGTCATCCGGGTCCGGGCGCGCGGGCAGATGGCGTTGGCCGTCACCCCGTACTTGGCCAGCGCCAGGGCGGTCGAGGTGGTCAGGCCCACGATGCCGCCCTTGGCCGCCGCGTAGTTCGGCTGGCCCGCCGAGCCGCCGAGGAAGGCCTCGGAGGAGGTGTTCACGATCCGGCCGTAGACCGGTCCGCCCGCCGCCTTCGAGCGCTCGCGCCAGTGCACGGAGGCGAAGTGGGTGGTGTTGAAGTGGCCCTTGAGGTGGACCCGGATGACCGAGTCCCATTCCTCCTCCGACATGGAGAAGACCATCCGGTCGCGCAGGATGCCCGCGTTGTTGACCAGGACGTCGAGCTTCCCGAAGCTGTCGACGGCCAGCTCCACCAGTTCGCGCGCCTGCTCGAAGTCGGCCACGTCGCCGAGGTGGGCCACCGCTTGCCCGCCCGCGGCGCGGATCTCCGCGGCCACCTCCTCCGCCGGGGCGGCCGAGGCCTCTCCTGAGCCGTCCCGTCCGCTCTGGCCGAAGTCGTTGACGACCACGCTCGCGCCCAGTCGCGCGAGCTCGACGGCCTCGGCCCGGCCGAGTCCGCGGCCGGCGCCGGTGACGATGGCGGACAGTCCCTCGAGTGGGAGTGACATCTACCGGATTCCTCTCAGAGTTCGATGCAGGTGCGCAGGGCCACGCCCGTACGCATCTGGTCGAGGGCGTCGTTGATCTCGCCGAGGTGCACCCGGTGGGTGATCAGGCTCGCCAGGTCCACCCGGCCCGCCCGCCACAGCGCGATGGTGCGCTCGTACGAACGGAGCACGTCCCCGCCCCCGTACATCGACGGCAGGATCTTCTTCTCGTCGAAGAACAGCGAGAACATGTTGACGGAGTAGTTGTCGTCGAGCGCGCCCGCGCCGACCACGACGACGGAGCCGCCGCGCCGGGTCATCTCGTACGCGGTGTGCGCCGTGGCGGACTTGCCGACGACCTCGAAGACGTAGTCGAAGCCCTCACCGGCCGTGATCCGGTTCTTGGCGTCGCCGAAGGCCTCCGGTGCGACCGCCTCGGTGGCGCCGAAGCGCAGCGCCGCCTCCCGCCGGGAGGCCACCGGGTCCACGGCGATGATCTGGGCCGCGCCCTGCACCTTGGCGCCCTGGATGACGGAGATGCCGACGCCGCCGCAGCCGATGACGGCGACCGAGGAGCCGGCCTCCACCTTGGCGGTGTTGATGGCGGCGCCGAGGCCGGTGGTCACCCCGCAGCCGATCAGCGCGGCGATGTCGTACGGCAGGTCGTCGGGGATCGGCACGGCGCACGCGGCGGGCACCACCATCTCCTCGGCGAAGGTGCCGGTGCCCGCGAAGCCGAAGACGTCCCCGCCGCCCGCGCGGCGGAAGTTGGGCGTGGCCACGTTCGCGAAGGACTCCAGGCACAGGTGGCCCTGGCCGCGCTTGCAGGCGGGACAGTGTCCGCACGGCGGCAGCCAGCAGACGAGCACCCGGTCGCCGATGGCATGGGTGGTGACCCCGTCGCCGACGTCCACGATCTCGCCCGAGCCCTCGTGGCCGGGTATGAAGGGGGCGGGCTGCGGCAGCACGCCGCTCATCGCGGAGAGGTCCGAGTGGCACAGGCCGGTGGCCTTGATGCGGATCCTGACCTTGCCGGGGCCGAAGCCCGCGGTCTCCATGTCGTCGACGACTTCGAGTTTGTCCTGGCCTATCTCGCTCTGCAGTGCTGCGCGCACGGTGCGGCTCCTTGTGTGTCGCGAAGGTCGGGCGTTACGCGTGTTCGACGACGGTGTCGGCGAGGACCGGCGCGTCGTCCCGTTCGACGGCGCTCACCGCGACCCGGACCTGCCCGGGCTCCTCCCACATGCGGATCCGCAGGGTCTCGCCCGGGAAGACGATCCCGGCGAAGCGCGTGCGGTAGGCGCGGACCCGGGAGACGTCCCCGCCGAGCGCCGTGTCGACGACGGCCTTGAGGGTCATCCCGTACGAGCACAGGCCGTGCAGGATCGGCCGGTCGAAGCCGGCCAGCTTGGCGAACTCGGGGTCGGCGTGCAGCGGGTTCCAGTCGCCGGACAGCCGGTACAGGAGCGCCTGCTCCTCGCGGATGTGCCGCTCCTCGATCCGGTCGGGCGCCCGCTCGGGCAGCTCGGACGAGACGGAGGGGCCGCGGTCGCCGCCGAAGCCGCCCTCGCCGCGTACGAAGATCTGCGCGTCGCTGGTCCACAGCGGCCCGTCGGCGTCCGCCACCTCCGTGCGCAGCACGATCACCGCCGCCTTGCCCTTGTCGTACAGGGCAGCGACCTTGGCGGAGGAGGTGGCGCTGCCCTTGACCGGGATGGGCCGGTGCAGCTCGATGGACTGGCCGCCGTGCAGGACGTGGGCGAGGTTGACCTCGATCCCGGGGGCGGCGAGGCCGCCCATCATGGCCATGCCGGCGCCGGCCACGGTCGCGAAGCTGGGGAGCACGTGGAGCTTGGACTCCAGGGTGTAGCGCAGTTCGTCGGGGTCGGTGGCGGGGCGGCCGGCCCCGAGGCCGAGGTGGTAGAGCTGGATGTCCTTGTGGTCCCAGGCGATCTCCCCCTGGCGGGGTTCTGCGGCGAGGGCCCTGGCGGCATCGATCGGCATTGAGGATGCTGCTCCTTGTTCGGTTCTTCGGTTCGCATTGCGTGGAAGACCTCGGTGCGGCCGTCCGCACCGTCGGCCGCACCGAGGTCGATTGCGGGACCGGTTCTAGAACGCGTTCTAGGGTCGGTGAAGGCATGTATAACGCACGCCCCACCAGTTGGGAAGACTCCTGACTACGTGTCAGGACGCGTTTGGCCGAGGCGTGTTGCCGGGGCGGGCGACGGGTCGGGACCTAGGCTGGCGGGGTGGACGAGATGCCCCGGAATTTCCGTACGACGAGGTCACTGCGGGTCCTGCTGGCGGAGGGTCCGGGCACGCCGGCCGGCGCTCTCGCGGTCCTGCTCGCACTGGAGCCGGATCTCGACGTGGTCGCCCGGGTCGCGCCCGGCGCGGACGTGGGCGCCGCGGCGCTGACGGCCTGCCCCGCGGTGGCGCTCGTGGACGCGGACCGGCCGGACGTGCTCGCGGAGGTGGCGGTGGTGTGCCGCGAGGCCCCGGAGTGCCGGGTGCTGCTGCTGGCCGGTTCGGCCCGGCCGGGCCTGGTCGAGGGGGCGCTCGCCGCGGGGGCGGCGGGGGTGGTGCTGCGCGACGACCCTCCCGGAGCGCTGGCCGACGCCGTCCGCCGCGCCGTGACGGGCGAGGCCGTCACGGACCCGACGCTCGAGGCGTAGGGCGGCGCGCGAGGGGCGGGACAGGGCGGGGGCGCGGCGAAACGGCGGCGCAGCGGGGCGGGGGCGCGGCAGGGCGGGCGGGCGGGCGGCCGATACCGACCGGGGATTTTTGACGGATTCCACCGCAGCGCCGGTCCGCTCGCCGGACCAGGATGAGGCTCCCTCAACCAAGCTTCGTGGAGAAGGAATCATGCGCATATCCGCCCTTCCCGCCGCCATCGCCCTGGTGGCCGCCACGCTCGCCGCGGGAGCCGTTCCGGCCGCCGCCGACACCCCCGGCCCGATCCTCACGATGGAGCTGGAGGCCGGCACCGCCGCCCTCCACCACAACACCGCGAAGGTGACGTACCAGCGCATCGACGACGCGGTGAACTCGGTCAAGATCATCTCGGTGGAGATCGTCAGCGGCGAGCGCGACTGCGCCTGGGTGTCGTGGAACGACCCGCACGACGTGAACGGCTGGTCCAACCTGACCAGCGAGCCGTCCTGCAACGGCACCGGGCTGATCGAGTCGCACGACCAGATCATCAAGGCGCCGGCCGGCCACCCGCTCAAGGTGCGCCTGGCCGGCGACCACCTCGGCGTCATCGTGCACAAGGACATCGAGAAGCTCTGACCGGCGCCCCGGACGGGGTCAGTCCCTGCGCAGCATCGTCACCACCGCCGCGCCGCCCAGGCCGATGTTGTGGGCGAGGCCGACGCGGGCCCCCTCGACCTGGCGGGGGCCCGCCTGGCCGCGCAGCTGCCACACCAGTTCCGCCGCCTGCGCCAGACCCGTGGCGCCCAGCGGGTGCCCCTTCGAGATCAGGCCCCCGGAGGGGTTCACCACCCACCGCCCGCCGTACGTGGTCGCGCCCGACTCCACCAGCTTGCCGCCGGCGCCCTCCGCGCACATGCCCAGCGCCTCGTACGTCAGCAGCTCATTGATCGAGAAGCAGTCGTGCAGCTCGATCACGTCCACATCCTCGATCCCCAGTCCGGAGGACTCGAAGACCTGCCGGCCCGCCGCCCGCGTCATCGGCTTGCCCACCACGTCGATGCAGGAGCCGGAGGCGAACGAGTCCTCCGTGTCCGTCGTCATCGCCTGCGCGACGATCTCCACCGCCTTGTCGTGCAGCCCGTGCCGCACCACGAACCGCTCCGAGACGACGACGGCCGCCGCGGCCCCGTCGGAGGTCGGCGAGCACTGCAGCTTCGTCAGCGGCGTGTGGATCGGCTTGGCCCCGAGGATCTCGTCGACCGTGTACACGTCCTGGAACTGCGCGTTCGGGTTGTTCGCCGAGTGCCGGTGGTTCTTCGCCCCCACCATCGCCAGCTGCGCGGCCGTGGTCCCGTACCGCTCCATGTGCTCGCGCGCCGCGTTCCCGAAGATCTGCGCGGTCGGCGGGGACATCTCGAAGCCGTGCCCGGCGGCCATGATCCCGTAGTGCCGGGCCACCGGCGAGGTCTTGAAGTCCCCTCCGTCGGCGCCGCCGCCCAGCGCGCCCCTCTTCATCTTCTCGAAGCCCAGCGCCAGCACGCAGTCGCCGATCCCGCCCTCCACGAACTGCCGCGCCATCATCAGCGCCGTCGAGCCCGTCGCGCAGTTGTTGTTGACGTTGTAGACCGGGACCCCGGTCAGCCCCAGCTCGTACGCGGCCCGCTGGCCGGCCGTGGAGGCCTGGAAGCAGTACCCCACCGGGACCTGTTCCACCTGGTCGTACGCGATCCCCGCGTCCGCCAGCGCCGCCGTCCCGGCCTCCTTCGCCATGTCCCAGTACTGCCAGTCCCGCGACTGCGGCTTCTCGAACTTCGTCATGCCGACGCCCACGATGTACGACTTCATCACTGCTGCCCCTCAGTCCCTGGGAAGGCCGAGAATCCGCTCGGCGACGACGTTGAGCTGTACCTGCGTGGTGCCCCCGGCGATGGTCAGGCAGCGGGACATGAGCATCCCGTGCACCGCCCGCTCCCCCGCCCCCTCCCGCACCGCGCCCGCCGGTCCCAGCAGTTCGAGCGCGAGCTCGGCGGTCCGCTGCTGGTGGGGCGTCTGGACGAGCTTGCGCACGGAGGCACCGGCTCCGGGCTCCAGACCCGACACCTGCTGGAGCGTGGTGCGCAGCCCGATGCAGGCCAGGGCGTGCGCCTCGGCGGTGAGCGCCCCGATCCGCGCCCGGTACGCGCCGTCGAGCTCGGCCGAGCGGGCGATCAGCGCCTCCAGGCCGGTGTCGAAGGTCATCTGGTCGGCCATGTGGACCCGCTCGTTGCCGAGGGTGTTGCGGGCCACCTTCCACCCCTCGTCGGCCGCCCCGACGAGGGCGTCCGCGGGCAGCACCACGTCGTCGAACCAGACCTCGTTGAACAGGGCCTCGCCGGTGATCTCCTTGAGCGGGCGCACGTCGATGCCCGGTGTACCCCGCATGTCGACCACGAAGTAGCCGAGCCCCTTGTGCTTGGGGGCGGTCGGATCGGTCCGGGCCAGCAGGATCCCGAAGTCGGCGCTGTGCGCGGAACTCGTCCACACCTTCTGTCCGTTGACCTTCCAGGAGCCGTCCGCCGCCCGCTCCGCCCTGGTCCGCAGCGAGGCCAGGTCCGAGCCCGCGCCCGGCTCGGAGAAGAGCTGGCACCAGGTGAGCTCCCCGCGCAGCGTGGGCGCGACGTACGCCTCGCGCTGCTCTTCCGTCCCGTACGCGAGCAGCGAGGGCACGACCCAGGTGGCGATGCCGAGGTCGGCGATCTTGACCCCGGCGGCCGCCAGCTCCTGCTGCACGACGAGCTGTTCGGCGGGTCCGGCGCCGAGCCCGTACGGGGGCGGCAGGTGGGGGGCCGCGTACCCGGTGGGCGCCAGGATCCGGCGGGCGGCGGCCGGACCGAGACCGCGGGCGTCCTCGGCGGCGGCCCGGGCCCGCTCCCGGTACGCCTCGGCCCTGGCGGGGAGTTCGAGGCGCAGCTCCCGCCGCGCACCGCCGGCCGCGAGCCGTACCGCCCGTACGCGGTGCCCGTCCCCGGCGCCGAGCAGCTGCCGGGCCACGATCGTGCGGCGCAGGTGGATGTGGGCGTCGTGCTCCCAGGTGAAGCCGATCCCGCCGAGGATCTGGATGCAGTCCTTGGCGCAGGAGTACGCGGCGTCGAGCGCGCTCCCGGCGGCGAGCGCGGCCGCGAGCGAGCGCACCGGTGCCGGCTCGTCAGCCGCCCGGGCGGCGTCCCAGGCCAGGGCCCGGGCCTGTTCGAGGCGTACCAGCATGTCGGCGCACAGGTGCTTGACGCCCTGGAACCGCCCGATGGGGCGGCCGAACTGCTCGCGCACCTTGGCGTGTTCGGCGGCGGTGTGCACGGCCCAGGCGGCGGTGCCGCAGGCGTCGGCGGCGAACAGTGCGCAGGCCAGGTCGCGGACGAGGGCCGCGTCGAGATCGAGGGCGCGGTCGGCCGTGACGGCGACCCCGCGGGCGCGCACCTCGGCGGTGGGCCGGGTCGGGTCGGCGCTGTCGTGCGTACGGATGTCCAGCGCGGCGGCGTCCACGGCGAACCAGCACGTCCCGTGCGCGGCTTCGGCGGCGAGCAGGACGAGGTCGGCCTCGCCGGCGCCGAGCACCGGGGGCGCGAGCCCGTCGAGCAGGTACCCGCCGCCCTCGACGGCGACGGCGGTCAGGCTGCCGGGGCCGAGGGCGACGGCGCCGACCCGCCCCGCGAGCGGCGGCGCCCCGGCCCGGTCGAGCAGTACGGAGGCCAGCGCGCTCGGCAGGAACGCCCCGGGCAGCGCCGCCCGGGCGGCCTCCTCGACGACGACGGCCAGGTCGAGGAGGGTGCCGCCCTCCAGGTGCGGCTCCAGCAGCCCCTGCGCGGCCATCGCGTCCCAGTAGGCGGGCCGCACCCCGGTCCGCGGCGGGGTGTCGAGCAGTTTGCGCACCTCTTCGGGCGGCACGGCGCGCGCCGCCCAGCCGCGCACCGCCGCGGCCAGCTCCCGCTGTTCTTGCGTGATTCCGATGCCCATGGCGGGCAGGCTAGAACACGTTCCAATCTGACGGAAGGTCAGATGACTGTGTTCCTTCGCGCCGGGGCACCGGAACCGCGGGTTCAGGAACGCTGGTAGTAGTAGCCGTCGCCGTGCGCGGGCCCCACGTTGTGCTGGAGTCCGCTCGGCTCGCTCTTCGTGAAGAACGACGCGTCCAGCACCCCGCAGAACTGGCTGCTCGACTTGCTCTTGTCCACGGCCGCCGAACCGATGTTGATCCGGCTGCCGCCGGAGGCCACCGAGACCACCTTGGCAATGTTCTCGCAGTGCCCCATCTGGGTGTCGCTGATCAGGCGGACGGCCCCGGAGCGCGCGATGGTCACCGTGACCGGCTGGTCGATGTTGAACTGGGCCGCGTAGTTCCAGGAGCCGACGAAGTACGAGGGGACCGCGTCGCCCCCGGTGGAACCCCCGCCGCCCGGCGTGCCCGAGCCGCCGGGAGTCGAGCCCGAGCCGCCGCCCTGGCCCCCTCCGGCGGCAGCCCCTCCCCCGGCCGCGGCGCCGGACCCCTTGGCCGGGTCCGTCCCCGCACCCCCGGCCCCGCCGGGACTGCCGGCACCGCCACCCTGGGCTGCCCCGCCGGGGGAGCCCGCGCCGCCCGGGGCCGCCCCGCCCGCCGCGGCGCCACCCGGTGCGGCTCCGCCGACCTGGCCGGGCTGCTCGCCCGGGACCGACGGGTTCGGGGAACCCGACGCCCCCGGGGATGCGGAGGCATCCGCCGCCCCCGACGGGGTCCCGGCGCCGGGGGTCACGGGCCCGCTCGCGGCCGGCGGCGCCGCCTTCGCCTCGTCGCCGGCGCCGTTGCCGAACGGCTCGATCAGCGCCACCGTCCCGCCGCCGACCGCGAACACGAGGACCACCGGCACTCCGATCCGCCACCGCCGCTCGCGCCGCCCGCCTCCGGTGGTGGTTCCTCCGGCCACCGGGCCCACGAGCGGCCCGGCCCCCGGTTCCTCCGACGCCCCGGTCCCCTTCCGCAGGTCGAGCGTCGCCCGGTCGACGGCCCCGGAGCCGCCTTCCGGCGCGCTCTCCCGCTGCGGCACCGCCTCCGCGTCGAGCAGTCGCCCCGCCTGCCGGGCGAGGCGCGCCACCACCTTGGGCGGCAGCCAGGCCCCGGCCCGCTTCGCCGGACGGACCCGCTCCGGATCCGCCAGCAGCTCGTCCACGCCGGGCCGCTCGTCGACGCCCTTGGCCAGGCAGCGGCCGATGAACGCGCGCAGCGCCTCGTCCTCGACCTTCTCCAGCGCGGGCTCGCCCTCGACGATCTGGTACATCACGGCGTGCTGGTTGCCGGCGCCCTGTCCGAACGGCAGCTCGCCCGTGGCCGCGTACATCAGGACGCAGCCGAGCGTGAACACGTCACTCTTCGCCCCGACGCGCTGCCCGCGCACCTGCTCGGGCGACATGAACCCGGGCGAGCCGACGGCCATGCCGGTGCTGGTGATCAGCGACTCGACGGAGGTCTCCAGGGCGCGCGAGATGCCGAAGTCGATGACGCGGACGCCCTCGACGGTCAGCATCACGTTCGACGGCTTGAGGTCGCGGTGCACGATCCCGGCCGTGTGGATGTCCTTGAGGGCGCGCAACAGCCCTTCGGCGAGGGCGTGCACGGAGTCCACGGGCAGCGGACCGTGGCGCCGCACGATCTGCTCCAGCGAGAGCCCGGGCACGTACCCCGTGGCCACCCAGGGCCGGTCGGCATCGGGATCCGCGTCGAGGACGGGCGCGGTGTACCGCTCGCCGACGCGCCGGGCGGCGTCGATCTCGCGCCGGAAGCGGGCACGGAACTGCGAGTCCGACACGTGCTCCTCGTGCACCACCTTCACCGCGACGGTGCGCCCGCTCTCGGACCGGGCCAGGAACACCCGCCCCATGCCCCCGGCCCCGAGCCGCCCGAGCAGCAGGTACGGTCCGATCCGGGTCGGATCCTGGGCCGCGAGCGGCTTGATGCCCCCCTCGACGTTGTCGTCGTCGTCCAACGCGTTGCTCATACTGCCCCGTCCCCCGTCGGTCCCCTACGGCAAGCCCGGATGGTCGTCCGGCCGTTCGAACTCAGGACAGGGTAGGGGGATTTGGATGCAGGACGAAGGCAAGGGCAGCCGGGTCAGAGACCGCGCACGAAGGCGGAGAAGGCGGCGGGGCTCACGGTGAAGGCGGGCCCTTCGGGGTTCTTGGAGTCCCGGACGGCGACCAGGCAGGGCTGGGCGGCGACCTCGACGCAGTCGCCGCCGGTGTCGGAACTGTACGAGGCCGTGCGCCAGTCGGCGGCGCCGAGGGGGGCGCACTCGACGCACTCGCCGCCGGTGTCGGAACTGTACGAGGACTTACGCCACTGCGCGCCCTTCAGGCCCTGGATGGTGTCCATAACGCTCCTCCATTACGCGGGCGATCCGTGCCGCCGAGTCCTCCACGGAGAGCGCGGCGGCCTGCAAATGATCGTATCGGAGCGAACCCTCCCTGAGGGCCTGCGGATTGGCCGTCATATGGCCCTGGACGAAGTCCTCGGTGTAGACAAGGTCGGGGTCATCGTCGAACCGCATGACGGTGAACGTGCCCGGCAGTCCCGTATGGGCGCCCGCCTCGAACGGCAGGATCTGCACCTGCACCCACTCGCGCCCCTGCAGATCCAACAACTGGGCCAGTTGGCTCCGCATGACCTCCCGGCCGCCGATCTCCTGGTGCAGCACGGCCTCGCTCATCACCACCCACATCAGTGGCGGGATCTCGCGGTCCAGGATCCGCTGCCGCTCCAATCGGGCGGCCACCTTCGCGTCGAGGTCCCCCTCGGTCCGCACCCCCAGCACCGCCCGCGCGTACTCCTGCGTCTGCAGCAGCCCGTAGACCAGCTGCGCCTGGAAGGTGGAGATGTACGCGGCCTTCGCCTCCATCTCCGCGTACGGCTGGAACCACGTCGGCAGCTGACTCCTCAGCACCAGCCCCACCAGCCGGGAGAACACCCCGCCCGTACCCAGCGCCGCGTCCACCCGCTCCGAGAACTCCCGCGTCGGCACCTTCCGCGCCGTCTCGATCTGGCCGATCAGGGAGGCCGTGCAGAAGACGATGCGTCCCAGCTCCCCCTGTTTCAGCTTGGCCTCCTCCCGCAGCCGGCGGAGCTCCGAGCCGTAGTAGTCCAGCGGGGAGGCGCTGGGGTCGAGATCGCGGATGTTGACCATGAGGCGGTCACCCCCAAGTACACGCCTCGCGGCGTTCGTTTCGGTCTGTAGCCGAGCGTAACCACGCCACCGCAGCCTGGTGCCGTGAATCACGTAACTGAGCATTCAGCAGCCGCACTTGGCGAGAGCTACCGCATGACCTTCACCGTCAGTGAGCACTCGGCCCGGCACATGCGGCGCGTCCTGCGGATCCACCTGGCCAGTTGGGGCCTGTCCGCACTGACCCACTCCGCCGAGCTGGCGCTGACCGAGCTGGTCTCCAACGTCGTGCGGCACGTGCCGGGCCGGGGCTGCTCGGTGCTCATCCTGTGCGGTCCGGAAGGGCTGCGGGTCGAGGTGGCGGACGACTGTCCGGGGCCGGTCCGCCCGGCGCGCGGCGGGGAGCTCGCCGACGGCGGGCGGGGGCTGCTGCTGGTCGAGGCCGTGACCGACCGCTGGGGCGTGGAGCCGACGGCCTCCGGCAAGACGGTGTGGTTCGAATGCCACGGGACCGGAACAGGTCATGTCCGGAAATCGCTCTAGATCCCTCCGCGCCAAATGACCGAATCTGGGGCGTTGACGCCGGGCCCAATTCATTCCAGGAAGGAAAATACCGTGAATTGCATCACGTACGTGGACCTCCACCGGCACGTAGCCCAGGACATCCAGGCAGAATTAGAAGCCGCCGTCTCGACGCTCACTCCCGCTTCGGGCGCGGGCGCCGCCAGGAACGCCGTGAGCAGACTCCTCAGGCATCAAAAAATGCGGCATCCCCTCTCCGTGCTCCCGATGATGGTGCACGCCATCGAAACGGGAAATGCCGGACCGGCCGCCCCGCTGGCCGCCGTGCACGTGCTCTGGTGGACCTCGGCCTGCTACCTCGACGACCTCGCCGACGGGCACGGCACGACGGCCTCCGCCGGCATCGGCCAGGACGAAGCACTGCTGGCCTCGGTACTCAGCGGCACGGTGCTGCCGATCCGGATCATCCGCTCGCTCCCGGTGCCGGCCGAAGTCCGGGTCGCCCTGACGGCCGAAGTCGCGACGGGCTGGGCGGTCGGCGCCGAGGGGCAGCTGACCGATATCGACGCGGACGCCGAGCACGCCACCCGGAAATCGGTGATCGAGACCTATCGCGGGAAATCCGGCGGGCCCTACTCGATGATCACGGCGATGGCCGCGATATTGGCGGGCGCGAGTGACGAAAGAGTCGAACTGTGGCGGGAGTTCGGATACGTATTCGGTATCCTGTGGCAGTTGTTCAACGATCAGGAAGACATCCTGACCGGCCGCGATGAAGACCTCCGCAACGGGACGGTCACCTATCTGCTCACCTGCGCCCTCGACGACGCGGCCACACCGGCGGACCGGGCGGACATCCTGGGCCGGAGCGTCGCGGCCCGCCGCTGCGGACAGGCGCGCGCGGAGCTGGGCGGCCTCCTCCTCGCGCCGGACGTGCTCGGCCGGTACGCCGCGGACCTCGACGCCTTCCGCGTCGAGGCCCACCGCCTGCTCTCCGTGCTCGGGGGCGACGAGCACCACCTGCCGGTCATGCGGCATCTGGTGGACCACTCGTCGCGGATGCTCCTGCGGGCACACCTCGTCCCGGCGCCGGCCGCCGTGTAGGACGCGTCAGTCGGCGCAGTCGGCGAACACGCCGGGGGCGCAGTTGGTCGGGTAGTTGTCCGCCACGGTGGTGGCGGTCAGCGACACGGTGCTCGCGTGGTTGAAGATGCCGCCCGGAGCGCCCCCGGCGTAGTTGCCGGTCACCGAGCTGTTCCGGAGGATGAGCGAGGCGCCGGAGATGTTGGAGATCCCGCCGCCCGTCGCCCCGGTCTCGACGACCCGGTTGGCGAAGACCGTGGTCCGCTCCAGGGTCAGGGTCGACTGCCGGTTGAGGATGCCACCGCCTCCGTCGTTGTCCTCGGCCGTGTCGTTGCCCTGGACGAGGGTGTCCGTGACGGTCCCCGTCAGCATGAAGGCGCTGATGCCGCCGCCGTCGAGCCGTGCGGCGTTGTCCGTCACCCGGCTGCCGCCGAGGGTCAGGCTGCCGCGCGCGTCCAGTCCGCCGCCGGCGTCCTTGGCGGTGTTGCCGGTGATGGTGGTGTTCGAGATGTTCGCCGTGCCGGAGCTGTGGACGCCGCCGCCGTTGTGGGTGGAGACGTTGTGGCTCACGGTGCTGTCGCGGAGGTTGAGCGTGCCGGAGCTGATGATGCCGCCGCCCGCCCCGGAGAGCGCCGAGACGTTCCCGGTCACCGTGACGGAGTGGAGGGTGAGCACGCCCGCGCTGGCGATGCCGCCGCCGCCCGCGCCGCCGCTCTCCGAACGGCCGCCGCGGACCGTCAGGTCGTTCAGGGCGAGTCTGCCGGGAGCGGTGACCTCGAAGATCCGGAATCCGGTCGCCGACCGGCGCCGGATCGTGCTGCCGTTGCCCACGACCGTGATGTCGCCGGTCACCTGCGGCAGACCGTTGCCGGGGTTGTCGGGGTCCGTGAGGGTGTACGTGCAGCCGGGCGAGAGGAAGAGGTGCGCGGGCCCGGCGGCGTCGTTGGCGGTGGTGAGGGCGTTCCGGAGCGCGGCGGCGGTGCACGGCACGAACTGCTGCGCGTGGGCCTCGGCGGCGGGCGGGGCGACCACGGTCGCGAGGGCTGCCGCCGCGGCGGCGAAGACTCCGAGTCTGAACATGGCGGTCAAAGTACGCATGTCGGATGAGCGGACCAGGACTCGGAAGGGGGCGCGCCGCAGCCCGTCCCCCCGGCGAGGGAGCCCCGCCCGCCACTCGGACGGGCCCCGCCGTCCGGGCGCGACGGAAGGGTCGGCCCCCGCCATGGTGCGCTACCAGCCGGTAGGGCACCATGGGCGCCCAGCCCAGCCCACCACAGCACTGCCGGAGGAACCCCATGGCGCCCGCCACCCCCAAGCCGGAGATCCTGGCCGCCTTCGAGGCGGCCAAGGGGTTCATGCCCGTACGCGAGGGCCTCGCCCTGTACGAGGCGGCCGCCGCCGCGGCGGCGCTCGGGCTGCCGCTCCTGGAGGTCGGCACGTACTGCGGGCGCTCCACCGTCCTGCTGGCCGACGCCGCCCGCGAGGCCGGGGTCGCCGCGATCACGGTCGACCACCACCGCGGCAGCGAGGAGCAGCAGCCGGGCTGGGAGTACCACGACCCGAGCGTCGTGGACCCGGAGGTCGGGCTGATGGACACCCTCCCGACCTTCCGCCGCACCCTCCACAAGGCGGGCCTGGAAGAGCACGTCATCGCGATCGTGGGCCGCTCCCCGCAGGTCGCGGCAGCCTGGGGCGGCAAGCTCGGCTTCGTCTTCATCGACGGCGGCCACACCGACGAGCACGCCGCCGGCGACTACGAGGGCTGGGCCCCGCACGTCGCCGAGGGCGGCACGCTCGCCATCCACGACGTGTTCCCCGACCCGGCCGACGGCGGCCAGGCCCCGTACCGGATCTACCTGCGCGCCCTGGCCTCCGGCGCCTTCGAGGAGGTCTCGGTGACCGACTCCCTCCGCATCCTGCGCCGCACCGCCCCGGGGATCTAGAGGACGTCCTGCCGTGCACCGCCGGGCGCGGGCCCGCGCCCGGCGGTGCACGTATAAGCGGATAAGCGCACCACGCCCCCGTATGGCCCACGGTCCGCGCCGACGGCGGACGGCCGGTCTAGCATCGCGAACGTGCGCTACGACGACAGTCCCCCCTCCCCCGAGTCCGCCTCCTCGGTCAGCCCGGACCGGCGGTGGTTCACGCGCCGCTCCGGCCTCGCCGTCGGAGCCGCCGTACTCGCCCCCACCCTCCTGGCGGGGTGGGTCCTCGTCCAGGTGACCACCGGCGCGGGGGCGGACGACGCCCGCCCGCCCCGGATCGTGATGCCGGCCGCCACCCCCTCGCTCACCCCGGCCTCGACCCCGACACCGACGGCGACCGCCCCCGAGGCCAAGGGCCCGCTCGCCGGCAAGACCGTGGTCATCGACCCGGGCCACAACACCGGCAACTTCCAGCACACCTCCGAGATCGACCAGAAGGTCGACATCGGCACCACCCGCAAGGAATGCGACACCACCGGCACCACCACCAACGCCGGTTACAAGGAAGCCGAGTTCACCCTCGACGTGTCGCGCCGGCTGCGCACCGTCCTGGAAGCCAAGGGCCTCAAGGTGGTCCTCACCCACGAGGCCGACCGCGCCTGGGGCCCCTGCATCAACGAACGCGCCCGCATCGGCAACGAGGCCGCCGCCGACGCCGTGGTCTCGGTCCACGCGGACGGCGTCTCCTCGGGCAACCGCGGCTACCACGTCATCCTCCCGGCCAAGGTCAAGGGGGGCGCCGCGGACACCGCCAAGATCGTCGGCCCTTCGCGCGACCTCGGCGAGAAGATCGGTTCGAACTTCGCCCGCACCACCGGCTCCGCCCCCGCCAACTACCTCGGCAGCGGAACCGGCTTGGTGGTCCGCGACGATCTGGGCGGACTCAATCTCTCGACCCGGCCCAAGGTGTTCATCGAATGCGGCAACATGCGTGACGCCAAGGACGCGGCGCTGCTGACGAGTCCGGAGTGGCGGCAGAAGGCTGCCCAGGGCATCGCGGACGGCATCGTCGGCTTCTTGGGCGGGTAGTGCCCCGGGGACAGCCTGCCGCCCCGATCCTCTCGGTTGCCGGGAACCTCCGTACCATGGTCCCGCCCGCCCCGCTCCTGCACGTGCGCGACCGCGGCACCACGAGACGACCGAGACCGAGAAGGACACCTAACACGTGAACATCCGCTCCCTCACTCGAGGCGACGGCGTGGTGATCGGAGCAGCGGCGCTGCTGTTCATCGCCTCGTTCCTCGACTTCTACTCCGCGACCGGCCTCGACCTGCCGAGCGTGTGGGACACCGACGTCTACCGTCTGGCGCTCCCCAGCATCTTCCTGCTCGGCTTCATCGCGGCCGGTCTGCTCATCGCGGCCCGCTTCCAGCCGGAGACCCGCAAGCTCGCGGGCCTGCCGCTGGCCGCGTGGGGGACGGTGCTCGCGGTCTCCGCCGCCTGGTCCTCCCTCTGGTCCCTGATCACCAGCCCGAGCGGTGCCGACCTCGGCGCGGGCTGCATCATCGCCTTCCTCGCCACCCTCGCGCTGGCGGGAGTGGCCGTCGCGGGCGCGAAGGTCCCCGCGCTCGCCGGCGGTCTGGTGCCCGAGCCGAAGCCCGCCGCCCCCGCGCCGTACGGGGCCCAGCCCCAGCCCGGCACCGGGTACGGCTACCCGGGCGCCCAGCAGGGCCAGCCGTACGGGTCCACCCCGCAGCCGGTCCCGCCGTACGGCGGCACCCCGCAGCCGAACCCGGCTCCGGGTCCGCAGGAAGCGGCGCCCGCCCCGGCGGCGGACTTCACCCCGTTCTGGTTCGCGGTACCGGTGGCGCGCCCCCTCTTCCCGGAGGACGGCTCCCCCACCCCGATCGCCGAGCTCGCGCCGGGCACCTGGTACCTGGCCGTGGACCAGCGCGGCCCCGCCACGCTGATCGCCCAGACCCAGGACGGCCGCCGCGGCGTCCTGAACGACACCTCGGGCATCCAGCGCGGCTGACGCCGCCTCCCGCGCACGGCCGACGGCCCCCCGCCCTTCCGGGCGGGGGGCCGTTGCCCTACAGTCACCTGACGCATCGTCAGATACGGCTGGAGGGAACGTACATGCGCCTCGGACTCGCACTCGGCTACTGGGGCCGCGGCCCCGACCGGACCCACCTCGACCTCGCCGCCGAAGCCGAGAACCTCGGCTACGACTCGGTGTGGACCGCCGAAGCCTGGGGCTCGGACGCCTTCACCCCGCTCACCTGGATCGCCGCGCACACCTCGCGGATCCGCCTCGGCACCGCCATCGCCCAGATGGCCGCCCGCACCCCCACCGCCACCGCCATGCACGCCCTGACCCTGGACCACCTCTCCGGCGGCCGGATGATGCTGGGCCTCGGCCTGTCCGGCCCCCAGGTGGTCGAGGGCTGGTACGGGCGCCCCTTCCCCGCGAGCCCGCTCACCGCCACCCGCGAGTACGTCGACGTCATCCGCCAGGTGCTGCGCCGCGAAGGGCCCGTCACCCTCGACGGCCGCTTCCACCAGCACCCGTACCGCGGGGAGGACGGCACCGGCATCGGCAAACCGCTGAGGCCCATCACCCACCCGCTGCGCGCGGACCTGCCCGTCCTTCTCGGCGCGGAGGGCCCGAAGAACATCGCCCAGACCACCCGCATCGCGGACGGCTGGCTCCCCCTCTACTGGTCGCCGACCCGCACCGACGTCTACCGGGCCTCGCTGGCCGACCTCCCCGAGGGGTTCATGATCGCCCCGATGGCCC
Organism: Streptomyces sp. NPDC001194; assembly: GCF_042896985.1. Classification (NCBI taxonomy): domain Bacteria; kingdom Bacillati; phylum Actinomycetota; class Actinomycetes; order Kitasatosporales; family Streptomycetaceae; genus Streptomyces; species Streptomyces sp. NPDC001194. The sequence goes on along the minus strand of NZ_JBIAXU010000002.1, from coordinate 327,663 downwards.
GGGCGAAGGTCTGCGACGACGTCGCCGAGGGCCTGCTCCCGGTCAAGGCGATGCTCGGCTTCTACATCGGCGGGATGGGACACGCGGCCCGCAACTTCCACGCCGACCTGATGGCCAGGATGGGCTACGAGGAGGAGGCCCGCCGCATCCAGGAGCTGTTCCTCGCCGGGCGCAGGGAGGAGGCGGTCCTCGCCGTCCCGGACGCCTTCGCCGACGAGATCTCGCTCATCGGCCCGCGCGAGCGCATCGCCGAACGCCTCGACCTGTGGCGCAAGGGCCCGGTCACCGACCTGCTCGTGACGGCCCCGGACCCGCACACGCTGAGGGTCCTGGCGGAACTCAACAACTAATCACATGTGACAGAGACTGACCGAAAGTAGATGATGATCGTCGCCATTCGTCTCCTGCCGGAAAGAACCCCCTGGTGCGTCCCACTCGTACGTCCGTCCTGCTGACCACAGGCCTCGTCACCCTGCTCGGGATCCCGGCCGCCGCCGCTGCCGACACCCCGTCCACGCTGTACGTGGACAACAACCGCAACGTGATCGACTGCTCCGACGACGGTCCCGGTTCGAAAGACCTCCCGTTCTGCACCATCTCGGCGGCCGCCAAGGTGGTGCAGCCCGGGCAGACCGTCCGCATCAAGGCGGCCACCCCGTACGCCGAAGCCGTCACCATCGACCGCTCCGGCGAGCCCGGCAAGCCCATCACCTTCGTCCCCGACGGGCCGTCGGCCGCCAGCCTCGTGCAGCTGTCCGGCGGCAAGGCCCTCAAGGTGTCCGGTGCCTCCCACGTGGTGGTGCGCGGGCTGCGCACCAGCGGAGGGGTCCAGGTGAGCGGTTCCTCCGACGTCGAGCTGGACCGGATCAACAGCGCCGTGGCCGCCTCCGCCGCTCTCGTCGTCGACCAGGGCAGCACCGACGTCCGCGTGACCAGGAGCCGGCTCATCGCCCCCGTCCGGATCGAGGGCGGCTCCCGGGGCACCGTGCTGAGCCGCAACGAGATCGACGGCCGCATGGCCGCCTCCGTCGCCGCGGTCGACGCACCCGGCACCGTCGTCACCAACAACACGCTCCGCCTCAACTGCGAAGCTGCCGTCTCCTTCCGCGGCGCCTCCACCGGCTCCGGGGCGTTCAACAACCTGATCTACACCGCCACTTCCCGGGAGTGCACCGACCCCGCCGCTCCCCGCAGCGGCATCCTGGTGGGGCAGAGCGCGGCGTCCGGAACCCGCGTCGACTACAACATGCTGGCCGGCTTCCCGGCCGACGGACCGTCCGCCTACATGTGGGCCGACACCGGCCACGCCACCCCGGCGGCGCTCGCCGCCGCGACCGGACAGGGCGCGCACGACCTCCTGGCCCCCAACGCGAACGGCATCGGCCCGGTGGACGGCTCCCCCACCGTCGACTCCGGCGACCCGACGGCTCCGGGCGCCCTGCCCACCGACTACAACGGGTTCCCGGTGACGGACGACCCGCGCGTGCCCAACACGGGCAAGGACGGCGGGTTCATCGACCGCGGCGCCCGCGAGTCCGAGGACGACCTGCGCGGCGTCCAGCTGGAGATCGCCCAGGCCTGGGCCCCGGCCGGCACCGCCGTCCAGGTGAAGGCCGTGGCGGACAACAACTGGCCCGGGACGCTGACGTACCGCTACGACTTCGGAGACGGAACGGCTCCGGTCGTCGGCAAGTCGGCCACCGCCGAGCACGTCTACGCATCGCCCTGCGCCTGCACGGTCAGCGTGAAGGCGATCACCGCCGCGGGCCGGGAGGCCTACCGCCAGCAGTCGATCAAGGTGACCCCGGCCGCCCCGCTGGCCACGGCCTTCACCGCCCAGCCGTACCTGCCGACCGAGAGCGACCCGAACCGGCTGGTGAAGCCGCTGACCGTCGAGGTCGACCCGCAGAGCGCCGCCGCCCCGTGGCCGATCGCGCGGATGGACGTGGACTACGGCGACGGCACGAAGGACACGGACGGCAACGCGAACCCGGTCCAGCACGCCTACAAGCAGCCCGGCACGTACAAGGTGGCCGTGACCCTCACGGACATCAAGGGCGCCACCTCCACCGCCGAGCGGTCGGTGCAGGTCGCCTACACCCCGGCCGGCTACGTCGCCGTCCGCCCGACCCGCGTCCTGGACACCCGTACGACCGGCTCCCCCGTCCAGGGCGGCGCCGCCACCCCGATCGACGTTCCCGTCCACTACTACAGCTCCGGCCCGCACCACACGGCCGGCGCCTCCGCCGTGGTCCTGAACGTGACCGTCACCGGTGCCACCGAGGACACCCACCTCAGCGTCTGGCCCTCGGGCCAGCCCCGCCCCGTCACCTCGAACGTCAACGTCAAGGCGGGCGGCACCTCCTCCAACACCGTCACCGTGCCCGTCGGCGCCGACGGCCTGATCTCCGCTCAGCTCAACTCCGGCAAGGCCGCGCTCATCGTGGACTACGTCGGCCACTACCAGCCGAACACCGGGCAGCGCTTCACCCCGCTCGCCCCGACCCGCGTCGCCGACACCCGCACCGCGGGCGGCGCCCTGGGCGGCGGCCAGACCCGTACGGTCAAGGTCGCCGGCGTGAACGGGATCCCCGCCGACGCCACGGCCGTCGCCCTCAACCTGACCGGTACGGGCTCCACCGAGAACGCGCACGTCATCGCCTACCCGGAGGCGGACAAGCGCCCGACCACCTCGAACCTCAACCTCGAACCCGGCAAGGACAAGTCCAACCAGGCCATCGTCCCCGTCGGACCGAACGGCACCATCACCCTCTACACCAACACCGGCTCCACCCACCTCGTCCTGGACGCGGTCGGCTACTACGCCAAGGACGGCAAGGCCCTCTTCACGCCCGTCGTCCCGCAGCGCCTCGCCGACACCCGCACCACCGGCAAGCTGGCCCCCGGCGCGACGGCCACCGTCGCCGGGATCCCGGCGAACGCGGTCGGCGCGGCCCTGAACGTCACGGCCACCGACACCACCGGCCCGGGCTTCCTCACCGTGTACGGGTACGGCGGCACCCGTCCCGAGGCCAGCAGCCTCAACACCCGTCCCGGTGAGACCGTGCCGAACCACGTCACCACCCCGGTGGCCGACGGCCGCGTCTCCGTCTGGAACAGCCACGGCGGCGCCAACCACGTGATCACCGACCTGTTCGGCTACTTCACCCAGGGCTGACCCCGCCCGCAGCACACCGGAGCCCCGGCCACCGCGCGCACACCGCGGTGACCGGGGCTCCCGGCGTGTCAGGGGGCTGAGGCGTCCTGCCCGGCCTGGGGGACGGCCTCCAGCAGTTCCCGCAGGTCGAACGGCATGACGGCGATGTCGATGGTCCCGCCGGGCTCACCGCTCCCGTAGGTACAGGTCACGATCCGCGAGCCGGGGTTGATCGAGATGCCCTCCTTCACGGACGGGGGCCGCACACCGGTCGCGCGGCCGCCGGGCAGCGGTACGGGCTCACCGCGCCGGGGTTCCCAGCGGACCCCGCCCGGGCCCGTGAGCACCCGGCCCACGCGCCAGCGGCCGGCTCCGGCCGGATGGCGGACCATGCACGGGATTCCGTCCGGGGTCCCGGCGGCGATCCGCTCGCGCCGCTTGCGCCGCAGGAAATCGATCATCCGTCCATTGAAACAGCCCGCGGGCCGGCCGGGCGACGCTGCCCGGCCGGCCCGCGGAGCACGAGGAGCCGCGGGCCTATCCGCCGCTCAGCTGCGACAGGCTCGGGACCCTGTCGGTCACCGTGGCGCCGGCGCCCGCACCCGCGCCCTTGACACCGGTGATGACGTCCTGGAGGGAACCCAGGTCGGCGTCGGTCGCATCGCCCTTGCGCAGCTTGGAACCCAGCCCCTTGAGGGACTCGATGCCCGCCGTCAGCGGGGCCACCGCCTTCGACAGCAGCGGGTCGCCCTTGGCGTTGTCCGCGGCCGCCTTCAGCCGGTTGTACGCGAACGCGCCCGCGAGGCCCGCCTTGATCAGGGCGAACGTACGACCGCTGGCGCCCTTCTTGAACTTGCCCGCACGATACGGCTTGATGATCCACTGGTAGGTGGCCCCGGCCGCGAGCCCCGCGTTGGCGACGAACCGCGTCTTCGCGAACTTCTGCTTCTCCGCGGAAGTGGTGGGCGCGGGCGTGGCGGCGGCCGCCGCCTCGTCGGCGGTCTCCTGCCAGGCCGCCGCCTGCGCGGTCAGCGCCTGCACGGCGAGCGCCTCGTCAACCGCCTCCTGTTGCGCGGCCACGGACATCGCGATGTCGGAGCGCGCGGGCTCACCGCCGCCGGATCCACTGGCGGAGCCGCTGCCGCAGGCGGTGGCGCCCGCGAGCAGCGCGCCGGACACGAGCAGGGCCGTGACGGCGCGGCGGAACCGGGTGCTGGTGGGTATGGACTCGCTGGGTTTCGACACGGTGGACCTCCGGGGAGTGAGGTGTCTCCCGCAGCGTCACCCGGGCCCCGGCGCTGCGCCACTTGGCTGACCCGTTCGGGTTTGCTTCACCCGGACGGGGCAAGACGCGCTGCATGCGCACACACACCGGAGTACACGCCCGTGGAGGCGTTCAAGCCGGCCGGGCCGTCGCCGCGGTGGCGGACGTCATGGCCTTCACGATCGGCTTGTGGGTCCTTCTCTACTTCCTCGACGCCAACCGGGGCAACGGCCTCGTGGAGTTCGTCCACGACGCCGCCACCTGGCTGGCCGGATGGTCCTACGACCTGTTCACCTTCGACCGGGAGTGGGTCCAGGTCGTGGTCGGCTACGGCGTGGCGGCCGTGGCCTACCTCGTCATCGGCCACTTCATCGCGGGCCGGCTCTACCGGCGCTGACCGCGGGTTCCCCCTCAGGGGCAGGCCCCGTCCGCGGCGGCCTGCCCCTCTGCGTGCTCAGCCCTGCCGGCAGCAGTCGGGCTCCAGCCCGGACGGCAGCTCCAGCCCCCCGAACACCGCCCCGGTGGCCTCGTCGCCGCCCAGCGCCGCCACGGCGAGCAGCAGCGACCCGGCCGTCCAGGTCGTCTGCTCCACCGGCCACACCGCCTTGTCCTCGAAGACGTAGCCCGTCCAGTACATGCCGTTGTCCGCACGCAGGTGCGTGATCGACCGCAGGATCTCCAGCGCCCGGTCCGACTCCCCCACCGCCCACAGGGCCAGCGCGAGCTCGCAGGACTCCCCGCCCGTCACCCACGGGTTCGGCAGGACGCAGCGCACACCGAGCCCGGGGACCACGAACTCGTCCCAGCGCTCCTCGATCCGCGCCCTCGCCTGCGCGCCGCCGAGGGCGCCGCCCAGCACCGGGTAGTACCAGTCCATCGAGTACCGGGACTTGTCCAGGAACCGCTCGGGGTGGCGCCGGATCGCGTGTCCGAGGGCCCCCGCCGCCAGCTCCCAGTCCGGCTGCGGCTCTTCGCGGTGCTCGGCGATCGCCAGCGCGCAGCGCAGCGCCTGGTGGATCGAGGAGGAGCCGGTGAGCAGCGCGTCCGTGACGGCGCCGCCGTCGGCCTCCCGCTTCCAGCCGATCTCCCCGCCCGGCTGCTGCAGCGCCAGCACGAACTCGGTCGCCGCGTAGACGACGGGCCACATGCGGTCCAGGAACGGGTCGTCGCCGGTGGCCAGGTAGTGGTGCCAGACACCGACGGCTATGTACGCGACGAAGTTGGACTCCCGGCTCGCGTCCTGCGGCACGGCGGTGTCCACCCCGTCCGGCCGGTCCGCGTACGCCGCGTACCAGGAGCCGTCGGCGTTCTGGTGCCGGGCCAGCCAGTCGTACGCCCGCTCCGCGGCCTCGTGCTCGCCCGCCACGTCCAGGGCCATCGCGGCCTCGGTGTGGTCCCACGGGTCCAGGTGGTGGCCGCGGAACCACGGGATCGCCCCGTCGGAGCGCTGCGCGGCGAGGATGCCGGCCACCGTCCCGGCGGCCTCCTCCGCTGTCAGTACGCCGTCCAGCACCAGGCGTTCGGTGCGCCCGGGCGAGCTCACTTCGCTGCGCCGACGGGAAGGTGCGGCTTCGTCGCGTACGCCACGAAGCTCTTGCCGATGACCGGGTTGAGCGCCTGCTCCGCGAGCCGCGTGGCCAGCGGCTTCTTCATGATGTCCCAGACCAGGAGCTTGTGGTACGCCTTCACCGGCAGCGCCTTGTCGTTGTCGACGCCGAACGCGCACTTGAGCCACCAGTACGGGGAGTGCAGTCCGTGCGCGTGGTGGGTGCCGTACGGCTTGAGGCCGGCGGCCTCCATCTTCCCGAGCAGCTCGTCGGCCTTGTAGATGCGGATGTGCCCGCCCTCGACCTCGTGATAGGCGTCGCTCAGCGCCCAGCAGATCTTCTCCGGGCCGTAGCGCGGGACCGTGATGGCGATGCGGCCGCCGGGCTTCAGGACGCGGACCATCTCGGCGAGCACGCCCTTGTCGTCGGGGATGTGCTCCATCACCTCGGAGATGATGACGACGTCGAAGGACTCGTCCGGGAAGGGCAGGGCGAGCGCGTCGCCCTCCATCGCGGTGGCGGTGGCGCCGGCCGGGGCCTCACCGGCCTCCTTCATCGCGGCGAACCACTTGGCGACCTCGCGGATCTCCTCGCCGTTGCGGTCGACTGCGACCACCTGGGCACCGCGCCGGTAGCACTCGAAGGCGTGCCGGCCGGCGCCGCAGCCCAGATCGAGCACACGGTCGCCTGCGGCGAGCGGGAACCGGGAGAAATCGACGGTCAGCACGGGGTCCTGCCTTCGCGGTCGCGGGGGTGTACGGGGGTGGTGTGGAAAAGGCGGAAGGTCACCGCGCGCGGCGGCTGCGGGCTGCCTGCTCGACGGCGGCGCGGTAGAGCGCGGCGGTGCCCTCGGCGGCTCTGGCCCACGTGAACCGGGACAGCACCCGCTCGCGTCCGGCCGCGCCGAGGCGGGCCCGCAGCTGCTCGTCGCCCAGCAGCCGCCCCAGCGCGGCGGCCAGCGCACCCGCGTCGCCGGGCGGCACCGCGAGACAGGTCTCGCCGTCCGGGCCCGCGACCTCGGGGATCGCGCCGCCGGTGGTGGCGACCAGCGGGGTACCGGTGGCCATGGCCTCGGCCGCGGGCAGCGAGAAGCCCTCGTACAGCGAGGGCACGCAAGCGATCTGCGCGCTGCGCACCAGGTCGACGAGCTCGGCGTCGGTGATGCCCTTGACGAAGCGGACCGCGTCCTGGAGCCCGTACGTCTCGATCGCGCGGGCGACGGGACCCTTCTCGGCCCGCTTGCCGACGACGACGAGATGGGCGTCGGGCTGCTCGGTGCGCAGCTTCGCGAGTGCCTCGACGAGGTGGACCAGGCCCTTGAGCGGGACGTCGGCGCTGGAGGTGGTGACGATCCGTCCGGGCACCTCGGCCACGGACGCGTCGGGCGACCACAGGTCGGTGTCGGCGCCGATGTGGACGACGTGGATGCGCTCGTCGCGCACGCCCAGGTGCTCGGCGATCTCCTGCTTGGAGGAGCCGGAGACGGTCAGCACGGAGGGCAGCCGGCGGGCGACGCGCCCCTGCATGCGCGTGAAGCCGTACCAGCGGCGGACGGAGAGCCGCTTCTTGCGGTCCTGCGCGGCGTCCAGGTCCAGCTGCCGGTCCACGGTGATGGGGTGGTGGATGGTGGTGACGAGCGGGGCGCCGAGGTCGGCGAGCAGGCCGTAGCCGAGCGTCTGGTTGTCGTGGATGACGTCGAACTCGCCCGCGCGGGCGGCGAGATGGCGCCGGGCCCGCAGCGAGAAGGTCAGCGGCTCGGGGAATCCGCCGGTCCACATGGTGGCGACCTCGAGTGCGTCGATCCAGTCCCGGTACTCGTCGCGCTTGGGCGTGCGGAACGGGTCGGGGTGCCGGTACAGGTCCAGGCTCGGCAGCTCGGTGAGCGTGGCGCCGGTGTCGAGGACCGGATACGGCTGCGCGCCGATGACCTCGACGCTGTGGCCGAGCTTCACGAGCTCCCGCGAGAGGTGCCGGACGTAGACGCCCTGACCGCCGCAGAACGGGTTCCCCTTATAGGTGAGGAGTGCGATGCGCAACGGGCGGTCGCCGTCGGTGGCGGAACCCGCGAAAGGGCTCGTCACCATGGCCTCAGCGGTCACTCTCGGCCCCCTTCTCCCTGCACTTTCGCCGGAGCGTAACCGCTCGCATAATGTAGAACAAGTTTCAGACTTGATCCGTCGAAGACCATTGAATCTACCGGCCGGAAACCACACCGTAAGAGGCGGAGCAGGTGATTCGCGCCACGGCTTCGACGCCTGACATGCTGGCCGCAGATCACCTGTCGACACACGACGCGAACAGGCCGGAAGTCAGCACCGCAACGACACGGAACGCCATGGAACGGGACAGATGACAGCGGATGCGAAAGCCGTCGCCATGACGGCGTCCCCTCCCCTGACGGAGCGCCAGGAGGCGCGCCGCCGCCGGATCCTGCACGCCAGCGCGCAGCTGGCCAGCCGGGGCGGCTTCGACGCCGTCCAGATGCGGGAGGTCGCCGAGGCCGCCGGGGTCGCACTGGGCACGCTGTACCGGTACTTCCCGTCGAAGGTGCACTTGCTCGTCGCCACCATGCAGGACCAGCTCCAGCACATGCACACGACACTCCGCAAACGCCCCCCGGCGGGCGAGGACCCGGCCGCCCGGGTCGCGGAGACCCTGATGCGCGCCTTCCGGGCGCTGCAGCGGGAACCGCACCTCGCCGACGCGATGGTCCGCGCACTGACGTTCGCGGACCGCAGCGTGAGCCCCGAGGTGGACACGGTGTCCCGGCTGACCACGGCGATCATCCTGGACGCGATGGGCCTGGAGGCCCCGCCGACGGCGGAGCAGCTCTCGGCGGTCCGGGTGATCGAGCACACCTGGCACTCGGCGCTGATCACCTGGCTCTCGGGCCGCGCCTCGATCGCCCAGGTCAAGATCGACATCGAAACGGTCTGCCGCCTGATCACGCTGACGGCGCCGGGGTCGGGGTCGGGGGCGGGGTCGGGGGCAGGGTCCGCGGATTCGGCCTGAAAGGGGGGTCGGCGGGGGCTCGTCGGGGGCTTCGGGGGCGGGATTCGCGCAGTCGGGGTCGGTGGTGTGTCCGGGGGCGTCCCGTCAGTCCACTGTCCTTCCGTGTCGGGGCGGTCCCTCAAGGGCGCTCCCTGCGGTCGCGTCGCTCCGCGATGTCGCTTCGCTCCACCCTTGACCGACCGCCCCGCCCCGGAAAGACAACAGACTGCCGGGAAACCCCCGAAGGAATGGCCGGGAGGTTCAGCAAGAGGGACGGGCCCTCAGCGATGCCGATCGGCGCCTCCTGCCCATCAGCACCCCCAGAGGCCTCCTGATCGGCCCGTCCGGACCTCGACGGGCCTCAACCTGCACCGGATGACGATGAGATGACCGTCCCCCGCCGACAAGCCCAAGAACGCATCGGATCGCTACGCACTTCTCCCGACTGGCGTCCGACGACCGTCCGGGGCTGGTCAGAGGGCTTCGTAGGCGGTGGGGTTCGTCAGTCGGTGCAGCGCTTGCTGTCGAGTGCGGTCGCGGCGCCCTTGTCGTAGCCGGCCTGCCAGTTCGGATCCGGTGCGACCTGCTTCGGCGCGTTCTTCTGGCAGGTCGCAAGGGTGTCCTTGAGTCCTTGCTGGAAGCCCGTGCTGTATTGGTTCTCCCCTTGGTTCGTCGTCATGCCGTCGCCGACGCATACGGTGCGCTGGCTCTCCGCGGGGGTCGGCGCGTTGGACCACTCGACTACGTAGTTGCCCGGCGGCAGCTTCGAAATGGTCGGCGTGCCCTTGTGGATGATCTTCGAGACGTTGCTGCCCGTCTCCGTCACCCGCAGGTCACCGCTGAACCCGGAGACCGTGAGTGTCACGGTGTTCGACGGGCCGGCCGCGGCCGTGCAGGTGGCGGTGACCAGGGTCGGCGGGGCCGCCACGGCATGAGCCGCCGGGAAGAGTCCGGCCAAGGAGACGATGAGGACTCCGGCGAGAGCCGGTCGGCTGGGTCCGTTCATGGTTTCGCCTTCCCCTTCGCACCTCCCCTCTCCATGCTCCTCCCCCGCCCCACCCCTGTCGACCGGGCGCCGCGCGGTGTGCGATCAGCCCCGGACGGTCGTCGGACGCCGATCGGGAGAAGCGTGTAGCGATCTGAGGCGTACCGGTGGGGGATGGTCATCTCATCGTCATCCGGTGCGGGTTGCGGCCCGCCGAGGTCCGGTCAGGCCGATCGCGAGGCCCTTGGGTGTGCCGGTGGGCAGGGGGCGCCGATCAGGATCGCTGAGGGCCCGTTCCTGCCCGGTATCCTCCCGGCCATTCCTTCGGGGGCTTCCCGGCAGTCTGTTGTCTTTCCGGGGCGGGGCGGTCGGTCAAGGGTGGAGCGCAGCGACATCGCGCAGCGACGCGAACGAAGTGAGCGCCCTTGACGGACCGGCCCGACACGGAAGGACAGTGGACTGCCGGGACGCCCCCGGACACGCCACCGACCCCGAGCGCGTGGGTCCCGCCCCCCGAAGCCCCCCACGAGCCCCGCCCCTACTCCTCCGGCGGGAACACCGCCTCCCCGCTCCCGGCCAGCGTGATCAGGATGGCCTCCACCGGGCAGCCCTCCGCCGCCGTCAGGACCGGTTCGTTCGCGTCCGTCTCCGGGTCCCGCGGATGCGACTGGCGCGCCGAGTCCAGCTCGAAGCCCTCCGGCGCGTGGTTCACGCACATGCCCGAGCCGATGCAGACCCCCCGGTCCACCTCCACCACCCAGCGGTCACCCACGGCGCTCACGCACCCGCCGCGTAGCCCGCCGGCAGGTGGATCATCTTGTGCTCCAGGTACTCGCTCAGCCCCTCGGGCCCGAACTCCCGCCCCACACCGCTGTTCTTGTAGCCGCCGAACGGCCCCAGCATGTCCAGGCTGAAGGTGTTCACGTTGAAGGTGCCCGTCCGCACCTGCCGGGCGAAGTCGATGCCGTGCTCGACGTCCCCCGTCCAGACGCTGCCGCTCAGACCGAACTCCGAGTCGTTGGCCACCCGTACCGCCTCGGACTCGTCCGCGTACGGGATCAGGCAGACGACCGGCCCGAAGATCTCCTCACGGGCGATCCGCATCGAGTTGTCCACGTCCCCGAAGAGCGTCGGTTCCACGTACCAGCCCCGCTCCAGCCCCGCCGGGCGGCCGCCGCCCGCCAGGACCTTCGCGCCCTCCTCCTGGCCGATCCGGATGTAGTCCAGCGACCGCTGCTGCTGCCGCCTGGCCACCAGCGGCCCGAGCTGCGTCGCCGGGTCCAGCGGGTCGCCGACCACCAGCGCTCCGGCCGCGGCCGCGAGCGCCTCGGCGACCTCCTCGTACCGGCTGCGCGGCGCGAGCACCCGGGTCTGGGCCACGCAGGCCTGCCCGTTGTTCATCCAGGCCGCCGGGACGATGCCGGCGACGGTCGACTCCAGGTCGGCGTCCGGCAGGATCACGGCGGCGGACTTGCCGCCGAGTTCGAGCGTGACCCGCGTCAGGTTGCGGGCGGCGACCTCCATCACGCGCCGGCCGGCCGCGACCGAGCCGGTGAAGGCCACCTTGTCGACACCGGGGTGGCCGACCAGGTACTCGCTGACCTCGCGGTCGGCGGGCAGGATCGACAGCACCCCCTCCGGCAGCCCGGCCTCGCGGGCGATGTCGGCGAGGATGTACGAGTCCAGCGGCGACTCGGGGGACGGCTTGAGGATCACCGTCGACCCCGTCAGCAGCGCGGGCGCCAGCTTCGCGGCGGCCACGAACTGCGGCACGTTCCACGGGATGACGGCCGCGACCACACCCACCGGCTCCCGGCGCACCAGGATCGGCCCGAGCGCCCCCTGGCGGTGCTCCTCGTACGGGTAGGCGCGTGCGACCTGGATCGCGGCGTCGTAGACCATCATCGGGCCGAGTGCCTGCGCGAGGACGCTCCAGGAGTACGGGGACCCGTTCTGCGAGCTGATCGACCGGGCGATCTCCTCGTGCCGGACGGCGATCGCGTCCTTGATCCGGGTGACGACGGCGATCCGCTCGTCCAGGGACGTCCGGGGCCAGGGCCCCTCGTCGAAGGCCTTGCGCGCGACCGCGACGGCGCGGTCCACGTCCGCGCGGGAGGCGTGCGGGACGCTGCCGATGACCTGCTCGGTGTGGGGGGAGACGATCTCGATCGTGTCGCTGCCCAGCGGATCCGTCCACTCCCCGCCGATGAACAGGTGTCCGTGTTCCACGAGCTCGGTCATGGCTGCTGCCTCCTGCGGCTTGGCGTTCCCGAACTGATACCAGTTCTAGTTCGAGGAGTCCACGGCCAGGACGGAACGATCCGGAAGATCCAACAAGGGGTTGCGACTAGTCAGAACCGCCCGCAGATGGTCGACTTGGGCGACTACTGGAACACGTTCTCGTGAGAGTGAGCCGGGCGGCGCAGACGCGGCCGGGCGCAGACAGGGAGCCCTCATGCCTCAGGACACGCCTCAGGACACGACGCCGCAGGCCGCACCGCCCGCCGGCCCCGGGGCCACGCCCCCGGCCGCCGCGGCCGCGGCCCCCGTCACCCCCCACGTCACCGACCACGGCGGCGGCGTCCGCGGCATCAAGGTCCCGATCCCCGACAACCCGCTGGGGCACACCCTCGTCCACGTCCTCGACACCGACCGCGGCCCGGTCCTCGTCGACACCGGCTGGGACGACCCGGAGTCCTGGGACACCCTCGTCGCCGGCCTGGGCGCGCTCGGCGTCGCGATCGCCGACGTCCACGGCGTGGTCATCACCCACCACCACCCCGACCACCACGGCCTGTCCGGCCGGGTCCGCGAGGCCTCCGGGGCCTGGATCGCCATGCACGCCGCCGACACCGAGGTCGTCGTACGGACCCGCTCCGCCGAGCCCGGCACCTGGTTCGACTACATGAGCGGGAAGCTGGCCGCCGCAGGAGCCCCCGAGGAGCACATCGCCCCCCTGCGGGCCGCCCGCGCGAGCGGCCGCATTCGCACCCTGCCCGGCCTGCGCGCCGCGGTCCCCGACCGGGAGATCGTCCCCGGCGAGCTGCTGCCCCTCGCCGGACGCCGCCTGCGCGCCATCTGGACCCCGGGGCACACCCCCGGCCACGTCTGCCTGCACCTGGAGGAGCGGCATCCGGCGAACCTCCCCGGCAACGGCCGCCTCTTCTCCGGGGACCACCTGCTGCCCGGGATCTCCCCGCACATCGGCCTCTACGAGGACCCGTCGTCCGAGCTGGTCACCGATCCGCTCGGCGACTACCTCGACTCCCTCGAACGCATCGGCCGCCTCGACCCGGCCGAGGTCCTCCCGGCCCACCAGCACGCCTTCACCGACGCCCCGGCCCGGGTGCGCGAACTCCTGCACCACCACGAGGAACGGCTGACCGGCCTCCGTGAGCTGCTGGCCGAGCCGCTGACCCCGTGGGAGCTGGCGGAGCGCATGGAGTGGAACCGGCCCTGGGAGCAGATCCCGTACGGCTCCCGCAACATCGCCGTCTCGGAGGCGGAAGCCCACCTGCGGCGGCTGGTGAAGCAGGGCCGGGCGGAGGCGGTCCCGGGCAGCGATCCGGTCACCTACCGCGCACTGTGACGCGGCAGGCCCCGTGGGTAAGGGGCGCTACGGCCGGACGCCACCCTCCCGGGCTGCTACGGGCCGGTACAGTGAACCCGTCGTCCACCCTTCCGTACGGGGGGAAGCCGGTGCGATTCCGGCGCTGACCCGCAACCGTGACCCGCCCAGGCCCCTGCCGGGCGGGGAGCCGGACTGCCCCGTACGCGAGGTGCGCGGCTCGCGCCGCCGGAGTCCCCGGCGGCCGGCACCGTCGAGGTAAACGGAGCCGGAGCCCGGTGCCCTGTGCGGGCCTGCTCTCCTGCTCCCCAGCACGAGAGGCACCCGCCCCCATGAACGTCCGACGCAGCGCCGCCGCGCTCGCCGCCTCCGCCGTGCTCTGCGTGGGCGCCGCCCCCGCAGCCCTCGCCGCGCCCTCCCCCTCCACCCCGGCGGCCCCGGTGATCCCCTCCGGCCTCTACGGCAAGAAGGACCCGACGTACGACGGCGTGTGGCGGCAGTCCTTCGCGCTGCTGGCCCAGAACACGGTCGGCGTGAAGCCGGCCAAGGAGGCCGTCGACTGGCTGGCCGGGCAGCAGTGCGCGAACGGCGGCTTCGCCTCCTTCCGCGCGGACGCGGCCACCGCCTGCGACGACAAGACGATGTTCGACACGAACGCCACCGCGGTGGCCGTGCAGGCGCTGAAGGCGACGGGCGGCCGGGACGCGGCCGTGAAGAAGGCCGTGGACTGGCTGAAGTCCGTCCAGAACGAGGACGGCGGCTGGGCCTTCGTCCCCGGCACCCCCAGCGAGGGCAACTCCACCTCCATCGTCATCAGCGCGCTGGTGGTGGCGGGCGAGAAGCCGGCCGAGGTGAAGTCGAAGGCCGGGAAGTCCGCGTACGAGGGCCTGCTCGCCTTCCAGCTGGGCTGCGCCGCCGAGCCGGCCGCCGACCGGGGCGCCTTCGGGTACCAGCCGGCGCCGGACGGCAAGCTCGCGGCCAACGCCGACGCCACGGCCGCCGCCGTCCTGGCCGGCCTGGGTCAGGGCTCGGTCGTCGCCCCCTCCGCCACGGACACCCCCGCGGCCGCACTGGCCTGCCCGGCGGGCGCCGCCGACCCGGCGGCCGCGGCGCAGGGCGCGGCCGGCTACCTGGCCGAGACCCTGAAGAAGGACGGCCACCTCACGGCCGTCACCCCGGGCGCGGACCAGCCGACCGCGGACACCGGCAACACCGCCGACGCGGTGATCGCCCTGGCCGCGGCCGGGCACAAGCAGTCGGCGGCGGGCGCGCTGGAGTGGCTGAAGACGAACTCGGCGGAGTGGGCCAAGGACAGCCCGGCGGCCCTGGGCACCCTGGTCCTGGCCGCGCACGCGACGGGCGCGGACCCGAAGTCGTTCGGCGGCACCGACCTGGTGACGGCCCTGAACGCGACGGGCCCGGCCCCGCAGACCGCCACGACGGCGGAGCCCAAGTCGGACGCGAACGACGAGGGCAGCGACTCGAACGTCTGGTGGATCGTGGGCGCGGGCCTGGCGGCCGGCATGGGCATCGGCGTCCTGCTGAGCGGCCGCCGGAAGAAGAACCAGCTCTGATGCGCCGCGGCCCGATCCCGCTGGTCCTCGCGTTCGGCATCCTCCTCACCCTCCTGGCGTCCTCCCCGGCCCTGGCGGCGGGCTACCGCTACTGGTCGTTCTGGGAGGGCTCGGGAGGCCAGTGGCAGTACGCCACCCAGGGCCCCTCGACGGCCCGCCCGGCGGACGGCTCGGCCCTGGGCTTCCGCTTCTCGGTGAGCCAGGACGCGGCGGCCGAGGCGGCGAAGCCGCGCGCGGCGGCCGATTTCGCGGCGGTCTGCGGGGACACCGCGGCCGTGGAGGGCCGCAAGCGGATCGCGGTGGTCGTGGACTTCGGCATCCCGCAGGACGCCCCGGCGGGCGACGCCCCGCCGCAGGACGCCCCGCGCACGGCCTGCGCCCAGGTCGCCCCGGACGCCACGGCGGCCGAGGCCCTGGCGCAGGCCGCCAAGCCGCTCCGCTACAACAGCGCCGCGCTGCTGTGCGCGGTCTCGGGCTACCCGAAGCAGGGCTGCGGCGAACCGATCGCGGACGCGCAGGAGAAGCCGCGGGCGGATGCGGCGCCGAAGCCTTCGGCGCAGGCCGAGCCCGCCGACGGCGGCCCGTCGACCTCCCTGCTGGTCGGCCTGGCGGCGGTGGCCGCCCTGGCCGCGGCCGCGGTCTGGCAGTCCCGCCGCCGCCGATGACACCCCCCACCACCCCCGCCTCACCCGAGTCCCCCCGCCCGCCGGAGCCGGCGGACGCGGCGGTGGCCGGTGTGCGCGGGGCCGGGAACTCCCCCCGCGCCGGTGGCGCCGGCGGGTACGGCGGCCTTGGGCCGGCCACGGCGGGCGGTGCGGGCACGGTCCGCCCCCGCCGGCCCGCGGACGAAAACGTGACACGGCCCGGGCCCGGGCCGGCCGGGGCGGGTGGTCCCGGGCCGGGGCCGGCGTACGAGAAGAGCCGGGTGCTCCGGCTGGCGGCTCCGCGGGCCCGCCGGGGCAACGCCCTGCACGCGGGGGCGTGGTGGCTCTGGGCGCTCGGCCTGGCCACCGCCGCCTCGCGCACCACCAACCCGCTGCTCCTGGGCCTGATCGCCGGCGTGGCCGGCTACGTCGTGGCCGCCCGCCGGACCGCCGCCCCCTGGGCGCGTTCCTACGGCGCGTTCCTGCGGCTCGGCCTCTTCGTCATCGGGCTCCGGCTCCTCTTCTCCGTGCTGCTCGGATCCCCGATCCCCGGCGCGCACGTCCTGTTCACCCTCCCCGAGGTGCCGCTGCCCGACTGGGCGGCCCAGGGGATCCGCCTCGGCGGGCGCGTCAGCGCCGAGCAGCTCGTCTTCGCCTTCTACGACGGCGCCAAGCTGGCCACCCTCCTCGTCTGCGTCGGCGCGGCCAACGCCCTCGCCAACCCGGCGCGGCTGCTGAAGTCCCTCCCGGCCGCCCTCTACGAGGCCGGGGTCGCCGTCGTCGTCGCCATGACCTTCGCGCCGAACATGGTCGCCGACGTCGCCCGCCTGCGCACCGCCCGCCGCCTGCGCGGGCGCCCCACCGGCGGCGTCAAGGCCGTCGTCCAGATCGGCCTGCCCGTCCTGGAGGGCGCGCTGGAGCGCTCCGTCGCCGTCGCCGCCTCGATGGACGCGCGCGGCTACGGCCGTACCGCCCAGGTCCCGCCAGCCGTCCGGCACACCACCAACGCCCTCACCCTGGGCGGCCTGCTCGGCATGTGCGCCGGCACGTACGGGCTGCTCGCCGCCGAGGGCGCCGCGTACGGTCTGCCGGTCCTCGCGATCGGGCTCGCTCTGGCACTGGCCGGCCTGCGCCTCGGCGGGCGGCGCAGCATCCGGACCCGCTACCGGCCCGACCGGTGGGGGTGGCGCGCGTGGGTGGTCGCCGGGTCGGGTGCGGCGGTCGCCGCCGCCCTGATCCGCGCCGGGTCGCTCGACCCGGCCGCCCTGCAGCCCGGTGTCGTCCCGCTGGTCGCCCCGGCCCTGCCCCTGTGGCCGGCGGCGGCGATCCTGATCGGCCTGCTCCCGGCGTTCGTCGCCCCCGTGCCTCCGAAGGAGTCAGCGCAGTGATCCGCTTCGAGCAGGTGTCGGTCACGTACGACGGCGCGGCGCGGCCCAGTCTCCGCGATGTGGACCTGGCGATCCCGGAGGGCGAGCTCACGCTCCTGGTCGGCCCGTCGGGCGTCGGCAAGTCCACCCTCCTCGGCGCCGTCTGCGGCCTGGTCCCGCACTTCACCGGGGGCACGCTGCGGGGCCGCGTCACGGTCGACGGCCGCGACACCCGTACGCACAAGCCGCGCGAGCTCGCCGACGTGGTGGGCACGGTCGGTCAGGACCCGCTCGCCCACTTCGTGACGGACGTGGTCGAGGACGAGCTGGCGTACGGGATGGAATCGCTCGGCCTGGCCCCGGCCGTCATGCGCCGCCGCGTCGAGGAGACCCTGGACCTGCTCGGCCTGAACGAACTGCGCGACCGCCCCATCGCCTCCCTGTCCGGGGGCCAGCAGCAGCGGGTCGCGATCGGCTCGGTCCTGACCCCGCACCCGAAGGTCCTGGTCCTGGACGAGCCCACCTCGGCCCTGGACCCGGCCGCCGCCGAGGAGGTGCTCGCGGTCCTTCAGCGGCTGGTGCACGACCTGGGCACGACGGTCCTGCTGGCGGAACACCGCCTGGAGCGGGTGGTCCAGTACGCGGACCAGGTGCTCCTCCTCCCGTCCCCGGGCGCGGCCCCCGTCCTCGGCAGCCCGTCCGAGATCATGGCCGTCTCCCCCGTCCACCCCCCGGTGGTGGCCCTGGGCCGCCTGGCGGGCTGGTCCCCCCTCCCCCTGTCGATCCGCGACGCCCGCCGCCAGGCCCCACCCCTCCTGACCCGCCTCCCCGCACCCCCGCCCCACCCGACGCCGGCGGCCGCTACGGCGCCGGCGGGTGCGGGCGAGTCGGGGTCCGGGGGCGAAGCCCCCGGTTCCGGGACGGGGCGGGGCGGGGAGAAGGCCCCGCACAGCGGCCCCGCACCCCGCCCCGGCCTCCTGGCGCGCCTGCTCCGCCGGAGCGAGCCGGCCCCCGGCCCCGCGCACGACACCGGCGCCGGCAGCGCCCCGGCCGAACCGGTGGCGCGGATCTCCGCCCTGTCCCTCCGCCGCGGCCGCGCCGAGGTCCTCCACGGCATCGGCCTCTCCGTCGCGGCGGGCGAGACCATCGCCCTCATGGGCCGCAACGGGGCCGGCAAGTCCACCCTTCTCGCCACCCTCGTCGGCACGCTCGCCCCCACCACCGGCACCGTGACCGTCGGCGGCCGCACCCCCCACCGCACCGCACCGCAGGAGATGGTCCGCCGCGTCGGCCTCGTCCCCCAGGAGCCCCGCGACCTCCTCTACGCCGACACCGTGGCCGCCGAGTGCTCCGCCGCCGACT
Source organism: Streptomyces sp. NPDC001194 (assembly GCF_042896985.1). Classification (NCBI taxonomy): domain Bacteria; kingdom Bacillati; phylum Actinomycetota; class Actinomycetes; order Kitasatosporales; family Streptomycetaceae; genus Streptomyces; species Streptomyces sp. NPDC001194. The sequence continues at coordinate 309,204 of NZ_JBIAXU010000002.1, read as the reverse complement.
CCGACGCCGGCGCGGCCCCCGGCACCTGCCGGGAGCTGGTCTCCTCCCTGCTCCCCGACGTCCCCGACGACACCCATCCCCGGGACCTCTCCGAGGGGCAGCGCCTGGCCCTGGCCCTGGCGCTCGTACTCACCGGCCGGCCCGCCCTGCTCCTGCTCGACGAGCCGACCCGCGGTCTGGACTACGCGGCAAAGGCCCGGCTGATCGAGATCTTGCGGGCGCTGGCCGCCGACGGGCACGCGATCGTCCTCGCCACCCACGACGTGGAGCTCGCCGCCGAGCTGGCCCACCGGGTCGTGATCCTGGCCGGCGGTGAGATCGTCGCGGACGGCCCGACCGCCGAGGTCGTCGTGTCCTCCCCCGCGTTCGCACCGCAGGTGGCCAAGATCCTGGCCCCGGCCCACTGGCTCACGGTGACCCAGGTCGCGAAGGCCCTGACCGAAGCGACACCCCGGGCCCAGACCGCCCCGGAAGCCGAGGCCGCCTCCCGAAGCGAGGCCACGCCCCGGGCCGAGGTCACGCCATGAGCGCCCGCCCCCTGCGCATCGGCCCCCGCGCCGCCGCCGCGCTGCTCCTCGTCACCCTCATCGGCATCGCGGCCTTCGGCTGGCCCCTCCTCGCCGACCGCCAGTCCGGCCTCGCCCACTCCCAGGACGCCCCCTGGCTCTTCGCCGGGCTGCTCCCCCTCCTCGTCGCCGTGGTCGTCGCGACCATCGCGGACCAGGGCATGGACGCGAAGGCCGTGGCGATGCTCGGCGTGCTCGCCGCGGTCGGTGCGGCCCTGCGGCCGCTGGGCGCCGGCACGGCCGGCCTGGAGCCGATGTTCTTCCTGATGGTGCTCAGCGGCCGCGTCCTCGGTCCCGGCTTCGGCTTCGTCCTCGGCTCGGTCACGATGTTCGCGTCCGCCCTGCTCACGGGCGGGGTCGGGCCGTGGATGCCGTTCCAGATGCTGGCCATGGGCTGGTTCTCGCTGGGCGCCGGGCTGCTGCCCGGTGCGGAGCGGCTCCGGGGCCGGGCGGAGCTGCTGATGCTGGCGGCGTACGGGTTCGCCGGCTCGTTCGCGTACGGCACGATCATGAACCTGCAGGGCTGGGTGCTCCTGCAGGGCATGGGCCAGGGCATCTCGTTCCACCCGGGGGATCCGGTCCCCGCGAATCTGGCGCGTTTCGCCGCGTACTGCGTGGCGACGTCGCTGGGCTGGGACCTGGGCCGGGCCGTGCTGACCGTCGTACTGACCCTCGCGATCGGCGGCACGCTGCTGAAGGCGCTGCGGCGGGCGGTGCGGAAAGCGGCGTTCGAGGCGCCCGTTTCCTTCGGTTCGCGTTGAGGGTGGCCTGGCGCACAGCCCTATTCGCGTAGCGGACCGCAACGGAACGTGACATTCGGGCCTCCTGCCCGTGACTCACCCCATAGGACCCACGTCACATACGAGCGGCTCTAGTAGGCCGCCCACCCCGTTCCCCCGCGGCCCGGAGCCCTGATCCGGGGCCGGGCGCTGCGAAGCCCGCTAGTAAGGGGGGACGTTGCCAGCGCCCCGCCGGCCTGTCTAACTGGTGATGTCGCCACGGCGGCGGGCCACCACGGCCCCCGCCCGACGAACCCCTCTCCACCGCGTGAAGGGCTCACGCATGCCCCCGGCATGCCGCGACCGTCCTTGTCCCCGTCGGAAGGTTTCCTCCGTGTCCCACGTCATCCGCCGCATCGCCGCCTCCAAGAAGACCCTCGCCGGCTCCATCGTCGCCCTGGGCGTCGCCGGCACCATGCTCGCCACGGTCCCCGCCCAGGCGGCCCCGACGAGCGCCAAGGCGATCGCCCAGCAGATGATCAAGGACCCGGCGCAGTTCGCGGCCTTCAACAACATCGTTTCCCGCGAGAGCGGCTGGAACCACACCGCCACGAATGCCTCCTCCGGCGCCTACGGCCTGGTCCAGGCCCTCCCGGCCTCGAAGATGGCCTCCGCCGGCTCCGACTGGAAGACCAACCCCGCCACCCAGATCAAGTGGGGCCTGGACTACATGAACTCCCGCTACGGCAGCCCCGTCGGCGCCTGGAACTTCTGGCAGACCCACCACTGGTACTAAGCCACCAGCGGACAGCCCGACGGCGCGAGCAGACGGCGCGAGCAGACGGCGCGAGAGCAGTGCGAAGGCCCCGGTGGCCGGACCTCCCCAGGTCCGGCCGCCGGGGCCTTCTGTTTCCCATCCCACAGGGTCCGTGCGGCCGGCGCCGGCGAAGGCGCCCTCGGCCGCCGCATGGCCGCCTAGAGCCGCTGGATGATCGTCCCGGTCGCCAGCGCGCCGCCGGCGCACATGGTGATCAGCGCGAATTCCTTGTCGCGGCGCTCCAGCTCGTGCAGCGCGGTGGTGATCAGCCGGGCGCCGGTCGCGCCGACGGGGTGGCCGAGTGCGATGCCGCCGCCGTTGACGTTGACCTTCTCCAGGTCCTGGTCGAAGACCCGGGCCCAGCTCAGCACGACCGAGGCGAAGGCTTCGTTGATCTCGACGAGGTCGATGTCCTTGAGGGACATCCCCGCCTTGCCGAGGACGGCCCGCGTCGCGTCGATCGGCCCGTCCAGGTGGTAGTGGGGGTCGGCGCCCACCAGGGTCTGGGCGACGATCCGGGCGCGCGGCCTGAGCTTGAGCGCGCGGGCCATCTTGCGCGAGGCCCACATCACGGCGGCGGCCCCGTCCGATATCTGCGAGGAGTTCCCCGCGGTGTGCACGGCGGTCGGCATGACCGGCTTGAGCCGGGCCAGCGCCTCCATGCTCGTGTCCCGCAGGCCCTCGTCGCGGTCGACCAGGCGCCACATGCCCTGCCCGGCGCCCTGTTCCTCCTCGGTCGTCGGGACCTGGACGGCGAAGGTCTCGCGCTTGAACCGCTCCTCCGCCCACGCGGCGGCGGCCCGCTCCTGGGAGAGCAGCCCGAGCCGGTCGACGTCCTCGCGGGTCAGGCCCCGGTGGCGGGCGATCCGCTCGGCGGCCTCGAACTGGTTGGGGAGGTCGACGTTCCACTCGTCCGGGAAGGGCTTGCCCGGGCCGTGCTTGGAGCCGGAGCCGAGGGGCACCCGGCTCATCGCCTCGACGCCGCACGCGATGCCGATGTCCATGACCCCGCCGGAGATCATGTTGGCGACCATGTGGTTGGCCTGCTGGGAGCTGCCGCACTGGCAGTCCACGGTGGTCGCGGCGGTCTCGTACGGCAGGCCCATGGCGAGCCAGGCGTTGCGCGCCGGGTTCATGGACTGCTCGCCCGCGTGGGTGACGGTGCCGCCGACGATCTGCTCGACGCAGTCGGGCTGGATTCCGGTCCGGGCGAGGAGTTCGCGGTACGTCTCGCCGAGCAGGTAGGCAGGATGGAGGTTGGCGAGCGCTCCCCCGCGCTTGCCGATGGGGGTGCGTACGGCTTCGACGATGACGGGTTCCGCGGCCATGAGCTCGTCCTCTCCTGCACTGTGCCGGCGCGGCGGGCCGTCCCGGCGCCCCGCCCGAACTAGTACGCGTTCTAGTTCTCCCCGCAGTCTTATGACCTGCAACCCCGGCACGCAAGGGTCTTGCACGCGCCTTACACGGATTCCACACGCAACAGTTGACGCGAGGACCCTTGTCACTTCTAGAACTCGTTACTACCTTCAAGCCAACTTCTGATGGGCCGTCAGACTTTGGAGTCGCCCGATGTCGTGTCCCGCGCTGCCCGAAGGCTTCGACGCCACCGATCCCGACCTGCTCCAGGACCGCGTCCCCTTCCCCGAGTTCGCCCAGCTGAGGCAGACCGCACCCGTGTGGTGGTGCCCCCAGCGACGCGGCGTCACCGGCTTCGACGACGACGGCTACTGGGTCGTGACGCGGCACGCGGACGTCAAGTACGTCTCCACGCACCCCGAGTTGTTCTCCTCGACCACCAACACGGCGATCATCCGCTTCAACGAGCACATCCAGCGCGAACAGATAGATGCCCAGCGCCTGATCATGCTGAACATGGACCCGCCGGAACACACCCGCGTACGGCAGATCGTGCAGCGCGGCTTCACCCCGCGGGCCATCCGCGGACTGGAGGGCGCCCTGCGCGACCGGGCCCGGAAGATCGTCGCCGAGGCGCTGGCCGCATCGGCCGACGGCAGCTTCGACTTCGTCACGCAGGTCGCGTGCGAGCTCCCGCTCCAGGCCATCGCCGAACTGATCGGCGTACCGCAGGAGGACCGGCTGCGCATCTTCGACTGGTCGAACAAGATGATCGCCTACGACGACCCCGAGTACGCGATCACCGAGGAAGTCGGGTCCAACGCGGCCGTCGAACTCATCGGCTACGCCATGAACCTGTCCGCCGCCCGCAAGGAGTGCCCGGCCAAGGACATCGTCACGCAGCTCGTGGCGGCCGAGGGCCAGGGCAACCTGGGCTCCGACGAGTTCGGCTTCTTCGTGCTGCTGCTCGCGGTCGCGGGCAACGAGACCACGCGCAACGCCATCAGCCACGGCATGCACGCCTTCCTGACCCACCCCGAGCAGTGGGAGCTGTACAAGGCGACCCGGCCGGCCACGGCCGCCGAGGAGATCGTCCGCTGGGCGACCCCGGTGGTCTCCTTCCAGCGCACCGCCACCAAGGACACCGAGCTGGGCGGGCAGAAGATCAAGGCCGGCGACCGGGTGGGCCTGTTCTACTCCTCCGCCAACCACGACCCCGAGGTGTTCACCGACCCCGACCGCTTCGACATCACCCGCGACCCCAACCCGCACCTGGGCTTCGGCGGCGGCGGACCGCACTTCTGCCTCGGCAAGTCCCTGGCCATCATGGAGATCGACCTGATCTTCAACGCGCTGGCCGACTCGCTGCCCGACCTGCGGCTCGCCGGGCCGCAGCCGCGGCGGCTGCGCGCCGCCTGGCTCAACGGCATCAAGGAGCTTCGGGTCAGCCACGGTTGACGGCCGGCCCGTGGTCCACGACGGCAGGGGCCGCTCCTCCCACGCCCCGGCCCCTGCCGTCCGCGACCCGGCGGGTCCCGCCGCAGCCCTCGGGCCCGGCCGCGCCCCGTCCTTCGCGTTCCTTCGGGTTCCCTCGCGTTCCTTCACGTCCGGGGCATTGTCCCGGGGGCGGGCTGCCGTCAGACTGCGCGGATGAACCTTCAGGCAAGCGGGCCTGCCGACTGCGTGGAAGCGCGCTGGCAGCGCCTGCCGACGACATGGCGGCTGATGCACGAACGGGGCGGTTCCCCGGTCCTGAGCCGGGGCGTGCTCGCGCTCATCGACGCCGCCTCCGCAGAACCGTCACTGCGCCGGCTCTACCCGTTCACCAGCCACTTCACCCTGTGGTTCAGCGCCCGCACCAGCCACCCCTTCGAGGTGGCGGCGCCGGCGGTCGAGCCGCTGCGCGACGGCCGGTTCCGCGTCCTGAGCCCGACCCACAAGCGCGTGATCGGCGAGGCCGACACCGCGCAGGCGGCGGTCGCCCTCGTCGTGGCGGGACTGTCCGAGGCCCCGGACCCGGCCGCCTGACCCGTACGGGACGCCGCGCGATCCGTACGCGACCGGCGGCCCCCGATCCGTACGGCCGCCGGGCCCCGATCGCGCCCGAGTGGCGCGCCGGCCTCACCCGGCGGATCCTGACAGGACGCGGCGATCCGTCGAAGGGGTGCCGGGACGGGTACGAGACCCTCCCGGCACCCCTTCGTCGCGCCCGCTCCCCGCCTGCCCTACGCCCGCGTACGCGAGGTGGCGGCCACCCGCTCCGGCTCGCGCGGCCGCGGAACCCTCAGCCCGGCCGGCAGGGCGGCCCCGCGCGGCCCCGACAGTACGTAGACCAGCCCGAACCCGGCGGTCACGACGGCCGCGCCGCCGACCGCGTCGAGCACCCAGTGGTTGGCGGTGGCGACGATCGCGCACACAGTGATCAGCGGGTGCAGCGCCCCGAGCAGCTTCTGCCAGCCCTTCGGCGCGAGCGTGACGATCACGATCCCGCACCACAGCGACCAGCCGAAGTGCAGCGAGGGCATCGCCGCGTACTGGTTGGAGATCGCGGTCATCGCCCCGTACTGGGGATGGGCGAGGTCCTGCGGTCCGTGCACGGTGTCGATGAAGCCGAGGCCGGGCATCAGCCGCGGCGGCGCCAGCGGGTACAGCCAGAAGCCGATGAGCGCGAGGACGGTGGCCAGGCCCAGGGAGGCGCGGGCCCAGCGGTAGTCGCCCGGCCTGCGCCAGTACAGCACCGCGAGGATCGTCAGCGGCACCACGAAGTGGAAAGACGTGTAGTAGAAGTTGAAGAACTTCTCCAGCCAGGGCGTGTTCACCACGGCGTGGTTCACGGCGCGCTCGATGTCGATGCCCAGCGCCCGCTCAACGGCGTGGATCTGGCTCCCGTGACCCTCGGCGAGGCTGCGGCTGGTGGGCGCGGCGGCCCGGATGTGCGAGTAGAGGGAGTACCCCACCCGTATCAGCAGCAGCTCCAGCAACAGGTTGGGGCGCGACAGCACGCGCCGCCAGAACGGCATCAGCGGCACCCGCGACCACCGGGCGGCCGCCGGCCGGCCGTACGCCGTCGGGACGGGCTCGCGCCAGTACGGCGAGGAGCGCGGCAGGAACGGCACGGCGCAGGCCGCCGCCAGCGCGGCGAGCAGCAGCACGTTGTCCCGTACGGGGGCCAGTACGGCCAGGTTGGGCAGCAGCACGTCGGCGGGCAGGCTCATGGCGAGCACCACGGCCACCGGCCACACGGGCCGGTCCGCCGCACGCGTGCCGACCTTGCCGGCCACCGCGAGCAGCACCCACAGCAGCTGGTGGCGCCAGCCGGTCGGCGCCACGGCGACGGCCACGCAGCCGGTGACGGCGACGGCGAGGAGCAGCTGGCCGTCGCGGGCGTAGCGGGCGGCGCGGCGCAGGCCGATCCAGCCGATCCCGGCCGCGAGGGCCACGTACAGGATGATCTCGGCGGGGCCGCTCAGGCCGAGCCGCAGCAGCGCGCCGTGCACGGACTGGTTGGCGAGGCCGTCGGGGGCGCCGCCCAGGCCGGTGCCGGCCAGGTGGTGGACCCAGTACGTCCAGGAGTCGCGCGGCAGGGCCGCCCAGGACAGGGCGGTGGCCGCGGCGAAGGTCACGGCGGCGGCCTTGGCGGTGGGGCGGCGGCCGGTCAGCCACAGCAGCGGCGCGAAGAGCAGCAGGGCCGGCTGGAACGCGGCGGCGAGGCCCACGAGGAACCCGGCCGGGCGCTCGCCGGGCACCCGGAACACGGCCAGGAGCACCAGCAGCACGGGCAGGACGGCGGTCTGGCCCGGCGAGGCGGCCTCGCGGACCGGCAGCGACACCATCATCAGGGCGACCAGCACGGGCGCCGCGAGGAGCGCGGTGCGCCGCGGCACCGGGTCGGGCAGGCCGCGCGCGGCGACCAGCCCGACGGCGGCGACGAACAGCAGCGTCACGCAGGTCCAGGCCACCTCCAGGGAGGGCGCCGCGAGACCGAGGAACGGCTTCAGGACCAGCCCGGCGAAGGGGGTCCCGGTGAACTGGCCGCCGTCGTACAGCGAGCCGGGAAAGCCGCTGGGGAGCCGGAACCCGTCCAGCCATTCGCCCGGCGGCACCCGCAGCACGGCGGCGGCCTGTCTGACGGCGAGGACACCGGCCAGTGCCCACAGGAGGAGCCGTGCCGCCCCCAGCCTGCCGCTACCGCCTATGACCCCGGCATGTCCGTTCGCACCACCGTGCTCTGCCGCGTTAGCCACGCCTCGCCGGCCTCCCGCCCTGTTGACCGCAACCTTGACTTCGCCTGGCTGCCGCGTTTCGTGCACCGCTCGATTACCTGGGACGACGATATCCCGCATGGGATCCCTAGGATGGCGTGCATGAGCATCGTGAAGATCAACGCGCTGACCGTCCCCGCTGAGCAGCGGGAAGTCCTGGAGCAGAGGTTCGCCTCACGCGCGGGCGCCGTGGAGGGTTCGGACGGGTTCGAGTGGTTCGAGCTGCTTCGTCCCGTCGAGGGCACGGACCAGTACCTGGTGTACACGCGGTGGCGGTCGGAGGAGGACTTCCAGGCGTGGATGGAGGGACCCATGAAGGCGGCTCACCAGGGTGGCGGCGCGGGCGGGGGCGAGCGCCCCAAGCCGGCGGCCTCCGGGTCGGCGGTGTGGTCGTTCGAGGTCGTGCAGCAGGCGGCGCCCAAGCCGCAGGGCTGAGCTTCGCCGAGGCCTGGCCGGAGGGCGCGGGCGGCAGGACGTGGAGGGCGCGGGCGGCGGCGGGCGGGGCCGCCGCCGCTCAGCTCCAGAAGCGGTCCTCCTCGTCGATGTCCTGCGTGCACTCGTCGATGTCGCTGACCTTCCCGCCGACGATCGTGAAGAAGAGGCCCTCCTGGATCTCGATCCCGCGGTCGCCGCGGTCCGCGCGCGCCGTGTGGAAGGACATGGCGTGGCCGCGCCCGTCGACGAGCACCGCGTGCAGCTCGACCCGGAGGGTGCCGTTCGTCTCCGCACCGAAGCGGCGGTACAGGTCGAGGACGGCCTCACGGCCCTTGTGGTGCCCCGAGAGCGGGTTGCTGCCGGGCACGTGATGGATGACGTCGGCCGTCATCAGCGTGCCCATCGTCTCCATGTCGCCCTTGCCGAAGGCCTCGTAGGCGCGGCGGATCAGGGCGGCGTCAGGGTGCTCGGACATGGCGTCTCACGCCCTCCATCTGGGTTAAATGCGTCTTTTCCTATCATCAGCCCGTACCTGTGGATATTCCACGCGGCGGACGGCGCCCGGACTCCACAATGACGCCATGGACATCAACGCCACGAGCACCCGATCCACCCTCCCCGCGGCCGGCAACTGGACCGTCACCGCCGAGCACTTCGGCACACCGGACGCCACCGCGCTGCGCCGCGCGTACTACGCGGAAGTCGCCGGCCGGTACTGGAAGCGGCCCGCCACGGAGACCGAGATCGATGAGGGCCTGCGGGACGACCCGGCCGACGGCCTCGCACCGCCGACCGGCCAATTCGTGGTCGGCCGGCTGGACGCGGCGCCCCGGGCCTGCGGCGGCATACGGCTGCTCGACCCCGTCACCGCCGAGCTCACGAGGGTGTACGTGGCCCCGCGCGCCCGCGGCACCGGCGGCGGGGCGGCGCTGCTCACGGCCCTCGAGGCGGCGGCCCGCGCGCTCGGCGCCGAGCGGGTGCGTCTCGACACCCGCTCGGACCTGGTGGAGGCGCGGGCCCTGTACGCGCGGCAGGGCTACCGGGAGATACCGGCGTACAGCGCGGGCCCGTACGCGGAGCACTGGTTCGAGAAGCCCCTGGCCTGACCGGCTGACCGCCTGACGGCCTGACGGCCTGGCCGCCTGGCCGCCTGGCCGCCTGAACCGAGTCGGGGTCAGTGGGCGGCGTGGTCGCGGGGGGCCTCGGCGCCGAAGGGTTCCTCCGCGTCGGAACCGCACAGCTCCGCGTTGATCTCCTTGACCAGCTTGACCAGGTCGGTCGGCCGGTCCGGGCCCCACCAGTCGCCGAGCAGTTCGGCGAGCGACTCCTCGCGGGCCTCGGCGAGTCTCCCGGCGACCTCCCGGCCGCGCTCGGTCATGACCAGCGGCAGTCCGTCCCGTACGGCCAGTTCGCGCTCCTCGAGCTGGCGGGCGGCGTCGGTGATCACCTTCAGGGGAACGGTGGTCCGCTCCGCGAGCATCGCCGGCTCGGCGGACCCGTACTTCTTGATCCGCAGCAGCAGCCAGCTCGCCGCGGGCAGCAGGTCGTAACCGGCCTTCTCGGTGATCTTCTCGTAGACGTGGCGGCGGCCCTCGCGGGTGCCGAGGACGGTCAGTGCGCGGGCGACCTCCTCGCGGGAGGAGCGGTGGACGGGGTTGGAAGCGAGGGTCTCGGTGACGTCGGGCGCGGTGACCGAGCCGCGGAGCACGTCCTCCTTCAGGAACCAGGCGATGACGAAGGCGACGAGGACGACGGGCACGGCGTAGAGGAAGACGTCGGTGATGGAGGAGGCGTAGGCGTCCAGCACGCGCGGCCGCAGCTCGGCGGGCAGCCGTCCGATGGCCCGCGGGTCGGCCTCGACCAGCGCGGCCGTACCGGGCGGCACCGGCAGCCCGGCGAAGGCGGCGGCGAGCTTGCCGTCGAGCCGGTTGGTGAAGACCGTGCCGAAGATCGCGACGCCGAAGGAGGCGCCGATGGAGCGGAAGAACGTGGCACCGGAGGTGGCGACGCCGAGGTCGGCGTAACTGACGGAGTTCTGCACGACCAGCACCAGCACCTGCATGACCAGACCCAGTCCGGTGCCGAAGACGAAGAAGTAGACGCTCATCTCCCAGGTGCCGCTGGTGCGCGTCAGCTGGTGCAGCAGGAGCAGGCCGATCGCGGTCACTCCCGTGCCCGCGATCGGGAAGACCTTCCACCGTCCCGTGCGGCTGACGATCTGGCCGGAGGCGGTGGAGGAGATCAGCATGCCGAGCACCATCGGCAGCATGTGGACACCGGACATGGTGGGCGAGACGCCCTGGACCACTTGGAGGAAGGTCGGCAGGTAGACCATCGCGCCGAACATCGCGAACCCGACGACGAAGCTGATCACCGAGCAGAGGGTGAAGGTGCGGATCCTGAACAGGCCCAGTGGCAGGACCGGTTCGACGGCCCGCCGCTCGACGAACAGGAACACGGCGAGCAGGAAGGCGCCGAGCACGGCCAGGCCGACGATCCGGCCCGAGCCCCAGCCCCAGGTGCCGCCGAGGGAGGCGACGAGCACGAGGCAGGTGGCGACGCAGGCGATGAGGAAGGTGCCGAGGTAGTCGATGGTGTGCTTCATGCGGCGCACGGGGATGTGCAGGACCGCGGCGATGACGACGAGCGCGACGAGACCGATGGGGAGGTTGATGTAGAAGACCCAGCGCCAGGACAGGTTGTCGACGAACAGACCGCCGAGCAGCGGTCCGAGGACGCTGGTCGCGCCGAAGACGGCGCCGAAGAGACCTTGGTACTTGCCGCGCTCGCGCGGCGGGACGATGTCGCCGACGATCGCCATCGACAGCACGATCAGCCCGCCGCCGCCCAGGCCCTGCAGGGCTCGGAACCCGATGAGCTGCGGCATGTCCTGGGCGAGCCCGCACAGCGCCGATCCGATGAGGAAGAGGACGATGGCGCCCTGGAACAGCTTCTTGCGCCCGTACTGGTCGCCGAGCTTGCCCCACAGCGGGGTGGCGGCGGTGGCGGCCAGCATGTAGGCGGTGACGACCCAGGACAGGTGCGCCATGCCGCCCAGCTCGCTGACGATCGTCGGCAGGGCCGTGGAGACGATGGTCTGGTCGAGCGCCGCGATCAGCAGGCCGAGCAGCAGGGCGCCGATGGAGACGAGGACCTCGCGGGAGGCGTGTTCGGCGGTGGGGCCGGACGGGTGCGGGTCGGGAACGGGTTCCGCGGCGTCCGTGGTCGCATCCTGAGCCATCCGCTCCTCCTCGGGCCGGATCAACATGTCCATCCTGAGCGGTGTGGCCGGATATGGCCTCTCGGGCGGGTTGGGCGGGCCCCGGAGGGTCTGCATAATCGCAGGCAATGGCCAGGGAGGGATTCCAGTGAGCACTGAGCGCTGTCCAGAATGCGACGCCGTAGGCGTCGACTGCGGGTGCGCGCCGGGGGGCGGTTTCGAGCCACTGCGCGTCCGGCCGTACGTGACGCTCCCCGAGCCGCGCCAGTCCGGCGGTCTGCCGCCCCCGCAGCCGGTACGGGGCGTGGTGGCCGGCCCCGCGGGCGGGTACGTCCACCCCGGCGAGGCGCCGCCGCGGGACGACACCCCGGCGTACGGGATACCCGTGGCCTGGCCGGACTCACCGCCGCAGGCGACCTGGCCGGCCGAGACGGTCCGGCTCCGGGCAGCAGCCCCGGCGGCGGGCCCCGCAAGCGAAAACGGGGGCGGGGGGAGGGGTGGGGGTGGGGGCCCCGAAAAGCGGTCCGGCGGCACCCGCCGCCGTCGGCTCCCGACGATCCTGGCCGGCGCCGGCACGGTGGTCGCCGTGGGCACCGCGGCCCTGGCGCTGGGGATGCTCCCGCGCTCCGGCGACAGCGACACCGTCCTGCTGGACGCCAAACCCTCGGCGCCCGCCGCGAGCGTGGCTCCGGCCGGCCCCACGCAGCCGGCGGCCACGCGCAGCCCCTCCCGCTCCTCCTCGGCCTCGGCTTCGGCCTCGGCTTCACCGAGCGCTTCCAAGTCGGCCTCCCCTTCCGCCTCCCCCACCGCCTCCCGCAGCTCGGCACCCCCGTCCCCGAGCCCGTCGACGACTGCGAGCCGCGCACCGAGCTCGGCTCCGCCGAAGGCGCCGACGCTGAGGTACGGGGATGCGGGCCCGGAGGTGGAGAAGATGCAGCGCCTGCTGGCGGGGCAGGGCTACTACCGGGGCAGGATCAACGGCAAGTTCGACAGCCGTACGGAGAACGCGGTCTCGGATTTCCAGTGGCAGAACGGCATCGACGACGACTGGGGCGTCTACGGCCCGCAGACCCGGCAGGCCCTGGAGGGCGCCCGGTGATCGCTCGCGCGGCGGCCTTCGTGACGCGGAGTGGCGCAGACCGCCCAAGGTTTTGTATCGTGTAGGAACAAAGTGGTTCCGCCCGCAACCCCTGACCGGTGGGCGGAACCGCTTGTTCTCTTTCCCGCCCCGTCTGGAGCACCGCCGATGTCGGCCAGCACCACCAGCACCGCGACCACCGCACCCGTCGTCCTCAAGGCCAAGGCCCTGCTCCTGGACATGGACGGCACCCTCGTCAACTCGGACGCGGTGGTCGAGCGCTGCTGGCGGGAGTGGGCCGTGTCCCACGGGCTGGATCCGGAGGAAGCCCTGAAGGTCGTCCACGGCCGGCAGGGCTACGCCACGATGGCCATCCTCCTGCCGGAGCGCCCGATGGAGATCAATTACGCGGAGAACAGCGTGATGCTCGCCCGCGAGACCGCCGACACCGACGGCGTGGTCCCGGTCGGCGGAGCGGCGGAGTTCATGACGGCGATCGACGGCCTGCCGCACGCCCTGGTCACCTCGGCCGACGCCGCCCTGGCCACGGCCCGGATGACGGCCGCCGCCCTGCGCATGCCCGAGGTACGGGTCACGGCCGAGTCCGTCAAGGCCAGCAAGCCGGACCCCGAGGGCTTCCTCATGGGTGCCGCGGAACTGGGCGTGGACCCCGCCGACTGCATCGTCTTCGAGGACTCGGCGGCGGGCATCACCGCGGGCCTGGCCGCGGGCATGCGCGTGATCGGCATAGGCCCGCGAGCCGCGGCCCACGCCCCGACGGCCCACGTCCCCGACCTGACGTCGATCCACGTGACAACGACCCCGGACGGCAGGATCCACCTGACGCTGACGCCGGCGGCCTGAACGCGGAGCGGGGTCACCGACTGGCGGGGTCCCGGTAACCGGGGTCAGGGGAAGTCCGGGGGTTTCCCGGCAGTCCACTGTCCTTCCGTGTCGGTCCGGGCCGTCAAGGGCGCTCACTTCGTTCGCGTCGCTTCGCGATGGCCTTCGGCCACCCTTGACTGCCCGGCCCGCCCCGGAATGCCATAAGACTGCCGGGAAGCCCCCGAAGGAACGGTCAGGGGGACGGCCAGGCCCACGGGTGCGTCAGGGATGCGGCCCTTGCCACCCGGTTCGGCAGCATCCCGCCTCACCCGCACCACCGACCGCCGGCCAGTCCCGGGGGCGCCCCAGATCGCTACGCGCTCCTGTCGGCATGGCGTCCGGCGACCGCCTGTGGCCGGACATAAGCCGCCCACGACCAGCCCCAACCCTCCAGCAGGGCGCCTGCGGCCTGTTTGTCCCTTTTGGTGGTCGATTGGGAATCACGAACCGTCTTGCCGGAGTGGGAGGTTGGGAAATCCGGCATGAGACTCCCCCTCGCCCGTTTTCGTCCGCAGACAGTTCGCAGGCGCCCGCAAGCAGCCCATGACGGTCCTTTGGCGTCCTCCAGCGACCCGCAGACGCCGAAATAGTCACCCATAGAGGACGTCTGGGCGGCTTATGTCCGGCCACAGACGGTCGTCGGTCGCTGAGACGTGAGGAGCACGTAGCCATCTGACGCGCCCCGGCGTCATGGCCGGGGATGGTGGTCCCGGGACGGGAACAGGGCCGGCGAAGAGTGCCGGTCAGGGTCGCTGAGGGCTCGTTCCTGTTGCTGAACCTCCCGGCCATTCCTTCGGGGGCTTCCCGGCAGTCTGTTGTCTTTCCGGGGCGGGGCGGTCGGTCAAGGGTGGCCGAAGGCCATCGCGAAGCGACGCGACCGCAGGGAGCGCCCTTGACGGACCGCCCCGACACGGAAGGACAGTGGACTGACGGGACGCCCCCGGACACACCACCGACCCCGCCCGCGTGGGTCCCGCCCCCCGAAGCCCCCGCCCCACCCTCCCGTCCCCCACGGCCTCAGCCCGCGATCGCCTCGTACAGCGAGAACGCGGCCAGAGCCGCCATCACGCCCGCCGCCACCTTCGTGATCAGGCGCAGCGGCACGTACTTCATCAGCGTCTTCCCGCCCAGGATGCCGATGCCCGCGACCGCCCACAGGGCCAGGACGGCGCCGAGGCCGACCGAGACGGGGTTGTCGTAGCGCGCGGCGAGGTTCGCGGTCATGATCTGGGTCAGGTCGCCGAACTCTGCCACCAGGATCAGCATGAATCCGGCGCCGGAGACCTTCCAGAAGGACTGGTCGGCAGGGGCCTTGACCTCCTCGTCCCCGTCGCTCTTCTTCAGGAGCAGCATGGCCGCGCCCGCGAGGAAGAGCACTCCGACGACGGCCTGGACGAGGCGGTGCGGGAGCAGGGTGAGCACGCTGCCCGCGGCGATGGCGAGTGCGACGTGTACGGCGAATGCGGCGGCGACGCCGGCGAAGACGTACGAGGCGCGGTAGCGCGTGCCGAGCATCAGTCCGGCGAGGGCCGTCTTGTCGGGGAGTTCCGCGAGGAAGACGACTCCGAAGGCGATCGCCGTGACGGTGATGCTGAAGGTACTGCTGAACACGGGGCGGAACCTCAATCGGTCGGGCAAGGACGCCTTCGAGCCGAGAGACCTGGGGTGTTTCAGGGGTCGCTTCGGCACGGCGGCGCCCTGACTGCGTCCATGCACCCGCCGTGGACGGGTGCAGATGAACAAGAACAGGACACTGCGGCCGAAGGTCTCGCTGGCCGACCGCTGTGCGCGGCCTGCCTCCGGGCGCCGGCTGGGGTGACCCAGCAGTATGTCGACGGTCCGGCGAAGAGCTACTCCCCTTCTGCACTCCACAGGATACGTGACGGCCACCGCGGCCCGAAATAGGCCGTTGGTCCCACGGCGGCCGGACCGCCCGGCGGGGTGCACACCCCACCCCCGGCCCCGCCCTCGCCCCGCGCCCCCCACCCCCGGCGCTCGACCCCGACCCCCACCCCCACCCCCACCGGCGCGAACACACCCCCTGCGCGGAATCTCAACTTCCGCTTAATCACGGGGAATTGACCCGTCCCGCATGTGACGTGCTCATGTCGCAAGCCTGTAACCTTGCGCCCGCCGCCACGCAATCTGGCGCCGCCACCATGGCCGCGCCCCTCCGGGGCTGACCGGCCACAAACCCCCCGCATACAGGGAGCCTCCTCATGGCCCTCAAGACCCTCATATCCGGTGTCTACGCGCGTCGAGTTGGCGTGCTCGCGTCAGCAGCCACGCTCGCCGCCCTCACCTCCCTCGTGAACGCGCCCGTCGCCCAGGCCTCCCCGCCCGCCCCCATCAGCGCCGCGGCCGCCCGCTCGTACCTGGCCACCGTCACCCCGAAGACGGAGGGCTCCCTCAGCGGGTACAGCCGCAGCCTCTTCCCGCACTGGAGCACCGTCTCCGGCAGCTGCAACACCCGCGAGACCGTCCTGAAGCGCGACGGCGTCGGCGTCGTCACCGACTCCGCCTGCGCCGCCGTGAGCGGCAGCTGGTACTCCGAGTACGACGGCGCCACCTGGACCAATGCCGCCGACCTCGACATCGACCACGTCGTCCCGCTCGCCGAGGCCTGGCGCTCCGGGGCGAACGGGTGGACCACGGCCAAGCGCCAGCAGTTCGCCAACGACCTCACGCGCCCGCAGCTCATCGCGGTCACGGACAACGTCAACCAGGCCAAGGGCGACCTCGACCCGGGCAAGTGGCTGCCCTCGCGGACCGCCTACCGCTGCACGTACGCGCGGATGTGGGTCGAAGTGAAGCAGTACTGGGGTCTGAGCATGGACTCCGGCGAGAAGTCCGCCCTGGTGGGCATCCTCAACGGCTGCTGACGGGCCCCCGCTCCCCCACCCCCGCGCACCGGCCCGGCCGTTCACCCGGCGTCTCCCCCGCCAGGGGGAGGCCACACCCCCCTTCCCCGTCGTACCGTGATCGAAGGGGCTACGGAGGAGGGGGAGTTGCATGGCCGGATTGCGTCTGGGGCCACTGCTTCGCTACGTCGACTGGGACACGGGCGGTTCGGCCACGATATGGGTCGAGGCCGACCGCCCGTGCACGGCCGAAGTGCGGTGCACGGGCGGGGCCGGCGGCAGCGTGCGCACCTTCCAGGTCGCCGGGCACCACTACGCGCTGGTGCCGGTGACCGGCCTGGCTCCGGGGAGCACCACGGCGTACGAGGTGCTGCTCGACGGCGTGCGCGTCTGGCCCCTGCCGGGCTCGGCCTTCCCACCGAGCACGATCACCACCCCCGCCGTCGCCGCGGGCGGGCGGCCGGCCCCGGGGCTGCGACTGACGTTCGGGTCGTGCCGGCAGTCCGCGCCGCCGGCCGGCAGTCACGGGCCGCACGGTCCGGACGCCCTCGACACGCTCGCGGCGCGGCTGGCCGCCGATCCGGACGAGGTGCGGCCGGATGTGCTCCTGCTGCTGGGCGACCAGGTGTACGCGGACCAGCTGTCGCAGGAGACGAGACGGTGGCTCGCGGCCCGGCGGGATCTGCGGGAGGCTCCCGGCGCCCAGGTCGCGGACTACGAGGAGTACACGCGGCTGTATTACGAATCCTGGCTGGACCCGGAGATCCGCTGGCTGCTGTCCACGGTCCCCAGCCTGCAGATATTCGACGACCATGACGTCATCGACGACTGGAACACGAGCGCTGCGTGGCTGGCGGAGATGCGGGCGACGCCGTGGTGGCGGGAGCGTGTGCTCAGCGGGCTGATGTCGTACTGGGTCTATCAGCACCTGGGCAATCTCTCGCCGGCCGAGCTCGCGGCCGACCCGCTGTACGGGGCCGTGCGCGAGACCCCGGACGGTACGGATGCGCTGCGCGCCTTCGCCTCCGCGGCCGACGCCGATCCGGGCTCGGTGCGCTGGAGCTACCGGCGTGACTTCGGCCGGTCGCGGCTGCTCATGGTGGACACGCGGGCTGCGCGGGTGCTGGCCGAGGGCGGGCGGGCGATGC
The DNA here is from genome assembly GCF_042896985.1 of Streptomyces sp. NPDC001194. Lineage (NCBI taxonomy): Bacteria > Bacillati > Actinomycetota > Actinomycetes > Kitasatosporales > Streptomycetaceae > Streptomyces > Streptomyces sp. NPDC001194. The sequence continues at coordinate 291,857 of NZ_JBIAXU010000002.1, read as the reverse complement.
TCGACCCCGCGGAGCAGCAGTGGTTGCGTGACAACGCCCTGTCCGGGCACGGCGGTTACGACCATCTCCTCATCGGGTCGTCGCTGCCGTGGCTGATGCCGCCGCTGATCCATGACGCGGAGGTGTGGAATGCCGCGCTGTGCCGGGGGGAGCGGGGGGCGCGGTGGGCGCGGATCGGGGAGGATCTGCGGCGGCGCAGCGATCTGGAGCACTGGGCGGCGTTTCCCGCTTCGTTCGCGGCGTTGAGCGATCTGATCGAGGAGGTGGGGACGGGGCCGCGGGCGCCGGCGACGGTGTGCGTGCTGTCCGGGGACGTCCATCACGCGTATGTGGCCGAGCCTCGAATACCCAGTACGGCGCGGGTGTTCCAGTTGACGTGCTCGCCGGTGCACAACTCGATCCACGCGGTGGTGAAGTGGGGTTTCCGGCTGGGCTGGTCGCGGGCGGGGCGGTGGCTGGGGCGCGGGTTCTCCCGGCACGGGAGGACGGGCCGGCCGCCGCTGAGCTGGCGGCGTACGGGTGGGCCGTGGTTCGGGAACCAGCTGATGACGCTGGCGCTGGCGGGCCGTTCGGCCAGGCTCCGGTTGGACCAGGCGCACAAGGGCCGCGGGGGGCGGAAGGCGGCCCGGCTGGTGACGGTGCTGGACCGGGAGCTGACGTCGGCCGATTGAAGGGGCGGGTCCGTGCACGGCGGGGCAGAACGGCATGAACGGGACGAATAGAGGGGCCGATGGCCCGAGCTGACAGACTGTGCGTCCGGGCAGCCCCCGGACATACGGCGTGCCAACTCCAGGCGTACGCTGTATGGCTGTCAAGCCGCCCCTGCCGCTCCCCCGCGACGTCGCGGCGCTTCACGTCGAAGCACGTCAACCGGACTGGGGAGTCCCGCCTTGTTTGAGACTCTGGGGTCGCTGACAGCGAGTCCATGGATCTACGCCGTGGTGGCGGTGTCCGTCGTGCTCGACGTCTTCCTGCCGGTGCTGCCGAGCGGGGTTCTGGTGATCACGGCTGCGGCGGCCGCGGCGGCCACCGGTGCGGCAGGTCCGGTGCCGGTGGCGGTTCCGGCGCAGGTGCCGGACATCCTCGCGCTGCTGGTGATCGCCACGACCTCATCGGTGCTGGGTGACATGGCCGCGTTCCGGCTGGCCCGGCGCGGCGGGGCCCGGCTGGACCGCGCGATCGCCCGGTCCCGTCGGCTGACGCGCGCCCACGAACGCCTGGGCACGGCCCTGGCCCGTGGCGGCGGCGCCCTGGTGGTGATCGCCCGCTTCGCCCCGGCCGGGCGCTCGGTGGTGTCTCTCGGCGCGGGCAAGACGCACCGCAAGGTCATGGAGTTCCTGCCCTGGTCGGTGCTGGCGGGCATGGCCTGGGCCGGGTACAGCGTGGCCCTGGGGTACTTCGGCACCCAGTGGCTCGGCGCCACCTGGCTCGGCACGGCGGTCTCCGTGATCGCCCTCTTCGCCGCGGGCGCCCTCGCGGCCTTCGTCATCCGCCGCCCCGTCCCGGCGGCGGCCCCGGCGGCGTAGGGACCGCCCCGGTCCGGCTCTTCGGAGTCCGCCGGGATCCCCCGGGTGGAGCAGCGGCTCACCCGTTCACCCGGCCCCGATCGCCGCCCCGGGCCCGGGCTCCTAGCGTCCACAGCACGGCGCGCAACCGAATCCGCGTCACATCCGTGCCCTGGCCGCGCCGTTTCGAGGAGCCCGAGGAGTTCTCTCCATGCCCGCCACGCCGCTCGCCCAGCCGCCGAACCGCCGCCTCCTGGCAAGGGTCGCGGCCGCGACCCTCGTCCTCGCCGCGGCCGCTCCCGTCACGGTCGCCCACGCGGCGTCCCCGTCCGCCACCGTCTCGCCCACCGCCGTCGCGCCGGGCGGCCGGGTCAGTCTGAACGTCACCGGCTGCGGGACCAAGACCGGTACCGCCTCGTCCAGCGCCTTCGGCGACGTACGCCTGACCCCCGGCAACCTCGAGGCCACCAACCTCTTCGGCAGCGCCACCGTCTTCAGCAACGCCGGCTCTGGCACGTACACCGTCACCTTCAAGTGCGGCGGCGGACAAAGCGTCGACGTCACCCTCCAGGTCGCCTCCGGTGCGGCCCGCGGCGGACTGGGCGGCAGCGTCGGCGCGATGAGCCCCGGCCAGATCGCCCTGGGCGGCACGCTGGCCGCGGGCGCGCTGGGCACCGGCATCTGGATCCTGCGCCGCCGCTCCCGTCTGACCTGACCCCACCGCGGCACTCGTGTCCGGACGGGCGGGGCGCCTTCCGGACCGGGACGTCTAGGCGGTGGCGGTGGCGCTGACGGCCGCGCCGGCGCCTCTGACCTGCAGACCGTCCAGCAGGTCCCGCGTCGCCTCGGCGATCGCCTCCACGGCGGCCTCGAAGACCTCCTGGTTGTGCGCGGCGGGCGCCCGGAACCCGGACACCTTCCGTACGTACTGCAGCGCGGCGGCGCGGACTTCCTCCTCGGTGGCCTTCTCGGGGATGGCGGGCGGGCGCAGGGTCTTAATGGAACGGCACATACACCCACTATCCCGCTACCGGGGCAGCTCGGCGCCGGAAAGTTTCATGATCAGGCCCGCTTGCAGCCGCGCCCTCAGCACCGGGTCCGCGACTTCGTCCAGCAGCTCGGCGGCCTGCTGGAGGGCGGCGGCGGCCCGCCGGTCCTCGCGCAGGGAGGCGGTCTGGTCGGCCATGTGCCGCAGCGCGATGTCGGCCCGCCGGTGGAAGAGCTGTCCGACGAGGGTGATGACCAGGCCGACCGAGCTGGTGACCACGCCGAGGTACAGCTCCCCGCTGGTCTCGGCCTTCCACACCGCGAGCGCCACCCCGAGCAGCAGGACGGCCGCCCCCGCCCCGGCGAACCGCTGGCTGGTGACGAAGCTGCTGCGTGCCTGCGTCAGCCCGTACGCGTAGTACTCGACCAGCACGGACGTGAACTCGGCGTCCCCGTGCCCGCCCCGCCGGCCCGCCGCCGACCCCGCGACATCGGCGTACTTCGGATCCCCCGCCCCGGCCGCGGGCTGCGCCACCTGTGCCAGCAGCCGCGCCCGCTCGGCATCCCGGCGCCGCTCGAACCCCTCCCTGGCCACCCGGTCCAGCCGGACGTACGCCACACCACCGCCGACGAAGGCCAGCAGCCCGACACCCGCCACCACCCACTCACCCATCCCCCGACCATCCCACGCCCCCTCAACGCGCGGTCAAGCCTCCGGCGACACCGAACCCCACCCCCAGGCCCCCCAGTTGCCCGGGCCCGCCGCACCCGCCGGACATGACGAAGGCCCCCAACCATGATCGGTTGGGGGCCTTCGTGCTGGTGGGCGTGGACGGTTTCGAACCGCCGACATCTGCTTTGTAAGAGCAGCGCTCTACCCCTGAGCTACACACCCGTGGATGAGTGGACAGCCTACATGCCAGGCGCACCCCCCACGCAAACCCGTATCCGTGGGGGAGAATGGACCGGGGCATGGCGGAGGCGGTACGGGAGAGGGATTGTGACGACGGCATCCCGGCGGTGGTTCGGCGGGCGGGACGAGAGTCGGCGGGCGGATGCGCAGGCGGCGAAGGATGCCGCCGCGGCCGCGTTCTACGAGCTGGACACCGCGCAGCGGGATCTGCGGATCTCCATGGAGACCATCGCGGCGGCGGACGGGTCGCCCGCGGCCCGGCAGGCCGGGGAGGGGTTCGCCGCGCTCGGGCAGCGCATCGACCAGGTGAGCCACGTGTACATCGAGGCCGTGGACGCGCACGACCTGGACCGCGTCGACCTCGAGGGGTCCGTCGCCGCGCGGGCGCGGGAGCAGCTGACCCGGGCCCGCGAGGAGCTCGTACGGGTCAAGGGCGAGCTGGACCGGTTCGCGCAGGGGCTGCAGCCGCTGCTGGACAAGGCCGAGACGCAGCTGGCCCGGGTGGCGCCCGCGCGGGAGCGGGCCCGGGCCGCGCTGCTGGCGGCGAGCAGCGCCCTGGACGACGTACGGGGCAAGGGGGTGCGGGCCGACGAGTTCGCGGCGCGGCTGGCCGCGCTCGGGCCCGAGCTGACCCTGCTGAACCAGGGTGCCGCGCAGCACGGCGTGCAGGAGACCATCCAGCGCGCGGACCGGATCCTGCGGGACGCGGAGGCCATACGGGCCGAGGTGGCGCGGCTTCCGGAGCGGGCGGCGGAGATCGACCGGCGGCTGGTGAGTCTGCGGACCCGGGCGCAGGCGCTGCGCAATCGGGCGGACCGGGTGGACCCGGTCCTCAGTGAGCTGCGCCGGCGGTTCAGTGCCGCGTGCTGGCAGGACCTTCAGCAGGTGCCGGAGCAGGCAGTGCGGGACGTGGCGCGGGCCGAGGAGCAGTTGGGGGAGGCCGCGCGGGCGCGCGAGGAGCAGCGCTGGGCGGACGTGGCGGCGCTGATCGATTCGGTCCGGGGTGCGCTGGACGCCACCGACGAGGCGGTGTCGGCGGCGCAGGACCGGCTGTCGCGGCTGGAGGCGGTGGCGCGGGATCCGCAGGCGGAGGTGCAGCGGACCCGGTTCGCGATCCGGGATGCGCAGCGGCTGGCGATGGAGGGCCGCAGTGTGCCCGATCCGCGGCACGCGCGGCCGCTGGACGGGTCGGTGGCGCGGATGGAGCGGGCGCTCGCGGCGCTGGAGGAGCGGCACCCGGACTACTGGCACTTCCTTCAGGAGATGGAGCAGGTGCGGGCGGACGTGGGCCGGGTCGTCTCCGACATCCGCGGCGGGCGCGCGAGCGGCTGAGAACCGCCGCGTCCGCGCTTGTCGCGGCGGGGGCGCGGGCGGATGCTGGAAGGTGGCTGGAATAGGAGGGCGTGATGGCTGCCCACGTTTCGTACACCTCTCGTGCGCCCGGCGCACCCCGCACGACCGCACCCCCCGTGAACGCGCCGCACGCGGCCTACGGGTGCCACGAGCCCCACGAGCACTACGCGCCGTACGTGTCCCACGGGCCGATCGAGCTCCCCGCGCCGCACGTCCCCTACCTGGTGCGGCGCATCGCGCGCCCCGTCAACACGCGGCTCGACGAGCACCTGCCCACCGACCACAAGCTCAGCCAGGTGTACCGGGTGGGCGCGGGCCTGATGGGGCTGCTGCTCGTCGTCTTCGGCATCCTGGGGCTGATCGACCGGATCGGGTTCTTCGACACCGGCGGCGCCACGGTGCTCGCGCTGAACACCAACGGCGCGCTGAGCGTCCTGTCGATCTGCATCGGGCTGCTGCTCCTGGCAGGGATGGTGATCGGCGGGAACTTCGCCTCCACCCTCAACATCGTGCTGGGGATCGCCTTCATCGTCAGCGGGTTCGTGAATCTGGCCCTGCTCGACACGGGGATGAACTTCCTGGCCTTCAAGATCCAGAACGTGCTGTTCAGTTTCGTCGTCGGCGTGATGCTCATGTGGTTCGGGATGTACGGGCGGGTGGGCAGCGCCCTGCCGCACGACAATCCGTACTGGCGGGCCCGCAACCCCGAGCAGGCCGCTCGCGAGGACCGCGCCGCCAGGCTGGGTCACGGCGTCCGGCCCTGATCGGAAAGACGCGGTCCAGGGCCGCCGGCGGCGCCCGGCTCTGTAGCCTGGGGCCATGCCTCGTTACGAATTCCGCTGCCGGACCTGCGAAGACACCTTCGAGGTCAGCCGGCCCATGGCCGAGTCCTCCGCTCCCGCCGACTGCCCGGCCGGGCACGCCGACACCGTGAAGCTGCTCTCCGCCGTCGCCGTGGGCGGGACCGGCAGCGCCCCCGCCCCGTCCGGCGGGGGCTGCTGCGGCGGCGGGGGCTGCTGCTAGGCCGTGCCCGCCGGCACCGGCACTCGCGCCGGCACTAGCGCTTGCGCGAGAGGGTGAGGCCGTCCGAGATCGCGAGCAGGACCGACTCCATGCGGGTGTCCGCCGCGACGTGCTCGTTGTACGCGCGGACTCCCGCCGCCGAGCCCGTCGCGGACTCGTCCAGGACGCTGCCGTGGAACAGGGTGTTGTCCGTGACGATCAGCCCGCCCGGGCGCAGCCGCGGAACGAGCTCCTCCCAGTAGGCGATCTGGCTTTCCTTGTCCGCGTCCACGTAGGCCATGTCGATGTGCGGCTCCTGCGGCATGGCGCGCAGCGTGTCCAGTGCCGGGGCGATGCGCAGGTCGATCCGGTCGGCGACGCCCGCCGCCTTCCAGGCCTCGCGCCCGTACGCCGTCCACTCCTCGGAGACGTCGCACGCGATGATCAGGCCGTCCGACGGCAGCGCCTGCGCCATGGACAGGGTGGAGAACCCGGTGAAGGTGCCGACCTCGACGATGCGGCGGGCGCCGGTCAGCCGGACGAGGAAGGCCAGCAGCGGCCCCTGCTCCTCCGCCGACTGCATGCCGGCGACGTCGGGGAACTTCTCGTACGTCGTGGCCACCAGCCCCCGCTGGACCGGGTCCAGCGGGGGGTTGTGGTCGAGCATGTAGCGGTACAACTCGTCAGTGATCTTCGTGCTGTTGCCCTTGGTCATGTACCCAGTGTGCCGAGTCCGCCCGCCGGTCGGCCCACGGGTCGGCCCACGGTCCGGGCACGGGTCGGCCCATCGGCTGACCTACCGGCCGGCCTCCCGGGCCACCGCCGCCGCGAACGCCCGGACGATCTCCTCGCCCGCCAGCACGCCCGCCGCGGCCAATGCCGTGACCGTCGGCGCCGTCCAGCCCGAGTCGGCCAGCTCGCCGTGCCCCGGCCGCCAGGCCGCGTCCGCGGCCAGCAGCAGGTCCGCGTCGAGCAGCGAGTCGCCGGCGGCGAGGGTCGTGGTCGCACCCGTACGGCGGGCCACCTCGCGCATCGCCGCGCTCTTCGTCAGCGGCCGCGGCACGGCGTAGATCTTGCGGCCCTGGAGCGAGACCGTCCAGCCGCGCGCGCCGGCCCACTCCGTCAGCGCCTTGACCCACTCGTCCGGCACCAGGTCCCGCTCGACGACCAGGTACGTGAACAGGTCCTCCGCGATCCTCGCCTTGCGCAGCCAGGCCGCGTCCGCCGTCGCCAGCAGGTGCGCGTGCACCTCCGCCAGCGGGGCGCACTCCTCGGCCAGGCGCGCCGCCACCTGGCGCCGCCAGTCCCGGTCCGGGAGGCCGTCGACCAGCAGCTGTCCGCCGTTGGCGCAGATCGCGTACGGCGCAGGCCGCCCGGGGAAGCGGATGCGCTGGTACTGCTTGCGCGTACGGGTCGTCGTCGGGACGAAGACCACCGCGGGATCGGCCGCCAGCTCGGTCAGCAGCGCCGCCGCGGTCTCCGTCATGTACGACAGCGGCTTGCTCTCGTGCACCTCGACGCAGAGCAGCCGCGGGGCCACCGGGTCGGGCATGGTCAGGCCGAGCGCGGCCGTCGAGTAGATGAGCGTGCGGTCGAGATCACTGGCTACCAGGACAGTCACTTGGAGGTCACGGCCTTTCCGTCGGCGCCGGTCGCGCCACGCGTGAAGCGGGGGTGGATGAGTCCTACGCAGGTGTAGGGCAGCCCGTCGACCTCTTCGACCGGCACGCCCCGCTGCTCGGCGAGCAGCCGTACGTGGTCCAGGTCGGCCCCGGCGCCGCGCTGCGCCAGGATCTTCCACGGCACGCGGCGCAGCAGCACGCGCGTCGTCTCGCCGACGCCGGGCTTGACCAGGTTCACGTCGTGGATGCCGTACTCCTCGCTGATCCGCTCGACGGCCGCCCAGCCCTCCCAGGTGGGTGTGCGGTCGGCGGCGAGGAGCTCCTTGACCTCGGCGTCGACGGCCTCGGCCACCTCGTCGAAGTGGGCGGCGACGGTGTCGATGAAGCCGGTGGAGACATCGGCTCCGGCGAGCTCGCGGTAGAACTTCGCGCCGTGGAAGTCGGCGGGTCCGACCAGGTCGGACCTGAGGACGGTACGCGAGATCAGTCCGGAAACGGTGGAATTGAGGCAGGCGGAGGGGATCAGGAAGTCCTCGCGGGTGCCGTACGTGGACACGCAGGATCCGGGGTCGGCGAGGACCACGATCTCCGGGTCGAAGCCGGGGAACTCGCGGAGGGCCTCCGCGAGCTCCCGCGTGATGGCCCCCTTGCCGGTCCAGCCGTCGACGAAGACGACGTCGGAGGGGTCGTGGTGGGCGGCCAGCCAGCGCAGGGCGTTGGGGTCGATGCCGCGGCCGCGCACGATGGAGACGGCGTAGTGCGGCAGGTCCAGGCCGTGCCGGGACTGGGCCCAGCGGCGCATGAGGACGCCGACGGGGGTGCCGGCGCGGGCCAGCGAGACGAGCACCGGGGAGGGGGACCGCTCGGCGAGCACGGTCTCGGTGACGGTGCCGACGGCCCGGGCCATGCGGGCGGCGGACGCGGTCAGCGCGCTCCGGTACAGCTCCTGGTACCGGAGGGACGGCTGGTACTCGACGGGCAGTGACTCGGCGTAGTGCGCGCCGCCCGCCTGGATGGCCTCCTCGCGCTCCTCGGTGGGGGCCTCCAGTGCCACGTCGGAGAGGTCCTGGAGCAGCCAGCCGCAGTCCTGCGGGGCGTACGAGGAGAAGGCGGGTCCGCGCAGCGGCTCGGGCAGGACCGGCTCGGGCATGATCGGCTCCCGCCGGTCGCAGGAATCGTGAGGGGAGGGCTCGGGGGCGTACGAGGGGACCAGGGCGAGCAGGACCCGGCCGGCGTGCGGGGCCAGGCGGGCGAGGAGGCCGTCGGGGCCGTGCAGCGCGGCGGTGTCGCCGTGGCTGTCGACGACGGCGACGACGGTGTCGAAGCCGGCGCCCGCGACGTTGTAGGCGTACCGGTCGCCGGGCCCGTCGGCGGGGGCGTCGTGGGCGGGGAAGACGAGGCGGGATCGGATGGCGTACCCGGGGTCGTCGACGGCGAGCACGGGCGAGCGGGTGGTGGTCGAGAAGCGGACCTCGGCCGCCGCCCCGGACTCCTCCAGGGCCGTTGCGAGGCGCAGCGGGGCGTACATCAGCTCTTCGTTGCCGAGTACGAGGACCCGCCCGGCCCCGGCTCCGAGCGCGTCGGCGAGCCGGCGGCCCAGGGCGGGCAGCGCCGCTTCGAGCCGGGCGCGGTGCTCGGGGGTGAATCCGTGCCGGCCGCCGTCGGGGACCCCGGCGGGCCAGTCCAGCACGATCCGCCGGGCGGGCGCGGGGACGGCCGCGGCGGCCGGGACCGGGGCGGGGTCGGCCGCGCCCCGGCCCTCGTGCTCCTCGACCAGTGCCCGGCCCTTGGCCAGGACCCCCTCGGGGAGGTGGACCGTCCCGGAGGCGAGCGCGATCAGGTCGACGCGCGCGCCGATCTCGGCGGCGAAGTCGGTGAGCCGCGCGCGGTCGGCCGGGGAGCGCATGTCGACGAGGGCGACGACCACGTAGTGCCGGCGGGGGTGGCGGGCGTGCAGGTCGCGGATGGTGTTCAGGACCGTGTTGCCGGTGGAGAACTCGTCGTCGACGAGGACCAGCGGCCCGCTGCCGGCCAGCAGCTTCGGGTCCTCGGGCAGCAGGAGGTGCGAGGTGGCGTGCGAGTGGGCCTCCTCGAACCCGCCGGCGGGCTCGACACCGGGCACGGGGCGGCGGGTGGAGTGCAGGTAGGGGGCGGCTCCGAGCCCGTCGGCCACGCAGTGCCCGAGTCCGGTCGCCGTCTCCGCGTACCCGAGGACCACCGCGGCGGCGGCCTCGTCGCCCAGCAGGGCCCGCACCCGCTCGCCGAGTCCGTACCCGGCCGCGTACACGGCCCGCGGGGACTGCGGGACGTGCTTGCCCAGCACCTGCGAGACCAGCAGGTGGGCCCGCTTCGGATTGCGCCGCAGGGCCAGCCCGAGCAGCTCGTCCAGCCGTGGCGACCCGGGGTCGCCGGCCTCCTCCAGGCGTACGCCCAGCCGCTCGGCCACCCAGGTTCCCGACCACACCGCGTCGATCGTCTTGCCCTTCTCCGTAGTCTTCGTGCTCTTCGTGCTCTTCGTGCTCTTCGTGCTCTTCCCGGTCTGCGCCGGCCCGGCTCCGCTCACAGCCGGAGCCCGGCCGTCAGGAGGTCGACGAAGCCGACCTCCTCCTTCGCCACGCCGAAGACCTCGGCGCGCAGCATGGTGCGCTCGGCCCAGGCCCGGTGGGGCTTCACTTCGTTCATCTTGTTCGTATAGGCGGAGCGCATGACTCCGCCGCCGCCGCGCTCGGGGCGCAGGATGTCCTGGGCGTCGCTGAACTCCTCGTGGGAGACCACGGACAGCGCGTGGACGGGGGTGACGTGGGCGGGGTGGATGCAGGTCTTGCCGAGGAGTCCGTTGGCCCGGTCGAGTTCGATCTCGCGCAGGAGCCCGTCGAGGTCGTGCTCGATGAGGGTGGTGCGCAGTTCCTCGGCGCCCTCCTCGAGGAAGGGGCTGCGGCGCAGCTGGGGCTTGAAGAGGCGCTGCTGGCTGCGGAAGTACTCCCAGACGGGTCCGGTCACGGTGAAGCCGGTGCCGTCGGCGCGGCTGAGCACGTTCACCACGTCGGCGATGACCCCGGCGACGATCTGTACGTCGTAGGCGGTCATGTCGGGGGTGCGGCGCAGTCCGTAGACCGAGCAGAAGTCGGTGACGCCCAGGCGCAGGGCCAGGACGCGGTCGCGGTACCGGTTCACGGTGCGGGAGATGCCGGCGAGGGCTTCGACGCGGGTTTCGAGGTGGAGCAGGTCGGGGGTCTCCAGGACGGGCATGGCGTACAGCGGCTGCTGTCCGCCGGCCGCCTCGGCCTGGGCGACGGCGTCGAGGAAGGCGGTTCCGCGGCTCTCGGTGAACTTGGGGAGTACGAATCCGGCCAGTCTGCGGGCGGAGCCGCCGAGGCGGCGCACGAGGTCGGGTATCTGCTCGGGGGTGCGGACCCGGATGAAGAGCAGCGGGAGCTCTCCGCCGTCGGCGTCGAGGGCGGCGAACTGGCGGACGAGGTTGTCCTCGGCATCGGCGACGTCGGCGTCGCTGATCGAATCCTCCAGGCAGAGGACCATGGAGACGACTCCGCGGGCGGCCTGCTTGTGGACGTCGCCCGCGAGGTTCGGGCGGGTGGCGGGGCTGTAGAGGGTGGCTCCGAGGGCGGCGGCGAGAATGCGGGCGGGGGAGGCGGCGGTGAACTCGGCCGGCTCCTGGTGGAAGAGGTCCTTGCGGACGGTGGGCGATATGTGCCCGAAGTGACGCATGTACTTCCCCCGTACTGCCTCGGCGGCCCCAGTGGCGTGGCCGGTAATAGTACGTACGAACGTGAGTCAAGAGTTCCTCAAGTACATGAAGTTCAGGTAACCCTCTTGCACCATGCCCAGGTCTTTCTTCCGCGACAAGGTTCCACGGGGGGCCGCGTTGTTCCGCGCCGCCCCGGGAGGGCAGGATGACGGGCATGACGCACGCGATGCAGAAGGGCTCGAACATCCCGGTGACCGCCGTGGCGGTCCGGGCGGTGCTGCGCTGGACCGGCGGGCCCGAGGTGCCGGACGTCGACGCCTCGGCACTGCTCGTGGGAGCGGACGGGCGCGTGCGCTCGGACGAGGACTTCGTGTTCTACAACCAGCCCCGGCACCCCTCGGGGGCCGTCTGGCGGCTCGGAAAGAAGCAGATCGGCGACGGGATCACCGACGCCGTGCAGGCGGACCTGCGGGCGGTGCCGCCCGCGGTGGACCGGATCCTGGTGGTGGCCTCCGCCGAGGACGTACCGTTCCAGCAGGTCAGGGACCTGCGGATCCTGCTGTACGACGCCACGGCGACCGGCGGCTCCGAGCCGCTGGCCTTCTTCGACGTGCGGCCGGAGACCGGTGCCGAGACGGCGCTGATCTGCGGGGAGCTGTACCGCCGCGGGGACGGGTGGAAGTTCCGCGCGCTGGGCGAGGGCTACTCGAACGGCCTCGTCGGGCTGGCGACCGACCATGGGATCTCCGTGGACGAGAACGCCGCCGAGGGCGCCTCCGGGGCCGCTCCCGCCGCGGGCCGGGCCGACGAGCAGACGGCCCTGATGCGCCCGCCGGTCCCGCAGACGCCGCCGGCGCCGCTGACGCAGGCCCCGCCCGCCGCGCAGCCGGCGTACGGGTACCCGCAGCCGGTGTCCCCGGCCCCCGTGCCGGTCCCGGGCGGCGACCCGACGTTCCGGCTGCCGGTGCAGGGCCCGCAGTTCATCCGCCGCTGACGCACCGGACCGGACCGGGGGCGTGCGCCCCCGGTCAGGCCTTGGTGCTCTTGTAGCCCCGCCCCCACTGCAGGCCCCACCCGTACAGCCGGTCCAGCTCGGCCTGGAACCCGTACACGAACTTCACCTCGCGCCGCACGATCAGCTCGCCCTTGACGTGCTCCATGGAGAGCACCGCGCAGGAGCGGGCCTGCGGCTGCCGCTCCTCCAGCGGGATCTCGATCCGCGGCCCGGTGATCGGGTAGAGGGTGATCATGGCGTGGGTCCGGTCGAAGGCCGGGGTCTGGTCGTAGATGTAGACGAACACCAGCAGCCGCTTGATCTCGTCGGCGTGGTCGAGGTTGACGAAGACCGTCTCCCCCGACGGCGCCCCGAACCGGTCGTCGCCGCTGAGCTTCACGTACGGCGGGCTGTTGATGTCCCCGTGGAAGTTGCCCAGCGGCTGCACGACGCCCCGGGTCCCGTCCGCCAGCTCGTAGAGGCAGCCGAGGTCGAGGTCGACGTTGACCATGCCCTGGGTGTGCGCCTGCACCATGTCGGGCTTGAACAGCTTGAACGGGTGGCGCAGGAGCCGGCCGCTCTCACCGCCGCCGCGGCCGCCGATGTCCGAGCTGCGCATGCGCCAGGACAGGTTGACCCGCAGGTTCCCGTGGACCGCCCCCTGTTTGGTGAGCGACACCGTCGGATGCCGTTTGGTCAGCTCGATCGCGGCCGAGCCGCCGCCCGAGTCGAACTGCAGGGCGCGGCTGCCCCTGACCCCGTCGAAGAACCCTTCGAAGAATCCCATTCCCCTGTCCCCCCTCATTCTGTGTAGGCGGGGCGGCCTACGCGGACGGGGCGGCCCGGCAGTCCGCAGACCAGCCCGGCCGCCCCGCAGTTGGAGCGTTCCGCATTAGCGCCGTGATCATGCCTCGGCGGTGGAACCCTCCAGTTCCAGGCGCTTGTTGCGGCGCACCGAGGACCAGAAGGACCAGGCGATGAGCAGCACGCCGACGAGGCCGGTGATGACCTCGTGGATCTCGTACTGGATGGTGACGAGCAGGATGACGGCGAGCGCGCCGATGGCGTAGTGCGCCCCGTGCTCCAGGTAGACGTAGTCGTCGAGGGTCCCCTGGCGGACCAGGTAGACCGTGAGCGACCGGACGTACATGGCACCGATGCCGAGGCCGAGGGCCATCAGCACGATGTCGTTGGTGATGGCGAAGGCGCCGATGACCCCGTCGAAGGAGAAGGAGGCGTCGAGGACTTCGAGGTAGAGGAACATGAAGAAGGCGGCCTTGCCGGCCATGGCGACGGCCGAGACGGGGCTGCCGCTCTTCTTGGCCGCTTCCTCGGCTTCGTGTTCGGCCTCTTCCTCTTCTTCGAGGCGGTTCTCGAAGTAGCCGGAGAGACCGCCGACGATCATGTAGGTGATCAGGCCGGCGATACCGGAGACCAGGACGGTCTGCGCCTTGTCCACGTGCGCCCCGCCGTGCTGGTGGGCGTTGGCGGCGAAGGTCATGGACGTGATCAGCAGGGCGATCAGCGCGAGGCACGCCGACAGCATGTCGATCTTGCCGAGCTTGGCGAGCGGGCGCTCGAGCCACGCGAGCCACTTGATGTCCCGGTCCTCGAAGATGAAGTCGAGGAAGATCATCAGGAGGAACATGCCGCCGAAGGCCGCGATCGCCGGGTGGGCGTCCGTGACCAGCTGCTGGTACATGTCCTTGTCGTTCAGCGCCAGGTCGACGGCCTCGACGGGGCCGATGCCGGCGGTGACCGCGACGATCACGACGGGGAACACCAGGCGCATGCCGAACACGGCGATGAGCACGCCGATCGTGAGGAAGATCTTCTGCCAGAAGGCATTCATCTTCTTCAGGATTCCGGCGTTGACCACCGCATTGTCAAAGGACAGCGAGATCTCAAGGATGGTCAGGATCGCGACGATCCCGAATGCGGTCCACCCCCCGTAGAACACCGCTGCGACCAGACCGAGCGCAGTGACTGCGAACGACCAGCCGAAGGTTTTGAGAACCACTGGCACCCCATCGTGTTGTACGGCTTTACGAAACGTTGACCCCGAAGTCTAGAGCGATGCCCCGGAGCCCCGACGCGTACCCCTGCCCCACCGCCCGGAACTTCCATTCGCCGCCGTACCGGTAGACCTCGCCGAAGATCATCGCGGTCTCGCTGGAGGCGTCCTCGGTGAGGTCGTAGCGGGCCAGTTCCTGGCCGTCCGAGTCATTGACCACGCGAATGAAGGCGTTGCTGACCTGGCCGAAGCTCTGCCGGCGGGCCTCCGCCTCGTGGATCGAGACCGGGAAGACGATCTTGTCGACCTCGACCGGCACCTTGGTCAGGTCGATGATGATCGATTCGTCGTCGCCCTCACCCTCGCCGGTGAGGTTGTCCCCCGTGTGTTCGACGGAGCCCTCGGGGCTCTTCAGGTTGTTGTAGAAGACGAAGTACGCGTCCCCCAGGACCCGGCCGTCGCGGCACAGCAGCGCGCTGGCGTCGAGGTCGAAGTCGGCCCCCGTGGTCGAGCGCGCGTCCCATCCGAGCCCGACCAGGACCCGGGTGAGGTTCGGTGCGGCCTTGGAGAGGGAGACGTTGCCCCCCTTGGCGAGTGTGACGCCCATGTTGTGGTCCTCCCCGGACGACGTGGTGATCGCGGCCCGCCACGCGTGGCGGGCCGCCGGTCGAGCTCGGCGGTGCATCTCTGCGGTGCACCGTCGCAAAGCGCGTCCGGCGCCGTACACAACAGTGCACGGCGCCGGACGGGTGACTGCTGGCAGGCTCAGACGTTGACGCCGAAGTCCTGCGCGATCCCGCGCAGGCCGGAGGCGTAGCCCTGGCCGATGGCGCGGAACTTCCACTCCGCTCCGTTGCGGTACAGCTCGCCGAAGACCATGGCGGTCTCGGTCGAGGCGTCCTCGGAGAGGTCGTAGCGGGCGAGCTCGCTGTTGTCGGCCTGGTTCACGACGCGGATGTACGCGTTGCGGACCTGGCCGAAGCTCTGCTGGCGGCTCTCGGCCTCGTAGATCGAGACCGGGAAGACGATCTTGGCGACATCGGCCGGGACGCCGGCCAGGTTCACCTTGATCGCCTCGTCGTCGCCCTCGCCCTCACCGGTGGTGTTGTCACCGGTGTGCTCGACCGAGCCGTCCGGGCTCTTCAGGTTGTTGAAGAACACGAAGTTCGAGTCGTTGGCGACCTTGCCCTGGTCGTTGGTCAGGATCGCGCTGGCGTCGAGGTCGAAGTCGACACCGGTGGTGGTGCGAGCGTCCCAGCCCAGACCGACGATGACCGCCGTCAGATTCGGCGCGGCCTTGGTCAGCGAGACGTTTCCGCCCTTGCTGAGGCTGACTCCCACGGGTCCTCCATTGGGTTCATGTGTGGGGCGGTGCCCCGTCGTGCGGTTTCTACCGGGATCAACGCTTCGATCCTAGTGACGGGTTCCCGCCTGTCGGCGTCTTTCCCGGTGAACAGTCCGCGGAACCCGCCCGAAGCGGGATCCCGGGGGCCCCGCAGACTCCTCAGAGGCTGTCGAGGGCCTTGATGTACTCGTTCAGGTCACGCGCGTCGGGCAGGCCGTTGACGACGGTCCAGCGCACGATGCCGTCCTTGTCGATGATGAAGGTGCCCCGGACCGCGCAGCCCTTCTGCTCGTCGAAGACGCCGTACGCGCGCGAGGTCTCGCCGTGCGGCCAGAAGTCCGAGAGGAGCGGGTAATCCAGGCCCTCCTGCTCGCCGAAGACGCGCAGGGTCGGCACGGAGTCGTTGGAGACCGCGAGGAGCTGGACGTCGTCGTTCTGGAACCGCGGCAGCTGGTCGCGCAGCTCGCACAGCTCGCCGGTGCAGACACCGGTGAAGGCGAACGGGTAGAAGAGCAGCACCACGGCCTTCTCGCCGCGGAAGTCCGAGAGCCGGACGGTGGCGCCGTGGTTGTCCTTGAGCTCGAAGTCCGGGGCCTTGCTGCCGACCTCGATCGCCATCTCTCGCATCCCTTCGTTCCCGCATCCCTGCGTTGGGCTGTTCGGGTGGGTCCAGCCTAGGGGGTGTCCGGCGAATCGGCCCCGGCGATGATCCGCCGGACCGGCCCCAAGGGGGCCGGAACGCACGCACCCCGCCGACCGGAAGGGAATCCGGCGGGCGGGGTGCGTGTCCGCTTGGCTGCGGGGAACGGCTCAGCGCTTGGCCTTGGCGGCCTTCGGCGTCACCAGCTTGGTGGAGGTCCACTCCTTGCCGACGGGCAGGCCCTTGGCGAGGGAGAGGCCGGCCGTCTCGGCCGCCTCGCTGATGTCGCTGGCCTCGACGTAGCCGTCACGGCCCGTCTTGGGGGTCAGCAGCAGGATCAGTGCGCCGTCCTCGACCAGCTCGGTCGCATCGACCAGGGCGTCCGTCAGATCGCCGTCCTCGTCGCGGAACCACAACAGCACCGCGTCGGCGACGTCGTCGTAGTCCTCGTCGGCGAGCTCGGTGACGAGCTTCTCGACGGCGTCACGGAATTCCTGATCGACGTCGTCGTCGTAGCCGATCTCCTGGACCACCTGTTCGGACTGGAAACCCAGCCGGGCGGCCAGGCTCTCCGCGTGGTCCGCGGTCGCGCTCACGGGGTGCCTCCTGCTCATGTTCGGTGAATGTCTTCGGCGGCGCGCGTACGCGCAGCATTGGGCGTAGTCCACACGGGCGCGGCGGATCGCGCAAGTACCCGGCCGTCGAGACCGTCGAAACGGTGACGATTACGGCCGTCTCGCCGCAACTTTCAGCCTTCCCGTGTGCACGTCTGGTGATTCATCCCACACCATTCCAGCTCATTCGGCATCATCGGCGACGCTCGGCGGCTTTCCTACCTGTTTGAGGGACGAACGGCCTTGCGAGCCCGCCGATCTTCCTGGGCGTAGGGTGGCGATCGGCCGGACCTGACGCTCACGGCGCCCGAATCTCCACGGACTCCAGTGATTACCCAGTGGTACGGGTGACGATTCCGACCGAGCGTAAGACGATGGGAGGCGGCGAAACCCCATGGCACGACTCCCCTGACAGCGAAGGAACAGCGTGGCTTCCGCATCCGATCGCAATCCGATCATCATTGGCGGCCTGCCGAGCCAGGTCCCGGACTTCGATCCGGAGGAGACGCAGGAGTGGCTCGACTCCCTGGACGCAGCCGTCGACGAGCGGGGCCGTGAGCGCGCCCGCTATCTGATGCTGCGGCTGATCGAGCGGGCCCGCGAGAAGCGCGTGGCCGTGCCCGAGATGCGCAGCACGGACTACGTCAACACGATCGCCACCAAGGACGAGCCGTTCTTCCCCGGCAACGAGGAGATCGAGCGCAAGGTCCTGAACGCCACCCGGTGGAACGCGGCCGTCATGGTCTCGCGCGCCCAGCGTCCCGGGATCGGCGTCGGCGGTCACATCGCCACGTTCGCCTCCTCCGCCTCCCTCTACGACGTGGGCTTCAACCACTTCTTCCGGGGCAAGGACGAGGGCGACGGCGGCGACCAGATCTTCTTCCAGGGCCACGCCTCCCCCGGCATCTACGCGCGCGCCTACCTCCTGGACCGGCTCTCCGAGCAGCAGCTCGACGCGTTCCGGCAGGAGAAGTCGAAGGCCCCGTACGGCCTGTCCAGCTACCCGCACCCGCGGCTGATGCCGGACTTCTGGGAGTTCCCGACCGTCTCGATGGGCCTCGGCCCGCTCGGCGCGATCTACCAGGCCCGGATGAACCGGTACATGGAGGCGCGCGGGATCGCGGACACCTCGAAGTCACACGTTTGGGCGTATCTCGGCGACGGCGAGATGGACGAGCCGGAGTCGCTCGGGCAGCTGTCGATCGCCGCGCGCGAGGGTCTGGACAACCTGACCTTCGTCGTGAACTGCAACCTGCAGCGCCTCGACGGCCCGGTGCGCGGCAACGGCAAGATCATCCAGGAGCTGGAGTCGCAGTTCCGCGGCGCCGGCTGGAACGTCATCAAGCTCATCTGGGACCGCTCCTGGGACCCGCTGCTGGCGCAGGACCGCGACGGCATCCTCGTCAACAAGATGAACTCGACGCCGGACGGCCAGTTCCAGACGTACGCGACCGAGACCGGCTCGTACATCCGCGACCACTTCTTCGGCGACGACCAGCGGCTGCGGGCGATGGTCGAGAACATGAGCGACCAGCAGCTGCTGCACCTGGGTCGCGGCGGCCACGACCACAAGAAGATCTATGCGGCGTACGCGGCGGCCAAGGCCCACAAGGGCCAGCCGACGGTGATCCTGGCGCAGACGGTCAAGGGCTGGACGCTCGGCCCGAACTTCGAGGGCCGCAACGCGACGCACCAGATGAAGAAGCTGACGGTCGACGACCTCAAGCGCTTCCGCGACCGCCTGCACATCCCGATCACCGACGCCCAGCTGGAGAACGGCGCCCCGCCGTACTACCACCCGGGCCCGGGTTCGCCGGAGATCCAGTACATGCACGACCGGCGCAGCTCGCTGGGCGGCTACGTGCCGACCCGCGTGGTGCGGGCGAAGCCGCTGCAGCTGCCGGACGAGAAGACGTACGCGGCTGCCAAGAAGGGTTCGGGCCAGCAGTCGATCGCCACGACGATGGCCTTCGTGCGCATCCTGAAGGACCTGATGCGGGACAAGGAGATCGGCAAGCGGTTCGTGCTGATCGCCCCGGACGAGTACCGCACCTTCGGCATGGACGCGTTCTTCCCGAGCGCCAAGATCTACAACCCGCTGGGCCAGCAGTACGAGGCGGTCGACCGCGATCTGCTGCTCGCGTACAAGGAGTCCCCGACCGGCCAGATGCTGCACGACGGCATCTCGGAGGCGGGCTGCACGGCCTCGCTGATCGCCGCGGGCTCGGCGTACGCGACGCACGGCGAGCCGCTGATCCCGGTCTACGTCTTCTACTCGATGTTCGGTTTCCAGCGCACGGGTGACCAGTTCTGGCAGATGGCCGACCAGCTGGCGCGCGGTTTCGTCCTGGGTGCGACCGCCGGCCGGACCACCCTGACGGGTGAGGGCCTCCAGCACGCCGACGGCCACTCGCAGCTGCTGGCGTCGACCAACCCGGGCTGCGTGGCCTACGACCCGGCGTACGGGTACGAGATCGCGCACATCGTCCAGGACGGCCTGCGCCGCATGTACGGGCCCGAGTCGGAGGACGTCTTCTACTACCTGACCGTCTACAACGAGCCGATCCAGCACCCGGCCGAGCCGGCGGACGTCGACGTGGACGGCATCCTCAAGGGCATCCACCGGGTGTCCGCGGGCTCGGCGGGCTCCATCGGGGCGCAGATCATGGCCTCGGGCGTGGCGGTGCCGTGGGCGCTGGAGGCCCAGCGGATCCTGGCCGAGGAGTGGAACGTCCGGGCGGACGTCTGGTCGGCGACCTCCTGGAACGAGCTGCGCCGCGAGGCCGTCGAGGTGGAGGAGCACAACCTGCTCCACCCGGAGGAGGAGCAGCGCGTCCCGTACGTGACGCGGAAGCTGTCGGGTGCCGAGGGGCCGTTCGTGGCGGTCTCGGACTGGATGCGGTCCGTCCCGGACCAGATCTCGCGGTGGGTGCCCGGCGCGTACACCTCGCTGGGTGCGGACGGCTTCGGCTTCGCGGACACGCGCGGCGCGGCCCGGCGCTTCTTCCACATCGACGCGCAGTCGGTGGTGCTGGCGGTGCTGACCGAGCTGGCCAAGGAGGGCAAGATCGACCGTTCCGCCCTGAAGCAGGCGGTGGACCGGTACCGGCTGCTGGACGTCTCGGCGGCCGACCCGGGCGCCGCGGGCGGCGACGCGTAGCACTGCGCTGCACTGCGCCGATGGGCGTCGAGAGCGGGTCCCCGGCACGGCCGGGGGCCCGCTTGGCTTTACCAGTTCCTTACGATGCTCCGTATGAAGGAACCCTCCCGCCAGCTGCGGTGGGAGCGGCGGAGCCAGACCCCGCTGCTCGTGCTCGCCGTGGCGTTCGCCGTCGCCTACGCCGTGCCGATCGTCGTGCCCGACGCGAACGCGGGGGTGCACCGGGCGTGCACCGTCACCGAGTGGGTGGTGTGGGGGGCCTTCGCCGCCGACTACCTGATGCGGCTGGGTCTGTCGACGGCGAAGAAGGCCTTCGTGCGGACCCACTGGCTGGACCTGGGCGCGGTGCTGCTGCCGATGTTCCAGCCGCTGCGGCTGCTGCGGCTGGTGTCCACACTGCTGCTGGTGGGCCGGCGGGCCCGGATGGCCCCGCAGATCCGGCTGACCACGTACGTGGCGGGGGCGGTGGTCGGGCTGCTGATGTTCGGCTCGCTGGCCGTGCTGAGCGTGGAGCGGGACGCCCCGAAGGGGAACATCAAGAACCTGGGCGACGCGGTGTGGTGGAGCTTCACCACGATGACGACCGTCGGCTACGGGGACCACTCCCCCACGACCGGGCTCGGGCGGGTCATCGCCGTGGGGCTGATGCTGTCGGGGATCGCGCTGCTGGGTGTGGTGACCGCCAACATCGCGGCCTGGTTCATCTCCCGGTTCGAGCGCGACGACCGGGTGGAGCGGGCGCAGACCGCCGCGATCGCCGAACTGACCGCGGAGGTACGGGCGCTGCGCGCCGAGCTCGGGCGCCTCGGCGGCGCGGCGACCGCCCCGGGCGCGGGGGCCGACGTACCGGCCCAGGTGCCCGAAGCGGTCCCGGTGGCGGATGCGGCTACCGCTCCCACACCTTGAAGGCCCTGATCAGGTAGGGCGATTCGGGCAGCCAGACCCCGTCGCCCGGATAGGTCTGGAACTCTCCGGTCTCCGCGCACTCGGCCGACTGGTAGGTGGTCACCGGTCGCCCGATGCGGTTGATCAGCGACTGGGCACTGGTCCCGGCGGGCAGCGCCGTACAGCTGTTGATGTCCAGGGTGCTCAGCTCGTGGGCGTGCCGGGTGCCCTTGAACTCCGGCTTCGCCCACAGGCACAGCTGCCCGGTGGCGCAGGCGGGTGCCTTGCCCGGCGGCGGACCGGCGGCGTGTGCGGCGCTTTCCGTGCCCGGGACGAGCGCGGCGAGGGCGAGGACGGTCGCGGCCAGGACGGTGGTGGACCGTGCGGGTGAACTCGTACGCATGACGGGTCAACTCCTTGTGGACGGCGGCGCCCCGGACGGTTCCGGAGCGCCTCGGACACCACGCTGACCTGCGAGGACGGTCGGGCGGAAGGGGTCGGGGGCCGGTCCACCCGGATAGGCGACAGCCCCGCCGGAACCGTCCGGCGGGGCTGTCGCGCGTACGCGGTTGACTCGGGTGCGGGGTGTCCGGGCCGGCGGCCCGGCCCGGCTCAGACGTGTGCCGCGCCCGCTCCCGCGGCGGCGTTCTCGCCGCGCTTGGTGAAGCAGGCGACGACCGCGGCGAGCACCGCGACGCAGCCGGCGACGGTGAAGGCCGTGCTCATGCCGTCGACGAAGGTGTCGTGCGCGACCTTGGTGATCGATTCGGCGATCGGGGCGGGGGTCCCCGGCTGGACCGGGGCGATGCCGACCTGCACCCCCTTCGCGGCGAGGTCCGCCTGCTCCGGGGTGAGCACGGGCAGCTCCGCCCGCGCCCAGTTGTCCCCGAACGAGTTGCCGACGGTACTGGCCATGACCGCCCCGAGGACCGCGGTGCCGAGGCTGCCGCCGACCTGCATGGCGGCCTGCTGGAGTCCGCCCGCCACGCCGGAGAGCTCCAGCGGGGCGTTGCCGACGATGACCTCGGTGGCGCCGACCATGACGGGCGCGAGGCCGACGCCGAGGAGGGCGAACCAGAGCGACATCTGCAGCGTGCCGGTGCCCGGGGTCAGCGCGGACATCCCGAAGCAGGCGACGGCGGTCGCGACCATGCCCGTGACCAGCGGGATCCGCGGGCCGACGGCGGTGATGGCGGCACCCGCCAGCGGCGAACCGATGATCATCATGCCGGTCAGCGGCAGCAGGTGCAGGCCGCTGTCGACGGGGCTCATGCCGTGCACGTTCTGCAGGTAGAAGGTGACGAAGAACAGGCCGCCCATGAACGCGAAGGCCATCAGCACCATGAGCACGGTGCCCGCCGAAAGGGGCAGCGAGCGGAACATCCCCAGCGGGATCAGCGGCTCGGCGACCTTCGACTCCCAGAGCGCGAAGAGCACGAAGCAGACCACGGAGCCGATGAGGAAGAGCAGGGTCCGGGTGTCGCCCCAGCCCCACTCCGAGGCCTTGATCAGCGCCCAGATCAGCGAGAACATCGCGACCGACAGCAGCAGGACGCCGACCGCGTCGAAGGACTTCGGGGCGTTCTCGGCGCGGTGGTCGACCAGGATGAACAGGCCGAAGGCCAGCGCGATGACCCCGACGGGCACGTTGATGAAGAAGACGGACTGCCAGCTGACGTTCTCCACCAGCAGGCCGCCCACGATGGGCCCGGCCGCGGTCGAGGCGCCGATGACCATGCCCCAGATGCCGATCGCCATGTTGAGCTTCTCGGCGGGGAAGGTGGCGCGCAGCAGGCCCAGCGCGGCGGGCATCAGCAGTGCGCCGAACAGGCCCTGCGCCACGCGGAAGCCGATGACGTACTGGACGCCGGACGAGAGGCCGATCGCCGCGGAGGCCGCGGCGAATCCGGCGATGCCCATGAGGAAGGTCTGGCGGTGGCCGAAGCGGTCGCCGAGCTTGCCGGCGGTGATCAGCGAGACCGCGAGGGCCAGCAGATAGCCGTTGGTGATCCACTGGACGTCGGCGAGCGAGGCCCCGAGGTCCTTCTGGATCGCGGGGTTGGCGACGGCGACGATCGTGCCGTCCAGGGTGACCATCATGACGCCGATCGCCACGGCGAAGAGGGTCAGCCAGGGGTGGCCGCGCAAACCGGTGCGGGCCGGAGCCGGGCCCGATTCCTTGGCGAGGGTGATCTGACCAGTCATGCGGACAGATTAGTGACAGCGACTGACACTTCACAAACGGCTTAGCGGGGCAGTGGCTGTCAGGTCGGTCACAGGTACCCTGACCGCTCACTCAGCGTCAGATTCGGCAGGCGGCGCCTGCGGAAAGGACACCCCTCGGTGATGACCGACGAGCGGCCGGCACCGGCAGCGGCGCCCGGGCTGCGCGAACGCAAGAAGCGGCGCACCCGGGACGCGCTGCTGCGCGCCGCCCTCCTCCACTTCGTCGCGCAGGGGTACGAGCACACCACCGTCGACGAGATCACCGACGCCGTGGACGTCTCCCAGCGCACCTTCTTCCGGTACTTCGCCAACAAGGAGGAGGTCGCCTTCGCCGTCCAGGACCTGGTCGAGTCGCACTACGTGGCCGCGCTGCGCGCCCGGCCGCCGGCCGAGGGCCCCTTCGAAGCCCTGCGCGGCGCGGTGCTCGGCGCCTGGGACACCCTCGACGAGGCCCTTTCCGACGTGGTGCCGGTCGACCTCTACATGCGTACGTACCAGCTCATCGAGTCGACGCCGGCGCTGCTCGCCGTGCACCTGCGCCGCTCCACCGAGCTGGAGGAGCGGATCGCCCGGCTGATCGCCGAGCGCGAGGGGCTGGACGTGGACGCGGACCCGCGGCCCCGGGTGGCGGTGGCCGCCTTCTCCGGGGTGATGAGGGTCACCGGGCGGCTGTGGGCCCAGGACGAGGACGCCAGCGTGGCCTCGATCCGGCGGATGACCGAGGCGTGCCTTGACCAGATCGGTCCGGCGCTCGCCGCGGACTGGCGCCGAACACCCCTTGCGGGGTCGCACGGTCGGCCGTGAACCCGGTCACCCTGGCCACCGTGGCCGGATCCGGTCTCCTACGCTGGTCCCAGTGAACCTGCCCGGCCTCGCCCATTCCACCGCCGTCGGCGCCGACCCGCGCCCCGCCGCCCTGCGCACCCTGCTCGCGCTGGCGGTGGTGTTCATCATGCTGGCGACCACCGGCTGGACCGCGGTGCACCGCCCCGACGCGGGCACCACCCTGCGGACCGCGGCCCTGGCCTCCTGGGCCTCGGCCCGGATCGACGGCCGCCCGGTGCCGCCCGCGGACGCTCCCGTACGGACGGTGGCCCGCTTCTTCGCCGGCCTCGACGGATCCCAGCGGGCCCGGCTGGCCGAGGGGTACCCCCTGGTCGTCGGCAACCTCGACGGGGCGCCCGCCGCTCTGCGCTACCGGGCCAACCTGCGCGGCCTGGAGCTGGCCCAGCGTGCGGAGGAGGCCCGCAGCACGGACGTCAGCCTGACTCCGGCCGACCGCACCACGGCCGGCCGGCGCGCCCACCGCTTCGAGTCCCTGGCCGAGCCGGGCCGGCAGATCCTCGCCTTCGACCCGACCGACAGCGGCCGCGTCGCCGAGGTGTTCGGCGACCTCGACCGGGCGGACCGGATCTCGGTGATCGTCCCCGGCGTCGACACCGACGTGCTCACCTTCGAGCGAACCCAGCGCCGCCTCATCGCGCCCGCCGGCATGGCGCAGTCGCTGTACGAGGCCCAGCGCACGCAGGCTCCCGGCAGCCGGACGGCGGTCATCGCCTGGGCCGGATACACCGCGCCGACCGGGGTCGGCATGGACGCGGCCACCGGCCGGATGGCGGTGGACGGCGCAGTCCGGCTGGAGTCCCTGACGGCGGCGCTGCCCGGGGACGCGAGCGTGGCGCTGTTCTGCCACAGCTACGGCTCGGTGGTGTGCGGGGTCGCCGCGCACGCGCTGCCGAAGTCGGTGACCGACGTGGTCGTGGCCGGCAGCCCGGGCATGCGCGCGGGGTCGGTGGCCGACCTGCACACGTCGGCCCGGGTGTGGGCCACGCGGGACTCCGGGGACTGGATCGCGGACGTACCGCACCTGGAGGTCGGCGGGGTCGGCCACGGGGCGGACCCGGTGTCGCCGGACTTCGGCTCGCGCGTGCTGTCCTCGGCCGGCGCGAAGCTCCACACCGGCTATTTCGAGCCAGGCACGGGATCCCTGGACAACTTCGCCAAAATCGGAACCGGCGCATTCGGTTCTGTCACCTGCGTGACCGGCGACGATGCGTGCCGGCGTGGAATTTCCGGGACAGACGGGGACTGACACGTGTAGAGCCCTGGAAAACGGGCTTTGCGCCGAGGGGGGACGCACAGGGGTGCGTCCCTTTACCATGTGCCGCATGGGTGACGTACTGGCCGGAAATCATGCCGTCTGGGAGTTCGACTCGGACTCGGTGCTCATCCGCTTCGCACGGGGGATACGCACGCCGAGGACGCCGAGACTCCTGCACGCCCTCGGAGAGCGGCGCATCCCCTTCGAGGCGTTGGCGGGGGTGAGCGTGAGCGCGGCCGGATCCGGGGGGAGACGGGACGCGGTGGTCCTGCGTGCCGTGCCGCGGGCGGGCGCGGATCCGCTGCTGGAGGCCGCCGCCGGGCAGTTGCGCGAGGTCTGCGATCCGTACCGGCTGGTGCTGCCGGCCGACCGGGCCGGGCAGGCCGCCGAGTTCGCGGACGCCGTACGGGCCCGGCTGGGCCCGGAGGCCGCCGAGCCCGCTGAGCGCTTCCTGGTCCAGGTTCCGGCGCCGCCGCTGCGGCTGAGGACGTACGACGCGCGGCTGGGCTTCGACGGCTCGGCCGTCACCTTCCACTGGTCGCGTACGGGGGCCACGGGCACCAAGTGGAAGGCGGGCGACCAGCGCTACCCGCTGACCGCGCTGACCGGGGTCGAGTGGAGCTCCCCGGAGCACCCGGGCGGCCACCTGCGGCTGCTGCTGCGGGACGAGGCGGCCGATCCCCGGCCCGACCACGACCTGGCGACCGCGGTGTTCGCCGTCGGGTACGGGTCGGTGCACGAGTCGCTGCCGTTCGCGGCGGCCGTCCTCGCCGCCCTGCGCGGCCGCACCCCGGTGGCCTCGGTACCCGCGGCGCGCACGGACGAACGCCTCCACCACCTGGGCGAGTTGTACAGCGCGGGCCTGCTGACGGACGCCGAGTACGCGGCGCTGCGCGACCGCTTCACCGCCGAGGCCTGACCACGCCGGAGACCGCCGCCACCGCCGGGAGGCCCCCCGGCGGTGGCGGCAGCCGGCAGAAGCCGGATCAGCCCTCGCGGCCCGCGGAGGTCCAGGTCATGTCCGGGTAGCGGTCGCCCGCGACCTGGGCGGCGATCGGCTCCAGCAGCGCCAGCTCCGCCGGCGTCAGCGTGATCCGGGTCGCGGCGGTGTTCTCCGCGAGGCGGCCGGTCTTGCGGGTGCCCGGGATCGGGACCACGGTCAGCCCGTGCACCTGCGCCCGCTGCTGCACCCAGGCCAGCGCGATCTGCGCCGGGGTCGCCCCGTGCGCCTGCGCGATCTCCCGCACCGGCGCCAGCAGCGCCGCGTTGGCCTTGGCGTTGTCGCCGGTGAACCGGGGCTGGAAGCGGCGGAAGTCCGCCGCCGACAGGTCCGCCGACGCGTCCGCGAACGAGCCGGTCAGGAAGCCGCGCCCGAGCGGGGAGTACGGCACGAAGGCCACGCCCAGCTCCGCCGCCGCGCCCACCGCGGTGTTCTCCACGTCCCGGCTGAACAGCGACCACTCCGACTGGAGCGCCGCGATCGGGTGCACCTCGTACGCCTCCCGCAGCTCGGAGCCGGTGACCTCGCTGAGCCCCAGGTGGCGCACCTTGCCCTCCTGCACCAGCTCGGCCATCGTGCCCACCGACTCGGCGAGCGGCACGGCCGGGTCGCGCCGGTGCATGTAGTAGAGGTCGATCACATCGGTCCCGAGGCGGCGCAGGCTGTCCTCCACGGCCCGGCGGACGTACGCGCGGTCGTTGCGGATGCCCCGGTGCTGCGGGTCGTCGGTGCGCTCGATGCCGAACTTGGTGGCGAGGGTGATCTCGTCCCGGTGCTCGGCGACGAACGGCGCGATGAACTCCTCGTTGGCTCCGCGCCCGTAGCTGTCCGCGGTGTCGAAGAGGGTGACCCCGGTGGCCAGGGCCGCTTCCAGGGTGTCGCGGGCGCGGGCCTCGTCGGTCTCCCCGTAGAACTCGCTCATGCCCATGCAGCCGAGACCCTGGATGCCCACCAGCGGGCCTCCCTTGCCGAGTTCGACCTGCTCGATGGTGGTGTTCTGCGTCATTGCTGTGTCGCCTTCCCCGCGGTCGTGCCCATGGCATACATGTCGATCTTGAAGTCCAGTACGGCGAGCGCGTCGTTCAGCTCCGTGATCCGCGCACGCACCTCGCGCCGCGTCTGCTCCAGCAGCTCGCGCCGCTGGTCGACGGTGTGCTCGCCCTCGCGCACGAGTTCGGCGTAGCGGACCATGTCGGCCACCGACATCCCGGTGGCGCGCAGCTTGCCCACGAAGGCCAGCCAGTGGAGGTCCTTGTCGCTGAACCGGCGCTGTCCCGAGTGGGAGCGGTCCACGTGCGGCATCAGGCCGATCCGCTCGTACCAGCGCAGCGTGTGCTGGGTCAGACCGGTCCGGGCCTCGACCTCGCTGATCGTGTACCGCGTCTGCGTCAGGCTCATGACGACCACGCTAAAACCTTGGAGTGCACTCCAAGCAAGTAGGCTCGGCCGCATGGAGAGCGTGGAGACCCTGCAGAGCCTGCGGACCATCGAAAACTGGCCGGTGCCGACCGCCGCGGCGGCCGTGGTGCGCGCCGACGGGAGCCTGGCCGGCTCCCACGGGCCCCTGGACCACCGCTTCGCGCTGGCCTCGGTGACCAAGCCCCTCGCCGCGTACGCCGCGCTCGTCGCGTACGAGGAGGGGGCGATCGAGCTGGACGAGCCGGCCGGGCCCGAGGGCTCGACGGTCCGTCACCTGCTCGCGCACACCAGCGGGCTGGCCTTCGACGAGCACCGCGCGATGGCCGCGCCCGGGACGCGCCGGCTGTACTCGAACGCCGGTTTCGAGGTGCTCGGCGACCACATCACCAAGGCCACGGGCATCCCGTTCGCGGAGTACGTGCACCAGGCGGTGTTCGAGCCGCTCGGCATGGAGTCGACCACGCTGGACGGCTCGCCCGCCAAGGACGGGGTCTCGACGGTCTGCGACCTCGTCCGCTTCGCCGCCGAGCTCCAGGCGCCACGACTGCTGGACGTGCGTACGGTCGCGGAGGCCACCTCCGTGGTCCACCCGGGGCTCAAGGGAGTGCTGCCGGGGTACGGGATCCAGTCCCCCAACGACTGGGGGCTCGGCCTGGAGATCCGCGACGGGAAGTCGCCGCACTGGACGGGCGCCTCGTCCTCGCCGCGCACCTTCGGCCACTTCGGGCAGGCCGGCACCTTCCTGTGGGTGGACCCGGACGCCCGCGCCGCGTGCGTGGCGCTGGCCGACCGGGCCTTCGGCCCGTGGGCCGTGGAGGCCTGGCCGCCGTTCACCGACGCGGTCCTCGCCGAGCTCGCCGCGCGCTGACCCCGAAGGCCCGTGGGCCCGTATGCCCGCGGGCTTCTACGGCAGCTCCCAGATCAGCAGCTCGCCAGGGGATCCGGCGACGATCTCCAGGCCCTGCTCCCCGGTGATCCGCGCCGCGTCCCCGGGGCCCAGCTCCTCCCCGTCCAGGCGCAGGTCCCCGCGGACCACGTGCAGGTAGATCCGCTCCGCCGCCGGTACGGCGACCCGCTCGCCCGCGCCGGGCCGGCGGACGTGCAAGGCGGCCCCGGCCGCGGGGATCTCGTACGGGGTGCCTTCGGCGATCTGCCGGACCAGCGTGTACGCGGGCTCCCCGCCCTCCCCGCCCCCGGCCGACGGCGCGAGCCACGTCTGCACGAAGCGCAGCGGCACCGCGCCGTCGTTGCGCTCGATGTGCCGGGCGCCGGATCCGGCGGCCAGGTGCTGCACGTCACCGGGCCGGACCACGGAGCTCTCGCCGGTGCTGCCCTTGTGCGTCAGCTCGCCCTCGACGACCCAGGTCACGATCTCGGTGTGGCTGTGCGGGTGCTCGTCGAAGCCCGCTCCCGGGGCGAGCCGCTCCTCGTTGCAGGCCAGGACCGGGCCGAAGCGCAGGTTGTCCGGGTCGTAGTGGCGGCCGAAGGAGAAGGCGTGCGCGGTGGTGATCCCGGCGTCCGGATCCCCGCCTTCGTACCGGTCGGCCCCGCGGCGTACGTCAATCATGGAAGTCACCGTAGCCCCCTGGTGGAGGGCCGCCACGGGACCGGACTCCGCGCCGCCGTCCCGATAAGGCAGTCTTGTCCCGTGCCCCAACCCGAACGTGAGCATTCCCCCGCGCATCCCGCTCCCGCCCATCCGCACGCCGCGACGCTGCGCCGACTGGAGAAGTCCTCCGGCCGGCTCGCCGCGAACGCGATCGCGCGGATGGACGAGACCCTGCCGTGGTACCGGGCGATGCCCCCGGAGAACCGGTCCTGGATCGGCCTGGTCGCGCAGGCCGGTATCGCCGCGTTCACCGAGTGGTTCCGGCACCCCGAGACTCCGCAGGCGATCTCCACGGACGTCTTCGGGACGGCTCCGCGCGAGCTGACCCGGGCGATCACCCTGCGCCAGACCGTGGAGATGGTCCGGACGACGATCGAGGTCATGGAGACCGCGATCGAGGAGGTCGCGGCCCCGGGCGACGAGTCGATCCTGCGCGAGGCGCTGCTGGTGTACGCCCGGGAGATCGCGTTCGCGACGGCCCAGGTGTACGCGCAGGCCGCGGAGGCGCGCGGGGCGTGGGACGCCCGGCTGGAGTCCCTCGTGGTGAACGCGGTGCTGTCCGGCGAGGCCGACGAGGGCGCGCTGTCGCGGGCGGCCGCACTTGGCTGGAATTCGCCGGAGCACGTGTGCGTGGTGCTCGGCACCGCGCCGGAGGGCGACAGCGAGCTGACGGTCGAGGCGATCCGGCGCGCCGCCCGGCACCACAAGCTCCAGGTCCTGACGGGCGTGCTCGGGGACCGTCTCGTCGTGATCGCGGGCGGCAGCGACAACCCGATCCAGGTGGCGAAGTCGCTGATCGGGCCGTTCGCGGCGGGCCCGGTGGTGGCCGGTCCGGTGGTTCCGGATCTGCTGAACGCGACCAAGTCCGCGCAGGCCGCGGCGGCCGGGCTGAAGGCCTGTACCGCCTGGCAGGACGCCCCCCGGCCGGTGCTGGCCGACGATCTGCTGCCCGAGCGCGCGATCGCCTCGGACCCCTCCGCCCGCGAGCAATTGGTGGAGGAGATCTACAGACCGCTGGAAGAGGCGGGCTCGGCGTTGCTGGAGACGCTGAGCGTGTATCTGGAGCAGGCGAGCAGTCTGGAGGGGGCGGCGCGCATGCTGTTCGTACACCCGAACACGGTGCGCTACCGGCTGCGACGTGTGACCGACGTCACCGGCTGGTCACCGTCCGATGTCCGATCCGCGTTCACGCTGCGGATCGCCTTGATCCTCGGGCGTCTGGCCGACGGCGATCCGCAGTCCTAGACTTTTGTCGGACATCAACAATTACCCTGACGGTTCTTCGTCCCTGTCCCCACGGGCGGGAGGGACCGTCCACAAGAGAGAGTGTGAGGGTGCTCGTACTCGTCGCTCCCGGCCAAGGCGCACAGACGCCCGGCTTCCTGACTCCCTGGCTCGACCTCCCCGGCGCCGCTGACCGCGTCGCCGCGTGGTCGGACGCCATCGGGCTCGACCTTGCCCACTACGGCACGAAGGCGGACGCGGACGAGATCCGCGACACGGCGGTGGCGCAGCCGCTGCTGGTGGCCGCCGGTCTCCTGTCCTCCTCCGCCCTGGGCCCCGCCACCGCCTTCGGCGCCGTCGCGGGCCACAGCGTCGGCGAGATCACCGCCGCCGCGTACGCCGGTGTGCTGTCCGACGCGGACGCGCTGTCGTTCGTACGGACCCGCGGTCTGGCGATGGCCGAGGCCGCCGCCGTCACCGAGACGGGCATGGCCGCGGTGCTGGGCGGCGACCAGACCGTGGTCGTCGCGCACCTGGAGAAGCTGGGTCTGACCCCGGCGAACATCAACGGCGCGGGCCAGATCGTCGCCGCAGGAACGATGGAGCAGATCGAGGCCCTGGTGGCCGAGAAGCCCGAGGGCTCCATGAAGGTCGTCGCCCTCAAGGTCGCGGGCGCCTTCCACACGCACCACATGGCTCCCGCCGTCGCCACGCTGGAGAAGGCCGCTCAGGCCCTCGCCCCGGCCGACCCGGAGCTGAAGTACGTCTCGAACAAGGACGGCCACGTCGTCACCACGGGCGCCGACGTCGTCGCCCGCCTGGTCGGTCAGGTCGCGAACCCGGTCCGCTGGGACCTGTGCATGGAGACGTTCGGCGAGCTGGGTGTCACCGGGATCATCGAGCTCAGCCCGGGTGGCACTCTGACGGGTCTGGCCAAGCGCGCGCTCAAGGGCGTGCCGAGCGTGGCCCTGAAGACCCCGGACGATCTCGAAAAGGCCGCCGCGCTCATCGCCGAGCACGCGGCCTGAGAGAAGGAGCCCACACAGCATGTCGAAGATCAAGCCTGCCAAGGGCTCCCCGTACGCCCGCATCCTCGGCGTCGGCGGCTACCGACCGACCCGCGTGGTCTCCAACGAGGTCATCCTGGAGACGATCGACTCGTCGGACGAGTGGATCCGTTCCCGCTCCGGCATCGCGACCCGGCACTGGGCCTCGCCCCAGGAGACCGTCGCCGCGATGTCGGTGGAGGCCTCCGGCAAGGCGCTGGCCGACGCCGGCATCTCGCCCGAGCAGATCGGCGCCGTGATCGTCTCGACGGTCTCGCACTTCAAGCAGACCCCGGCCGTCGCGACGGAGATCGCGCACCGGATCGGCGCGGTCAAGCCGGCCGCGTTCGACATCTCCGCGGGCTGCGCCGGCTTCGGCTACGGCCTGACCCTGGCCAAGGGCCTGGTCGTCGAGGGCTCGGCGCAGTACGTCCTCGTCATCGGCGTGGAGCGGCTGTCGGACCTGACCGACCTGGAGGACCGCGCGACGGCCTTCCTGTTCGGCGACGGCGCCGGCGCCGTGGTCGTCGGCCCCTCGGAGGAGCCCGCCATAGGCCCCACGGTGTGGGGTTCGGAGGGCGACAAGTCCGAGACGATCAAGCAGACCGTGCCGTGGGACGAGTACCGCAGCACGGACAGCGACCAGAAGTTTCCGGCCATCACGCAGGAGGGTCAGGCGGTCTTCCGCTGGGCCGTCTTCGAGATGGCCAAGGTGGCCCAGCAGGCGCTCGACGCGGCCGGGATCACCGCCGAGGACCTGGACGTCTTCATCCCGCACCAGGCAAACATGCGGATCATCGACTCGATGGTGAAGACTCTGAAGCTGCCGGAACACGTCACGGTCGCCCGTGACGTGGAAACCACCGGCAACACGTCGGCCGCCTCGATCCCGCTCGCCATGGAGCGGCTCCTGGCGACCGGAGCTGCGAAGAGCGGCGACACCGCGCTCGTCATCGGCTTCGGGGCGGGGCTCGTCTACGCCGCGACGGTCGTTACCCTCCCCTAGGGTCCGGGATCCACATCCCGCCCCGTTTCACCCAGTTAGCTAGAGAAGGAGCGCCACATGGCCGCCACGCAGGAAGAGATCGTCGAGGGTCTCGCGGAGATCGTCAACGAGATCGCCGGTATCCCCACCGAGGACGTCGCGATCGAGAAGTCCTTCACGGACGACCTCGACGTCGACTCGCTCTCCATGGTCGAGGTCGTCGTCGCCGCCGAAGAGCGCTTCGACGTCAAGATCCCGGACGAGGACGTCAAGAACCTCAAGACGGTCGGCGACGCCGCGGACTACATCCTGAAGCACCAGGCCTGAGCCTGACGAGCGTTTGTCGCCACCCGGCGGTGGCGCCGTGACAATTCAGCACCCCCTGAGACGTGGAGAAAGAATTCCTGTGAGCCCGACCAATCGCACCGTGGTCGTCACCGGTATCGGCGCAACCACTCCGCTGGGTGGCGACAGCGCTTCGACCTGGGAAGGTCTGCTCGCCGGTCGTTCCGGCGTCAAGCCCCTCGAGGGCGAGCGCTTCGCCGAACTCCCGGTTCGTATCGCCGCCCCGGCCGCCGTGGACCCGAGTGAGGTCCTGCCGCGCCCGCTGGCCCGCAAGCTGGACCGCTCGGCCCAGTTCGCCGTCATCGCCGCCCGTGAGGCGTGGGCCGACGCCGGCTACACCGCCCCGGCGGGCGAGGACGCGGCCATCATGCCCGAACGCCTGGGCACCGTGATCGCCTCCGGCATCGGCGGCGTCACCACCCTGCTCGACCAGTACGACGTACTGAAGGAAAAGGGTGTGCGCCGGGTCTCCCCGCACACCGTCCCCATGCTCATGCCGAACGGCCCGTCGGCCAACGTCGGCCTGGAGGTCAACGCCCAGGCGGGCGTGCACACTCCGGTCAGCGCGTGCGCCTCGGGCGCCGAGGCCATCGGCTACGCCGTCGAGATGATCCGTACCGGCCGCGCCGACGTGGTCGTCGCGGGCGGCACCGAGGCGGCGATCCACCCGCTGCCGATCGCCGCTTTCGCCAACATGATGGCGATGTCCAAGAACAACGAGAACCCGCAGCAGGCCTCCCGCCCGTACGACAAGGCCCGCGACGGCTTCGTCCTCGGCGAGGGCGCGGGCGTCGTCATCCTGGAGTCCGCCGAGCACGCCGCCGCGCGCGGCGCCCGGGTCTACTGCGAGGTGCTGGGCCAGGGTCTGTCCGCGGACAGCCACCACATCGCGCAGCCGGAGCCGACCGGCCGCGGTGTCGCGGCCGCGGTGCAGAACCTGCTGGACAACACGGGTCTGGACCCGGCCGAGCTGGTCCACCTGAACGCGCACGCCACGTCGACCCCGCAGGGTGACACGGCCGAGCTGAAGGCCCTGCGCAAGGTCCTGGGCGACGACCTCGACCACATCGCGATCTCCGCGACGAAGTCGATGACCGGCCACCTGCTGGGCGGCGCCGGCGGCATCGAGACCGTCGCGACCGTGCTCGCGCTGTACCACCGGATCGCCCCGGCGACCATCAACGTCGACGAGCTCGACGAGGACATCGACGCGGACATCGTCGTCGGCGAGCCGCGCAAGCTGCCGGCCGAGGGCGCGATCTCCGCGATCAACAACTCGTTCGGCTTCGGCGGCCACAACGTGACGCTGGCCTTCAGGACCGTCTAGTCCGCGAGGCGCCACGTACGGAAAGGGCCCGCCCGGCAATCGCCGGACGGGCCCTTTGCGCATGCCCGGGGATCCGTGGTCCGGTCTCCCGGATCCGTGGTCCGGTCTCCCGGATCCGCGATCCGGAATCAGACGACCTGGTGCAGCCAGCGGACCGGGGCGCCCTCGCCCGCGTAGCGGAAGGGCTCCAGCTCGTCGTCCCAGGGCTTGCCGAGCAGTTTGGCGATCTCCGCCTCCAGGTCGGTCTCACCGCGCGCGGACCGGGCGAGGGCGGCGCGCAGCCGGTCCTCGGGGATCAGGATGTCCCCGTGCATGCCGGTGACGGCGTGGAAGATGCCGAGCTCCGGGGTGGAGCTGTAGCGCTCGCCCTCGGCGGTGGGGCAGGGTTCCGCGGTCACCTCGAAGCGCAGCAGGTGCCAGCCGCGCAGGGCCGAGGCGAGCTTCGAGGCGGTGCCCGCTTCGGCCTGCCACGAGAACTCGGCTCTCCAGGTACCGGGGGAGGCGGGCTGCCTGATCCAGTCGAGGTTCACCCGCACCCCGAGCACGCCCGCGACAGCCCATTCCACATGCGGGCAGAGCGCGCGCGGAGCGGAATGCACGTACAGAACTCCACGTGTCGTCACCGGGACCTCCAGTGTGGGACGAGGTCGGGAATAAACTCCAGAAAACGGACAGTATGTGACGTGATGTAATGTAACGGAAATTATTTGACATTGCGCTACGAGACCTGCGGCCGAAACGCCACGGGAAAAAGCTACCGTGCGCCAGGGGTCATGGTGTGACGTACGGTCGGTCCGAGGCTGCCAAACGCAGAGCATTCACTCAGCAGGACGCCCCGGAGGACGCGGGGCGACGAGGAGGGAAACCACCCGATGCGCACCACCGCCACGCGACGCCGAGCGCGCACGACCCGGCGCCGGACGCTCACGGGCGCGGGCGCGGTGGCGGCCCTCCTGGCAGGGTTGCTGACCGGATGTCAGTCGGGCGGGTCGGACACGGAGGGTGAGCAGGGGGCGCAGGCCGGGCCGCGCTGGAACACCGCGCCCGCGTCGATCGCCGCCGCCGGCGACTCCATCACGCGGGGTTTCGACGCCTGTTCGGTGCTGGCGGACTGCCCCGAGGTCTCCTGGGCCACCGGGAGCGACCCTGCCGTCCACTCGCTCGCCGCCCGGCTGCTCGGGGAGGCGCAGGTGCCGGCGCGCAGCTGGAACTACGCGGTGACGGGCTCGCGGATGGCGGACCTGGCGGGGCAGCTGGCCTCGGCCGCGGAGCACAGGCCCGACCTGGTCACGGTGATGGTGGGCTCGAACGACGCCTGCCGGCCGACGGCTTCGTCGATGACGCCGGTGGCGGAGTTCCGGGCCGGGTTCGAGAAGGCCCTGAGCGGTCTGCGGGCCGCCTCCCCCACGTCCCAGGTGTACGTCTCCAGCGTGCCGGACCTCCAGCGGCTGTGGGAGCAGGGCAAGGACGCGCCGATGGTGCGGCAGATCTGGAAGCTGGGGATCTGTCAGTCGATGCTGGCGGACCCGCTGTCGGCGGCGGCCGGGGCGACGGCCCGGCGCGAGCAGGTGCGGGCGCGGGTGGTCGAGTACAACGAGGTGCTCCGCGAGGTCTGCGCGAAGGACCGGCTGTGCCGCTACGACGGCGGCGCGGTGTTCCAGTACCCGTTCGCCGCGGACCAGTTGAGCCGCTGGGACTGGTTCCACCCGGGCAAGGACGGGCAGGCCCGGCTCGCGGAGCTGGCGCACCGCCAGGTGACGGCGGCCGAGCCCCCGCGCTGACGTGGGAAGGGAGGACCGGGGGCGGGTGTCAGGGCCCGCCCCCGGTCCGGTTCATGGGTGATTTCAGGCCACCTCCGGAGGGCCTCAGATCTCCAGGGTCGCCGTGAGCCGCGTGTCGCCGTGGGCGTGGCTCGCGCGGACCTCGTACGTACCGCCGATCCGCTGCCAGCGGCCGGCCGCCTCGTCCCAGACCTCGAAGGCCCGGGCGGGCAGGGAGATCTCGGCCTCGACGCTCTCGCCGGGGCCCGCCTCGACGCCCGCGAAGGCGGCCAGCCAGCTCGCCGGGCGCTCCGGGCCGCCGGCCGCCGCGCCGGAGGGGGCGAGGTAGACCTGGACGACCTCGCGGCCGGCCCGGCTGCCGGTGTTGGTGACGCGGACCCGGGCCGTGGTGCCGGTGACCTCCAGGGACTCGTACGCCCAGTCGGTGTAGCCGAGGCCGTGCCCGAACGGGAAGGCGGGGGCGACGCCCTGCCGCTCGTACGCCCGGTACCCGATGAAGAGGCCCTCGGCGTACTCCAGGCACCCCTCGGTCGGGATCACCTCGGTGACCGGCGCGTCGGCGAACCGCGCGGGCCAGGTGGTGGGCAGCCGCCCGCCCGGCTCCCGGAGCCCGAGGAGTACGTCGGCCAGCGCGGCCCCGCCCTCCTGTCCGGGGAACCAGGTCAGCAGTACGGCGGCCACCTCGTCCCGCCACGGCAGCTCGACCGGGGAGCCGGCGTTGACGACGACCACGGTGTTCGGGTTGGCGGCGGCGACGGCGTGCACGAGGTCGTCCTGGCGGCCCGGCAGGCGCAGGTCCCTCCGGTCGAAGCCCTCGGACTCCACGCGCTCGGTGGTGGCGACGACCACGACGGCGGTGTCGGCGTCGCGGGCGGCGGCCACGGCCTCGGCGATCAGCTCGTCGGCGTCGCGCTGCGGGCCGAGGTGGAGCAGCGAGAACATGATCGCCTTGAGCGGCAGGGTGCTCGTGTCCGGGACCTGGAAGGTCAGCGAGACCTCGACGGCCTCGCCCGCCTCCAGCTCGACGCGGCCGCGTTCGCTGGGGGCGCCGAAGAAGGCCTCGAACGGGTCGGCCTCGTTGCCCATCGCCTGGACGCCGTCCCAGAGGGTCTCGCCGCCGACCGCGAGGGTGAAGGCGCCGAGCCCCCGGGTGCCGAAGGCGTGCCCGCCGCTCTCGCGCGGCACGAACGTACCCGTGACCTCGATGCTCGCCATCGTCTCGTACGAGGCGCCCGCGGGCAGGTCGTCGCCGATCCACTGGACCTGGCCGGTCGGCAGGCTGCCCGAGCCCAGGACGGCACCGGAGGCGTCGCGGCAGACCGCACGGAGCTCGAAGCCCTTGTCGGCGGGGGTGAGCTCCTCGGAAGGGTCGGCTCCGACGAAGAAGGCCAGGGCCCCGTCCGGGAGGGCTTCGGTCAGCCCGTCCAGCGGGGAGACGATCCGCTCGGGGAAGACGGTGGCCGAGCCACCGCCGAGGACGCGGGCGTCGCGGGCGGCGGCGCCGAGCAGGGCGACGGTGCGGCCGGGGCCGGCGTCGAGCGGGAGGGCCCCGTTCTCGTTGCGTACGAGGACGAAGCCGCGGGCGGCGAGCTCGCGGGCCAGCGCCTGGCCGTCGATCGGGGCCGGCGCGGTCTCGACGACGGCGGGGGCGCCCTCCAGGATGCCGACGCGGGCGGCGAGGCGCAGGACGTTGCGGACGGCCTCGTCCACGGCGGACTCGGGGACCTCGCCGGCGCGGACGGCCGCGGCGAGGGCGGGCCCGTAGACGGTCTGCGGTCCGGGCATGGCGACGTCGAGGCCGCCGAGGATGTCGCCGGTGGTGGAGCGGGCGGCCATCCAGTCGGAGACGTTGCACCCGTCGAAGCCCCACTGGCCGCGCAGGACGTCGTTCACGAGGTACTGGTTCTCGCTCATCATCGTGCCGTTGACCCGGTTGTAGGCGGTCATGATGCCCCAGGGACGGGCGTTCGCGACGATGGCCTCGAAGGGCGCCAGGTACAGCTCGCGCAGCGGTCGCGGGGCGATGACGCTGTCGACGGTGAACCGGTCGGTCTCGGCGTCGTTGCCGACGAAGTGCTTGACGGTGGTGCCGACGCCGCCGTCCTGGACGCCCTGCACGTATCCGGCGCCGATGGCTCCGGTCAGGTACGGGTCCTCGGAGTAGCACTCGAAGTGCCGGCCGCCGAGCGGGGAGCGGTGCAGGTTGACGGTGGGGGCGAGGAGGACGTGGACGCCCTTGCGGCGGGCCTCCTGGGCCAGGAGGCGGCCGGCGCGGCGGGCGAGCGCGGGGTCCCAGGCGGCGGCGAGCGCCGTCGGGGAGGGCAGGGCGATGGACGGGTCGTCGGCGGTCCAGCGCACGCCGCGGACCCCGATGGGGCCGTCGGACATGACCAGGGACTTCAGCCCGATCTCGGGGACGGCGGGCAGGGACCACATGTCCTGGCCGGCCAGCAGGCGGGCCTTGGTGTCGAGGTCCAGCTTGCCGAGTGCCGCCTCTACGGCGTCGTGGCGGACCTGATCGGCATCGGTCACGGCCGTGCCTCCTCGTTGAGTGCGTGCGTGCGTGAGCCGGCGGCGGGGGTGTGGTGCGGGGAGGTGCGGGTGCCGCGGGGTGCCCCCATCGTGGACCCGTTACCGGTAGAGCGGTAGGGTTCGTAACCTGTTCGTGATATTCCGATAACGTACGTACGGCCCCGCCGCCACGGCGGGACACGGTGTGAGCGGAAGAGGTGCCGGGGCGATGGCCAGGGCGAGGAGCGAGGAGCGGCGCGGCGACATCGTCCGCGCGGCGGTCGAGGTGATCGCGGAGCGCGGCTACCGCGGTGCGTCGCTGGGTGCGGTGGCCGAGCGCGTCGGCCTGACCCAGCAGGGGCTGCTGCACTACTTCCCGACCAAGGAGGCCCTGCTGGTGGCGGTGTTGGAGGAACGCGACCGCTGGGACACCGGCGGCGGCTCGCGCGCCTCCGCCGGCACCTGGCGACTGGACCTGCTGGCCTCGCTGGTGGAGTACAACGCCATGCGCCCCGGCATCGTGCAGACCTTCTCGGCGCTGCTCGGCGAGAGCGTCACCGACGGGCATCCGGCCCGGGAGTTCTTCACCGAGCGCTACGCGCAGGTGCGTTGCGAGATGGCGGCGGTGCTGCGCGCCGAGTTCGGCGAGCGGCTGCCCTCGGGCCTCACGCCGGAGCAGGCGGCCCCACTGCTGACGGCGGTCATGGACGGGCTCCAGTACCAGTGGCTGCTCGACCCGGAGTCGGTGGACATGCCGGCCGCGTTCCGCTCGTTCCTGACCCTGCTCCGCGGACCCGAGACGGCGTAGGCCGCCTCTTGCGGACTTTCCGGTCAGGGCTCAAGGGCGGCCCAGCAGCGGGTCGTGGACGGAGCAGGGCGGGCGCCTGGCCGGGGCCGGGACCCGGTAGTAGACCCGGTCGCGCAGCCGTCCCGTCCAGGGCTCCCGCTCCGAGCGCCGCTTGACCAGGAGGTGGCGGCTGCTGCCCTCCTTCAGGTGGGCGCGGTACGCGGCGAGCAGCGGGTCCGCCGGGCCGAGGAAATCCCGGATCTGCTCCTCCACCAGGCAGAACGGGCAGTCCGCGCCGGGCACGAGGTGGAACTGGCGGCCCTCCGGGTGGGCGTCGTCGGCGAAGGCGGTCAGGACGAGCGCGCCGCTGAACATCACGCACACGCCCACGACTTGAGGACCGACCGCGTCCGCCGCCTGCCCGATCAGGCCGCGGAGGGCTTCGGTGTCGACCCGTTGGATGCGGGCCGCCAGCGCCTGCACCGCCGCCGCCAGGCTGTGGACCGCGGCCACCAGGGACACGAGGGCGACGGCGACCACGGCCCAGGCCGGCCCGGTGGACGCGAGCATCCACAGCACGCCCGCGTTCAGGAGGGCCATGAGCAGCACGGACACCCGCAGCCCGGCGCCGCTCGTGCGGACCAGGCGGTACGAAATGACCAGGAAGGTGCCGGCGAGGACCGGCGGGATCCAGTCGGGCATCAACGGTCCTCCGTCAACTCCGTTTAAAGAACGGACCGTTACAGCATCGTCCGGCAGCTCCCGCGCGTCGACCCCCGTACCGGCCCCGGCTGTTCGGGGGCGGGCTGGCATGCTGGGTCCGTGAAGATCGCAGCAGCGCAGCTCACCTGCGTCCCGGCCGACATACCCGCCAACACGGAGCGCGGCGTCGCCCTCGCCGCCGAGGCCCGGGCGCGGGGCGCCGAGCTCGTCGTGTTCCCCGAGCTCACCCTCACCGGCTACGAGTTGGACTCCCTGGCCGCCGACCCGGGGCTGTGGCTCGCGGGCGCCGACGACCCCCGGCTGGATCCCCTGCGCTCGACCGGCATCGCCGTCGCGGTCAACGCCGCACTGCGCACCGACGGTCCGCTGCCCGCCCTCGCGACCCTGGTCTACGGGGCGGACGGCGGGCACGTGACCACGTACGCCAAGCAGCACCTGTACGGGCACGAGCAGGACGTGTTCGCGGCCGGCGAGGGCCCGGGACGCTTCTCCCTCGGCGGGATCCGCTTCTCCCTCGGCGTCTGCTACGACAACCACTTCCCGCAGCTGACCGACCGCGCGGCGGCGGACGGCTGCCGGGTCCACCTTGCGAGCTCGCTGTACGGGACGGGCGACGGCATCCGGGAGCGGGCCACCGTGTACCCGGGGATCGCCGAGCGGCACGGCCTGTACGTCGTCCTCGCCAACCACGTCGGCCCGGCGGGCCCGTGGACGGGCTGCGGGGGCGCCGCGCTCTGGGCGCCGGGCGGCGTGCTGCTGGCCGAGGCGGACGACCGTACGGCCTCGGTGGTGACGGCGGAGGTGGGCGCCTGACGGCCCACCCGGTCCACCCGGGCCGACGGTCCACCCGGTCCGACGGCACGCCCGGACCGGGCGTGCCGGCCGGGCGGGCCGGACCGCCGCCGGGGCCTCAGCCGATCGCCGGGACCTTCGAGTGCCGTCCGGAGCGGCTGTTCCCGCCCCGCTCCGCGGGACCCTCCGCCACGGCGGGCTCGCGGTCCCCCACCAGCGCCGGCAGCACGAGCGCGAAAGCCGCCACCGTGTACACCACGGTCCAGGCCACCCAGCCGCCGGGCGGTGCCCAGTGCGCCGAGAACGGCACCCACGGCCCGTTGACGCCGACCGCGAAGCGCCGCAGCGCCCAGAAGAACGCCGCCGCGTTCGCCAGCGCCAGCCCGGCGACGCCGAAGCCGACGAGCCGGCGCCACGGGAAACCCTGCTCGGGCGCACGGCTCGCGCAGATCAGCACCGCCATCAGCGGCAGGCCCACGGCGAACGGCAGCAGGTAGCGGCCCTGCCAGACCATGCCGAGCTGCTCCGCCTGGGAGGCCTGGGCCATCACCGGCACCACCACGATCGCCACCAGCATGCCGATCAGGGCCAGCGCCTCGCGCCCCCGGCCGTACGCCAGCCCCAGCGCGGTGACGACCGCGATCACGCCCAGCCAGACCAGCCAGGTGAAGGCGGGCGCCGGGGTGTCCAGCCAGCCGAAGTAGCCGAGCATCTGGTGGACGTACGTCTCGGTGTTGCCGAAGGTCTGCCGGGCCGCCTCCTTGGCGGTGAGCGTCTTGGGCGTGTTGATCACCGAGTTGTCGGGGTGCGCCCGCGCCCACAGCAGCGCTCCGGCCGTGGCCAGCCCGAGCAGCGCGGTCCACACCCACAGGGCCTTGCGGCGCAGCACCGAGCGCAGGACGCCGCGGTGCGCGAGCAGCAGGCCGAAGAAGACCGCGCCGGCGAACCAGATCAGCCCCAGCGGACGGATGTTGATCAGCACGAGGCCGCCGATGCCGACCCGGGCCAGCCGCCGGTTCAGCAGCCGCGGATCGGGAGACATCAGGATCGACAGCAGGGCTGTCCACACGAGGACGCCGGCGGCGATCTCACCCCCGCTGGGGTTGACCATGCCGGCCATGTAGAGGGCCATGGGCGTGGCCGCGGTGAACACGCCGAGCAGCGCCACGGAGCGCCGGCGCCGCCACTCCGCGGCCGTGACCACGGCACTGGCCAGCAGCGCCGAGCACAGTGCCGCCGACATCAGCCGCATCAGGTACAGCCCCTTCGGGCCGTCGACGAGCAGGCTCGGCCAGCCGGTCACCAGGTAGTACGCCGGGTGGTAGCGGCCGGCGGCGGTGGTGACCTGGACGGTCTTCTCCGAGTGCCCGATCGCGGGCGCGCAGGAGGCGGGCTTGTCCTCGTGCCAGGCGTAGCACTCGTGCTGCTTGGGCAGCGGCTTGTACCACTCGGGGAGCTGCACCCCGGTCTCGGCGAACTTGCCCTCGATGCCCGCCACCATGTGCGGGACCATCACCTCGGGGCCGCCCATCTGGCCCCGGGCGACGGCGGCGGCCCGGATGAAGTGGGCGTGTTCGTCCGGGGAGCCGCCCAGGGGCGTGGCGGCGGACCAGGAGGCCGCGAGCGTGAAGAACAGCGCGAAGGCGATGGCCCAGAGTCGCTTCGGGGTCCGGGCCGACCAGTCGGCCAGGCGCGTCAGTGCGGAGATCATCGCTTCCTTCTGATCATCGGACGTAGCTCAGCCAGCTCTGGTCGCCGTCCTTGGAGCACTCCCCCTTGGGCGCGAACTTCGGACACTTCCCGTCCTGCTGCCGGATGGTGTGCGAGACCCAGGGCAGGATCCGGTAGGTGCCGTCCTGCGCCGGCATGTAGCGGTCCGACATCGAGGAGGAGACCGTGCCGAGGAGCAGCAGGAGGGCGCAGAG
Organism: Streptomyces sp. NPDC001194; assembly: GCF_042896985.1. NCBI lineage: Bacteria > Bacillati > Actinomycetota > Actinomycetes > Kitasatosporales > Streptomycetaceae > Streptomyces > Streptomyces sp. NPDC001194. Next base: position 249,316 of record NZ_JBIAXU010000002.1, on the reverse strand, counting down.
CGTGCCGATCACGGCACCCTCGCGGCCGGGGAAGCCGGTGCGGACCGCGGCGGCCGCGGACGGCGCCCCGTCGGCAGGAGCGGCGGGAGCGGCGGGAGCCGTGGCCTCGGAGGCCGTGCGCCGCTCGGCCAGCTTCAGCGAGACCAGGTGCGCCACCAGCGCGCACAGGATCAGCCCGCAGTAGAGCAGCTGGTTGTTGGTGCGCGTGTACAGCTGGACCGTCTGCGTCTCGTACATGTGCGAGGCGATGTACATGCGCATGACCCACGCGCTGACGAACATGGCGGCGATGGTGACGATCAGCGGCTTGCGCAGCCCCAGCCAGATCGCGGCGCCCAGGCAGACGAAGGTCACCAGGGCGAACAGACCGACCCCGCCGAACTCCCCCGGCGGCGGCCAGTCGCCCACCTTGCCGGGCATGTCCGTGCGCCACATCAGGTAGTAGGCCGGGTCGGTGAAGTTGTCGAAGCGGAAGTTGTAGTCCTTGGTGGTCTGCCCTTCCTTCAGCATGACCATCAGGTAGCGCCCGGCCACCACGAGGAACGCCGCCAGGGCGCTGCCCATGAAGGCCGCGCCCTTGAGCGGGCGGGTCTTCCACGGGAAGTACAGCAGGGCGGCGAACAGCACGCCGGCCGCGCTCCACAGGAACCAGCCCGAGTACGTGAGGAACAGCACGCCCAGCACCGCGCCGAACCCGGCGCCCTTGAGCAGCAGCGGGCGCCAGCCCTCGGCTGCGCTGCGGCGCAGCGCCACCACCATCGCCACCAGCACCGGGACCAGCAGGACGAGCACCGTCTGGCTGTACGGCTTGTACGAGTCGATCAGCGCGAAGGCGGGCACGACGCCGAAGGCCAGCGCCCGGACGGGGCTCAGCAGCAGCCGCCAGGCCAGGTAGACGAGCGGACCGAAGGCGGCGGCGCCGAGGATCTGGAGGTCCTTGAAGGCGTAGGCGGTGTTGCCGCCGTGGAACCACTCGGCGTAGTAGCCGAGGGTGTAGAGCGGCATCGGCGGGTAGACCGGCGAGCCCGAGGGCTGCCCGTTCGCGACGGCGTGGGCCCATTCGACGATGCGGCCGCTGTCGCCGTTGAGGCCGAACATCGGCCACGGCGTGCCCAGCAGCGCGACGACGGCGCCCGCCGCGACGAAGCCGCTGGCCAGGCCGGCGAGGGCGGCGGCGGCCAGGCGCGTGGCGAGGTCGAAGTGGCGGCCGCCGCGCAGCCGCATCGCCAGCGCCACGGCGCCGATGAGGAGGAGTCCGATCAGGGCGAACCGCAGCTGGATCGCGGCCAGACCGCTGACCTGCGCGATCCGGTTGAGCGGGTTGAGCTTGAAGCCGCGTGCCAGCAGGGGGAGGGCCAGTGCCGCGGCGAAGGCCACGGCGGCTTCCAGCAGCAAGAGCCCGCCGCGGGAGCGCAGGGCGCGCCGCGGGGCCCGCTCCGCGTTCGAGGACTTCGAGCTGCCGGGGGCGTTCGCGGCCGGTCCGCTCGGGGGAACGGGGCGCACGGCCGCCGACCCCTCGGTACTGACTGTCACTGACGGTGTCCCTACTGCTGGTGAGTGCTCGGCGCGAGGGCCGGTCGTCGTCCTCGGGACAGCCTCGGCTCGTGCCGCCACGCATACTATCCGCCTGCCGTCGGCGGGCTCCGGTCCCGGAACGACGGCCGACGGCAGGCTCACCGGCGGCCGGAACCGCTCCGTCAGTCGAGGGCCCCGAAGCCGGCGAGCAGGAAGAGCAGCACCCAGCCGCCCACCGACAGCCAGCCGAGCACCAGGCCGATCGTCGCGAGCCCGGTGCCCTCGTCGCCCCGCGCGCGGATCTGCGCCTTGGCGACGTGCCCGGTGGCGACGGCGCCCAGGCCGGCGGCGCCGAGCGTCGGCAGGCTCAGCACGCCGAGCGCGAGCGAGGTGATCGCCATCCCGTTGACCCGGCGGGCCGGCACGGGCATGGGCAGCGGAACCGGCATCGGCACCGGCCCGTAGGCGGCGGGCAGCCCCGCCGCGGCGGGGCCGAACGGGCCGGGCATCGGCCCGGCCGGCAGGTCCGCGACCAGCTGCGCGAGCTGTCCGTACGTCTGCGCCTTGTGGACGGCGTCGAAGCGCTGTCCGTACTCCTCGCGGGAGAGCCGGCCCTCGGCGTACGCGGCCTTGAGCACGTCCACCGTCCGGTCGCGGTCGGTGTTCGAGGCGCGCATCGCGGACTGCGCGGTGGGCACGGGCTGCCACGGCTGCCCGTACGACTGCTGGTGCGGGCGGACCGGGTACGGCTGCCCCCACGGCTGTTCGGCCATCCGGCCACCTCCCGAAGCCCCTGCGCGGTGCGCGTCCCTCCAGGATGGAGGACGAACGGGCCGCCACGATGGTTGCGGGGCTCCGGGCCCCGCACCTGTGACGAGGATGACGTGTGTGATGGGGTGTCGGGCATGACCGACTTCGAGACGATCACGGTTCCGGCCCGCCTCAGCGGCTATCCCGGGGTGGCCTTCGGCGGCTACGTGGCCGGGGTGCTGGCAGGACGGGCGGCCGCGAAGACCGTACGGGTGGACTTCCGCCGGCCGGTGCCCACGGACGCCCCGGTCCGGCTCGCCCCGACCGCCGACGGCGGCGCCCGCCTGGTGGACGGCGAGCTCCTGCTGGCGGCGGCGAGCCCCGCCGAACCGGCCGTCGAGGCTCCTGAGCCCCCGTCGTGGGCGCAGGCCTCGGCCGCGGCCGAGGCCTACCGGGCGGCGCCCCCGGACGGGATGGTCGACTGCTTCGGCTGCGGTCTGCACCGCACCCCCGACACCGGACTGCGCCTGCACTGCGGCCGGGTGTCCGGCGGCCCGCTGGTCGCCGCCGCCTGGACCCCGGGTCCCGCACTCGGCGGTGCGGACGGGCTGCTGCCGCCCGAGCTGGTGTGGGGCGCGCTGGACTGCCCGGGCAACGCGGCCGGACGGCTGCTCGACGACCGGCGGGCCGGCGCCGTCACGGCGGCCCTGACCGCGCGGCTGCTGCGCCCGGTGCCGGTCGGCGCGGGGCTCGTCTCGTACGCCTGGCTGCTGGGCAGTGAGGGCCGCAAGTACCGCGTGGGCACCGCCCTGGCCACCGCCGACGGCGATCTGTGCGCGGTCGGCGAGGCCCTGTGGGTGGAACCCCGCCCGCAGTCCTGAGGGCTACTGCGCGTACGGGTTCTGCTGCGGGGCCGGGTGGCGGGGGCCGGCCGCGTACGGCCCCCCGTACGGGGACTGCTGCTGCGGGGCCGGGTGCCCGGGCTGCCCCGGCTGCTCCTGCCGTGCCGCCGCGTCGGAGCCCTCGGCCCCGTCCGCGCCGGCCTGCTCCTCGTCCTCGCCGCGCAGCTCCCGGACCATGAGCGTGGCCCCCGCCACGGCACCCGGCATGAGGAACACCGCGACCAGCGGCACGAGGAACGCCAGTACCAGCGGGACTCCGAAGCCGAGGACCATCGCGCGGCGTCCGCGCAGCAGGGCCAGCCGGTCCTTCAGCTCCACCTCTCGGCGCTGGAGCGCGACGGCGGTGAGCTCCTCGGTGAGGAAGTACCCGGACACGCAGAACCCGATCGCCGGGATGACGGTCTGTCCGACGACGGGGATGAAGCCCAGCGCGAAGAGGACGATGCCGTACAGCAGCACCCGGACGAGCACCTTGATGCTGTCCCGGGCCGAGATCCACAGCTCCCGGGCCAGCGGCAGCCCGGATTCGGGGGCGTCGCCGCCGACGCTGCGGTCGACCTGCTCCGAGAGGGACTCGTAGAACGGCTGCCCGATCAGCAGGGTCACGGCGGTGAAGGTGATCACCGCGATGAAGAGGCCGAGGCAGAAGACGAGGGCGGTCAGGAAGCCGCGGAAGAGGCCGAGCCAGGGAGCGCCCCAGCCGTCGGCGAAGGGGGTGGCCCAGGCGGTCAGGTCGTCGGCGCCGTAGCCGAGCCCGACCAGCGCGCCGGCGTACAGCACCAGCGCGAGCAGCCCGGGCAGCAGGCCGAAGCCGAACCACCGGCCGTGACGGAACACCCATCTCTGTCCGGCCAGCAGATGACCGAATCCCCCCGCAAGATCACGCATGGGGCACAGCTTACGGCGAAGGCCGCACCCCGTGATCGGGGTGCGGCCTTCGCGCGGTGCGGGCGCGATCAGACGGCGAGCTCGACCGTGATGTTGCCGCGGGTCGCCTTGGAGTACGGGCAGACCTGGTGGGCCTTCTCGATGAGGTCCTTGGCGGTGGCGACGTCCACGTTCGGGATCGAGGCGGAGATCTTGACGATCAGGCCGAAGCCGTCGTCGTTCTTGCCGATGCCGACCTCGGCGGTGACGGTCGAACCGGAGATGTCCGCGTTCTCGTTGCGGGCGACGACACCGAGCGCGCCCTGGAAGCAGGCGCTGTAGCCGGCGGCGAACAGCTGCTCCGGGTTGGTGCCGGCGCCGCTGCCGCCCATCTCCTTCGGCGGGTTCACGACGACGTCGAGCTGGCCGTCGTTGGTGGCGACGCGGCCGTCACGGCCGTTCTCGGCGGTGGCGACGGCGGTGTACAGAACCTCGGACTGCTGGATGGACATGTGAAGGGATCCTCCTGGTAATCGCCGTGACTCGCGCCCACGATCACGACGGTGTGGGGTGAGCCTAACCGGTGAAGGAAACGATCATCTTTCCGGTGTTCTCACCGCGCAGCATGCCGAGGAAGGCCCCGGCCGCGTTCTCCACGCCCTCGACGACGGTCTCGTCGGCCACGAGCTCACCGGAGCGCAGCCAGCCGGCGACGTCCTGGACGAACTGCGGCTGGAGCCCGGCGTGGTCTCCGACGAGCACGCCCTGCAGGCGCAGCCGCTTGCCGATGACCAGGGCCAGGTTGCGCGGGCCGGGGGTCGGCTCGGTGGCGTTGTACTGGGCGATCGCCCCGCACAGGGTGGCGCGGCCGTGCACGTTCAGGGAGGAGATGGCGGCCTCCAGGTGGTCCCCGCCGACGTTGTCGAAGTAGACGTCGATGCCCTCGGGGGCGGCCTCCTTCAGCTGCTCGCCGACGGGGCCGTTCTTGTAGTTGAAGGCGGCGTCGAAGCCGTACTTCTCCGTGAGGAGCGTCACCTTCTCGTCCGAGCCGGCCGAGCCGATGACTCGAGCGGCGCCCTTGATCTTCGCGAACTGGCCGACGAGGCTGCCGACCGCGCCCGCCGCGCCGGAGACGAAGACCGTGTCGCCCTCCTTGAAGGAGGCCACCTCGAAGAGGCCGGCGTAGGCGGTCAGGCCCGGCATGCCGAGCACGCCGAGGTAGGCGGAGAGCGGGGCGAGGGCGGCGTCGACCTTGGTGGCGTGCTTGGCGTCCACGTCGGCGTACTCGCGCCAGCCCAGGCCGTGCAGGACGTGGTCGCCGACCGCGAAGCGCTCGTCGGCGGAGGCGATGACCTCGCCGACCGCGCCGCCGTCCATGGGCTTGTCGAGCTGGAAGGGCGGGACGTACGACTTCACGTCGTTCATCCGGCCGCGCATGTACGGGTCCACGGACATGTGCAGGTTGCGCACCAGGATCCGGCCGGGGGCCGGGGCCGCGACCGCGACCTCGCGCAGGGCGAAGTCCTCGGCGACGGGCCAGCCCTGCGGACGGCGGACGAGGTGCCACTCGCGGCTGACGGCAGGGATCTCAGACATGTGCGCTCCTGAATCGGGGAATCGACGAATACTTCAGTAGGTGAAACAACCATGCGCCTGGATATTTCATGTTGTCAAGTAAATGGGTACTCTGGATCCATGCCCAGTCGTCGCGCAGATCCCCTGACCCTTGAGGTCGTCGAGCTCATCGGCTCCGTCGTGGCCCGCTACCACGAGGAGTACGAGGACGCGGCGGCCAGCCACCAGCTCACCGGCGCCCAGGCGCGGGTGCTGACCCTGCTGTCCCTGGAGCCGATGCCGATGCGGCGGATCGCCCAGCAGCTGAAGTGCGAGCCCTCGAACATAACGGGCATCGTGGACCGGCTGGAGTCGCGCGGCCTGGTCGAGCGCAGGCCGGACCCGGCGGACCGCCGGGTGAAGCTGGCCGCCCCGACACAGGAGGGGCTGCAGACGGCGGACCGGCTGCGCGAGTCGCTGGACTTCGCGCGCGAGCCGCTGGCGGGCCTGTCCGCGGCCGAGCGGGCGGTCCTGCGGGACCTGCTCAAGCGGATGCTGGGCTGAGCGCCCGGCCGCGGCAGAAGAAGCTCAGCAGAAGAAGATGAACCAGCAGCCGGTCTTGGTCGGACTCGGGCTGGGGCTCGGCGACGGCGGCTGCGCCGTCCCCGAAGCGCTGGGCGACGGCTTCCCCGAGCGACTCGGCTTTACGGACGGCCCCGGCCCGGTGGCCCCTTTGGTCGGCCCCGTCCCGCCCGAGGCGGAGGCGGACACCGTCGGACCCGGCTGCGCGGACCCCTCGGCGGTCGCCCCGGGACCGGCCGGCGGCGTACCGCCCGCGGTGGCCTTCGCGGGCCCGGAGGCCTTCACCGGCTTCAGCGCCGTGGGCGCGGCGGGAGTCCCCTTGCCGCTCGGCAGCGGACCCGGATCCTGCGGGCCGTTCCCGTCGGTGAGCACCACCTCGGCGGCCCGGTCGGTCTTCTGCCCCTCGGTGACGATGCGGGCCAGCACGACCGTGCCCCCGGCCGCGAGCACCAGGCCCAGCCCGAGCGTCAGCAGGGTCCGGCGGCGCCTGCGGTGCGTGGCGCGGCGCCGCGAACCGGCCCGGCCGCCCCGGTCCGCACCGGACAGCACGACGAGCGAGTCCGCGAACGGGTCCCCCGGCGGGTCGCCGGGCCCTGACCGTACGGAGCCGTGGGGCGCGGCGGGCACCGCGGGCATCCCGGGCGCGGCGGGCGGCAGGTACTCGACCGGGGTCCCGCAGCCGGCGCACGCCAGGGCGCCGTTGAGGTGCCTCCGGCACGCGTGGCAGTAGTCCATGACGTCCGCACGCTACGTGGTGCCGAGCAACATCCGTATCGCGGGTTCGTGGAGGTCCTGTGTGGAATCGTGGCCTCCATGACTCCGTCCGCACACCCCGGCCCCTTCGGTCCGGCCGCCTTCCAACTGGTGCTGCTGCGTCGGATGGCGGACTTCCGGCCGGACCTCGCCGAGGAGGCGCGCCGTCGCCTGGGCGCCTCGCTCGCCGAGCAGCGGGAGGCGAACCGGCGCTGGCAGGCGATGGTCCGCTCGCCCCGCTCGCGCGGCGCCCTGGCCCGCTACCGCTCGGTGCTCGGGCCCCCGGAGTCCACACGGGCGCGCACCATCGGCGACCTGGAGTGCGAGGCCCTGCTGTGGCCGGTGCCGCTCTGGCCGGACCTGCGCTTCGAGGTGCTGGCCGCGCCGGACGGGGCGGTGTGGAACGAGTGGCTGGTCCGGGCCCCCGGCGCGCGGGGGCCCGTACTGGAGGCTCCGCAGGACCTGAGGCCCTGGTCGGCCACGGTGGACGAGGTGGCGCGGGCCTTCGCCCCGGTGCGCCCGCTGGAGGGGACCGCGCCGACCCGGTGGCGCCTGGCGTTCAGTGCGCAGGGGCGGCCGTGCGTGGCGGAGTTCACGTACGGCCTGCTCCAGCGCGTCGCGGTCGACGGGGTCGAGGTCTAGGTTCGCGGACCGCCGGAGGCTACGAGGCGAGGAAGGCCCGGACCCCGGCCGAGGTGGCGTCGTCCCCCAGCAGGTCGTTGTGCTTGATGCAGCCGACCGGCGTGTTGGCCGCGCCGGCGAGCGGGACGCTGTCGTCCGGGTTGACGACCTCGTCGCAGTTCGACCAGAACGTCGCGTACTTCACCGCGCCCGGGGTCTCGTCCCCGGCGTTCAGGTTCTTCACCACGTACGAACCGGGGGTCATGTCCCGGCACGCCTGGTCCCACAGGGCGCAGGCCCACGCGGTGGAGGTGCCGTGGTTGGGGCCGGCCAGCGAGACCCAGTGGTCCACGGTCGCGGTGCCGCCGCCGAACTTCACGTACCAGCGCCCGACCAGCGAGCCCAGCGAGTGCGCCACGATGTCGACCTTGGCGGCGCCGGTCTGCCGGCGGACCTGGTCCACGTACGCGGCGAGCTGCCCGGCCACGACCTCGTTGACGGACCGGTGCGTGTCGTAACCCCAGGAGAAGAGTTCGGAGTCCGCGTACCCGGCGGCGCGCAGGTCCTCGCGCAGACCGCCCCAGACGCCCGGGTCGGCGTTGTAGCCGTGGATGAAGACGACCGGGTTGTGCGGCTGCACAGGGGTGGCGGCCCGGGCCGGGAAGGGTGCGAGGAGCACCAGGCAGAGCGTCAGGAGCGCGAGCAGTCTCTGTCGGGGCGTCAGCATGGGGTCCCCTTTACCTTGTTACGCGCGAGTAGCGCGGGCAGTGGCGGCATGGTGCTGCCTGTCGGTACAGAAATCCACCCCCGTGCAGCACCTCTCGCCCCGTGCGACACACACGGCCGGAGCAGCCCAACGGGCGGTATACCCCATTCGCCCGAGAAGATATGAAATGCAACCGGCAGCCGCCGGACTCTTGCGCCAGCGCTCTCGGGAGGATCTGCCGTGACCGTCAGTCTTGAGCAGTTGCGCCGCTGCCACGTCGCCGTCGACCTGGGAGCAGCCAGGACCCGCGTCTACGTCAAGGGCGCCGGTCTGGTCGTCGACGAGCCGAGCGTCGCCGCCGTCAACACCCGCACCGGCGCGCTCATCGCGGTCGGGTCCTTCGCCGAGCGGATGACGGGCCGCACGCCCGACTACATCCGGGTCGTGCGCCCCGTCTCCGGCGGCACCGTCGTCGACATCGAGATGGCCCAGCGGATGCTGCGCCACCTGCTCGGCGAGAAGCTGCGCCGCGCCCTGCGCCGCAAGCCCCGGCTGCGCGCCGCCGCCTGCACCCCGCACGACGCCGACCCGCTCGCGCAGCGGGCCGCCGTCGAGACGATGGTCGGGCTCGGCGCCCGGCGCGTCGAACTCGTCGACACCCTGATCGCGGCGGCCGTCGGCTGCGGCCTGCCCGTGGAGCAGCCGACCGCGACGATGATCATGGTGTGCGGGGCCGCCGCGACCCAGATCGCCGTCCTCTCCCTCGGCTCGATCGTCACGGCCCAGCGGATCCCGGTCGGCGGCGAGGCCATCGACCACGCCGTCGTCCAGCACCTGCGCCACGCGCACGAACTGATGCTGCCGAGCCAGGCCGTCCGGCCGCTCCAGGTGGCCCTGCACGGCAACGGCATCACCGGCGGCGGGCCCTCCTCCACCCTCATCCACGGCCGCGACGTGGCCACCGGGCTGGCCCGCTCCGTCCACGTGGACACCGCCGCCGTCCGCGACGCCATCCACACCCCGCTGACCGCCGTCCTCGACGGCATCGGCAAGGTGCTCCGGGACTGCCCGCCGGACCTGGTCGCCGACCTGACGGACCGGGGGATCATGATGGTGGGAGGCAGCGCCCTGCTGCCGGGCCTGGACCAGATGCTGCGCGACGCCACCGGAATGCCCGTCGCCATCGCCGAACGGCCGGACGTGTGCGCCGTGCTCGGTCTCGGCATGATGCTCGAAGGGAAGATCGCCCCGATGGTCCTCAACCCGCTGGCCGGATGACGGACGCGGCGCCCGAGCCGCCCGATCCCGCGGTCCGGGCCGGCCTGCCCGTACTCCTGGAGGCGGTGCTCAGCGTCGGCTCCGAACTGGAGCTGCAGGCCACCTTGCAGCACATCGTGGAATCGGCGGCCGAGCTGTGCACCGCCCGGTACGCGGCGCTCGGGGTCATCGACCCCGAGCGCCTCCGGCTGACCGAGCTGTACACGGCCGGGATGAGCGAGGCGGAGCGCGCCGCGATCCCCCGGCTGCCCGACGGGCGTACGGGCGTGATCGGCGCGCTGTTCACCGATCCGCGCCCGCTGGTGCTGGAGGACCTGGCGAAGGACCCGCGCTCGGCGGGGTTCCCGCCCGGCCACCCCGTCATGCGCAGCTTCCTGGGCGTCCCCATCCGGGTCCACACCGAGGTCTTCGGCAACCTCTACCTCACCGAGAAGCAGGGCGGCGGCACGTTCACGGACGAGGACCTCGCGCTGGTACGGGTCCTGGCCTCGCAGGCGGGGATAGCGATCGGCAACGCCCGGCTGTACGAGACGGCCCGCCGCCGCGAGCGCTGGATCGAGGGCGCCGCCGCGGTCACCACGACCCTGCTGGCCGGCAGCCCGGCCGCCGACGCGCTGATGTGCGTGGCCGAACGGGCCCGGCTGCTCGCGGACGCGGCGGCCGGGGTGGTCCTCCAGCCGACCCCGGAGGGCGGCATGGAGATCGTGGCCGCCTCCACTCCCGGGGACCCCGGCGACCTGGTCGGGACGGCGATCGCCCCCGGCTCGCCCGTCCTCGTGCAACTCCTGGGCGGCGAGCCGGTCTTCATCGAGGACTCGGCGACCGATCCCCGGATGACCACGCACGTGCGGGAACGATTCGGCCCGAGCATGATGCTGCCGCTCCAGAGCGGCGGCCAGCTCATCGGCACCCTGGCCCTGCCGCGCGCCCGGGGCGGACGCCCGTACGACGCCGTGGACCGGCTGCTGGCCTCGCAGTTCGCCTCGCAGGCCGCGCTGGCCCTCGTCCTGGCCGACGCGCAGCACGACCGCGAGCAGCTCGCGATCTACGAGGACCGCGACCGGATCGCGCGGGACCTGCACGATCTGGTGGTCCAGCGGCTGTTCGCGACGGAGATGATGCTGGAGAGCACGAAGAAGCGCTCCGCCGCGGCGCCTTCCGGCGACACGGTCGGCGACGAGCTCGGCCGGGCGGTGGACGAACTCGACTCGACCATCCAGGAGGTCCGCACCGCCATCTTCGCCCTCCAGCAGCCGCCGAGCGACGCCCCGACCTCGGTCCGCGGCCGGATCCTGCGGGAGACGGGCGGGGCGGCGGTGCTGCTGGGCTTCCAGCCCTCGGTCCACTTCGCGGGCGCGGTGGACGCCCTGCTCACGGAACCGGTGGCGGGCGACCTCCTCTCCGCCCTGCGCGGCGCCCTGGCCGCGGCCCACCGCCGCTCACAGGTCACCTCGATCACGGTCGCCGTGGACGCGGCCCCGGCCCGCGTCCGCCTGACGGTCACGGACGACGGCCGTACGGATTCGGGGACGCGGGGTACGACGATGAGCTGGGAGTCGGCGCTCACGACCTAGCGGATGGCCCGTGGGCTCCCTTGAGGGCGATCCGCGTACTGGACTGCGCCACGCCGGCCTCGCGCTTGAGCCGGCGCAGCAGTGCGTCGAGCGCGGCGGGATCGGCGGCGCGGGCCCGGACGAGGTAGTCGTACTCCCCGGTCACGTGCACCACTTCGGTGATCCCGGGCAGCCTGACCACCTTCTCCTCGAACTCCTCGTTGGTGGTGTCGTGGCGCAGGCTCAAGTCGATGAAGACGACGAGCCCGCCGCGGGTGTCGGCGGCCGGATCCACGATGACGGTGAACCCGCGGATCACCCCGTCCCGCCGCATCCGGCGCACCCGGTCGGCGGTGGCGTTGGCACTGAGCCCGACGCGCACGCCGAGGTCGCGGTACGAGATCCGCGCATCCTGCTGCAGGATGCCGAGGATCTCCCTGTCCAGGCGGTCCATACCGCGATTCTCGCAGCCGGGCCCGATATCCGCCGCTGCACCCGCTCCCCGGGACCCCACCCTCCCCTCATGAACGAATTCCTCTCCCCGGGATTGTCGGGGGCGGTCGCGGGCCTGGGCGTGGCGATGCCGATGGGCGCGATGAGCGTGCTGCTGCTCCAGGAGGCGATGCGGCACCGGCGCACGGCGATGGCCGCGGCGGCCGGCATCGCGACCGTGGACCTCGCCTACGCGGCCCTCGCCACGGCCCTCGGCCCCTGGGTGGCCTCCCACGTGACCCCGGTCGAAGCCTGGATCCGCCTGCTGTCGGCGACCGTCCTCCTGTCGCTGGCCGCCCACGCCCTCTACCGCAGCCGCGCGCTCCCGGCGCCGGAGCCGTCGGCCTCGGCGTCGGGACGGGGCCCCGCCGTCCTGGTCCCGCCGGCGTCCGAGGTGCGGGGGTCCGGGGGCGGAGTCGGATCCGGCCACGCGGCAGCCGGCACGAGCGTCGGGGACGTCCCCGGAGGCGGGGCCCGACCCGCGGCCACGGCCCGCGCGGCCTTCGGACGGTACGTCGCCCTCACCGCCGTGAACCCCACCACCGCCCTCTACTTCGCCGCGCTCACCACCGCCCAGGCCTCCACCCTCACCACCCCCACCAGCGCCGCCGCCTTCCTGGCCGGCGTGGCCGCCGCGTCCCTCCTCTGGCAGCAGACCCTCGTCGCGATCGGCGCCGCCGCCGGCCGCCGGATCTCCCCCGCCGCCCGCGCCTGGACCTTCCGCCTCGGCTACGGCCTCGTCGCCGCCTACGCCCTCAAGCTGGCCTTCCCCTTGCCGTAGGGGGCGTCCACGAAGCCGCGCCTGCCCCGCGACGCCCCGGCGTGATCGGCAAGACGCCCCCTAGGGGCGCGCGAGCCGGGCCCCATAGGGTGATGGCGTGACGACGACCCGCCTCTCGGCCCGCGCGGCCATCGCCTCCGTGACCGACCCCGGCAGCTTCGCCGAACTGCCCGCCCCGCAACGGGAGTCCGCCCCCGACGGGCCCCTCGCCTGGGCCGGGTACGACGACTCCCGCGCCCGCGCCGCCGCACGCACCGGCGAAGAGGAGTCCGTCGTCACCGGAACCGCCCTCATCGGCGGCCGCCGAGCCGCCGTCGTCTCCTTCGAGTTCGGCTTCCTCGGCGGTTCCCTCGGCGAGCGCACCGGAGACCGGCTGGAAGCCGCCTACACCCACGCTCGCGAACACCGTCTCCCCCTCGTCTCCCTGATCGCCACCGGCGGCTCCCGCATGCAGGAGGGCATGCTCGCGCTGACCCAGCTCCAGCGCGTGGCCCGCCAGTCGGTCCTCACCCGGGCCGCCGGGCTCCCGCAGATCGCCGTGCTCCGCGATCCCACCACCGGCGGCGGCTGGGCCACGCTCGGCGCCGGGGCCGACGTCGTGCTCGCGCTCCCGGGCGCGCAGGTCGGCTTCGCGGGCTCCCGGGTGCGGCCGGCGGACGCGGACCCGGCGGCGTACACCGCCGAGGGTCAGTACGCCGCCGGGCACGTGGACGCCGTCGTCCCGCCCGCCGGGCTGCCCGCGGCCCTCGCCGACTGGCTGCGCGTCCTGGCCGCGCCCCGCTCCGCCGAACCGGTCGCGCCCCCGGCCGCGCTGGCGGACGTACCGCCCCCGCGGACCGGCTGGGACGCCGTACGGCAGGCCCGCCACCCCGGCCGCCCGCGCGCCGAGGCGTACCTGGACGCGTACTTCACCCTGCGCCTCCCCCTCTCCGGGGACCGGGCGGGCGGCACCGACCCCGGGATGCTGTGCGGGTTCGGGCTGCGGGAGGGGCGGGCCGTCGCGTACGCCGCCCAGTGCGGCACCGCCACCCGCCCGGCCGGGTACCGTACGGCGGCCCGCGTGATCCGCCTCGCGGACCGCCTCGGGATCCCCGTGCTCACCCTGGTGGACACCCCCGGCGCGGCCAACGACGCCGCCGCCGAACACGCCGGCGCGGGCGCGGCCATCGCGGACACCTTCGCGGCGGTCGCGGCGGCGGCGGTCCCGGTGACCACGCTCCTGATCGGCGAGGGGGGGTCGGGCGGAGCCCTCGCGCTGGCCGCGCCCGGGAACACCTGGGTCACCCCGGACAGCTACTTCTCGGTGATCGCGCCCGAACTGGCGGCGGCCATCCTCAAGCGCCCCGCCTCCGAGGCCCCCTCCACGGCGGACCAGCTCCGCATCCGCCCCCAGGACCTGGTGTCCCTGGGCGTCGCACGCGGCGTGGTCGCCCCCCACCGCCCCGGTCCGGCCGGATGAGCGGCCGCCTGCGCGGAGACGGCCCGCGCGGCTTCCGGTAGGTACCGCCAGGACCCGCCTGGCGGCCCCGTCCCCGGAGCCGTCCGTGTCACGCACCGCCCACCACATCCGCTCCCGCCGCGGACCGGCGCCCGACGCCGCGCTCGGCGACGAGCTCGCCCACACCTCACTCGTCCACACCTCGCTCGTCCACACCGTGCTCGTCCGCGACCTGCGGTTCAGCGCCCGCTGCCTCGCCGAGGCCGCGCGGGCCGGCCGTCGCGCCCGGCCGCAGGCCCTGCGGCGCCGCGTCACGGTCCGCCGGCTGCCGCGCTGCCTCCGCGACTCCTCCGTGGCCGTCATGGCCGCGCACGCGGAGCGCCGCGCCCGGCAGCGGCTGCGCGCGGACCTCCGCTCGGTGCTGCTCCTCGGCCGCGCCGAGGACGCGGACGTCCCGCCCGCACGCCACCGGCACGGTGCGCTCCGGCTCGCCTGAGCGCCGCCCCGTCCGGGCGCCGCCTCACGCCTGCGGCGACCTCGCGTCGTACCGGGCGAACCCGCGCCAGCGCAGGGCCAGCAGGACCAGTACCAGGACGCACCCGAGCCCGCCGCCCGTGATCGCCACGGACGGGGAGGTCAGGTCGGCGGTGGTGCCGGCGAGGAAGTCCCCGAGCCGGGGCCCGCCCGCGACGACCACGATGAACACGCCCTGGAGGCGCCCCCGCATCTCGTCCGGGGTCGCCGCCTGCATCATCGTGGAGCGGAACACCATGGAGATGGTGTCGGCCCAGCCCGCCACGGCCAGGAAGAACAGCCCGAGCCACAGGTTCCGGGTGAGCCCGAAGACGGCGATGGCCAGCCCCCAGGCGGCCACCGAGACCAGGATCGCCAGCCCGTGCCGGCGGATCCGGCCCTGCCAGCCGGAGAACAGCCCGCCCAGCAGCGCCCCGACGGCGGGCGCGGCCACCAGCAGGCCGACGGTCTTGGCATCGCCGCCGTACCAGAGCACGGCGATGGCCGGGAACAGCGCCTTCGGCTGGGCCAGCACCATGGCGGCCATGTCGGAGAAGAAGGTCATCCGGATGTTGGGGCGGGTGCCGAGGAAGCGCAGTCCGTCCAGCACGGAGGCCCGCCCCCGCTTGCCGCCCTCCCGCTCGGGCAGCATCGCGGGCAGCCGCCACACCGCGTACAGCGCGGCGCAGAAGGTGAAGGCGTCGATCAGGTACGCGGCCTGGTAGCCCCACCAGCCGACGATGAGCCCGCCGAGCACCGGGCCGATCATCGTCCCGGAGGTCATCGTCACCGAGTTCAGCGCGTTGGCGGCGGGCAGCTGCTCGGTCGGCAGCAGTCGCGGGATCATCGCGGAGCGGGCGGGTCCGTTGAGGGCGCCGCACACCGCCTGCAGCGCGACGACCGAGTACAGCAGCCAGACCCGGTGGTAGTCGAGGAGCGCGGCGCCGGCCAGCCCGATCGACAGGGCCGTCAGGCCGAGGGAGCTGTACAGGCCGAGCTTGCGGCGGTCGACGGTGTCGGCGATGGCCCCGCCGTAGAGGCCGAAGACGACGAGCGGCACGAGGGAGAAGAGTCCGACGAGCCCGACGGAGAAGCTGGAGCCGGTGATGTCGTAGACCTGGAGCGAGATCGCGAGCGCGGTCATCGCCTGACCCATCCAGGAGATGGTGCTGCCGACCCACAGCCGCCGGTAGTCCGGGGACGTGCGCAGCGGGGTGAGGTCCGCGAATATTCGCGTCGCGCGTCGGGCGGATGTGGGCGTGGGGGTGCTCGTACCGGTCACAGCGGATGATAACCAGGGGGCGTTCGGCGGCCCCAGGCATTAACGGGCCGGGAGCCCGCCCCCGGGCGCCGCGCACCCCGGCCGGCTCCCGCACGCGCACCAGTCGCCCCACCCGGACCCGCGGCCTCAGACCGGGCCGGCCCTTGCCGGTAACTCGCCACTGTCACAGGACATTTGACTGAATCGGCGTGCGCTCCTCCCCTCCTGTTCGGCTCATGATGAAAAGACTCGTATGTCCAGGGAGGCGTAGTGATCGAACCTGGCAACAGCACCACGAGCACCGGCAGCGCGGACAACGGCGTCCACGCGGCACCTCTCACAGCCCCGCTGACCGTGGGTGTCGAGGAGGAGTTCCTCCTCGTCGACGCCCGTACCTTCCGGGTGGTCCCGGCCGCCCCGCTCGTCCTGGCCACCGCCGCGGGCCTGCCCCACGAAGTCCACCCCGAGGGCACCCGCTACCAGGTGGAGATCTCCACCCCCGTCGCCGACTCGGCGACCGTGCTGCGCGCGGAGCTCGCCACGCTGCGGCGCACCCTCGCCGGGGCGGCCCGCGCCCACGGCTGCCGGCTGCTGGCCGCGCCCTCTCCGGTCCTGGCCGTGGAGGGGCCGCTGCACCTGACCGACGACGAGCCGCGCCAGCGCGAGCAGCACCGCCGCTTCGGCGCGCTGACCGACACCCTGGTCAGCTGCGGCCGCCACATCCACATCGGCACCTTCGACGTGGACACGGCCGTGGCGGTGTCGAACCGGGTCAGACCATGGCTGCCCACGCTGATCGCGATGGCCGCCAACTCGCCGTTCTGGGGCGGCCGAGACACGGGCCACGCCAGCTGGCGGGCGATGGCCTGGTCGGGCTGGCCCTCGGCCGGGCTGCCCCCGCACTTCACGTCCACGGCCCACTTCCGGCGCTCGGTGCAGACCCTGCTCGGCTCCGGGGCGGCCCTGGACACGAAGATGGTCTATTGGGACCTGCGCCCGTCCGGGCACTGGCCGACGCTCGAGATCCGGGCGCCCGACATGTCCCCGGACATCGACACGGCGATCCTCCAGGCGGAACTGGTCCGCGGCCTGGTGGCGACGGCCCTGCGGGACATCGCGGAGCTGCGTCCCGAGCCGGCGCTGCGGGACGACGTCCTGCACCTCGCACGCTGGCGGGCGGCCCACGACGGCCTGGAGGGCTTCGGCCTCGACCCGTACACGGGAGCGGAGATCCCCGCGGCGGACCTGGCGGAGGCCCTGCTGGACCTCGTCGCCCCGGAGCTCGCGGCGTCGGGTGAACTCGACCACGCGGCCAAGACCCTGGGAGGCCTCTTGCGGGACGGCTCAGGCGCCCACCGCCAGCGCGCGGCCTTCGCCCGCCGCCAGGACCTGAACGACGTACTGCGCCACCTGGCGGACGAGACCGAGAACTTCTAGGGGTGTCCGCAACGTAGCGCCGTACGCCCGAAGGGCGGCCCCGAACCGCCGAAGCCGCAGGTGCGGGCCACGTTCCTTTCCGCACCTGCGGCCCGGGGAGGCACCCCGGCGGGAGCCCGCCGCGGGACGCGGCGCCCGGCGGGAGCCCGCCGCGGGACGCGGCGCCCGGCGCGGCCGGGCCCGGCGCGGCGGGCCCCGAGCGCGTGCGGGGCCCGGGCCGGGCGCGCAGCATGGAGGTACGGCCGTCCTCGCGCCGCCGCACCGGGGCGATCACCGCGGCCGGCGCCGGTCGAGGGCAGCCGGCGCGCCTGCGTACACCTGGAGCCCCCATGTCGCCCCTCCCGGTCCCCGGCAGGCCCCGGGCCGCCTCCGCCGCGGCCTTCGCGGCAACCTTTGCGGCGGTCCTGGCCGTCCTTCCGGGCGGCGCCGCCCACGCCTTCACCGGCGGCAACCACGAGGACGTCACCCGCGCCGCACTGCCCTGGGAGCCCGTCACGCTGACGGCGATGGCCGACGCCCACGACGGGGCGATCAACGCGAACGACCGCCGCCCCTACTTCGGCGTCGGCCCCCTGCACTGCGACAACGCCGACTACCTCGCCCCGCGGTACTCCGCCGGCTACCCACGCACCCGGGACGAGGCGAGCACGGAGCTCCTCGCCTGCATCCGTACGTCCGTCGCCCGCTTCCGCAACGCGGTCCGGGCCGCCGACGGCCTCGTGGGAGCCGACGGCGCGGTGCGCGCCGACCAGAGCGACCTGTCGACCCCCTGCACGTGGGACGAGAAGCCCGGGCGGGCCAAGTGCGCCGTCCTCGAACAGCTCGGCCGCGGCTGGCACCAGATCGAGGACTTCTACTCGCACTCCAACTGGAGCGACCGGCCCGCCGCGGGTCCGATCGGCCTCGGCAACCCGCCCGGCCTGGAGCGTACGGACCACCCGCCGTTCCTC
Organism: Streptomyces sp. NPDC001194; assembly: GCF_042896985.1. Lineage (NCBI taxonomy): Bacteria > Bacillati > Actinomycetota > Actinomycetes > Kitasatosporales > Streptomycetaceae > Streptomyces > Streptomyces sp. NPDC001194. Next base: position 231,363 of record NZ_JBIAXU010000002.1, on the reverse strand, counting down.
GACATCCGCCGCTACAGCGCCATGAAGGACGCCGACTGGACCAGGGACGCGCGCGGGCGCATCCCCGAGGACCTCACCACCGGCTGCTACCCCGACTTCGATTCCACCGGCGTCGAACCCGCCGACTGCGACGGCCGCGTCGCCCACAGCCCGACCCTGAACAAGGACACCGCCGCGTCCGCGCGCGCCGAGGCGGACGACGACTTCCGCCGCGCCACGGCCGGAGCGACCGCCGAACTCACCCGCCAGTGGAACGACTTCAAGGCCGAGCTGCTCGCGGCGTACCCCGATCACGGGCGCGGCGCCGCGATGGTCTGCGCCCTCGTCCACGACGACCCGGCCGCCGCCTGCCGTCAGGCGGCCTGAGGGGCGAAGGGAAGCATCTCGTCCGCCCCGGGCTGTACGACGCCGTACATGCCCTCCGGTACCTCGTTCCAGGCGCCGGGCAGATCACCGAGGGGCTCGGAGACGATGAGGCGGGTCTCGTCCGAGACCTCCTGCAGGAACGCCATGTCGGGGTGCAGCTTGCGCAGGCTGTCCACACGGGTGCTGTAGAACAGCGACCTGGACTGCTTCTGGCTGGAGTAGCGGAAGGCCCAGACGCTCTCGCCGTTGCTCACGGCCACCGTCATCTGCAGCGGGAACTCCACACCCTGCTCGCGGCCGATGCGCTCCACGACCCCGGCCATCCGCGCCACGGCGCCCGGCGGGTCCTGGTCCAGGCCGAAGGTGACGGCGAGGTAGAACATCACTTCGGAGTCGGTGGTTCCCTCGATGTTGAAGAACAGCGCGGGGTCGACGAGCATGCACAGTTCCCGGCGCATGAGGTGGAAGCCCGCGATGGACCCGTTGTGCATCCAGAGCCAGCGGCCGTGCCGGAAGGGATGGCAGTTCGTCTGCTGCACGGCCGTTCCGGTCGACGCCCGGATGTGGGCGAAGAACAGCGGCGACTCGACGTGGTCGGCGATCTCCCGCAGGTTGCGGTTGTTCCAGGCGGGCCCGACGTCCCGGAGGACCGCCGGAGTACTGGCGTGATCCGTGTACCAGCCGATGCCGAAGCCGTCACCGTTCGTCGTCTCCACACCCAGTCTCGAGTGCAGGCTCTGATCGATGAGCGAGTGCGCCGGCTTGTACAGGATGGTGTCGAGCAGAAGAGGCGAACCTGAGTACGCGAGCCATCGGCACATGGGCGACCACCTGTTCCTCGTTCTCCAGGGCGGTCCGGCGGCGGTTTGAGGGCGGACTCCGGCGGTGTCCGGACATGGAACCGGGGTTCCCCGCGCCTCGGGGAGGACCGCTCCGCGAACCCCTGATCTACCGGCAGTCCCATGGTCGGCCCATCCCCCGGTGATCGCCACGCGGGCGAACCCGAGCCCGCCTGCGCTCGCGGACGCCGACTCGGCGGCCGCTTGGCTGTCCTTCATCGACGGGGCCGTCGAGAGCGGCTACCAGTCCTTGACGACGACGGCGGCTCCGGTGCTCAAGGTGAGGCTGGTGCCCAGGACCACGACGAGGGCGATCGTGGCGAGGACGCCGCCGGGGGCGTCGGGACGGGAGCCCAGACGGATCGGCACGTCGCCCTGCGGGTCCCGGGTGACTTGGACCGTCGTTCCGACGGCCGGCGCGTGGGCGCCCTTGAGTTCGAGACGGGACCTGCCGCCGCCGGGGAGCCTCAGGGCGATCGCCGTGACCTCGTCGTAGGTGCCGCCCATGGGGTCGGACGTACGGATCCACTGCGTCACCACGGCCTGTTCGGTCACGCCCTGATCGTGCATCCTCTGGTCCTGGCTCATGTCGGAGCGCAGGATGCACATCAGGATCCACGAGATGTTCAGGACCATCAGCACCAGTGCGAGAGGAGCTGCTTCCTTGACGAGGAACGGGAAGAGCGCCCAGTGGGTGGCGCCGATGGCGATGCACAGCAGGGCCGCCCACAGGCTCGGGCCCCCCTCCCACATGGCCCACCCGACGTAGTACATCCCCGCGGGAACCCCCACCAGGACCAGCGCAGCGCCGCCGAGCCGCGTCGCCTCAGCCATCACGAGCCCCTCCCGCTGCCGCCCCTGCACGAAGGACCAACCCCCCGCGGGCCGTACCCCTGGGGTACCCGGCACGGGCGGGAGGAAAGCGGGTTGAGGCCTGCCGGATCGCGCTCACCGGACGACGGCGCGGCACCTACCGGGGGCGTCGCGGGCCTGAGACGCGAAAGGCGACCCCGAGGGGCCGCCAGGGTCACCGAAGTGACTCGCGCCGCCAGCGAAGATGCTGGCCTGATCGTTTCTGCACACCTGGTGTGCGGTGGGGCGGGTGGGACTCGAACCCACGGCCGACGGATTATGAGTCCGCTGCTCTAACCGGCTGAGCTACCGCCCCTTCACGGCGTGGCGCGTACATGTGTGCGCGCCGTCTGCCGCAGCATAGCCGCTCATACGATCTCCTGCCTCGGATGCCTCGCATGATCGGCTTCGCCTGCTGAGGGAGACCGTCCTGAGGGCTGCCCGGTTCCAGAACCAGGGCAAAAAGAAAGAGGACCTCGCGTGAGGTCCTCTTCTTTCACGCTCCCCCGACTGGACTCGAACCAGTAACCTGCCGGTTAACAGCCGGCTGCTCTGCCAATTGAGCTACAGGGGACTGCGCTCCCCCGACTGGACTCGAACCAGTAACCTGCCGGTTAACAGCCGGCTGCTCTGCCAATTGAGCTACAGGGGATTGCTGCGGTGCACCGAACAGCCCACCTCCGGCCTAGCCGGAGGGGCGAGCGCCCGTTGCGAGTCATAGATTAGCGCAAGCAGGGGGGTGCTCCGCCAATCGGTATCGCCAGCGGGCCGGGCACCACACGACGAAGGGTGGCAGGCATGCGGTACAAGGTCACGTTCGTGGTCGGACTGGCCCTCGGCTACGTCCTCGGAACCCGCGCGGGACGCGAGCGCTACGAGCAGCTGAGGAAGTCGGCGCGCGGAGTCGCGCAGAACCCCGCGGTGCGCAATGCCGCCGAGAGCGCCGGTCAGACGGGGCGCGAGCTCGCCGGGAAGGCCTTCGCCGCCGTGAGCGACAAGGTCGGCGACGCGATGCCCGCCTCCCTGTCCGGGCGGGTACGGGGACTGCGCGACCGGGCGGGCGGCGGCTCCGAGGATGAATGGGGCACGAGCAACACCTGAACCACGGGAAGCGGGCGGGATCCGGCGCCTCCGGGCGGCGGATCCCGCCCGTGCGTGCGGCAGAATTCTCCGTATGGGGATAGTCGCCGGGCTGGACAGCTCTTCCGCCTTCACTCGCATCATCGTCTGTGACACCGATACGGGTGCGGTGCTGCGCCAGGGGTACGCCCCGCATCCGCAGCCCGCGGGCGATCCCGAGAGCGTCCACCCCCACGAGACCGACCCCCAGGCCTGGCTGCTCTCCCTCGGCGAGGCCGCCGGCGGCGGGCTCCTCGAAGGCGTGCAGGCCATAGGGGTCTCCGCGCAGCAGCACGGGCTGCTGCCCCTGGACCAGCAGGGCGCCCTCGTACGTCCGGCCCTGGTCGGCAACGACAAGCGCGGCCAGGTGGCCGCCGCGAACCTGATCGAGGCGCTCGGCGGCCGGCAGGCCTGGGCCGAGGCCGTCGGGTCCGTCCCGCACTCCGCCCAGCCGGTGGCGAAGCTGGCCTGGCTGGCCCGCACCGAGCCGGAGGCGGCCCGCCGGGTGGCCGTACTGATGTCCGCGCACGACTGGCTGGTCTGGCAGCTGCTGGGCCGGCCGGCCCGGCGGACCACCGACCGGGGCGGCGCCTCGGGCACCGGGTACTGGTCGCCGGCCACCGGTTCGTACCGCCCCGACCTGGTCGAGCTGGCGCTCGGCCACATGGCGCTGCTGCCCGAGGTGCTCGGGCCGGCCGAGGCCGCCGGGATGACACCGGAGGGGCTGCTGATCTCCGCCGGCACCGGGGAGACCATGGCCGCCGCGCTCGGGCTGGGCCTCGGCCCCGGTGACGCGGTGGTCTCGCTGGGCGCTTCCGGTTCGGTGATGGCCGTGCACCACGAGGCCCTCTCGGAGCCGGGCGGGCTGATCACCTCGCTGGCCGACGCCGGCGGCATGCACCTGCCGGTGGTGAACACCTCCAATGCCGTACGGGCGCTGCGCGGCACCGCCGAGCTGCTGGGCACCGATCTGGAGGGGCTGTCCGCGCTCGCGCTGAAGTCGACGCCGGGTGCGCACGGCCTCGTGCTCCTGCCGTACCTCGAAGGAGAGCGGACGCCGAACCTGCCGCACGCCGCCGGGACCCTGTCCGGGCTGCGGCGGGACTCGATGAAGCCGGAGCACCTGGCGCGGGCGGCGTTCGAGGGCATGCTGTGCGGGCTCGTCGACGCGCTCGACGTGCTGCGTTCGCGCGGGGTGGAGATCCGCCGGGTGTTCCTGCTGGGCGCGGCGGCCGAGCTGCCCGCCGTACAGGCCGCGGCCCCGGGGCTGTTCGGGACGCAGGTCGTCGTACCGGCTCCGGCCGACTACGCGGCCCTGGGCGCGGCGCGCCAGGCGGCGTGGGCGCTCGGGGTGCAGCAGGGCACGCTGTCCCCGCACACCCCGCCGGTGTGGCCGGGTCCGGCGGCGCAGGTCTTCGAGCCGGGCGAGGAGTACCCGGCCTGGCAGGCGGTGCGCCAGCAGTACGTCGCGACGCGGGAGCAGATCCACCCGGGGGCGTTCCAGGGCTGAGGGCGGCGCCCGTTCGGGACGCGGGACGTACTGCCGTCGCAGTAGGCCCGGCGGCCGGTCTACTCCTTTTGACCGGCCTTTGCGAAAACCGGTGGGGATCGGTCGTGCGGTGGCCGAAGATGGAGTGAACCCCCTCGATCTTGCCGACCGGAGCCTGCGCGTGCTCATACGACTTCTGCGGACCCATCTGAGTCCGTACCGGAAACCGATTGCCCTGCTGGTCCTGCTGCAACTGCTGCAGACCAGTGCGAGCCTCTACCTGCCCACGCTCAACGCCGACATCATCGACAACGGTGTCGTCAGCGGGGACACCGGCTACATCCTGCGCTTCGGCGCGCTGATGCTCGGCGTCTCCCTCGTCCAGCTCGTCTGCAACTGCGGCGCCGTCTACTTCGGCGCCCGTACCGCGGCCGCCGTCGGTCGCGACATCCGCGCGTCGGTCTTCGACCGGGTGCAGAGCTTCTCCGCGCGCGAGCTCGGCCAGTTCGGCGCGCCCTCGCTGATCACGCGCACGACGAACGACGTGCAGCAGATCCAGATGCTGGTCCTGATGACCTTCACGCTGATGGTCTCGGCGCCGATCATGTGCATCGGCGGCATCGCCATGGCGCTCTCGCTCGACGTGAAGCTGTCGGGCGTACTGCTGGCCGTGGTCCCCGTCCTCGGCCTGTCGGTCGGCGCCATCGTCCTGCGGACGCGGCCGCTGTTCCGGAAGATGCAGGTCCGCCTGGACACCGTGAACCGGGTGCTGCGCGAGCAGATCACCGGCAACCGAGTGATCCGCGCCTTCATCCGCGACGACTACGAGAAGGACCGGTTCCGGGAGGCCAACGCCGACCTGACCGGGGTCTCCCTCGCCGCCGGCAAGCTGCTCGCGCTGATGTTCCCGACCGTGATCGTGGTCGTGAACATCTCCAGCGTCGCCGTCATCTGGTTCGGCGCGATGCGCATCGACAGCGGCGGCATGGAGATCGGCCAGCTGACGGCCTTCCTCGCCTACCTGATGCAGATCGTCATGTCCGTGATGATGGCCACCTTCATGTTCATGATGGTGCCGCGCGCCGAGGTCTGCGCCGAGCGCGTCCAGGAGGTCCTGGACACCGAGTCGAGCGTGGTCCCGCCCGCCGACCCCGTGCGCAAGCTGCTCGTCCGCGGCCGGCTGGAGCTGCGCGGCGCCGACTTCCGCTACCCGGGGGCCGAGGCGCCGGTGCTGCGCGGGGTGGACCTGGTGGCCCGCCCCGGAGAGACCACCGCCGTCATCGGCTCCACCGGCAGCGGCAAGTCCACGCTGCTGGGCCTGGTCCCGCGGCTGTTCGACGCGACCGGCGGCGACGTTCTGGTCGACGGTGAGGACGTACGCCGCCTCGACCCGGAGCTGCTGGCCAAGACGGTCGGCATGGTCCCGCAGAAGCCGTACCTCTTCTCCGGAACGGTCGCCTCCAACCTGCGGTACGGGCGTCCCGACGCCACCGACGAGGAGCTGTGGCACGCGCTGGACGTGGCGCAGGCCAAGGGCTTCGTGTCCGAGCTGGAGGGCGGTCTGGACGCGCCCGTCACGCAGGGCGGAACGAACGTCTCCGGCGGCCAGCGACAGCGCCTGGCCATCGCCCGCACGCTGGTGCAGCGCCCGGAGATCTACCTGTTCGACGACTCCTTCTCCGCGCTCGACTACGCGACGGACGCGGCGCTGCGCGCGGCGCTCTCCCGCGAGACGGAGGAGGCGACGGTGGTCATCGTCGCCCAGCGGGTCTCCACGATCCGCGACGCCGACCGGATCATCGTGCTCGACGAGGGCCAGGTCGTGGGCGAGGGGCGCCACCACGAGCTGATGGCCGACAACGAGACCTACCGGGAGATCGTGCTCTCCCAGCTGACGGAGGCGGAGGCCGCATGAGCGGGCCCGGAGGACGGATGATGATGGGGCCGGCCGAGCGGTCCATGGATTTCAAGGGCTCGGGCAAGCGGCTGCTGAACCAGATCGCGCAGGACCGGGGCAGGCTGTGGGGCATGGTCGCCGCCGTCGTCGGCAGCGTCGCCTGCTCGGTCGTCGGTCCGAAGATCCTCGGCCAGGCGACCGACCTGGTGTTCGCGGGGATCGTCGGCCGGCAGATGCCGGCAGGGATCACCAAGGAACAGGCGCTGGACGGGTTGCGCGCCAAGGGCGAGGGCGGGATGGCGGACATGCTGTCCGGCACCGACTTCACCCCCGGCGAGGGCATCGACTTCGGCGCCGTCGGGGCCGTGGCGATCTGGGCGCTGATGGTCTTCACCCTCGCCGGCCTGCTGATGCTGGTCGCGACGCGGCTGTCGAACCACATCATGAACGGCACCGTGTACCGGCTGCGCGAGGAGCTGCAGGCGAAGCTCTCGCGGCTGCCGCTGTCGTACTTCGACCGGCAGAAGCGCGGCGAGGTGCTCAGCCGGGCCACCAACGACATCGACAACATCGGGCAGACGCTCCAGCAGACGATGGGCCAGCTGCTCAACTCGCTGCTGACGATCGTCGGCGTGCTGGCGATGATGTTCTGGATCTCCCCGCTGCTGGCGCTGGTCGCGCTGGTGACGATCCCGGTGTCGGTCTTCGTCGCGGCGAAGATCGGCAAGAAGTCGCAGCCGCAGTTCGTGGCGCAGTGGAAGTCGACGGGCGCGCTCAACGCGCACATCGAGGAGATGTACTCGGGCCACACCCTCGTCAAGGTCTTCGGTCGGCAGAAGGAGTCCGCGGCGGTCTTCGCCGAGCAGAACGAGGCGCTGTACCGGGCCTCGTTCAAGGCCCAGCTGGTCAGCGGGATCATGCAGCCGGTGATGTTCTTCATCTCGAACATCAACTACGTGCTGGTGGCGGTCGTCGGCGGTCTGCGGGTGGCCTCGGGCACGCTGTCGATCGGTGACGTGCAGGCCTTCATCCAGTACTCGCGCCAGTTCTCGATGCCGCTGACGCAGGTCGCGTCGATGGCGAACCTGGTGCAGTCCGGTGTGGCCTCGGCGGAGCGGGTGTACGAGCTGCTCGACGCCGAGGAGCAGGAGCCCGACGCGGAGGTTCCGGAGCGTCCGGAGCGGATCCGCGGCCAGGTCACGCTCGACAAGGTGGCCTTCCGCTACGAGCCGGACAAGCCGCTGATCGAGAACCTGTCGCTGACGGTCGAGCCCGGCCACACGGTCGCGATCGTCGGCCCGACGGGCGCCGGCAAGACCACGCTGGTGAACCTGCTGATGCGGTTCTACGAGGTCACGGGCGGCGAGATCGCCCTGGACGGGGTGGACATCGCGAAGATGACCCGCGAGGAACTGCGCGGCGCCATCGGCATGGTGCTCCAGGACACCTGGCTGTTCGGCGGCACCATCGCGGAGAACATCGCGTACGGCGCGGCGCGCGAGGTCACGCGCGCCGAGATCGAGGAGGCGGCGCGGGCCGCCCACGCGGACCGGTTCATCCGCACCCTGCCGGACGGCTACGACACCGTGCTGGACGACGAGGGCGCGGGCGTCAGCGCGGGCGAGAAGCAGCTGATCACCATTGCCCGGGCGTTCCTGTCGGACCCGGTGATCCTGGTGCTCGACGAGGCGACGAGCTCGGTGGACACCCGTACCGAGGTGCTGATCCAGAAGGCGATGGCGCGCCTCGCGCACGGCCGTACGTCCTTCGTGATCGCGCACCGGCTGTCCACGATCCGCGATGCCGACGTGATCCTGGTGATGGAGAACGGCTCGATCGTGGAGCAGGGCACGCACGGGGAGCTGCTGGAGGCGGAGGGCGCGTACGCGCGCCTGTACGCGGCGCAGTTCGCCCAGGCGGTGGCCGAGGTCGACTAGCGTCGAAGCCGCGGCTTGGTGTGGGGGTGCCCTCGGGACGGGGGCACCCCTTCTCCGTACCGGGCCCCTGCCTGCGCACTCAGTCCAGGTAGCCGCGGAGCTGGTCGGCGAAGGCGTGGTCGCGGAGCTTGTTGAGCGTCTTGGATTCGATCTGCCGGATCCGTTCGCGGGTCACGCCGAAGATCCGCCCGATCTCCTCCAGGGTGCGGGGCCTGCCGTCGGCCAGGCCGTAGCGCAGCTGCACGACCTTGCGCTCGCGCTCGCCGAGGGTGGACAGCACCGCTTCCAGGTGTTCGCGGAGCAGGAAGAAGGCGGCGGACTCCATGGGCGAGGCGGCGTCCCCGTCCTCGATCAGGTCGCCGAGGGCGACGTCGTCCTCCTCGCCGACCGGTGCGTGGAGGGAGACCGGCTCCTGGGCGAGGCGCAGCACCTCCAGTACCCGCTCGGGGGTCAGCTCCAGGTGGACGGCGACCTCTTCGGCGGTGGGCTCGTACCCGCGCTCCTGGAGCATGCGGCGCTGGACGCGTACGACCCGGTTGATCAGCTCGACGACGTGGACGGGCACGCGGATGGTGCGGGCCTGGTCGGCGAGGGCCCTCGACATCGCCTGCCGGATCCACCAGGTGGCGTAGGTGGAGAACTTGTAGCCGCGGGCGTAGTCGAACTTCTCGACGGCCCGGATGAGTCCGAGGTTCCCCTCCTGCACGAGGTCGAGCATGGTGAGCCCGCGGCCCACGTAGCGCTTCGCGACGGAGACGACGAGCCGCAGGTTCGACTCGATGAGGCGCCGCTTGGCCATCCGGCCCATGACGACGAGCTTGTCGAGGTCGAGGGCGAGCCGCAGGTCGAGGTCGGGGCTGTTGCCCAGTTTCTCCTCGGCGAACAGGCCGGCCTCGACGCGGCGCGCGAGCTCGACCTCCTCCGCGGCGGAGAGCAGCGGGATCCTGCCTATCTCGCGCAGGTACTGGCGGAACAGGTCGGCGGAAGGGCTCGCTCCGCCGGTGTCGGCGCGCCGGCGCGGCTCGGGCACCTGCTCGATGAGCTCCAGTGCCTCGGGCTCTTCGGGCTCCTCGTCCACTGCCTCGGCCTCGGGCTCTTCGCCCGTGGCGGCCTCGGTTTCTTGGACGGGCGGGCTCGCGTTGACGGTCAGGATCCGGGTCTGCACGGGGGCGACCTCCAGGGCTCCGAGGACGGGGGCACCGCACCTCAGTGTGGGGTACGACACATCACTGCCACGAGGGGCGTGCGTGCACTTTCTGAGTCCGGTGCGTGACCGGATGGTTACCCCCCGCCGGGAATCCCGATGCGGACCGGACGCATGTCCGAGAAGTTCGAGCCGTGCGGACGCCCGCCGGGTCGCGCCCCGGGGCGCTCGTGCCGGTGGACGCCGGACTGAGGTGGCCGGCGCTCGTGCCGGTCGGCGCCGGACCGAGGTGGCCGGGGCTCAGGCCGGCTCGACGCGGACCGCGCAGACCTTGAATTCCGGCATGCGGGAGACCGGGTCGAGGGCCGGGTTGGTCAGCGTGTTGGCGCGGCCTTCGCCCGGCCAGTGGAACGGCATGAAGACCGTGTCGGCGCGGATGGTGTCGGTGATGCGGGCCGGGGCCACGGCGCGGCCGCGGCGGGAGACGACCGCGAGCGGGGCGCCCTCGACCGCGCCGATACGGGTCGCGAGGCGCGGGTGGATCTCCACGAAGGGGCCGGGGGCGGCCGCGTTGAGCTCGTCCACGCGGCGGGTCTGGGCGCCCGACTGGTACTGGGAGACGACGCGGCCGGTGGTGAGCCAGACCGGGTACTCGGCGTCCGGGACCTCGGCCGCGTCACGGTGCGAGACGGGGGCGAAGCGGGCCCGGCCGTCGTCGGTGGCGAAGCGGTCGAGGAAGAGGCGCGGGGTGCCGGCGTGGGAGTCGTCCGGGCAGGGCCAGAAGACGCCCTGTTCGGCTTCGATGCGGGCGTAGGAGATGCCCGAGTAGTCCGCGGGTCCGCCGGCCGAGGCGCGGCGGAGCTCCTCGAAGACCTCCTCGGGGTCGGTCGGGAAGCCCTTCTCGATGCCGAGGCGGCCGGCCAGGCCGTGCAGGAGGTCCAGGTCGGTGCGCACGCCCGGCGGCGGGGTCAGGGCGCGGCGGCGCAGCAGGACGCGGCCCTCCAGGTTGGTGGTGGTGCCGGTCTCCTCCGCCCACTGGGCGACGGGCAGGACCACGTCCGCGAGGGCGGCCGTCTCGGAGAGGACCACGTCCGCCACCGCGAGGAAGTCCAGGGAGCGGATGCGGTCTTCGACGTGGGCGGCGCGGGGGGCGGAGACCACGGGGTTGGAGCCCATGAGGAGGAGGGCCTTCACCTCCGTGCCGAGGGCGTCGAGGAGTTCGTACGCGCTGCGGCCGGGCCCGGGCAGGCTGTCGGGGTCGACGCCCCAGACCCCGGCGACGTGCGCCCGCGCGGCGGGGTCGGTGAGCTTGCGGTAGCCGGGGAGCTGGTCGGCCTTCTGACCGTGCTCGCGGCCGCCCTGGCCGTTGCCCTGGCCGGTGAGGCAGCCGTACCCGGAGAGCGGCCGGCCGGCACGGCCGGTGGCCAGGCAGAGGTTGATCCACGCGCCCACGGTGTCGGTGCCCTTGGACTGCTGCTCGGGGCCGCGGGCGGTCAGGACCATCGCGGAGGACGGCGCGCAGAACAGGGCGACGGCCTCGCGGAGCCGGGGTACGGGCACGCCGGTGATCCGCTCCACCAGCTCCGGCCAGTGCGCCATGGCCGCGGCGCGGGCCTGCGTCCAGCCGGTGGTGCGCCCGGCGATGAACTCCTCGTCGGTGCGGCCCTCGGCGACGACCAGGTGCAGCAGGCCGAGGGCGAGGGCGAGGTCCGTCCCGGGGCGCGGGGCGAGGTGCAGGTCGGCCTGTTCGGCGGTGCGGGTCCGGCGCGGGTCGACGACGATCAGCGTGCCGCCGTTCGCCTTGAGTTCGGTGAGGTAGCGCAGGGCGGGCGGCATGGTCTCGGCCGGGTTCGAGCCGACGAGGATGACGCAGCCGGTCCGGGGGATGTCCTCCAGGGGGAAGGGGAGCCCGCGGTCCAGCCCGAAGGCCCGCTGGTGGGCGGCGGCGGCGGAGGACATGCAGAAGCGGCCGTTGTAGTCGATCTGCGAGGTCCGCAGGGCGACCCGGGCGAACTTGCCGAGCGCGTAGGCCTTCTCGTTGGTGAGCCCGCCGCCCCCGAACACCCCGACCGCGTCGGGTCCGTGCGCGCGGCCCGTGCGGGCGAGGCCCTCGGCGACGGCGTCGAGGGCCTCCTCCCAGGTGGCCGGCTCCAGCCGTCCGGTGGCGTGGGTGCGGACGAGCGGCCCGGTCAGGCGCACCCGGGAGGAGAGCACGGCGGGGGCGGTCCGCCCCTTGCCGCACAGCGCGCCCCGGTTCACGGGGAAGTCGGCCCGCTCCTCCACCACCACGCTCGTGCCGCCCGGCTCGGGGCGGAGGTTCATCCCGCATTGCAGCGCGCAGTACGGGCAGTGCGTGGCGGTGGCGGAATCCGGGGTGCGCATACGGCCCAGCCTGCGCCGCCGGTGTTACACCGGCCGCCGCCCCCGGTTACGCGCCCCGTACGACCACCTCAGCACGCCCGCCGCCGCCCGGTGAGGACGCGGACGGCCGCTACTGCTGCCCGGTGAGGTTCCGTATCGGCGGGCCTGCCGTCCAGCCGCCGTCCACGGCCAGTTCGGCGCCGGTCATGTACGCGGCGGCGTCGGAGAGGAGGAAGGCGACCGCCGCGGCCGTCTCCTCCGGAGCGCCGACGCGGCCCATCGGGGCGCCGGGGAAGAAGCCCTCGCCGGGACGGATCCCTATGGGGGCGGTCATCGGGGTCAGCGTCATGCCCGGGTGCACCGAGTTGACGCGGATCCCCGCCTCCGCGAGCTCGACCGCGCCGATCTTCGACAGGCCGCGCACCCCCCACTTGGAGGCCCCGTATCCGGCGGTGAGCGCCAGGCCCATGAGTCCGGCCGCGGAGGAGATGTTGACGATGGAGCCGCCGCCGTTCGCCCGGAGCAGCGGTATCGCGGTCTTGATGCCGATGAAGGTGCCGACCAGGTTGATCTCGACGACCTGCCGGAAGTGTTCGACGCTCTCGTGCTCCAGGAGCTGCCCGGTGGCTATGCCCGCGTTGTTCACGAGCCCGTCGATCCGGCCGAACTCGGCCACCGCGTGGTCGAGGGCGGCCTGCCAGTCGGCCTCGCTCGTGACGTCGTGCCGCAGGAACCGCGCCGCCCCGCCGAGCTTCGCGGCGGCCGCGGCGCCCTCCGCTTCCAGCACGTCGGTGATCAGTACGCGGCCGCCGCCGTCCACGACGGCCTGCGCGGCCGCCGCGCCCAGCCCGCGCGCTCCCCCGGTGATGACGACGGTCTTGCCGGTCAGATCCGCAACAGCCACGATCCCCACCCCTGACGGATTCACATATGACTAATCGGCATAACGGTATGACGGTACGTCAGTCTGCCAGAGCGGCCAGGACCCTCGACACCCCCTGCTCCTTCGGCCCCAGGAACCGCGGCTGCGGCTTGAAGGTCGCGTCCAGCGCCGCCTTGCCCGCCGCGAAGACCTCGCGCGTGCCGCCGTAGTACCAGGTCGCGTCGTGCTCGTCGTCCACCCCGACCCCGTACGCGTCCACACCCGCCGCCCCGCACAGCGCGACGGCCCGGCGTATGTGGAAGCCCTGGCTGATCAACACCGCCCGCTTCACCCCGAAGATCTCCTTGGCCCGGACGCACGAGTCCCACGTGTCGAACCCGGCGTAGTCGCTGACGACGCGCTCCCCCGGCACCCCGTGGGCCGTCAGGTACGTCCGCATCGCATCGGGCTCGTCGTACTCGGTGCGGCTGTTGTCCCCGGTGACGAGCACGACCTTGACCTTGCCCGTGCGGTACAGCTCCACCGCGGCGTCGAGCCGTCTGGCCAGATACGGGGTCGGCTTCCCGTTCCACAGCCCCGCCCCGAACACCACCGCCACCTCGGAGGCCGGCGCGTCGGCCGTGCTCCGCAGCCGGTCCGCGGCCGCCGCGTGCGTCCACGCCGAGGGCAGCAGGAACAGCACGCACCCGGCCACCACCGCCCGGACGGCCCGCCGCCGCCCCGCGACCGTTCCCGTCCAGCCCGGCAGCAGCTTCCGCTTCGGATTCCGCTTCATGGTCGATCCCCCCGTTGCACCACACCTCGTTCGCACACATTGACGATCCACGCCCGCGCCCCAGTTCCCCGCCGCCCGCCTTTCACTCGTACGAATGAGCGGGTGAGCACCCGGTAAACACCCGTCACCCCTGCGCAACGCCACCGACATCTGCGACCCGCAGGATCGGTTCATGACGGAGCTGGTGCACCCTCCCGAGTCCCTGTCCCTCCCCTTTCCCCCCGCCACCGCCGGCGAGCTGCTGACCCGGATCACCACCCAACTGGGCGCGCAGCTCAGCGGATTGCGCCCCTGGCGCCCGGCGGGGGGCCGGTCCGACGGAGCCCCCGCATGCAGCCCACCCTCGTCGCCGTCGCCCACGGCAGCCGCGACCCCCGCGCCCTCCTCACCGCCTCGGCCCTCCTCGACCGCATCCGCGAGCTCCGCCCCCGCCTCGACGTCCGGCTCGGCCACGTCGAGCTGAACCGGCCCCTGCTCGGCGAGACCCTGCGCGCCACCACCGGAGCGGCCGTGCTCGTCCCGCTGCTCCTCGGCCGCGGCCACCACGTCAAACGGGACCTCCCCGCGGCCGCCGCCCGCGCCGCCCACCTGGACACCCGCGTCGCCGCCCCGCTCGGCCCGCACCCCCTGCTCGTCGAGGCCCTGTACGAGCGGCTCCTGGAGGCCGGCCGGGCACCCGGCGCGGACACGGCCGTCGTCCTCGCCGCGGCGGGCTCCCGCGATCCCGACTCGGCGGCCGACACCCGCCGCACCGCCGCCCTGCTCTCCGAGCGCCTCGGCGGCGCGCCCGTCGTACCCGCCTACGCCTCCGCCGCCGCGCCCACCGTCCCCGACGCCGTCCGCGCCCTCGCCGCCCGCGGCCACCACCGGATCGCGGTGGCCTCGTACTTCACCGCCCCCGGCCGCTTCGCCGCGCAGTGCGCCGCCGCCGCGCCCGGCCCGGCGGCCGCCCCCCTCGGCGACCACCCGGCCCTGGCCCGCCTCGTGCTCCGGCGCTACGACGAGGCCCTGGCCCGGGAGCTCGCCCCCCTGCCCGCCGCGGCCCCGCTGAAACTGGCCATCGCATAAAGACCCCGTTGACGCGGATTGCTCAGATTGGTCGCATTGTCGGTGTTCCCGGTTACCGTCTGAGCATGGAAGGCATGGAACGCACCGGCAACGCACCCGTCCCGCACCCCGACCCGGACGCCCCTGGCGCCCCGTACGACGCGTCCGACACCGAGCGCTGGGCCGCCGAGCCCGACAAACGCCCCGGCCGGACCGCCTTCCAGCGCGACCGGGCCCGCGTGCTGCACTCCGCCGCGCTGCGCCGCCTCGCCGGCAAGACCCAGGTGGTCACCCCGGGCAGCCGCTCGTACGACTGGGACGCCAGCCCCCGTACCCGCCTGACGCACTCCCTGGAGTGCGCCCAGGTCGGCCGCGAGCTGGGCGCGGCCCTCGGCTGCGATCCGGACCTGGTCGAGGCGGCCTGCCTCTCGCACGACATGGGCCACCCGCCCTTCGGGCACAACGGCGAGGAGGCGCTGAACGAGTTCGCCAAGGACTGCGGCGGCTTCGAGGGCAACGCCCAGTCGCTGCGGCTGCTGACCCGTCTGGAGCCGAAGCGGTTCGTGCCCGACCCGGCCACCGGCGAGCCCGCGAGCGTCGGCCTCAACCTCACCCGTGCCTGCCTGGACGCCGCCACCAAGTACCCCTGGGGCCGAGGCGGCCATCCCACCGACCCCGACTCGGTCAAGTTCGGCGCGTACGACGACGACCTGCCGGTCTTCGAGTGGCTGCGGCGCGGGGCGCCCGCGGACCGCAAGTGCTTCGAGGCCCAGGTGATGGACTGGTCGGACGACGTGGCGTACTCCGTCCACGACTTCGAGGACGGGCTGCACGCCGGGCACCTCGACCCCAACCTCCTCTTCGCCGAGCCCGAGCGCACGGCCATCTGGCGGGTCGCGATCGGCCGGTACGTGCCGGCCGACACGGAGCCGGAGGAGCTGCGCGAGGCGCTCGACCGGCTGATGGAGCAGGAGTGGTGGCCGCACGGGTACGACGGGTCGGCCGTCGCCCAGGCCCGCCTCAAGGACGCCACCAGTCAGCTGATCGGCCGGTTCTGCCTGGCCGCCGAGGGCGCCACCCGCGAGGCGTACGGCTCCGGGCGGCTGACCCGGTACGCGGCCGAGCTGGTCGTCCCGCGCGAGGCGCGCAACGAGTGCGCGGTCCTCAAGGCCGTGGCCGACCTGTACGTGATGCAGCGCGACGAGCAGGAACGGCTGCGCGCCGACCAGCGCATCGTCCTGGCCGAACTCGCCGAGGCCCTCAGCGCCCGGGCGCCCGAGGGCCTGGACCCGCAGTTCCGGGCGATCTTCGACGCCGCGCCCGACGACAGGGCGCGCAAACGCGCGGTCATCGACCAGATCGCGGCGCTCACGGACGCCTCCGCGCGCTCCCTGCACGCCCGGCTCACACGGCGCACGCGCCGCCCTGTCGGGTGAGCCGATCGGGCCATTCCCCCTTCACGCGGCAGGCTCAGTGCGGGACGCTCGCATGTGGTCGCATGTGGCGGAGAGGTTATGAGGAGGCATCAGGTGGTCGACGCACACCGGACATTCGTCATCGTCGGCGCGGGGCTCGCCGGGGCCAAGGCGGCGGAGACGCTGAGGTCCGAGGGGTTCACGGGGCGGGTGATCCTGGTCGGCGACGAGCGCGACCACCCCTACGAACGGCCCCCGCTGTCCAAGGGGTACCTCCAGGGCAAGGAGGAGCGCGACAGCGTCTTCGTCCACGAGCCGTCCTGGTACGCGAAGGCCGACATCGAGCTGCACCTCGGCCAGCCCGCCGTCCAGCTCGACCGGGAGGCCCGCAAGGTCGTCCTCGGTGACGGCACGGCGCTGCACTACGACAAGCTGCTGCTGGCCACCGGGGCCGAGCCGCGCCGCCTGGACATCCCGGGCACGGGGCTGGCCGGCGTGCACCACCTGCGCCGGCTCGCCCACGCCGAGCGGCTGAAGGGCGTACTGGCCACCCTCGGCCGGGACAACGGCCACCTGCTGATCGCGGGCGCGGGGTGGATCGGCCTGGAGGTCGCCGCCGCGGCCCGCGGGTACGGGGCCGAGGTCACCGTGGTCGAGCCGCTGGCGACCCCGCTGCACGCGGTGCTCGGCCCGGAGATCGGCCGGCTCTTCGGCGACCTGCACGCGGAGCACGGGGTCCGCTTCCACTTCGGCGCGCGGCTCACCGAGATCGTCGGGCACGACGGCATGGTGCTCGCGGCCCGGACCGACGACGGGGAGGAGCACCCGGCGCACGCCGTGCTCTCCGCGATCGGGGCGGCTCCGCGCACCGCGCTCGCCGAGACCTCCGGGCTGGCCCTGGTCGACCGGCAGCACGGCGGTGGCATCGCCGTGGACGCCTCGCTGCGCACCAGCGATCCGAACGTGTTCGCCGTCGGGGACGTGGCCGCGGCGCACCACCCTCTGCTCGGCACCCGGCTGCGGGTGGAGCACTGGGCGAACGCGCTCAACGGCGGCCCGGCCGCGGCGCGGGCGATGCTGGGCCAGGAGGTCTCGTACGACCGGGTGCCGTACTTCTTCTCCGACCAGTACGACGTGGGCCTGGAGTACTCGGGGTACGCCCCGGCGGGCGGCTACGACCAGGTGCTGATCCGCGGCGACGTGGCCAAGCGGGAGTTCATCGCGTTCTGGCTGTCGGACGGGCGGGTGCTGGCCGGGATGAACGTGAATGTGTGGGATGTCACCGAGCACATCCAGGCTCTGATCCGGTCGAAGGCGCCGGTCAACCGCGAGGCGCTCGCGGACCCGTCGGTTCCGCTGGACTCCCTGGTGGAGGGGTAGGGGGTGCGCAGGGGGCCTGACGGGATTGTGGGCGCCCGGCCGTAGACTTCACGGGTGGCAGGACGGATCAACGACGACGATGTGAAGGCGGTACGGGACGCGGTCCCGATCGACGCCGTGGTCTCCGACTACCTCCAGCTGCGCAACGCGGGCGGCGGCAACCTCAAGGGCCTCTGCCCCTTCCACGACGAGAAGTCCCCGTCCTTCCAGGTCAGCCCCAGCAAGGGTCTCTACCACTGCTTCGGCTGCCAGGCGGGCGGGGACACCCTCGACTTCATCATGAAGATCGACCACCTGTCGTTCTCGGAGGCCGTCGAGCGCCTCGCCGGGCAGGCCGGCATCACCCTCCGGTACGAGGAGGGCGGCTACACCGCCGGCACCAGCGGCCGCGGAGAGCGCATCCGGCTCGTCGAGGCCCACAAGGCGGCCGCCCAGTTCTACGTGGAGCAGCTGGGCAGCGCCGAGGCGGAGATCGGCCGCAGGTTCCTGGCCGAGCGCGGCTTCGACCAGGCCGCCGCCGAGCACTTCAGCGTCGGGTACAGCCCGGCGGGCTGGGACCACCTGACCCGATTCCTGCGCGGCAAGGGCTTCAGCGACAAGGAGCTGATCACCTCCGGCCTGGCCCAGGACAGCCGCAGCGGCAAGCCCATCGACCGCTTCCGCGGCCGCCTGATGTGGCCGATCCGCGACATCAGCGGCGAGGTCGTCGGTTTCGGCGCGCGCAAGCTGCGCGACGACGACAACGGGCCGAAGTACCTGAACACCCCCGAGACGGCGATCTACAAGAAGTCCCAGGTCCTGTACGGCATCGACCTGGCGAAGAAGGAGATCGCGAAGACCTCGCGGGCCGTGGTGGTCGAGGGCTACACGGACGTGATGGCCTGCCACATGGCGGGGGTCACGACCGCGATCGCGACCTGTGGCACCGCCTTCGGCGGGGACCACATCAAGATCCTGCGCCGGCTGCTGATGGACAACGCGACCGCCGAGGTGATCTTCACCTTCGACGGGGACGCGGCCGGCCAGAAGGCCGCGCTCCGCGCCTTCGAGGACGACCAGAAGTTCGCCGCCGAAACCTCCATCACCATCGCCCCCGGCGGCATGGACCCCTGCGACCTGCGCCTGGCGCAGGGTGACGCGGCGGTGTCCGGACTGGTCGAGGCCCGTACCCCGCTGTTCGAGTTCGCGCTGCGGCACATCGTGGCCCGGCACAACCTGGAGAACCCGGCGGGCCGCGCGGCCGCGCTGGACGAGGCGGCCCCGGTCGTCGCCAACATCAAGAACATCGCGATCCAGCACGAGTCGGCGGTCCAGCTGGCGGGGATGCTCGGCATCCGCGACGAGCAGTTCGTCGTCAAGCGGGTCGCACAGCTGGCGCGCTGGGCGCGCGAGCGCGGCAACCAGCCCGGAGGGCAGCAGCAGGGCCGCGGCCGGCCGTCGCAGACCTCCTCGTACGAGGCGGCCCCGGCGGCAAGCGCCCCCGCGGGCGGCGGGCCGGCGCTGAACCTGCGCAGCCCCGCGCACCGCACCGAGCGCGAGCTGCTCAAGCTGGCGCTCCAGCGGCCGGCCCTGGTCTCCCCGGCCTTCGACGCGTACGGGGTCGACGAGTTCACCGCCCCGCCCTACGCGGCGGTCCGCGAGGCCATCCAGGCCGCGGGCGGCGCCTCCCTCGGCACCGACGACTACCTGGCCCGGGTCCGCGACGCCGCGCCGAACGACACGGTCCGCGCGCTGGTCACCGAGCTGGCGGTGGAGGCCATCCACGCCAAGACGGTGGACGAGGTCTACGCCGGGGTCCAGCTGGTCCAGGTCCGGCTGCGCGCGGTCGACCGCCGGGTCCACGAGATCCAGGGCACGATGTCGCGCCTGGGCACCCAGGCCCCGCCGGAGCAGTTGGCGGCGGTCCAGGAGGAGCTCTGGGTCCTCCAGCAGTACGGGCAGCGCCTGCGCAACCGCGGCGCCGAGGGCCTGTGACACCGCGGGGCGGGATCCGCGGGAGCCGGCCCACCTCCGCGCCTACCTCCGTCTGAACCAGTCGCCGCCCGGTATCTCGGTGCCGGACTCGCGCAGTCGGCGGGCCATCAGCGGGGCCGCGAGGTAGACCCAGGCAGCGGTCCGGGTGCCGTCCGGGCGGACCGCGCTCCGGCACACCCGGTCGTAGACGTTCAGCGGGCGGTCGGGGCCGTGGTACTCCTCCAGCCGGTCCAGCTCGGCCAGCAGCCTCCCGTACGCGCCGGGCGCCGCGGTGATCAGCTCGCCGACGATCTCCGACCCCGGGTGCTGGACGGCGTACGGGTAGCCGGGGCCGTCGTACAGGAGGGCGTCCGGGAGCCGGGCGGGCTTCTCGGCGGCCGTGCGGCCCCGCAGGAACAGGTCGTGGTTGACCTCTCCCGGGCGCAGCGTCCCGTACACGAAGAACGGGAGCTCGCCGCTCATCCGGCCTTCACCTGCGCCGGCTGCTGCGGCCGATCGGCTGATGTCACGGGGCCCTCCCTCGGGTACGGCGGACAGCGCACGGTCCGGGACCTTGGTCCCGATTCTGCCTGCGCCCCTCCACCGTACGCACCGCTGTTACACAACCTCCCGGTGCCCGTGATCGTCGCCGTCTACCGTCGGATCGTCCTGCCTCAGAACCCTTTTGGCTCCTCATGAAGCGACCCGCCCGCCCCCTCGCCGCCGTCCTCGTGTGCACCGCCGTCTGCGCGCTCGCCGTCGGCGGCTGCTCCGCACCCGGAGGGCTGGGAGCCGGCGAGCCCGCGCCGCCCGTGTCGGCCCAGCCGCGGCCCGAGTCGCTCTGGCCGCAGTGGACCGACCACTCCGTCTCCGGGCCCGGAAAACCGGTCGGCACCCGGGAGCCCCCGCCGCAACCGCTGGAGAACGCGCCCGAGGTGGGGCCCGGCGGGCTGCCGGCGGTGAACGTGCAGGACGTCGTACGCGCCGACAAGCAGATGAAGGCGTTCGCGGCGAAGGGCTGGATCGACGCGCCCGGCAAGGTCGGCCTGCGCCCCGCCGTCTTCCGCGACCTCACGGGCGACGGGAGTCAGGAGCTGATCGTCGCCGCCGACGCGGAGACGGGGCGCACGGCGCTGACCGTGTACACCGCGGACGGGACCCGGATCGTCCCCGTCCTCTTCACCGTCGGCCGCCGCCTCGCCGTCGAGACCATCGGCGGCGACCTGCTGCTGCGCACCGCCGCCGACGACGGCTCCGAGCAGGCCGTCCGCTATCACTGGGACGGCGAGCGGATGCGGGTCGTCAGCGACGAGCGGCGCTACAGCAAGTCCCTGCCGGGCTGCGAAAGCGACCGGCCCCCGCAGCCGAGGCGCACCGACAAGTACGGCCAGGTGTGCGAGTGAAGCCCGCCCTGATCCGCTGCCGCCACCTCCTGCGGGCCCTCGGCCTGCGCTGGAAGATCTCCATCCTGCTCGCGGTCGGCTGCTCGCTGGTCGCGGTGACGATCGGCGCACTGATCCACGAGGCGCGGGCCCGGCAGGTGGGCGACGCGGCCCGGGAGGGCGCGCTCGCGCAGCTCGTCCGGGTGCGCCAGGTGTACGAGCTCACGGGGCGGCTGGACGAGGACAAGGTCGGCGAGGCCGAGGCGTGGATCGACTGCCCGGGGCTGCCGGGGCCGCTGCGCCGGGCCGCCCTGGCGGGGCAGCGCACCACCTACCTCGACCTGTCCGGGCCGGATCCGGCGGTGTGGGCGGCGCGCCCGGTCGGCGGGGACCACGTGCTGTCCGTACGGCGGTCGCTGACCGGGGAGCAGGCCGAACTGGTGGAGCTGGACCGGCAGCTGGTGGCTTCCGGGGCCGGGGTCGTGACGCTCGCGGCGATCGGCGGCGCGCTGATGGCGAGCCGGCTGAGCAAGGACCTGCGGAGGGCGGCGGAGACGGCCCGCCGGATCAGCGAGGGCGAACTGGACGCGCGGATCGGGGCGTCGGGCGCACCGGGGACCCGCAACGAGGTCGCCGAGCTGTCCTCGGCCGTCGACACGATGGCGGCCAGTCTCCAGCAGCGGCTGGAGGCCGAGCAGCGGTTCACGGCGGACGTGGCGCACGAGCTGCGGACGCCGCTCACGGGGCTGCACACCGCGGCGGAACTGCTGCCGGCGGGGCGGCCGACGGAGCTGGTCCGGGACCGGGTCGCGGCGCTGCGGACGCTGACCGAGGACCTGCTGGAGGTGGCGCGCCTGGACGCGCGCCGGGAGGAGGCGCAGCTGGGGGCGCACGCGCTGGGTCCGCTGGTCGCGACGATCACGCGGCGGTCGGGGGTGGCGGCGGAGGTGGTCGGCGCGGAGGACGGGTCGCAGGCCGGGGCGATGGTCCGTACGGATGCCCGGCGCCTGGAGCGGATCCTGACGAACCTGCTGGTCAATGCCCGTCGGCACGGCGGGGGGCCGGTCACGGTGACGGTGTGCGGGAACGCGGTGACGGTACGGGACCGCGGTCCGGGTTTCCCGGTGAAGCTGCTGCGGGAGGGGCCTCAGCGCTTCCTGACGGGTGCGGCCGAGCGGGGGCAGGGGACGGGGCTGGGCCTGACGATCGCGTTCGGCCAGGCCCGGGTGATCGGGGCCCGGGTGACCCTGTCGAACCCGGCTCCGGCGGGCGCGGCGGCGACGGTGACTCTGCCCGCGGCGTGAGCGGGGGCGGGGCCTGCCGCCCGGGCCGGGGGTCCCGGCTCACCCGGACGGCGTGCTGCGCCCCAACGACCGAAGGTGGGGGCGTGACCTGCGGAAACGGCGGCCGGCCCAGCCGATCTGACGGAACATCAGCAGGCGCGCCGCGGCCGGGCCGGGTTTGCTCGGGAACACGACCCCGTGTCTCCAGGAGCCCTCATGCGCCGACGCACCGCCCACGTGCTCACCGCCACCGCGCTGACCGCCGCCGCGTTCACGGGCCCGGTCGCCGGGGCGGTCGCCGCCGCGGAGCTCGGCACGGCGGGCTTCGCACCCGGCGACTTCGCGAAGCTCGAAGTTTGGCCGAAAACAGCCGCTCCCGGGGCCAGTGTCACCGTGAACACCACCGCCTGCGGCACGGGCAGCCACGCCGACGGCGATGCCACCACGGTCGGCGGCGGCCGTTTCAAATTGGTCCCCGGTACCCACAAAGAGGTGGTCGTCGGGCAGTTCCAGATCGCCCGCGGAATTCACCCGGGCACTTACAACATCGGCGCGACCTGCGCCGATGGCAAATTCGCCACCGGCGACCTGGTCGTCACCGAACGCGGCCCCAAGGGCCACGTCCGCACCGGGGCGGGTGGTGCGACGACCAGCACCGTCGACCCCACCAAGATCACGGCGGGAGCGGCCGTGCTGGCCGCGGCCGCCGTCGGCGGTACCTGGTTCCTGCGTCGCCGGGCGAGCGGCACGCGGAGCTGACGGGCGCCCACCGCGGCTGCGGCCGCGGTCCGACCGGTACCGTCCCCCGTCGCCCGCCCCGCGAGGTCCCCCCGTTCGCGGGGCCGGGCGACGGCCTGCCTCACGCAGCACGGAACACGGAACACGGACCGGATCACACTGTCAGGGGGCACCCATGGGCAGAGGCCAGGCCGGACGCGGCGGGCTCGTCGCGGTCGCCGCCTGCGTCGGCGTCTGGCTCGTCTGCAGCGGCTCCGGCCAGTCGACCGGCCCTCCGCTGCCCTCCCCCGCCGACGCGCTCGGCACGCGGGCGCGCTATCCCGGCAGCATCGACCCGCTCCCCGGCTCCCCGCCCACCCGGATCCGGATCCCGTCCATCCGGGTGGACGCCCCGCTGACCGGGCTGGGGCTCGGCCCCGACGACGGCATCGAGGTGCCGCCGCCCGCCCGCCACGATCTGGCGGGCTGGTACCGGGACGGCACCACCCCCGGCGCGGCCGGCACCGCCGTCGTCGTCGGCCACGTAGACGACGCCACGGGCCCGGCGGTCTTCTACCACCTGGGTGCGCTGCACCGCGGAGCCTCGATCGAGGTGCCGCGCGCGGACGGGCGTACGGCCGTGTTCACCGTCCACGCGGTCGAGGTGTACGGGGCCGACCACTTCCCCGACTCCCGCGTGTACGGGCCCTCGCCGCGCGCGGAGCTCCGCGTGATCACCTGCGGCGGGGGATTCTCGCCGCGAACCGGCTACCAGGGCAACGTGGTCGTCTTCGCCCACCTCACCGGCACGTATCAGGGAGCGTCCGGCGACACGGCCGGGCGGCCCGTCAGCCCCACTGCTCCAGACCGAGCTTGACCACGAGCGCCGCGACCACCGTCAGCAGCACGCCGCGTACGAACCCGCTGCCCTTCTTCAGGGCCATCCGCGCACCGACCATGCCTCCGGCCAGGTTGAACGCCGCCATCAGCGCGGCCAGCTGCCACAGCACCATGCCCTGGTAGGCGAACATCGCGAGCGCCCCGGCGTTCGTGCAGCAGTTGACGATCTTGGCGGTCGCGGAGGCGGTGACCAGGTCGAGGTGGAGCAGCGCGGTCAGGGCGAGCACCAGGAAGGTGCCGGTGCCGGGCCCGATGAGCCCGTCGTAGAAGCCGATGCCGAGGCCGGCGAGCCCGATGGCCAGCAGCACCCGCTGCCGGCTGACGGGCGCGGTCGAGGGGGCGGTGCCGAAGCCGGGCTTGAAGATCACGATGCCCGCGACGACCACGAGCACGCCCATGATGAGCGGGCGCATGGTGTCCTTGCTGATCCCGCCCGCCAGCGCGGCGCCGCCCATGGATCCGGCGAGCGCCGCGATGCCGATCCGGACGGCGAGCTTCACGTCCACCGGCGCCTTGCGCGCGTACGTCACCGCGGCGCCCGCGGTGCCGACGATGGCCACGGCCTTGTTGGTGCCGAGCACCGCGGCGGGGTGCGCGTTCGGCAGGCCGAGGAGCAGGGCGGGCAGGAGCAGCAGGCCGCCGCCGCCCACCACCGCGTCGATCCACCCGGCCGCGGCGGCGGCCACGCACAGGACGATGATCATGGTCGTTGATATGTCAGGCACGACCATGACCCTATGGAGCCGATGGGTGCAGCAACCATCAGTCTCCGGAAACTTGCGCAAAGGTTGAGCTTTGCCGGGCCGGCACCCGGTCCGGGGCCACCGGCGCGGCCGGATCCACGGTCGCCGTCAGCGCCGTCGCGGCCAGCACACTGGCCAGCCCGAGCCCGGCCGCGAGCCGCCGCGCGGGCGGTACGGCGGCCAGCGCGGCCGCGCCCGCCCGCACGGCGGAGGACCGCCGGGGCTTGCGGTGCCGGTTCGCGGGTACGGGCACGGGCTCGGGCGCGGAGGTGGGACCCCCGACCGGTACGGACAGGGGGACGTGCAGCGGATGGCGCATGGCGCGGCGGCCTCTCGGAATCACGTGCGGGTCGGGGTCAGAAGCTGAAGCACTCGCAATGGATGCGCCCGGGCGGCACCCCGGCCCTCAGCAGCGCGCTCCGCGTCGCCTCGGCCATCCCCGGCGGCCCGCACAGGTAGACGTCGTGCTCGGTCAGCTCCGGCACCAGCGCGAGCAGCGCCTGCGGGGCCAGCGGATCGTAGGCGGCGTCGGAGGACCCGAGCAGGTAGTGCAGCCCGGCCTGCCGCTCGGCGGCGATGGCCTCCAGCTCCGAGCGCAGCACCAGGTGCTCCGCGGCCCCGGCCCGGTAGAGCAGCGTGACCTCCCCCGGCCCGCCGGGCAGCGTCTCGAACAGCGCCCGCATCGGCGTGATGCCGACCCCGCCCGCGATCAGCAGCACCTTGGGCCGGGTCCGCCGGGCGGCGGTGAGCGCCCCGAAGGGCCCGGTGGCGATGACCCTGGTCCCGGGGCGCAGCCGGCGGATCCGGCGGGAGTGCCCGCCGAGCGCCTTCACGGTGATCCGCAGGGCGTGGCCCTGGACCGGCGCGGACAGCGAGAACGGCAGGGCGGTGTGCCACAGCCGGCGCTGCAGGAACCGCCAGCGCAGGAACTGGCCCGGCTCCGCGCGCAGTTCCGCCAGGTGCTGCCCGTACACGACGACGGAGACCACCCCGGGCCCCTCGACCCGCACCTCGGCGACCCGCAGCGCGTGCCGAAGGGCCTGCCGTACGGGGACCACGGCCCGGTACCAGAGCAGCAGGACGGCGACGCCGGCATGGGCGAGGGCCCAGAACCAGCCGGTCAGGGCGAGATCGGGCCCGGCGAGCTGGTGGCCGAAGGCCAGGGAGGCGGCGAGGTAGACGAGGAGGTGCACCCCGCGCCAGGTTTCGTGGCTGACCCGGCGGCGTACCGCCCGGGCGGAGCTCACCCCGACGGCGGCCAGCAGGGCCGTCCCGGCGAAGGCGGCGGCCACCGCCGGGTAGCCGAACAGGCCCCGGAGGGCGGAGACCACGTCGACGCCCTCGTGGACCGCGTACCCGCACAGGGCGAAGAGGGCGTGCCCGAGGCAGAGCAGCAGCACGTGCCGGCCGCCCCGCGCATGCCAGCGGGCGAGCCGGTCGGCGCCGACCCCGTGCTCGACGGCGGGCACCCTGGCCATCAGGAAGAGCAGTACGAGCACGCCGTACCCGGCGAGCAGGCCGGTCAGGTGCGCGGCGGTGGCGAACAGCGCGTCGAGCCGCGCGGAGGGCCGCACCTGGGCCGCCCACAGCAGCGCCACCAGCCCCGCCCCGCCGAGCATCCCGCCCTTGACCCGCATCGCCGCATCTCGCACGGGGATCACGCTAAGGGCGGCCCGATCCCCGCCGACCTGCCCGAACGCATCCTTAAGCCGCCCTTGAGGGATGCCTCACCGACCCTTAACCCGGGCGCTGAGGTGCGCGTTCCGTCCGGGTAACAGCGGCGATGCGGCGGGGAAACAGCGAACGCGCACGCTCGTGCCATGACCTCGGAACAGCGGCGCGTGGTGGTGATCGGCGGCGGCCTCGCGGGCCTGCGGCTCGCCGCACGGCTGGGCGCGCGGGACGGCGCGCAGGACGGCGCGCGCACGGAGGTGACGGTCCTCGGCGAGGAGTCGCACGTTCCGTACAACCGGGTCCTGCTGGCGGAGGTCCTCGCGGGCCGGTACGCACCGGAGGTGACGGCCCTCCCGGACGCCGGCCCGGCGCTGCGGCGGGGCGTCCGCGCGGTCCGCGTCGACCGCGCCGACCGGACGGTCCACTGCGACGACGGCAGCACCGAGCGGTACGACGCGCTGGTCCTGGCCACGGGCTCGAACGCGGTCCTCCCGCCGCTGCGCGGCCTGTTCGAGCCGGCGGGGCGGGAACTCCCCGACGGGGTGCACGCGTTCCGCACCATGGACGACTGCCTCGCCCTGACGGCCGCGGTGGCCGCGGGGTCCGGCGTGCGCGCCGTGGTGATCGGCGGCGGCCTCCTCGGCGTCTCCGCGGCCCGCGCCCTGGCCGAGCGCGGCGCCCAGGTGGTCCTGGCCCAGCAGGGCGAACGGCTGATGGAGCGCCAGCTGGACGCCGATGCCTCGGCGCTGCTGCACGCCCACCTGACCAGCCTCTCCATCGAGGTCCACACCGGGTGCCGGGTCCGCGGCCTGACGGTGAAGGCGCGGGGTGCGGCCGGCCGGCGCGTCACCGGGGTCGAGTTCGCCGACGGATACCGGCTCGACGCCGATGTCGTCGTACTGGCCTGCGGCGTGCGGCCCCGGACCGGGCTCGCGCTCGCCGCCGGGCTCGACGTGCGCACCGGGATCGTGGTGGACGACCGGCTGCGGACCAGCGATCCCCGCATCCACGCCATCGGCGACTGCGCCGAGCACGACGGCCGGGTGTACGGCCTCGCGGGCCCCGCCCTGGAACAGGCGGACGCCCTGGCGGAGCAGCTGGGCGCCACCACCGGCGGGGCCGCCCCCGGATACACCGGAACCCGCGCCCTCACCCGCCTCACCCTCGGCACGGCCGCGGGCACCGCCACCGCTCCCGGCGGCCCCGGCCCGCTCGACCTCGCCGCCTTCGGCGAGACCACCCCGCTCCCCGGTGACGACGTGGTCCGCCTCGCCGACGCCACCCGCCGGACCTACCGGAAGGTCGTCGTCCGCGGCGACCGCCTCGTCGGCGGGGTCCTCCTCGGCGAACTCTCCACCGTGGGCGCCCTCGCCCGCAGCTGGGAGGACGCCGAGGCCCTGACCGACCTGTTCCACCTGCTCACCGACGACGGAGGCTCCTGATCATGGCCGCAGCCACGCCCACGCCCACCCCCGCCATCGTGCTCATCGGTCACGGCATGGTCGGCCAGCGCTACCTGGAGGCCCTCGCCGAGCGCGGGGCCACCGCCACGCACCGGATCACCGTCCTCTGCGAGGAACCCCGGCCCGCCTACGACCGCGTGCACCTCACCTCGTACTTCTCCGGCAGCACCCCCGAGGACCTCTCCCTCACCCCCGCCGGGTTCATGGAGCAGCACGGCATCGAGCTGCACCTCGGCGACCCGGCCGAGTCCATCGACCGCGACGCCCGCACCGTCACCTCCCGCTCCGGGCGGGTGTTCCCGTACGACGTGCTGGTCCTCGCGACCGGCAGCCACCCCTTCGTGCCGCCCGTCCCCGGCAAGGACGCCCCCGGCTGCTTCGTCTACCGCACCATCGAGGACCTGCTCGCGATCGAGGAGTACGCGAAGGCCCTCCCCCGGACTCCGTCCGGGGGAGCCCCCGGCGGCGCGGTCGTCGGCGGCGGGCTCCTCGGACTGGAGGCGGCCGGCGCCCTCAAGGGTCTCGGCCTCGCCACCCGCGTCGTGGAGTTCGCCCCGCGCCTGATGCCCGTCCAGATCGACGACGGCGGCGGCGCGGCCCTGCTGCGCACCATCGAGTCGATGGGGCTGACGGTCCACACCGGCGTCGGCACCCAGGAGGTGCTCACCGGAGCCGACGGCTCCGTCAGCGGCATGCGGCTCTCCGACGGCTCCACCGTCGACACCGGCCTCGTCGTCTTCTCCGCCGGGGTCCGGCCCCGCGACCAGCTCGCCCGCGCCTCGGGCCTGACCGTCGGCGAGCGCGGCGGCATCGGCGTCGACTCCCGCTGCCGCACCTCCGACCCGCGCGTCTACGCCATCGGCGAGTGCGCGCTGGCCGCAGACGGCCGGGTGTACGGGCTGGTCGGCCCCGGGTACGAGATGGCCGAGACGGCCGCCGAGGACCTCCTGGGCCGGGACAAGGAGTTCACCGGAGCCGACCTCTCCACCAAGCTCAAGCTGCTCGGCGTGGACGTGGCCTCCTTCGGCGACGCCCACGGCGCGGCCCCCGGCAGCCTCGACGTCGTCTACTCCGACTCCCGCTCCGGGATCTACAAGAAGCTGGTCGTCTCCCCCGACGGGGTCCTGCTCGGCGGGGTCCTGGTGGGCGACGCCGACTCGTACGGCCTGCTGCGCCCGCTCACCGGCAGCGTCCCGCCGGTCAGCCCGGACCAGCTGGTCCTGCCCGCCGGCCTCGGCGCACCCGTCGCGCTCGGCCCGTCGGCGCTGCCCGACTCCGCGGTGATCTGCTCCTGCCACAACGTCGCCAAGAAGGAGATCACCGCCTGTTCGACCCTCCCCGAGGTCAAGCAGTGCACGAAGGCGGGCACCGGCTGCGGCAGCTGCGTCAAGATGATCGGCCAGCTGCTGCCCGCGGCCGCCGACAAGGGGCTGTGCGGTTGCTTCCCCTTCACCCGCGCCGAGCTCTACGAGATCGTCCGCACCCGCCGCCTGACCTCGTACGAGCAGCTCCTCGACGGGCACGGCCGGGAGGAGGCCCGCGGCGGCGACGGCTGCGAGGTCTGCAAGCCGACGGTCGGCTCGATCATCGCCTCGCTCGCCCCCACGCTCGGCGCGAGCGGCTACGTCCTCGACGGGGAGCAGGCCGCCCTCCAGGACACCAACGACCACTTCCTCGCGAACCTCCAGCGCAACGGCTCGTACTCGGTCGTCCCGCGGATCCCGGGCGGTGAGATCACCCCCGACAAGCTCATCGTGATCGGCGAGGTGGCCCGCGACTTCGGGCTCTACACGAAGATCACCGGTGGCCAGCGCATCGACCTCTTCGGGGCCAGCGTGGACCAGCTCCCGCGGATCTGGGCCCGGCTCGTGGAGGCCGGGTTCGAGTCCGGGCACGCGTACGGCAAGGCCCTGCGCACGGTGAAGTCCTGCGTGGGCCAGACCTGGTGCCGGTACGGGGTCCAGGACTCCGTCCGCATGGCCATCGACCTGGAGCTGCGCTACCGGGGCCTGCGCGCCCCGCACAAGCTCAAGTCGGCGGTCTCCGGCTGCGCCCGCGAGTGCGCGGAGGCGCAGAGCAAGGATTTCGGGGTCATCGCGACGGCCAACGGCTGGAACCTCTACGTCGGCGGGAACGGCGGGGCCACCCCGCGCCACGCGGACCTGCTGGCCCAGGACCTGTCGGACGCGGAACTGGTCCGGCTCATCGACCGGTTCCTGATGTTCTACATCCGCACGGCGGACCGGCTGGAGCGCACCTCCACCTGGCTGGACCGGCTGGAGGGCGGCCTGGACCACCTGCGGGACGTGGTCGTGCACGACTCGCTCGGGCTGTGCGCGGAGCTGGAGTCGCTGATGGCCGACCACGTGGCCCACTACCGGGACGAATGGGCCGAGACCTTGCAGGACCCGGAGCGGCTGCGGCGGTTCGTGTCCTTCGTGAACGCGCCCGGCGCTCCCGACCCGACCGTGAAGTTCGTTCCCGAACGCGACCAGGTCAAGCCCGACCTGACCATTCTCGACATCCGGCCGCTGGAGGCCGTGGGAGGCACCCGATGACCGTGGAACTGCACGTGAGCGAAGGCTGGCTGACGGTGTGCGAACTGTCCGACCTGACCCCCGGGCGGGGGGTGGCGGTCCTGCTGCCCGACGGGAGCCAGGCCGCGGTGTTCATCGACCGGTCGGGGCGCACGTACGCCATCGACAACCGTGATCCGTTCACCGGGGCGGCCGTGCTCTCGCGGGGGCTGGTCGGGTGCGCGCAGGGCAGGCCCTTCGTCGCCTCGCCGCTGCTGAAGCAGCGCTTCGACCTCGTCTCGGGGCGCTGCCTGGACGACGAGGCGGAGGCGGTCCGGACCTACCCGGTGCGGACCGCCGTGACCTCGGCCGCGGTGGCGTAGCGGGGCATCAGCCCTGGACGGCCGCCGGGTCCATCCAGACGTACTCCCAGACGTGGCCCTCCAGGTCCTCGAACGCACGGCCGTACATGAAGCCGAGGTCCTGGGCCGGGCGGGGCTCGGTGGCGCCCGCCGCGAGGGCGGCGCCGACCACCTCGTCGACCTGCTCCCGGCTCTCCGCGCTCAGGGCGAGCATCACCTCGGTGGTCTTGGTGGCGTCCGCGACCTCCTTGGTCGCGAAGTCCTTGAAGCGGGCCTCGGTCATCAGCATCGCGAAGATCGTGTCGCTGATGACCAGGCAGCCGGTCTGCTCGTCGCTGAACTGGGGGTTGAAGGAGTAGCCGAGCTTGACCCAGAACGCCTTGGCGGCCTCGATGTCCTTGACCGGCAGGTTGACGAAGATCATGGTGGGCATCTCGGTCCCTCTTCTCTCGTGTGTGCGTCGCGTGCGTCTCGTGTGCGCTTTCGAGAGATAGACCGGGGGCACCGGGAAAACTCATCGCTCCCGCGGAAATTTCTCCGGGAGCTGCGCCGCCGGTTCCCCGCGGACCGCCGGACGGGCGCGTTTACGCAGGTCAGGCCGGTGAGCGGAGCTGCAGGGCGGCCAGCGGGACGAATCCTTGGGCGTCCTCCCGCCGGAGCAGCGCGGGGTCCGTCCCGGCCAGGCGCCTGTGCAGGGCCAGGGCGATCCGCTCGCCCGTCGCCTTGGCCCGCTCCGCGTTCGGTCCCCGGTACAGGCCGTCGACGGCGGCGTTCCACAGCTGGACCCAGCGCCCGAAGTCCTCGGCGGTCATCGCCCGCGCCGTGTGCAGGGCCGCGTGCGGGCCGAAGGCGTCGCGTCCGTAACCGGCCGTGCGGAACAGGGCCCGCTCCCAGAAATCCGTGATGCGGGGCAGATGGACCTCCAGGTCCGTGCCGGCGATCTCGGTGAAGAACGGCCCGATCCGCCGGTCGGCGAAAGCGGCGGTGTAGAAGCGGCGCAGCACGACGGTGAGGTCGGCGCGGCCGCAGATGTCTTTGTCCGCGGCGAACTGGTTCATGGCTTCACCATCCTGGCGCACGCGGGGGTGTCCCAGGGCGGAAAGTCCCGCCGTTCGTCACTTCGTGCGGACCGCGGGCGAACCGGTTGTCCGTGCAGGGGCCGCCGGGCGGCCCCCGGCCCGGACCGGCCGGACGGCCCGTACGGCCGCTCCCGGGGGCCTCGGCGGCCTGCGGGACCGGCCGGACCGGCCGCCCCCGCAGGCCGGTCCGGCAGGGCCGCTAGGAGGCCACCGCTCCGCCCTTCAGCAGCGCGGCCCCCAGAGGGGTCACCGTGTGCAGCACGGCATTGCCCCGGCGCAGGGTGGTCACCAGGCCCGCCTCGCGCATCACGCAGGCGTGCTGGCTCGCGGAGGCCAGCGAGACCCCGGCCCGGCGGGCCAGCTCGCTGGTCGTGGCGCCGTCGCCGATGGCCCGCAGCACCACCGAGCGGGTGTGCCCGACGAGCTTGCCCAGGGTGCGCTGGCGCTGCTCCTCCAAGGGGCGAATCGATTCACCCGAGGCGGAGGCCGAGGCCAGCTGCGCCGCCGCCGGATAGACCAGCACCGGCGGCAGCTCCGGGTCGTGCAGGGTCACGGCGGTGCGCCGGCAGAAGAACGACGGCTGGAGCAGCAGCCCGCGCCCCCGCAGCCGTACGTCGCGGTCGACCGGGTAGTCGCACTCCAGGACCGGCGCCCGCCAGCGCAGCATCGGCGGCAGCGAGGCCAGCAGCTCGTCCGCGCCCCCGTCCAGCAGGGCCCGGCCGCGCGCGGCCCGCTCGGCCTCGATCTGGGCCTGTATGTGGGTCCAGTACGGCTCCACGGCCGCCCGGTGGTAGCCGCGCAGCTCGCCCAGCAGCCTCGGCAGGTGCTTGGTGCCGCCCTCCATGAAGTCCCGCAGCCGCCGCGGGACCGGCGCGTCGGCGCCCCCGCTGACGGCCGAGGGCATGCCGAAGGCGGCCCCGACACCGGTGCCCGCGCCCAGCAGCGCCAGCTCGCGCCGCATCCGCTCGGGACGGATCCCGCGCAGGGCGTCCAGGCCCACGTCCCACCCGTACTGCCCCTCCACAGGGGTCAGGAAATCGGGAAAATAACCACGACTCGGTATGAGCGCACCGAGCAAACGTGTTTCACTATTCAACCTGCTCCGGGTTTCCGTACGCCATTCACCGAAGAGCCGGGCATCACGCCGGTCTCTTAAGCGGTGAAAACTCAGAATCGTTTCCCACAACGCATCGGGACGCCCTGCCATCCGTACGCGTGCCAGGTCCACTCCAGTGAAATGGATACGCAGCACCGAACCCCCACCTGTGCAACCGCAATCCCCCCGCTCCATGAGTATGCATGCCGTCACACGACGTCACCACGCCCTTTCAGCCACAGTTGAAACCCCTTTCGGCGGGGGCGTGACAACCGAAATCCTGTACTCCGCCAGGCACACTCCGGTGCGACCGAAACGCTCCGTGAAGGCCGTGGGGGGCTTTGCGGGGCCTGGCGGTCGGTCGCACCGGGAAGCGCCGACGTGCCTGGCAGATTGCCGGCAGGCGGTGGACGGGTGGGGATCCGTCCACCGCCTGCTGGCGTAAAGATTTGTTGAACGACAAAAAGAGGCGCGTCCGCCCTCGGGGGTCAGGGAACCCGGGGGCGGACGCGCAGTCAGCGGGCCGTGTCAGGCCTGGAGGGACTCAGCGGCTGTCGCTGCCCTTCGCCTCGGCGGCGGCACGGCCGGCCTCCAGGCGCGCCACCGGAATCCGGAAGGGCGAGCAGGAGACGTAGTCGAGACCCACCTCGTGGAAGAAGTGGACGGACTCGGGGTCGCCGCCGTGCTCGCCGCAGACGCCGAGCTTGAGGTCGGGGCGGGTCTCCCGGCCGGCCTGGACCGCGCTGCGGACCAGGGCGCCGACACCGTCCTTGTCGATGGTCTCGAACGGCGAGACCCCGAAGATGCCCTTCTCCAGGTACGCGGTGAAGAAGCTGGCCTCGACGTCGTCGCGGGAGAAGCCCCACACCGTCTGGGTCAGGTCGTTCGTGCCGAAGGAGAAGAACTGCGCGGCCTCGGCGATCTGGCCGGCGGTCAGGGCGGCGCGCGGCAGCTCGATCATCGTGCCGATGGACAGCTTGAGGCTGGTGCCCGTGGCGGCCTCGACCTCGGCGATGACCGCGTCGGCCTCCTCGCGGACGATCTCGAGCTCCTGGACGGTGCCCACGAGCGGGACCATGATCTCGGCCCGCGGGTCGCCCTTGGCGTTCTTGCGCTCGGCCGCGGCCTCGGCGATCGCCCGGACCTGCATGGCGAACAGACCGGGGATGACCAGGCCGAGGCGGACGCCGCGCAGACCCAGCATCGGGTTCTGCTCGTGCAGCTTGTGCACGGCCTGGAGCAGGCGCAGGTCGTTCTCGTTGGCGTCCTTGCGGGCCTCGGCGAGGGCGACGCGCACCGACAGCTCGGTGATGTCGGGCAGGAACTCGTGCAGCGGCGGGTCGAGGAGACGGACGGTGACGGGCAGTCCGTCCATCGCCTCGAACAGCTCGACGAAGTCCTTCTTCTGGAGCGGCAGGAGGGCACTCAGTGCCGCCTCGCGCTCCTTGTCGGTGTCCGCGAGGATCAGGTGCTCGACCAGCTCGCGGCGCTCGCCGAGGAACATGTGCTCGGTGCGGCACAGGCCGATGCCCTGGGCGCCGAAGCGGCGGGCGCGCAGCGCGTCCTCGGCGTTGTCGGCGTTGGCGCGCACCCGCAGCCGGCGGACGCGGTCCGCGTAGGCCATGATCCGGTGGACGGCCTGGACGAGCTCGTCGGCGTCGTCGGCGCCGGCGTGCATGCGGCCCTCGAAGTACTCGACGACCGGGGACGGTACGACGGGTACCTCACCGAGGTAGACCTTGCCGGTGGAGCCGTCGATGGAGACGACGTCGCCCTCCTCGACCACCGTGCCGCCGACCGTCATCCGGCGGCGCTTGGTGTCGACCTCGAGGTCCTCCGCGCCGCAGACGCAGGTCTTGCCCATGCCGCGGGCCACGACGGCGGCGTGCGAGGTCTTGCCGCCGCGCGAGGTCAGGATGCCCTCGGCGGCGATCATGCCGTCCAGGTCGTCCGGGTTGGTCTCGCGGCGGATCAGGATGACCTTCTCGCCGGAGCGGGACCACTTGACGGCCGTGTACGAGTCGAAGACGGCCTTGCCGACGGCCGCGCCCGGGGAGGCGGCGATGCCGCGGCCGAGCAGCTCGGTGCTGGCGCCCTCGTCGAAGCGCGGGAACATCAGCTGGGCGAGCTGGGCGCCGTTGACGCGCTGGAGCGCCTCGGCCTCGTCGATGAGGCCCTGGTCCACGAGCTGGGTGGCGATGCGGAAGGCGGCGCCGGCGGTGCGCTTGCCGACGCGGGTCTGCAGCATCCACAGCTGGCCGCGCTCGATGGTGAACTCGATGTCGCAGAGATCCTTGTAGTGGGTCTCCAGCGTCGTCATGATCGTCATGAGCTGGTCGTACGAAGCCTTGTCGATCGACTCCAGGTCCGCCAGCGGGACGGTGTTGCGGATGCCCGCGACGACGTCCTCGCCCTGGGCGTTCTGCAGGTAGTCGCCGTAGACGCCCGCGTGGCCGCTGGCCGGGTCGCGGGTGAAGGCGACGCCGGTGCCGGAGTCGGGGCCCAGGTTGCCGAAGACCATGGAGCAGATGTTGACCGCGGTGCCCAGGTCGCTCGGGATGCGCTCCTGGCGGCGGTAGAGCTTGGCGCGGTCGGTGTTCCAGGAGTTGAAGACCGCCTCGACGGCGAGGTCGAGCTGCTCGCGGGCGTCCTGCGGGAACTCGCGGCCGGCCTGCTCGGCGACGATCTTCTTGAAGCGGGTGACCAGCTTCTTGAGGTCGGCGGCGTCGAGGTCGGTGTCGACGGTGACCTTCTTGGCGGTCTTGGCCTCGTCGAGGGCGTCCTCGAAGAGCTCGCCCTCGACGCCGAGGACGGTCTTGCCGAACATCTGGATGAGGCGGCGGTACGAGTCCCACGCGAAGCGCTCGTTGCCGGCCTGGGAGGCGAGGCCGGCCACGGACTCGTCGGAGAGGCCGATGTTGAGGACCGTGTCCATCATGCCCGGCATCGAGAACTTGGCACCGGAACGCACGGAGACCAGCAGCGGGTCGTCCGACTGGCCGAGCTTCTTGCCCATCTTCGCCTCGAGGGCCGCCAGGTGGGCGCTGACCTCGTCGCGCAGCGCGGCCGGGGCCTCACCGCTGTCGAGGTAGACCTTGCAGGCCTCGGTGGTGATGGTGAAGCCGGGAGGGACCGGCAGACCCAGGTTGGTCATCTCGGCGAGGTTGGCCCCCTTGCCGCCGAGAAGGTCCTTGAGGTCGCGGTTTCCCTCGGTGAAGTCGTAGACGAACTTCTGATCTTTGTTTTCCGACACGGGTCTCGACTCCTCGAGGACTCGGTGGCTGCCCTGACGGCCAGGAACATACCCAGATCGAAGGCTTCTGGGTACGTCCACTTGGTCGTCATGTGCCTGTAACCACTCGTGCGCCACCAGATCGAAAGTAACCGATGGGTAGCCAGAACATACGAAGAGCGTTCACCTCCCGAAACCGGAAGGGCCTCCTGGGGCCTGTTTCCGCTCGGATGAGCGATCATCGATACATTTGCGTTCAAGTCTTGAACGCACAAAGGGTGGCACCCAGTGCCACCCTTTGGAAGTCATACCCGTGATTTTCGCGCTCATGTGAGCGCAACCCCACCCATGCGTGGCGTATGTCACGCCGCTGGTGGCATAGTTTGTCAGCTGATTCTCAGCCCCCGGACGTGTCCAGTTCGGCATCCTCGCTCACGCCCGCGCAGTCGTACGGATCCTTCAGCCAGCCATCCGGGAGGACAACCCGGTTATTTCCGGACGTCCGGCCGCGCGGGCCGTCCGCGCTCTCGGGCCACGCCTGGTCCAGGTCGAGCTCGCTCAGATGAGCGTTCAGCTCGGCCAGGGACGAGGTGACCGCGAGCTTCTTCCGCATCTCGGAACCCACCGAGAAGCCCTTGAGGTACCAGGCCACGTGCTTACGGAAGTCGATCACCCCGCGCGCCTCGTCACCGATCCACTCCCCCAGCAGCTGGGCGTGCCGGTGCATGGTGGCCGCGACCTCGCGCAGCGTGGGCTTGTGGAAGTCCTCGGGGCGGCCCTCGAAGGCTGCGACCAGGTCGTTGAACAGCCAGGGGCGGCCGAGGCAGCCGCGTCCCACGACCACGCCGTCACAGCCGGTCTCGCGGACCATGCGCAGCGCGTCCTCGGCGCACCAGATGTCGCCGTTGCCGAGCACCGGGATCTCCGGCACGTGCTCCTTGAGCCGCGCGATGGCGTCCCAGTCGGCGGTGCCGCCGTAGTGCTGGGCCGTGGTGCGCCCGTGCAGGGCGATGGCGGTGACGCCCTCCTCGACGGCGATGCGGCCGGCGTCCAGGTAGGTGAGGTGGTCGTCGTTGATGCCCTTGCGCATCTTCATGGTGACCGGCAGGTCGCCGGCGCCCGCGACCGCCTCGCGCAGGATCGCGCGCAGCAGGTTCCGCTTGTACGGGAGGGCGGAGCCGCCGCCCTTGCGGGTCACCTTGGGCACCGGGCAGCCGAAGTTCAGGTCGATGTGGTCGGCGCGGTCCTCTTCGACGATCATGCGGACCGCCTTGCCGACCGTCGCCGGGTCGACTCCGTACAGCTGGATCGAGCGAGGCTTCTCGGTCTCGTCGAAGTGGATCAGCTGCATGGTCTTCTCGTTGCGCTCGACCAGGGCGCGGGTCGTGATCATCTCGCTCACGAACAGTCCCTTGCCGCCGCTGAACTCCCGGCAGAGGGTGCGGAACGGGGCATTGGTGATGCCGGCCATGGGGGCGAGCACCACAGGGGGCTGCACGGTGTGCGGGCCGATCGCGAGCGGCGGGGGGAGCGTGGTCATCCCCCCATTGTCGCCCAGCCGGAGTGGAGCACGCATCTCTTTAGTTAGGCGTACTATCGGAACCATGTCGGAGTTGAGCCGCCGACGGCGGATGCTGGTCCTGGCGATCTGCTGCATGAGCCTGCTCATCGTCAGCCTCGACGTGACCGTCCTGAACGTCGCCCTTCCCTCGATGCGCCGCGAGCTGGGCGCCTCGGTCTCCGGCATGCAGTGGACGATCGACGCGTACACGCTGGTCCTGGCCTCGCTCCTGATGCTGGCGGGATCCACGGCGGACCGGATCGGACGCCGCAGGGTCTTCACCGTCGGCCTGGTGTTCTTCACGGCCGGCTCGCTGCTCTGCTCGCTGGCGCCGGCGCTGGAGTGGCTGATCGCCTTCCGGATGGTCCAGGCCGTGGGGGGCTCGATGCTCAACCCGGTCGCCATGTCGATCATCACCAACACCTTCACGGATCCGCGCGAGCGGGCCCGGGCCATCGGCGCCTGGGGCGCGGTGGTCGGCATCTCCATGGCCGTGGGACCGCTGATCGGGGGGCTCCTGGTGGAGTCCGTCGGCTGGCGGTCGATTTTCTGGATCAACCTCCCGATCGGGCTGCTGGCCCTGGTCCTGACCCTGCGGTTCGTCCCCGAGTCCCGCGCCGCGCGCCCGCGCCGCCCGGACCCGGTGGGCCAGCTGCTGGTCATGGCCCTGCTGGGCTCCATGACGTACGGGATCATCGAGGCGCCGAGCGCCGGCTGGGACTCCCCGGTCATCCTCGGCTGCGCCGCCCTGGCCGTGGCCTCGCTGGCGGGGCTGCTCCTGTACGAGCCGCGCCGTACGGAGCCGTTGATCGACCCGCGGTTCTTCCGGAGCGCTCCGTTCAGCGGCGCGACGGTGATCGCGATCGGCGCTTTCGCCGCGCTGTCGGGGTTCCTGTTCCTGAACACCCTGTACCTGCAGGAGGTACGGGGGCTCAGCGCGCTCGAGGCCGGGCTCTACATGCTGCCGATGGCCCTGCTCACCTTCCTCTGCGCCCCCCTGTCGGGGCGCCTGGTGGGCAATCGGGGGCCGCGGCCGTCGCTGCTGATCGCGGGGACGGCGATGGCGGCGAGCGGGGTGCTGTTCGCCGCCTTCTCGGCGGAGACGTCGACACCGCTGCTGTTCACCGCGTACGTGCTGTTCGGGCTCGGCTTCGGCATGGTGAACGCGCCCATCACGAACACGGCGGTCTCCGGGATGCCCCGGGCCCAGGCGGGGGTGGCGGCCGCAGTCGCCTCGACCAGCAGGCAGACCGGCGGCACGCTGGGCGTGGCGGTGATCGGCGCGGTCCTGGCGGCCGGGACGGCGGGCGGCGCCGATTTCGTCGAGGCGACGCGGCCGGCCTGGTGGATCATCACGGGCTGCGGACTGCTCGCGCTCGTGGTGGGCGCCGCCACCAGTGGCCGGTGGGCCATGGCGACGGCCGCGCGGACGGCCCGCGCGCTGGAGCAGCCGGCGGCAGGCGCGTCACGGACTTCGGCTCCACCGCGCGGCTGACCCGCGGGACGCGGCCCGGTTCCTACCCGGCCGTGATCCGCCGGACGGGCCGCGGAGCCTGGCCGGGCGCTCGTCCGGGGCTACTCGCCGCATTCGAAGTGTTCGGCGTTCGAGTCGATCCGGCCCAGCAGTGCGCGCAGGGAGTCCTGATCCTGCTGCGAGAACGCCGAGAACAGCGACAGCTCGACCTCGTCGAGCGCCGCGTTCGTCTTGGCGAGGGCGCTCGATCCGGCCTCGGTGATGGCCACGTTGTGACGGCGGCGGTCCGCCGGATCCCGGCGGCGGACGGCCAGGCCCTCGCCCTCCAGGTCGTTCAGGATGCCGACCAGCACGCTCGGATCCACCTCCAGCCGCTCGGCGAGCGCCCGCTGGCCGATCGGGCCGCCCTCCAGGTGCATCAGCGTCATCGCGTGCCGCGGGGTGAGGCCGGCCGTGCTGAGCGCCTTCTTCATGCGGGTCTCGGTGATCGAGCCGTGCCAGGCCAGCAGCAGGCCCAGTCGCTGCGGGGGGTGCGGGGAGTCCTGAGCTGCCGTCATATCGGACATCGTAACAATCGAGGAATGGTTGCAGGGTTTCGATCGTTGATGCTGTTCAATGATTTGAAATCACCGATCATTGGAGTCCGTCATGTTCATTGCCTACGCCGTCGTCGCGGGTCTGCTCGCACTCGTCCTGGCCGCGTCCGCCACCTTCACGCTCCAGCGGAACGAGGCGGTCATGGCGAGCATGCGGAAGGTGGAGGTCCCGGACGCCTGGCTGCCGCGGCTGGCCGCCCTGAAGGCGGCGGGCGCGGCGGGCCTGGTCGCGGGCCTGTGGGTGACGCCGCTGGGCGTGGCCGCCGCCGTCGGCGTGACGCTCTACTTCATCGGCGCGGTCATCAGCCACCTGCGCGTCAAGGACTTCGAGCTGGCCCCGGCGGCCGTCCTCGCCGTGGTCGCGGCGGCGGCGCTGACCCTTCGGTTGGCGGC
Source organism: Streptomyces sp. NPDC001194 (assembly GCF_042896985.1). Classification (NCBI taxonomy): domain Bacteria; kingdom Bacillati; phylum Actinomycetota; class Actinomycetes; order Kitasatosporales; family Streptomycetaceae; genus Streptomyces; species Streptomyces sp. NPDC001194. The sequence continues at coordinate 191,435 of NZ_JBIAXU010000002.1, read as the reverse complement.
GTAGCCACCCTGACGGGTGACAAATATTGAAATCTGTCACCCGTCATGCCATGGTTGTTCCATGACCACGAACGAGAACACCCGCACCCTCGGCTCGACCGGCCCCTCCGTCTTCCCGCTGGGGCTGGGCTGCATGGGCATGTCCGCCCTGTACGGGGAAGCCGACCGCACCGAGTCCGTCGCGACCATCCACGCCTACCTGGACGCCGTCCCCGAGGGCGCGAGCGCGCTGCTCGACACCGGGGACTTCTACGGCATGGGGCACAACGAGATGCTCATCGGCGAAGCCCTGCGCACCGCGCCCGCCGCGGCCCGCGAGCAGGCGCTGACCAGCGTGAAGTTCGGCGCCCTGCGCACCGTCGAGGGCGGCTTCACCGGCTATGACGGCCGCCCCGAGGCCGTCAAGAACTTCCTGGCCTACTCGCTCCAGCGCCTGGGCCGGGACCACATCGACGTCTACCGGATCGCCCGCGTCGACCCGTCCGTCCCGATCGAGGAGACCGTCGGCGCCATCGCCGATGCCGTCGAGGCCGGGCACGTACGGCACATCGGCCTCTCCGAGGTCGGTGCGGACACCCTGCGACGGGCCGCGGCCGTGGCGCCGATCTCGGACCTCCAGATCGAGTACTCGCTCATCTCCCGCGGCATCGAGGCCGAGATCCTGCCGACCGCCCGCGAGCTGGGCATCGGGATCACGGCGTACGGGGTGCTGAGCCGCGGCCTGATCAGCGGGCACTTCAGCCGCGACCGGGAGCTGGCGCCCGGCGACTTCCGCGGGATGAGCCCCCGCTTCCAGGGCGAGAACCTGCAGCGCAACCTCGACCTGGTCGACGCCCTGCGCAAGGTCGCCGAGGACAAGGGGGTCAGCGTCGCCCAGACCGCCATCGCCTGGGTGCTCTCGCGAGGCGGGGACATCGTGCCGCTGGTGGGCGCCCGCCGTCGGGACAGACTGACCGAGGCACTGGGTGCCATGGCCGTGGAGCTGACCGACGCGGACCTGGCGGCCATCGAGGAGGCGGTCCCCGCGGGAGCGGCGGCCGGCGACCGGTACCCGCAAGCGCAGATGGCCCACCTCGACAGCGAGCACTGAGCGGGCGGTACGGTCGTACTCATGCCCCCCGCTGCTGCCGAGCCCCTGACCCCCGAGCGCATCCTCGAGACCACCGAGGAAGTGCTGCGCCGCTTCGGCCCCACCAAGGCGACCGTGGTGGACGTGGCCCGCGCCCTGGGCGTCAGCCACGGCAGCGTGTACCGGCACTTCCCGTCGAAGGCGGCGTTGCGCGAGGCCGTCACGGACCGCTGGCTCACCAAGAACGTCGTCCTCCTGGAAGAGATCACGTCGGCCCCCACCGGGACCGCGCCCTCCAAGCTGGAGGCGTGGCTGGAGGCGCTGTTCGAGGCCAAGCGCCACAAGGCGGGTGACGACCCGGAGCTGTTCGCGACGTACACGGTGCTGCTCGCCGAGAACAGCGATGTGGTGGACCAGCATCTGAGCCAGCTGATCGAGCAGTTGTGCCGGATCATCGCGGAGGGCGTCGAGGCGGGCTCGCTCAGTGCCCCCGATGTTCCGGGAGCCGCACGGGCGGTGTTCGACGCCACCGGCCGTTTCCACGATCCGCAGTACGCGCCGGAATGGCAGAAGCCCACGATCACCGCGGAGTTCGAGGCGGTCACCGCGCTCGTGATCCGGGGCCTGCGCGCCTGACCGGCCGCAAGCGTCCGGAACGAGCCGCTCCGGAGGACTTGATGATCATTTGGGGCGGGGCCGTCTTGTCCGTACCCCGTCAAAGTCCATACGTTCCCCCTACCGCACTTCATCAGGCACGTTCCAGGGGGAATCTTGTCCGCTCAACCCGCTCAACCCGCTCAGGCAGCACAGCCCGCGCCCCCGGCCCGCTCAGGCGGCGCCGCGGCGATCGGCTTGATCCTCACCATCGCGCTGAACGTGGTGGCACCGATCGTCACGTACAACACCCTCGTCGACGATCACGGCTGGAGCGAGGCCTCCGCCCTGCTGGCCAGCGGCGCCTGGCCGGTGCTCGACAGCGCCGTCATGGTGGCCTGGCGGCGCAAGCTCGACGAGTTCGCCATCGTCACCCTGGTGTTCTTGGTGATCACCGCCGTGGTCTCCCTCGTGGGCGCCCAGTCCACGCAGGCCCTGCTGGTCAAGGACTCGGTCGTCACGGGCCTGTTCGGGGTCCTGTGCCTGGCCACGCTCCTCGCGCCGCGTCCGCTGATGTTCTACTTCGGCCGGAAGTTCGGCACGGACGGCACCCCGGCGGGCGTCGCGTACTACAACGGCCTGTGGCAGTTCGAGGGCTTCCGCAACGCACAGCGCCGCATGACCCTGGTGTGGGGCGTGGTCTACCTCATCGAGGCGGCCGTGCGCATCGCCCTGTCGTTCGTCCTGGACACCTCCACCATGGTGACCCTCAGCCCGTTCATGATCTACGGAACGCTCGGCGGCCTGGCCCTCTGGACGGTCCGTTTCGTCAAGCGCACCAAGGCGGAGGGCGAGAAGCGGGCCGCCGCCGCGGCAGCCGCCGCTGACGGACGGGCCGGGGGCCTCACCGCCTGAGCCCGTACGGAAAAGCCGGTGGCCCGGTGCGCGATCCGCGCACCGGGCCACCGGCTTTCGGGCAAGAGCTAGCAGCCGAGCAGACGGCTGCCCAGGTAGTTCTGGATCTGGTCCAGGGAGACGCGCTCCTGCTTCATGGTGTCGCGCTCGCGCACGGTCACCGCGTTGTCCTCCAGGGTGTCGAAGTCGACGGTGACGCAGAACGGCGTACCGATCTCGTCCTGGCGGCGGTAGCGGCGGCCGATGGCGCCCGCGTCGTCGAACTCGATGTTCCAGAACTTGCGCAGGTCGGCGGCGAGGCCCTTGGCCTTCGGCGACAGCTGAGCGTTGCGGGACAGCGGCAGGACGGCGACCTTGATCGGGGCCAGGCGCGGGTCGAAGCGCATCACGGTGCGCTTCTCCATGACGCCCTTGGCGTTCGGGGCCTCGTCCTCGTTGAACGCGTCGAGCATGAAGGCGAGCATGGCGCGGTTCACACCGGCCGCCGGCTCGATGACGTACGGGGTGTAGCGCTCCTTCGACTCCTGGTCGAAGTAGACGAGGTCCTGGCCCGAGGCGGCGGAGTGCGCCTTCAGGTCGAAGTCGGTGCGGTTGGCGACGCCCTCCAGCTCGGAGAACTCATTGCCGCCGAAGTTGAAGCGGTACTCGATGTCGGCGGTGCGCTTCGAGTAGTGGGACAGCTTCTCCTTCGGGTGCTCGTACCAGCGGATGTTCTCCTCGCGGATGCCGAGGTCGCGGTACCAGTTCCACCGCTCCTGCATCCAGTACTCCTGCCACTGCTCGTCCTCGCCCGGCTTGACGAAGAACTCCATCTCCATCTGCTCGAACTCGCGCGTGCGGAAGATGAAGTTGCCCGGAGTGATCTCGTTGCGGAAGGACTTGCCCATCTGCGCGATGCCGAACGGGGGCTTCTTGCGCGCGGTGGTCTGCACGTGGGCGAAGTTGGTGAAGATGCCCTGGGCCGTCTCGGGGCGCAGGTACGCCTTCGAGCCGGTGTCCTGGGTCGGGCCGAGGTGGGTCTCCAGCATGCCGGAGAACTGCTTCGGCTCGGTGAACTGGCCCTTCACACCGCAGTTGGGGCAGTTGATGTCGGCGAGGCCGTTGGCGGGGAGGCGGCCGTGCTTGGCCTCGTACGCCTCTTCCAGGTGGTCGGCGCGGTGGCGCTTGTGACAGGAGGTGCACTCGGTCAGCGGGTCCGAGAAGGTCGCGACGTGACCGGAGGCGACCCAGACCTCGGGGGCGAGGATCACGGAAGAGTCGAGGCCGACGATGTCCTCGCGCCCGGTGACCATGGCCTTCCACCACTGGCGCTTGATGTTCTCCTTGAGCTCGACACCCAGCGGACCGTAGTCCCAGGCGGCCTTGGAGCCGCCGTAGATGTCACTGCACGGGAAAACGAAGCCACGGCGCTTGCTCAGGCTGACGATGGTTTCGATCTTGTCGGCGGCCACGGTGCTCTCTTCATTACGAGGACGAACGGCGAAGGCTTTAGGTTACCGGCGCCCGCACCCCCCCTTTCAAATCGGTTCCCCTTCCACGGCACCGCCCCCGGGCTCCTCACCTGGGTTTTTGACAATCGTTTCCATCTTTGATGAAAATGGATGTCATGAACGTACGACGCCTCATACCCGCCGCCGCCCTCGCCGGAGCCGTAGCCCTCGGCGCCACGGCCCTCACCGCCTGCTCCGGAGCCTCTGCCGGCGGTGCCAAGGACGGCAAGCTCGACGTCATGTCGTCGTTCTACCCGATGCAGTTCCTCGCCCAACAGATCGGCAAGGACCACGTGAAGGTCGACACCCTGACCAAGCCGGGCGTCGAACCGCACGATCTGGAGATCACGCCGAAGCAGACCGGGCAGCTGGGCGAAGCCGATGTCGTCCTCTACCTCAAGGGCCTGCAGCCCGCCGTCGACAAGGCCGTCGCCCAGTCCGGCGTGAAGCACGTGGTCGACGCCGCCAAGCTCACCGAGCTGGAGGTCCACGGCGCCTCCGGCCACGACCACGCCCACGAGGGCACGGAGGGCCACACCGAGGGCGAGGAGGGCCACGACCACGCCCACGGCGAAGCCGGCGAGGACCCGCACGTCTGGCTGGACCCGGTGAAGTACGCCGAGGTCGCCAAGGGCGTCGGCGCGGCCCTGGAGAAGGCCGACCCGGACCACGCGGCGGACTACCGCAAGAACACCGACGAGCTGCTGGGCAAGCTGACCGCGCTCGACACGGAGTTCAAGGACGGCCTGCGGAACACCGCGTCCAAGACCTTCATCACCACGCACTCGGCCTTCGGCTACCTCGCCGAGCGCTACGGCCTCGACCAGGAGGGCATCTCCGGCGTCGACCCCGAGTCCGAGCCGAGCCCGGCCCGGATGAAGGAGCTCCAGGCCGTCGCGAAGAAGGACAATGTCTCGACCGTGTTCTTCGAGACGCTGGCCAGCGACAAGACGGCCAAGTCGCTCGCCACCGACACGGGCCTGAAGACCGACGTCCTCGACCCGCTCGAGGGAATCACCGACAAGTCCCAGGGCGCTGACTACTTCGAGGTCATGCGGTCGAACCTGAAGAACCTGCAGAAGGCGCTCGGTAGCAAGTAATGGCAGTAACGGAGGCGCGTGCCATGGAGTCCCAGCCCGCGGAGGCAGCGGACCAGCCCGTCATATCCCTGCGCGGGGCCACGGCCTCGCTCGGCTCGCGCCCCGTGCTGCGCGGGGTCGACCTCGCCGTCCGGCGCGGAGAGGTCGTCGCCCTGCTCGGCGCCAACGGCTCCGGCAAGTCCACGGCCGTGCGCGCGATCGTGGGACAGGTCCCGCTGTCGGACGGCGAACTGGCGCTGTTCGGAACGGAGTTCAACCGCTTCCGCGCATGGTCGCGCATCGGGTACGTCCCGCAGCGCACCACCGCCGCCAGCGGGGTGCCGGCCACCGTCCGCGAGGTCGTCTCCTCCGGCAGGCTCGCCCGTACCCGCTTCGGCATCCTGCGCAAGACCGACAAGGCGGCGGTCGAGCGGGCCCTGGCCCTCGTCGACATGAGCCAGTACGCCGACGCCTCCGTGGGCGCCCTCTCCGGCGGCCAGCACCAGCGCGTGCTCATCGCGCGGGCGCTCGCCGTGGAGCCCGAACTCCTGATCATGGACGAGCCGATGGCCGGCGTGGACCTCGCCAACCAGGAGGTCCTCGCGAACGCACTGCGCGAGCAGGTCGCCGCCGGCTCGACCGTCCTGCTCGTCCTGCACGAGCTGGGCCCGCTGGAGCCGCTGATCGACCGCGCCGTCGTCCTGCGCGACGGCTGCGTCGTCCACGACGGCCCGCCCCCCGAGGCCGTGGGGCAGCACGCCCTGCCCGGCCACGACCACGTACACCCCCACGCGGCGCACGGCGCCGAGCCGCTCCGGACGGGACTGCTGAGCTGATGGACCTCCTCGACTACGCCTTCATGCAGCGGGCCCTGCTCGCGGCCGTCCTGGTCGGCGTCACCGCCCCGGCCATCGGCACGTACCTGGTCCAGCGCCGCCAGGCCGTCATGGGCGACGGCATCGGGCACGTGGCCATGACCGGTGTCGCGCTCGGCTTCCTGCTCAACGCGAGCCCGGTGTGGATGGCGACCCTGGTCGCGGTCATCGGCGCGGTCGGCATGGAGCTGATCCGCTCCCGCGGCAAGACCAGCGGCGACATCGCGCTCGCCATGCTCTTCTACGGCGGCCTGGCCGGCGGCGTCATGATCATCAACCTGGCTCCGGGCGGCTCGACGGCCAACCTCACCAGCTATCTCTTCGGCTCGATCACCACGGTCTCCGCCGAGGACGTCACCGCGGTCGTGATCCTCGCGGCCTTCGTCATCGCCGTCACCCTCGGTCTGCGCCGCCAGCTCTTCGCCGTCTGCCAGGACGAGGAGTTCGCCCGGGTCACCGGGCTGCCGGTGCGCTTCCTGAACCTGCTGATCGCGGTCACCGCCGCCGTCACCGTCACCGTGGCCATGCGGATCGTCGGCCTGCTGCTGGTCAGCGCCATGATGGTGATCCCGGTCGCGGCGGCGCAGCGCGTCACCCGCGGGTTCACCGCCACCCTGTCGGTGGCCATGGTGATCGGCGTGCTGGTCTCGCTCTCCGGCACGACGCTCACGTACTACATCGACGCCCCCTCCGGCGGCACCATCGTGCTGCTCGCCATCGGCGTCTTCATGGTGATGACCGCGCTGTCCACGCCGCTGGCCCGGCGCCGTGCGAACGCGGCCCGCGCCGCCGAAGAAGTCTGCACGCGCGATGATGTGAAGGTCTAGGCAGATCTGGGAGGTGCGGCCGCCTGGCACAATGGGCCGAGGCCGATACGAGGAGGAACCGGTGGCGACTGCGCCTGGCGAGATGAATACCGCGCCAGTACGAGGACGATCCACCCGGCAGCGGGCAGCCGTCGCCGCGGCGCTGGACGAGGTGGACGAGTTCCGCAGCGCCCAGGAACTGCACGACATGCTCAAGCACCGCGGCGACTCGGTGGGCCTGACCACCGTGTACCGCACCCTCCAGTCGCTCGCCGACGCCGGCGAGGTCGACGTGCTGCGCACCAGCGACGGGGAATCGGTCTACCGGCGGTGTTCCACCGGGGACCACCACCATCACCTGGTCTGCCGCAAGTGCGGCAAGGCGGTCGAGGTGGAGGGCCCGGCGGTGGAGAAGTGGGCGGAGTCCATCGCGGCCGAGCACGGCTACGTGAACGTGGCCCACACGGTGGAGATCTTCGGCACCTGCGCCGACTGCGCGGCCGCCGCTTCCGCCTAGGGGGCGTCTTGCCGATCACGCCGGGCTCGCGGCGGCGGGCACCGCGCCTCGCCGCGTTGTCCTCGCTCGCCGACACACCACATCGCCTCCTCCCCCTGCCTTCGGCGGGGGGACCCCCACGTCCGCCTTGCGATCCACGGCACCCACCACCGCTCCCTGACCCGGCCTGATCGACAAGACGCCCCTAGAGCCTCTGCAGATTGCGGTCGAGGAGTGCCCGCAGGCGGTCGACCTCCGCGGGGTCCTCGACCCCGCGCTTGGGCAGGATCGTCATGGCCACCGCCCGCTTGGCGACGCTGAGCGTGACGAAGGTGTCGGCCGTCTCCGTGTACATCGGCTGCGCGGCCCAGTTGATGCGCGACTGCGTGTCGGCGGTGCTCACGCACAGCCCCGCTTCGTCGATCACCGCCGTGGTCTCACCGGCCTTCGCCAGCAGCCCGGCGAAGGCCCGCGCCGTGAGCTGCGGGCCGAAGAACGTGAGGACGAGCAGCAGGACGCCGCCGCCCAGGACGGACAGCGGCCGGGTGAGGGGCCCGTCGCCCATCGCCGCCAGCCCCCCGAAGGCCAGCAGCAGCACCCCGAAGACGATCAGCAGCAGCCGCTTGCGGCGCCCCGCGGGCACCCGGGCGTCCCGCGCCCGGAGCGCCTGCGCGACGTCCGCCGTGGTGATCCGGTAGCTGAGCCGTACCGGCACCTGTTCTCCATCCGTGTCCATGACAACGGACCCTATCCCCCGGCCGGGCCCCCGCGACGGCCATTTCCGCCTCGGCTCAGGCCGTGGAGCCCGGCTCCGCCTGGTTCGGGACGGCGCCGCCGAAGCGGCGGTCGCGCTGGGCGTACTCCAGGCAGGCCGCCCAGAGGTTGCGGCGGTCGAAGTCCGGCCACAGCACGTCCTGGAAGACCATCTCGGCGTACGCGCTCTGCCAGAGCAGGTAGTTGGAGGTGCGCTGCTCGCCGCTCGGCCGCAGGAACAGGTCCACGTCCGGCATGTCCGGGTAGTACATGTACTTCGCGAAGGTCTTCTCGTTGACCTTCGACGGGTCCAGCCTGCCCGCGGCCACGTCCCGCGCGATCGCCTGCGCCGCGTCCGCGATCTCCGCGCGGCCGCCGTAGTTGACGCAGAAGTACAGGGTCATCGCGTCGTTGTCGACGGTCTGCTCCTGGGCGACCTGGAGCTCCTGGACGACCGACTTCCACATCTTCGGCATGCGGCCGACCCAGCGGATCCGGATGCCCAGCTCGTTCATCTCGTCGCGGCGGCGCCGGATGACGTCCCGGTTGAAGTTCATCAGGAAGCGGACCTCGTCGGGCGAGCGCTTCCAGTTCTCCGTCGAGAAGGCGTACAGGGAGAGGTTCTTGACGCCCATCTCCAGGCAGCCCTTGAGCACGTCGAGCACGACGCCCTCGCCGACCTTGTGGCCCTCGGTGCGCGGCAGCCCGCGCTCCTTGGCCCAGCGGCCGTTGCCGTCCATGACCACCGCGACGTGGTTCGGGACGAGCTCGCCGGGGATCTTCGGCGGGCGCTCACCGGACGGGTGCGGCTCGGGAACCTTGTACTCCCGGCGAGAGCGCCCCAGAATCCCGCGTCGTGCCATGTGTCCAGCTCCTATTTCTCGACGTATCGCAGGGAGCGTAGCCCGCGCTCCAGATGCCAGTGCAAATAGGCGGAGACGAGCCCGCTGCCCTCCCGCACGTACCGCGCCTCGCAGGCGTCCGCATGCCCCCAGTCGCCCGTCAGCAGCGCGCTGAGCAGGGCGACGGCCTCCGACGAGGGTACGACGCTGCCGGCGACCCGGCAGTCCCCGCAGACGACCCCGCCCGCGGCGACCGAGAAGTGCCGGTTGGGGCCGTGGATCCCGCACTTCGCGCAGTCCGTGAAGCTGGGCGCGTAACCGTTGACGGCGAGGGAGCGCAGCAGGAACGCGTCGAGGATGAGGTTCGGCTCGTGCTCGCCGCGCGAGAGCGTGCGCAGGGCGCCGATCAGCAGCAGGTACTGCTGTACGGCGGGCTCGCCCTCGTTCTCGGTGAAGCGCTCGGCGGTCTCCAGCATCGCGGTGCCGGCGGTGTAGCGGGCGTAGTCGGTGACGATGCCGTTGCCGTACGGGGCGATGATCTCGGTCTGGGTGCAGAGCGGGAGGCTGCGGCCGATCAGCTCGCTGCCCCGGGCGAAGAACTGCACGTCGGCGTGGGAGAAAGGTTCCAGCCCGGCGCCGAACTTGGACTTCGTACGCCGCACCCCGCGGGCGACGGCCCGCACCCGGCCGTGCCCCCGGGTGAGGAGCGTGATGATGCGGTCCGCCTCACCCAGCTTCTGGGTGCGCAGCACGATGCCGTCGTCGCGGAACAGACTCATGCGCCCATTGTCGCCTGTGCCGGGACGGCGGAAGGCCCTCCGTCCGGACCCGGGTCCGGACGGAGGGCCTTCGCCCCTCGGGAGGGTCAGGACGCGGGCGCGGCCCCGTCGTCCGCATCCTTCTTCCCGGCTCCGGGGGCGGTGGCGGCCACGGCGGCCCCGACGGTCGCCTCGGCCACCGTCTCGGCCTCATCCGGCGCCTGCGCCTCGGGCGCCGCGTCCGGCGCGGCCGAGGACTGCGCGGGCAGCTCGGCCCGGGCGGCCTGGTGCGGATCGCTCTTGCCCAGGCCGTTGAAGATCAGGTTGAGCACGATCGCGGAGGTGGCACCGAGCGTCACACCGCTGTTGAGGAGCGAGGACAGGTCCGCGTCCATGTGGTCCTTGAAGAGCACCGGGACGGTCGCCGGCAGCAGCGCGAAGGCCAGGGAGACGCCCACGACCAGCGCGTTCTTCTCCTCCTTGAGGTCGACCTTGGCCAGGGTCTGGATACCGGCCAGCGCCACCATCGCGAACATCACCGTCGCCGCCCCGCCGAGCACTCCGTGCGGGACCGCGGCGACGATCGCGGCGGCCTTCGGGATCAGCCCGAGCACGATCATGAAGACGCCCGCGGCGACCACGACGAAGCGGCTCTTGACCTTGGTCATGCGGACCAGGCCGACGTTCTCGGCGAAGGCCACGTACGGGAAGGAGTTCAGGACACCGCCCAGGGCGGTCGCGGCTCCGTCGGCGCGCAGGGCGCGGGCCACGGTCTCGCTGTCGATCTCCTTGCCGACGATGTCGCCGACGGCGTACGTGTCGCCGGTCGTCTCGACCATGGTGATCAGCATGACGATGAGCATCAGCAGGATCGGGAACCAGGCGAACTTCGGGGCCCCGTAGTGGAACGGGGTGGTGATGCCGATCCAGTCCGAGTTGCTCACGTCGCCGAACTTGGCGTCGCCGAGCAGGAAGGCGACGGCGGTGCCGGCGACCAGGCCGATCAGGATGGAGATGCTGGAGAGGAAGGGCTTGCCGAGCTTCATCAGGACGAGGATGAAGAGCATCGTGCCGCCGGCGTAGGCGAAGTTCTTCGGGTCGCCGAAATCGGGGCTTCCGAGGCCGCCCGCGGCGTCGTTGAGGCCGACGGGGATCAGCACGATGCCGAGGACGGTGATCACCGTGCCGGTGACGACCGGCGGGAAGAGCCTCATGACCGTACGGAAGGCCTTGGGGGGCAGCCAGGCGAAGGCGAAGGTCGCGATGCCGGCCGTGATCACCGCGCCGTAGATGACGAGCAGGCCCGCCGTGCCGCCGCCGGCCCCGAGCCCGATGGCGATCATCGGGGAGACCGCGGTGAAGGTGACGCCCTGGATCAGCGGCAGGCGGGCGCCTATCCGGCCGATGCCCCACGCCTGGATGATCGAGGCGATGCCGCAGGTGAACAGGTCGGCGTTGATCAGGTAGACCAGCTGCTCGGTGGTCAGGCCGAGGGCGCCGCCCACGATGATCGGGACGATCACCGCACCGGCGTAGAACGCGAGTACGTGCTGGAAGCCGTACAGCGCCAGCTTGGGGAGGGGGAGCACCTCGTCGACCGGGTGCGTACTGGGCTCTCCGCTGACGGAGAACCGGGCGGCGACACGTGCCATCTCTGCCTTGCCCTTCAAGAGGTAGGTAAACGAGAGGAATCTGGTTATCCCTGGGCGAAGTGGGTCTCACCCGGCTACCGCCGGGAGGGGCCCCCAGCCGTTTGTTCGCCAGGGTTGTCAGTGCGTTCACGTGAATCGAAGCCCCGCTGTGTTACCGGCGGCGTCTCGTCGTGTGACCGGAATTGAACGCCTGTGGGGGTGCTCACAGATATCGTGGACTTCCACAAAGTGTTGACGTCTGAGGGCGTCAGGTCTGTGGGTATCTCCACTGGCGCATGGCTGCGCAGGGGCGTAATGCCGGCGGCCGCGAAACCCGTACGTGCAGGTCACGGCTCCGTCCGGGTGTCCAAGGGGTGGACGGTCGAGGCCGGAACGCACGAATCCCCCCTTCACGCGGAGTGTGAAGGGGGGCGGATTCAGTCGCACGAGGCCGGATCGTTACCCCGCCGAAGGCCCGGCGAGCCCGTTCCGAGGCCGAACCGAGCCCGTACCGAGGCCGTTTCGGTCAGGGTTACGGCGCCCGGACCGCCGACAGCAGACGGGAGACGTCCTCCGAGGCTATCCGCAGGGCGGCGCCCACGGTGGCGAGCACTTCCCGCTCGGCCGGGATGTACGGGCCGTCCGCGAGGGCGATCCGCGCGCCCTGGAGCAGGATCGATTCCCGTCCGGGCCCCGCGAGGTGCGGAGCCAGCGGTTCCAGGGCCTCGTGGAGCTCTATGGCCAGCGCGGCGCCGCAGCACTCCGGCACGTCGTACAGCCCGAGCCGGCCCTCGTCGGTGGCCAGCGCCTCCACCAGGGACTCCAGCTGCTCCTCCGTGCAGTCCTGGAAGCCCGCCGCCCGTACGGCCGACACGGCGGCCTCCAGCGCCCCCCGCGAGGTGGTCCCGCCGGCCGCGAGCACCGCCAGCGTCACGGTGTGCACGGCGTCGCGGAGCATCGCCGAGAAGCGGGTGGTGGTCAGGTGGTCGAGCACCTCGGTGTCGAAGCGCTCCCGGCAGCCCTGGCACTCGATGACGGGCCCGGCCGCTCCGCGCGGCAGCAGCGGGACGCCGAGGACCGTGAACCGGCGGCGCCCCGTGCGCCGGCGGTAGTTGCGGTCGCCACCGCAGTCGGGGCAGAAGAACTCCCCGTCACCCACGGTGCTCCAGGTGGTACGGATGCCCCAGACCGTCAGCTTCCGGCCGTCCCCACCCCGAACTGGCAGCACGTCGCACCTCCGTCACCTTCCGGCAGCATCGCCGGTTTGGCGTGATGTTAGCCACATCGGTGAGGATCCGTCAGTCGTGTGACAAGACAACCTGCGCCACCCGGGGGACTTGGCCGAACTGCGTCCCCGCCCGCCTCCGTTTTTCCCTACGCTCTGCCGCGTGAACGAGAAGTCCTGTCTGGTGACGGGTGCCGCGAGCGGCATCGGCAAGGCCACCGCCCTTCTGCTGGCCCGCTCCGGAGCCCGGGTCACCGCGGCCGACATCAATGGCCCCGGGGTGGAGGAACTGCGTACGGATCTGGCCGCCGAGGGCATCGGCATCACCGTCGTGGCGGGTGACGTCGCCGATCCGGAGGCCAACCGGGCGATGGTCGAAGCGGCCGTGGAGGCGTACGGAAGGCTCGACGTCGCCGTGGCGAACGCCGGGGTGCTCCCCCTTTCGGACGTGAACGAGACCAGCCCCGAGGACTGGGACCGGGTCATGGCGATCGACGGCCGGGGGATGTTCTTGACCTGCAAGTACGCGATCGAGGCGATGACCGCGCAGGAGCGGCCCGGCGGGGCGCTGGTCTGCGTGTCCTCGGTCTCGGGGGTGGCGGGCCAGGCCCGGCAGGCGGCGTACGGGCCGGCGAAGTTCGTGGCGTCGGGGCTGACCAAACACCTGGCGGTGGAGTGGGCCGCGCGCGGGATCCGGGTCAACGCGGTGGCCCCCGGCACCATCCGTACGGAGCGGGTGCTGGCGCTGAAGGACGAGCCGGGAGGCCCCGAGTACCTGGCGGAGGTCTCCGCGGCCCATCCGATGGGACGCCTCGGCGAGCCGGAGGAGGTGGCCCGGGCCATCGCCTTCCTGGCCTCCGACGCGGCCTCCTTCGTGACGGGCGCGATCCTGCCGGTGGACGGCGGCTACCTGGCCCGCTGACCGGTGGGAACGGCGGAACCCCGCCCCTCCGGAGGGAGGGACGGGGTTCGCGTACGAGGGGTCAGCGGCCCGCGCGGTTGACGGCGGAGATGACCGCCTTCAGGGAGGCGCGGGTGGTGTTGGCGTCGATGCCGATGCCCCACAGGACGCGGCCGTCGATCGCGCACTCGATGTACGAGGCGGCCACGGCGGAGGCGCCCTCGCTCATCGTGTGCTCGGTGTAGTCCAGCAGGCGGGCGTCGACGCCGATGCCGGCCAGCGCGTCGAAGAAGGCCGAGATCGGGCCGTTGCCGGTGCCGTTCAGCACCGCGTCCACACCGTCGACGACCGCCTCGACGGTCAGCGTGTCCGTACCGTCCTTGTCGGTGGCCGTCGAACCGGAGCGCAGCTGGATGCGTCCCCACGGGTTCTCCGGGTTGGGCAGGTACTCGTCGCAGAAGACGTCCCAGATCGCCTTCGGCGTGACCTCGCCGCCCTCGGCGTCGGTCTTGGCCTGGATGATCCGCGAGAACTCGATCTGCATCCGGCGCGGCAGGTCCAGCTTGTGGTCGTTCTTCAGGACGTACGCGATGCCGCCCTTGCCGGACTGCGAGTTGACCCGGATGACCGCCTCGTAGGAGCGGCCTACGTCCTTCGGGTCGATCGGCAGGTACGGGACCGCCCACTCGATGTCGTCGACGGTCTTGCCGGCGGCGGCCGCGTCGGCCTCCATGGCGTCGAAGCCCTTCTTGATGGCGTCCTGGTGGGAGCCGGAGAAGGCGGTGTAGACCAGGTCGCCCGCGTAGGGGTGGCGCGGGTGGACCTCCATCTGGTTGCAGTACTCGCTGGTGCGACGGATCTCGTCGATCTGCGAGAAGTCGATCTGCGGGTCGATGCCCTGGGAGAACAGGTTCATGCCCAGCGTGATCAGGTCGACGTTGCCGGTGCGCTCGCCCTGCCCGAACAGGCAGCCCTCGATGCGGTCGGCGCCGGCCATCAGGGCCAGCTCGGCGGCGGCGACGGCGGTGCCGCGGTCGTTGTGCGGGTGCACGGAGATGCAGATGTGCTCGCGGCGGGTCAGGTTGCGGGCGATCCACTCGAAGCGGTCCGCGTGCGTGGACGGCGTGGAACGCTCCACGGTGGCGGGCAGGTTCAGGATGATCTCGCGGCCCTCGGACGGCTGCCAGACGTCACAGACCGCCTCGCAGACCTCCAGGGCGAAGTCCAGCTCGGTGTCGGTGAAGATCTCCGGGCTGTACTGGTAGCCGAAGGTGGTCTCCGGGCCCAGCAGCTTCTCGGCGTACTCCATGACCAGCCGGGTGCCGTCGACGGCGATCTGCTTGATCTGCTCCTTGGAGCCGCGGAAGACCACGCGGCGGAAGGTGGGGGCGGTCGCGTTGTACAGGTGCACGGTGGCGCGCTTGGCGCCGACCAGCGACTCGACGGTCCGCTCGATCAGGTCCTCGCGGGCCTGGGTCAGTACGGAGATCGTGACGTCGTCCGGGATCGCGCCCTCTTCGATGATGGAGCGCACGAAGGCGAAGTCGGTCTCGCCGGAGGAGGGGAAGCCGACCTCGATCTCCTTGTAGCCCATGCGCACCAGCAGGTCGAACATCTCGCGCTTGCGGGCGGGGGTCATGGGGTCGATCAGCGACTGGTTGCCGTCGCGCAGGTCCGTGGAGAGCCAGCGGGGGGCCTTGGTCACGCGGGCGTCCGGCCAGGTGCGGTCCGCGATGTCGACCTGCTCGTACCGGCCGTACTTGTGGATCGGCATCCCGGAGGTCTTCTGGGAGTGGGTCGCGTTGGTGATGGGCGTGGGGCGACCGACAAAAGGCTGCTGGCTCATGGCGTTGGGCTCCTCGCGTGTCCGCGTGTAGTTCGCTGGAACGGCCGACGGCGGTCGTAAAAACCGCAACACCAAACTCCGCGGGGAGGGGGTCGGCCTACGACTACAGACCCTCGCCGCGGCAGCTAAGGAGAAGCAGCCCGAAACGCATGATGGGCCGAGCCTAACCGAGCCGCGCCGTATCGCGAGGACCTGTTTCAGTATGCGGGACCGGCCTGTCCGATTTACACCAAATGTGAGTTAAGCCGCTTTCTTGGCCACAGGTCCGGCCGATCCGTCAACGCGGCGTGACCACTTTCAGACAACCGAATGAATCATGGTTGCGGGTAGTGACACCACGATGACTCACTGCCACATTGCCGGGATGGACGCCTCCCACGTTTCCCGCCACCCCGTCTTCTGCACGGTGGTCCCGCCCCACCTGCTCGACAAGATCGCCCAGTCCGAGGAGCTCCGGCGTGCCGACGCCGCCCGGCGCACCCTCGAACACGACGCCCTGCTGCGCACCCGGCGCAGCGCCACCACCCTGCGCGGCATCGCCCCCGCCGTGGGGACGCCCGTCTCCGACGAGCCGCGCCGGACCGTCTACGACGCCCAGCACCGCACCCGGCTGCCCGGGAAGAAGGTGCGCGGGGAGGGCGCCGAGCCCACCGCAGACGCCACCGTCAACCGCGCGTACGCCGGGCTCGGCGCCACGTACGAGCTGTTCCTGAAGGGCTTCGGCCGGCACTCGATCGACGACTCCGGGCTGGCCCTGGACGCGAGCGTCCACTACGGGCAGGACTACAACAACGCCTTCTGGGACGGACAGCAGATGGTGTTCGGCGACGGGGACGGGGACATCTTCCTCGACTTCACCGTGTCGATCGACGTCATCGGGCACGAGCTCACGCACGGGGTCACCCAGTACACCGCGAACCTCGAGTACCACGGGCAGTCCGGCGCGCTGAACGAGTCGATGTCGGACGTCTTCGGCTCGCTGATCAAGCAGTACTCGCTGGACCAGACGGCCCAGGACGCGGACTGGCTGATCGGCGCCGGCCTGCTGGGACCGAACGTCAGCGGGGTCGCGCTGCGCTCGATGAAGGCGCCCGGCACGGCGTACGACGACGACGAGCTCGGCAAGGACCCGCAGCCGGCGACGATGGACGACTACGTGAGGACCTCGCAGGACAACGGCGGGGTGCACATCAACTCGGGCATCCCGAACCACGCCTTCTACCTGCTGGCGACCGAACTCGGCGGCAAGGCGTGGGAGCGGGCCGGGCGGATCTGGTACGCCACGCTGACCGGCGGCGAGCTGGCCTCGGACGCGGACTTCAAGGACTTCGCCCGGCTGTCGGTCGCCTCCGCGGTGAGCCTGTACGGGGACGGCGGCGCGGAGCACCAGGCCCTCCAGAAGGCGTGGTCGGCGGTCGGCCTGGGGTAGGAGGCCGACATGCGGATTCTGGTGGTGCGGACGGGCGGCTTCGCGGGGATCGAGCGCCGGGCCGAGGTGGACACCTCGGGCCGGCCCGACGAGGACGAGTGGCGGGCCCTGGCCCGGCTCGCGCTGCGGCCCGTCCCGCCCGCCCCCGGGTCGGACCGGGTGCGGGACGGGTTCTCGTACCGGATCACCGTCGACGACCGGACCGTCTCCTGCCGGGAGCCGAACCTGTCGCAGGCACAGCGGACGCTGATCTCCCGGCTGCTCAAGGAGGGCGCCTGAGCGGCGTGTTGCCGGAACGGCAACAGGGTTTGCCCGGGCGGGCGCCGGCGGCGGAGCATCGGCCGTACCGGCACCCGTACGGGAAGAGGAACCCATGACCGAGCACGCGCACGCGCACACGCACACCCAGCACCCCCCGGCGTCCGGACCCCCGGCGGGAGCGGAGTTCTGGGACGGCCGCTACGCGGAGAGCGACCGGATCTGGAGCGGCGAGGCCAACGCCATGCTGGTGCGCGAGGTGTCCGGCCTCGCCCCGGGGCGGGCCCTGGACCTCGGCTGCGGGGAGGGCGGCGACGCCGTCTGGCTGGCCCGCCGCGGGTGGACCGTCACCGGCACCGACATCTCCGGGGTCGCCCTCGGCCGGGCGGCCGGGCACGCGGCGGACGCCGGGGTCGCGGACCGGGTCTCCTTCGCGCGCCACGATCTCACGGAGTCCTTCCCGCAGGGGGAGTTCGACCTCGTCTCGGCCTGCTTCCTGCACAACTACGGGGACTTCCCGCGGGACGCCGTCCTGCGCACGGCGGCTGCGGCCGTGGCGCCCGGCGGCACCCTGCTGGTGGTCGGCCACGCCGGATGGGCGCCGTGGCAGGAGGACCGGGAGGAGGCGCACTTCCCCACGCCCGAGGAGGTCCTCGCGCAGCTGGAGCCGGTCACGGCGGGCTGGGAGGTGCTGCGGGCCGAGGAGACCGAGCGGGTCCAGGCGAAGCCCGACGGCACGCCGGGGCACCGTACGGACAACGTGGTG
The DNA here is from genome assembly GCF_042896985.1 of Streptomyces sp. NPDC001194. Classification (NCBI taxonomy): domain Bacteria; kingdom Bacillati; phylum Actinomycetota; class Actinomycetes; order Kitasatosporales; family Streptomycetaceae; genus Streptomyces; species Streptomyces sp. NPDC001194. Next base: position 173,702 of record NZ_JBIAXU010000002.1, on the reverse strand, counting down.
CGGGTACGCCGGCCCGCGTAGCGGCCCCGCACCACGACGACGGACGGACGCGGCCCCCGGCGGGGGCCGCGTCCGTCCGTCGTCGTGCGGTGCGGCCGGTTCGGCCGCGGGCCTCAGAAGCCCAGCTTGCGCAGCTGCTTGGGGTCGCGCTGCCAGTCCTTGGCGACCTTGACGTGCAGGTCGAGGAAGACCGGGGTGCCGAGCAGCGCCTCGATGTGCTTGCGCGACTTCATCCCGACCTCCTTCAGCCGGGAGCCCTTCGGGCCGATGATGATGCCCTTCTGGCTGGGGCGCTCGATGTAGACGTTCGCGTGGATGTCCAGCAGCGGGCGGTCCGCCGGGCGGTTCTCCCGGGGGATCATCTCCTCGACCACGACGGCGATGGAGTGCGGGAGCTCGTCCCGGACGCCCTCCAGCGCGGCCTCGCGGATCAGCTCCGCGACCATCACCATCTCGGGCTCGTCGGTGAGGTCGCCCTCCGGGTACAGCGGCGGGCTCTCCGGCAGCAGCGGCGCGATCAGGTCGGCCAGCAGCTGGACCTGGGTGTCGCCGACCGCCGAGACGGGGACGATCTCGGTCCACTCGAAGCCCAGCTCCTCGGCGAGCTGGTGAACGGCGAGGAGCTGCTCGCCCACCTGCTTGGACTCGACCAGGTCGGTCTTGGTGATGATGGCGATCTTGGGGGTCTTCTTGATCCCCGCGAGCTCCTTGGCGATGAACTTGTCGCCGGGGCCGAGCTTCTGGTCGGCGGGCAGGCAGAAGCCGATCACGTCGACCTCGGCCCACGTGGTCCGCACGACGTCGTTCAGCCGCTCGCCGAGCAGGGTGCGCGGCTTGTGCAGACCGGGCGTGTCGACCAGTACGAGCTGGGCGTCGGGGCGGTGCACGATGCCGCGGACGGTGTGGCGGGTGGTCTGCGGCCGGTTGGAGGTGATCGCGACCTTGGTGCCCACGAGTGCGTTGGTCAGGGTCGACTTCCCCGCGTTGGGGCGGCCGACGAAGCAGGCGAAGCCCGCACGGTGCGGGGCGGTGGACTCGGGGGAACGATCGCTCATACGGGCCATTCTCCCCGATGCGGGTCCCGGCGCCGACCAGCCCGCCGCGAGGAGGGCGGGGCGGAGCGCGGAACGGCCGCCGCCGGGCTCACGAGAGGGTCAGGGTCAGGACCGCCCGGTAGGCGCCCGGCGGGGTGTACGGGGGCACCCGGAGGGTGACGGTCGCGTCGATGGTGAAGGTCCCGCCCGCCCGGGCGGCGTCCGGCGCCGACGCCAGCACCGCCCCCTGCGGCCCGACCACCCCGGCGCCGCCGGCCACGCACCGGCCCGCGCCGCCCTGCGCCACCGTGCACCTCGGGGCCCAGCTCAGCGAGGCGCCCGGGATCCGGACCCCGCCCGGCCCCGTGAACTCCGTGATCTTGCCGCTCAGCGTCCACCCCGCCGGTCCGCCCCGGGCGTCCGTGACCGTGACCGTCCCGATCCGGCCGGGGGCCGCGCCGCCCTGCCCGTACGAGATCCCGCCCAGCGTGATCGACTCGCCCGCCTGGGTCATCGACAGCGCGCCCGGCCCGACCACCGCCGACACCCTCTGCGTCACGGTCTGCGCCGCCGCGACCACCGTGTACGCCGCCGGGCCCGAGCCCCGCGGCGCCGACCACGCCGTGCCCTCGTACGCCACCACCGCCGTCGTCGCCCTGTCGGTGACCGGCAGCCGCGCGAGGATCCCGCCCCGCTCGTCCGCCGTCGCCGCCACCCGGTCCGCGGTCTCGGCGGCGCCGGCCCGGCCGGCCACCGTCACGGCCGCGCCCGGGGCGAAGCCGGCGCCGGTGACCTCGACCTCGGCGCCGGGTGTCCCGTACGCCGTGCCGAGCGCGACCGACCGCAGGTTGGCCCGGGCGGGGGTCCCCCCGGCGGTGGCCGGGGAAGGGCTCGCGGTGAGCCGTTGCGACACCGGTGCCCCGGCCACGGCGCAGGTGGTGTCCAGGTCCACCATGTGGCTGGTGTGCAGCGTGTAGTCGCCCGGGGCCAGTGTGATCCCGCCGGCTCCGGTGACGGTGAACGTGCCGGTCATGGTGACGGCCGGCAGCCCCGCCCCCGCCTCGACGGGATCGTTGCGCTTCACCCCGACGACGGTCACCTCGCCGACCTGCGCGCCCCCCAGCACGATCCGCCCCGTCGGCGTCAGCACGTCGGCCGGGAGTCCGGTGCCCATCGGGTCGACGGCAGGGGTGCGGGCCACCTGGTAGGTGACGGTCACCGTGTCGCCGACCTTCGGGGCCGGGTCGTCCACGGTGATCCGGGCCGTGGTCGGCCCGTCGGCGGGCGGCAGACCCGCCTGTGGCGGCGCCGCGCAGTGCGTCGGGAACTCCACCTGCCCGGAGGGCGCCTCCCCTTCCGCCGCGGCGGGCGGGCCCAGGGCGCCCCCGGTCGTCGCCGCGAGCGCGGCCACGCCGACGGCCACCGACCATCTCCTGCTGCCCGCCCGTGTTCGCACGGCCCGCCCCCCTGGGTTACCTCGCGCCGACAGGGGGCCATTCACGAGCGGGCGGCGGGAGAAGTCAATGCACGGATCCCGCACCAACTGATGGCCCATCAGGAGATGACAGGCTCCCCCTGCCCGCCGGCCGCGCGAAAGGTGCGCCGGTACGCCGTCGGACTCACCCCCAGCGCCGCCTGCACGTGCTTGCGCAGCGACTGCGCCGTCCCGAACCCCGTCTCCCGCGCCACCTGTTCCATCGACAGGTCCGTCCGCTCCAGCAGCCACCTGGCCCGCTCCACGCGCTGCCCGACGATCCACTCGCCGGGGCTGACCCCCGACTCCTCCCGGAACCGGCGCGTGAACGTCCGTACCGACATGGCCTCCTGGCGGGCCAGGTCGACCAGCCGCACCGGCTCGTGCAGCCGGTCCAGCACCCAGGCGCGGGCCGCCGCCGTACTGGCCAGCTGCGGCCGCGGCACCGGCCGGTCGATGAACTGGGCCTGCCCGCCCTCCCGGTGGGGCGGCACGACGGTCCGCCGGGCCACGTCGTTGGCGACGGCGGCCCCGTGGTCGCGGCGCACGATGTGCAGGCACAGGTCGATGCCGGCGGCGACCCCCGCCGAGGTCAGCACGTCCCCGTCGTCGGTGTAGAGCACGCCGGCGTCCACCCGTACGGCCGGGAAGAGCCGCTGGAAGTGTTCGGCGTGCGCCCAGTGGGTGGTGGCCGGGCGGCCGTCCAGGAACCCGGCGGCGGCCAGCACGTACCCGCCCGTACAGATGGAGACGAGCCGCGTCCCGGGCCGGACGCGGGCGAGCGCCGCCGCGAGCTCGCCGGTCAGCCGCCCCTCCTCGTACACCGGCCCGAGCTCGTACGAGGCGGGCACCACCACCGTGTCGGCGGTGGCCAGCAGCTCGGGGCCGTGCTCCACGTGGACCGCGAAGTCGGCGTCCGTGCGCACCGGCCCGGGGGCGAGTGCGCAGGTGAGGATCTCGTACAGCGGCGCTCCGGCGGGATCCTTGGCGCGGCCGAAGATCCGGTGCGGGATGCCGAGCTCGAAGGGCAGCAGCCCGGTGAGCGCGAGGACGACGACGCGGTGGGGGGCCATGGCCCAATCATATCGAAGGGTGTCGGTCAGGCCACTGTCGTACGGGGTGCTCCCGGCCGGAAGCTGTCGGCGTGACGCAGACAGCCCCCACCCCCCGGCCCGCTCCCGCCCCCACTCCCCCGAGCCCCGCCCCCGCCCCGGGCGCCCGGGGGCGCATCCACCGCGCCTGGTTCGTCGCGGCCGTCGCGTTCGTGACGATCATCGGCGCCGCCGCCTTCGCCTCCCTGCCCGGACTGCTCATCGAGCCGCTGCACGAGGAGTTCGACTGGTCGCGCGGCACCATCGGCTTCGCCGTCTCGGTGAACCTCGCGCTGTACGGGCTCACCGCGCCCTTCGCCGCCGCGCTGATGGACCGTTTCGGCATCCGCAGGGTGGTGGCCCTGGCCCTGCTCGTCATATCCGGCGGCACGGTGGCCACCTTGTGGATGACGGCGTCCTGGCAGCTGGTGCTGTTCTGGGGCGTGCTGGTGGGCCTGGGCAGCGGCTCCATGGCGCTGGCCTTCGCGGCGACGGTGACCAACCGCTGGTTCACCGCCCGGCGCGGGCTCGTCACCGGCATCCTCACCGCGGCCGGGGCCTCCGGTCAGCTGGTCTTCCTGCCGCTGCTGTCCTGGCTGGTGGTGCACCACGGCTGGCGTCCGGCGGCCGTGACGGTCTCGCTGGCGGCCTTCGTCGTGGCCCCGTTCGTCTGGCTGCTGCTGCGCGACCACCCGGCCGACGTGGGGCTCGCGCCGTACGGGGGCACGTACGCGGAGAAGCCCGCACCGGCCCTCGGCGCCGCGCGGCGGGCGGTGACGGTGCTCTTCAAGGCGGCCCGGACCGGCCCCTTCTGGCTGCTGGCGGGCACCTTCGCGATCTGCGGGGCCTCGACCAACGGCCTGGTCAAGACCCACTTCGTGCCGGCGGCGCACGACCACGGCATGCCGGTGACCGCGGCCGCGGGACTGCTCGCGGTGATCGGCGTGTTCGACGTGATCGGCACCATCGCCTCCGGCTGGTTCACGGACCGCTTCGAGGCGCGCCGCCTGCTGGCGGTGTACTACGCGCTGCGCGGGGTCTCGCTGATGTTCCTGCCGATGCTGCTGGCGCCGTCCGTGCACCCGCCGATGGTCTTCTTCATCATCTTCTACGGGCTGGACTGGGTGGCGACCGTCCCGCCGACCATCGCGCTGTGCCGCGAGCACTACGGGGAGGACAGCGCGATCGTCTTCGGCTGGGTCCTGGCCTCGCACCAGGTGGGCGCGGCGGCGGTGGCCTTCCTGGGCGGCCTGGCCCGCGACGCCTTCGGCTCGTACGACCTGGTCTGGTACGCCTCGGGCGCGCTGTGCGCGATGGCCGCGCTGATGGCGATGGTGATCCGCCGCCGCCCCGTCCTCACGGCGTGAGCGGGGCGGCCACGGAACCGCTTCGGGTCAGGCGCCCGCCGGGGTCGTGGACTTGAGGGTGCCGTCCGGGCCGGCCAGCAGGACCGGGGTGGCCGAGCCGCCGAGGTCGCGGACCGCCGCGCGGTCGGCGTCGGCCACCGTCTCCGCCGAGCTGACCACGGCCGCGGCCTCCAGGGACTCGGCCCCGCTCGCCACCGCCATCGCGACCGCCGTCTGCAGCGCGCTCAGCTTCAGGGAGTCCAGCTCCACCGTCCCGGCGACGTAGGTGCGACCCGTCTCGTCCCGCACCGCCGCGCCCTCGGGCACCCCGTTGCGGGCCCGGGCGCTGCGCGCCAGCGTGATGATCTTGCTGTCCTCGGGGTTGATCCCGGTGCTGTCGGTCATGGGCGAAAGCATATGGAGCGTCTCGGCGGGGCCGCACGACGGCCCCGCCGAGACGCTCTCCCCTCCGTCCCCCGTGGCCCCCTGGATCTTGTGCCACGCGGGACCAAACATAAGTCCCCAACCGGCAGGGCCTGCGATCCAAAGGTCACACAGCTCCGGGACCTTCGTCCCCTCTGTGTTCCATCCTCACGACCGGTCGAGCCGCAACCGCTCCGCCCTCGGCAGACCCGCGACCACCAGGTCGTAGGAGTCCTCGACCAGCTCCCGCACCAGCGTGTCCGGCAGCCCGCCGACCGTCACCGTGTTCCAGTGCCTCTTGTTCATGTGCCAGCCCGGCACGATCGCCTCGTGCTCCGCCCGCAGCCGCACCGCCAGCTCCGGCTCGCACTTGAGGTTGACCTTCAGCGGGTCGGCGTCCAGCGCGCTCAGCGCGAACACCTTCCCCAGCACCTTGAACACCGAGGTCTCGGGCGTGAAGGGGAACTCCTCCACCGCCGCGTTGAACCCCAGGCAGAACGCGCGCAGCTCCGCCGGCGTCATGCGCCCTCCCCGTCCTCGCCCGCCACCCCGGCCAGCGGCTCCACCAGCACCGTCACGATCTTGTTCCGCCGGCCCGCCGGGGACTCGGCCGTCAGCCGCAGCGGCCGCCCGTCCGGCAGCTCCACGACCGCCGAGGCGCCCGCGATCGGCACCCGGCCCAGCGCCTTGGCCAGCAGGCCGCCGACCGTCTCCACGTCCTCGTCGTCGTAGTCCTCGACCTTGAACAGCTCGCCGAGGTCGGTGATGTCGAGCCGCGCCGTCACCCGGTAGCGGTCCTCGCCCAGCTCCTCGACGGGCGCGAGCTCGCGGTCGTACTCGTCGGTGATCTCGCCGACGATCTCCTCGAGGATGTCCTCGATGGTGACGATGCCCGCCGTGCCGCCGTACTCGTCGATGACCACGGCCACGTGGTTGCGCACCTGCTGCATCTCCCGCAGCAGGTCGCCCGCGTTCTTGGTGTCCGGTACGAACACCGCGGGCCGCATCGCCGTGGTGACCAGGTCGGCCTCCGCCTCCCGGCTGATGTGCGTCTTGCGGACCAGGTCCTTCAGGTACACGATGCCGACGATGTCGTCCTCGTTCTCCCCGGTCACCGGGATGCGCGAGAAGCCCGACCGCAGGGCCAGCGTGGTCGCCTGACGGATCGTCTTGTACCGCTCGATGCAGACCAGGTCGGTGCGCGGCACCATCACCTCGCGCACCAGCGTGTCGCCGAGCTCGAAGACCTGGTGCACCATCCGGCGCTCCTCGTCCTCGATCAGCGACTCCTTCTCCGCCAGGTCGACCATCGCGCGCAGCTCGGCCTCGGAGGCGAACGGCCCCTTGCGGAAGCCCTTTCCGGGGGTGAGCGCGTTGCCGATGAGGATCAGCAGCTGCGGGATCGGCCCCATGACACGGGCGAGCGGGACCAGGACGTACGAGGCCGCCGTCGCCGTGTTGAGGGGGTGCTGGCGGCCGATGGTGCGCGGGGAGACCCCGACGGCCACGAAGGACACCAGCACCATCACGGCGATCGCGACGAGCAGCGCCTTCCAGTTGTCGCCGAACTCGTCGAGACAGACGTACGTGACGAGCACGCCGGCCGCCATCTCGCAGGTGACCCGCACCAGCAGCGCCACGTTGAGGTAGCGGGTGGGGTCGGCGGCCACCTGCGCGAGCTTCTCGCTGCCGCGCCGCCCCTCCCGTACGGCCTGCTCGGCGCGGAAGCCGGAGATCCGGGCGATCCCGGACTCGGCGCACGCCGCGAACCAGGCCACCACCACCAGCAGCACCGCGCCGGTGATCAGCTGCGGGGCGGTCACGAGACGGTCGGGGCCGGGGACGGACCGGTCATGCCGCGCTCACCGCGCCAGCCGTCGACGATGGCCGCCTGGAGGCCGAACATCTCGGCCTTCTCGTCCGGCTCCTCGTGGTCGTACCCCAGCAGGTGCAGCACCCCGTGGACGGTCAGGAGCTGGAGCTCCTCGTCCATGGAGTGCTGCGTCGGGGCGTCCTCGCCCTGCTTCTTGGCGACCTCGGGGCAGAGCACGATGTCACCGAGGAGCCCCTGCGGGGGCTCCTCGTCGTCCTTCGCCGGCGGACGCAGCTCGTCCATCGGGAAGGACATGACGTCGGTGGGACCGGGCAGGTCCATCCACTGGATGTGGAGCTGCTCCATGGCGTCCTCGTCGACGACGATGACGGAGAGCTCGGAGAGCGGGTGGATCCGCATCCGGGTGAGCGCGTAGCGGGCGATGTCGAGGATCGCCCGCTCGTCGACCTCGGTTCCGGACTCGTTGTTGACGTCGATCGACATGGTGCGCTGGGTTCTACTTCCGCTGGTAGCCGTTCCGGGACTGCTGGGCGTCCTGGCTGTCGTCGTACTTCTCGTACGCATCGACGATACGGCCGACCAGCTTGTGCCGGACGACATCCTCGGACGTGAGCCGCGAGAAGTGGATGTCCGGGACCCCTTCAAGGATCGACTGGACCTGGCGCAGACCCGACTTGGCGCCGCCCGGCAGGTCGACCTGGGTGATGTCACCCGTGATGACGATCTTCGAATCGAACCCGAGCCGGGTCAGGAACATCTTCATCTGCTCGGTGGTCGTGTTCTGCGCCTCGTCGAGGACGACGAACGCCTCGTTGAGGGTGCGGCCGCGCATGTACGCGAGCGGCGCGACCTCGATCGTGCCCGCGGCCATGAGGCGCGGGATCGAGTCCGGGTCGATCATGTCGTGCAGCGCGTCGTAGAGCGGGCGCAGGTACGGGTCGATCTTGTCGAAGAGCGTGCCGGGCAGGAAGCCGAGCCGCTCTCCGGCCTCGACGGCGGGGCGGGTCAGGATGATCCGGCTGACCTGCTTGGACTGCAGGGCCTGGACCGCCTTGGCCATGGCGAGGTAGGTCTTGCCGGTACCGGCGGGGCCGATGCCGAACACGATCGTGTTCTTGTCGATCGCGTCGACGTACCGCTTCTGGTTGAGGGTCTTGGGGCGGATGGTGCGGCCGCGGCTGGAGAGGATGTTCTGCGTGAGCACCTCCGCCGGCGTCTCGTCCGGGCCGTTGCCGTTGCCGCTCGCCTTGAGCATGGCGATCGAGCGTTCCACTGCGTCCTCCGTCATCGGCTGCCCGGTGCGGAGCACCAGCATCATCTCGTCGAACAGGCGCTGGACCAGGGCGACTTCCGCCGCGTCACCGACCGCGCTGACCTGATTGCCCCGAACATGGATGTCGGCCTTCGGGAAGGCCTTCTCGATCACGCGCAACAGGGCGTCACCAGAGCCGAGCACCGCGACCATCGGGTGCCTGGCCGGAACGGTGAAGTGGGCTCGCGCCTGCCCCGGCGCCGGTGTCTGGGCTGTGGGTGTCTGAGTCATGGGCCGGCACTGTGGCCTGCACATACCTCCCGCTGAGGGGCCGCGCCGATCGACGACCTCCGGAGTACCAAGGGTACGACTCCGCCACGCCATCCCCGAGGGGTTTTCCACCGCCCGCCCCCGGCCCCGTCCCGGCCGGATCCGCCGCGGTCAGACCGGGTGGCGGAAGCCGATGGTCGGGACCGCCCGGCGCCGGGACGCCGGCTCCCCGCCCGGCGGGACCAGCGCGTCCAGGAAGCCGTAGCGCGGCCGCAGGGGCTCCGCGGCCGTGCGCCACCAGTGGGCCACCTCCGGCCAGCCCGGGGCCGACAGGGAGCCGCCGAACTCCTGGACCGACAGGGCCGCCGTCAGACCCGCGAAGGCCAGCCGGTCCGCCAGCGGCCAGCCCGCCAGGGTTCCGGTCACGAAGCCCGCCACGTAGACGTCCCCCGCCCCCGTCGGGTCCAGCTCCTCCACCGCGATCCCGGGGACCTCCGCGGTCTCCCCGGTCCGCCCGTCCACCGCGTACGAGCCCTCCGAGCCCATCGTCACCACCGCGACCGGCACCTTCTCGGCCAGCGCCCGGGCCGCGGCTCTCGGACAGTCGGTCCGCGTGTACCGCATCGCCTCCCCCGCGTTCGGCAGGAAGGCCTCGCAGTGCTCCAGGTCGGGCAGGGCCCCCAGGTCCCAGCGGCCGCTCTCGTCCCACCCCACGTCCGCGAAGATCCGCGCCCCGCGCCGCGCCGCCTCCGCGATCCACGGCTCCGTCCGTCCCTGCGCCAGCGAGGCCACGGCCGCCCGGGTGCGCGGCGGGCACTGCGGGAACGGCCCGGGGCCCGCCGGTGGCGGGGCCTCGTGGCCGTGCGAGACCATCGTGCGCTCGCCCTCGTACGCCATGGAGACCGTGACCGGGCTGTGCCAGCCGGGGATGGTCCGCGACATCGACAGGTCGATGCCCTCGCCCTGCTCCAGCGCGTCCCAGCAGTACTCGCCGTAGTGGTCGTCGCCGAAGGCCGCGGCCAGCGAGGTGCGCAGGCCGAGCCGGGACAGGGCGGTGGCCATGTTGGCCACTCCCCCGGGGCTGGAGCCCATGCCGCGCGCCCAGGACTCCGTACCGCGCACCGGGGCGGAGTCGAGGCCGGTGAAGATGATGTCGAGGAAGACCGTGCCGGTCAGGTAGACGTCGAAGCCCGGCTCCAGGGGGCTGCGCAGCGGACCGAGCGGGTCCACGGCGGCAGCCGCGCTGTCGAGCGGGTCCATGGCTGCGCTGCGGCTGGTGCGGCTGTCCCGACTGGTCACGGTTTTCTCCCCGGGCTGGTGCGAAGGCTCGTTTCTGCAAGCGGGCATGTGGTGGAAAGCTGCCAGCCTTGCCCGCCCCGGGCAGGGCCAAAACACAGTGTGGCGCACATCACTCTCGTGGCGCTCTTCTCCGGGTCGCCGGGCAGTTGATAGACAAGGGGGCCGCGGCCTCGCGGAACATCCCGCCCCACCCGCGCACCACCGGGAAGAGCCGTGTCCGACAACACCTCCGCGCCGCCCGCCGCCTGGCCCCTGGTGGCCCTCTTCACGGCCGGGTACGTCGCCCCCTACCTGCTTCCCACCGTCGTCGGACGCCTCGACGCCCATCTCCCCCTGAGCCCCGCCCAGGCCGGGCTCGTCGGCACCGCCCTGCTGCTCGGCTCGGCCACCGCCGGATTCACCCTGGCCTCCCGGATCCCCCGCCTCGGGCCGCGCCCGCTGGCCCGGCTCGGGCTGCTGCTCGCCGCCCTGGGCTACGGCACCGCGGCCTCGACCGCCCTGCTCCCGCTGGTGGTCGCGGGCGTGGTGGTCGGCGGCTTCGGCTCCGGGACCGCCACCGCCGTGACAGCCGCCGGGATCGCCGGGCACCGCGACCCGCACCGGGTCTCGTCGCTCGGGCTGCTGTCCGTCTCGGCGACCGCCGGCGCCCTGTACCTGACCCTGCCGCACCTCGGCGGCGGCCACGGGCTGCCCTTCGCGGCCATCGCGCTGGTCGCGGCGCTGGCCTGGCCGGCCACCGGCCGGCTCGGCGGGCCGACCCGTCCCGGTCCTGCCGTACGCAGCTCCGGGCGGCCGCCGCACCCGCGCGCCGGGGCGGTGCTGGCGGGCTGCCTGCTGCTGTGGTCCCTGACCCAGGAGGCCCTCTGGGGCGTCAGCGGCCGGATCGGCGCCGAGCAGGCCGGACTGTCCGAGGCCGCCCTGGGCGCCGTCTTCGCGGTGGCGCTGGGCGCGGGCCTGCTCGGGGTCACGGGCGCCTCCGCGTTCGGCACCCGGCTGGGGCGGGCGGTCCCGATCGGCGCGGGCACGGCGGCCATCGCGGGCTGCGTGGTGCTGACCTCCTCCGCGGACGGGCCCACCGGGTTCGCGGCCGGGGAGATCCTGTGGAACGCGGTCTACCCGGTCGTCCTGTCGTACGTGATCGGCCTCGCGGCCGCCCTGGACCCGCGCGGCCGCTGGGCCGTGTTCGCGGGCGCCGCCTCCTCGCTGGGCACGGCCTGCGGGCCCGTGGTGGGCAGCCTGCTCGCCGAGGCCTTCGGCTTCCCGGGCATGGGGCTGGTCCTGGGCGGACTGCTGCTCGCGGTGGCCGGGCCGCTGACCGCCGTCGCCCTGCACGCGGGCCGGAGCCCGGCGGCCACGGCCGCGGAACCCGAACTCCGCGTCGAGATCCCGGCTCCCGCGAGCCCCACCGGAGCCGGGAAGCCCCGCCGGGTCCTGCTGCTCTCCCCGGCGGCCCGCCGCGGCCAGAAGGCCGGGGCGGAACGCTGGTTTCGCCCTGTGGGACGCTAGCCCCGCTTCGGCAGGGGAACCCGTACGAGGTCCGCGGCGATCGTCAGCTCGCCCTCGAAGCCGGCCGCGCGGGCCTGGCGTTCGAACTCCTGCGGGTCCGTGTAGCGCTGCGAGAAGTGCGTCAGCACGAGGTGCCGTACGCCCGCGTCCCGCGCGACCCGGGCCGCCTGGCCGGCGGTGAGGTGCCCGTGGTCGGTCGCGAGGGCCTCGTCCTCGTCGAGGAACGTGGACTCGATCACGAGCATGTCGGCGCCCGCGGCGAGCGCGTCCACGCCGGGGCACAGCCGGGTGTCCATCACGAAGGCGAAGCTCTGCCCCGGCTTGTGCTCGCTGACGTCGTCGAGCGTGACCCCGCCCAGCCGCCCCTCGCGCTGGATCCGCCCCACGTCGGGCCCCTTGATCCCGTGCCGCGCGAGCAGTTCGGGCACCATGCGGCGCCCGTCAGGCTCGGTGATCCGGTAGCCGAAGGACTCGACGGGGTGCGAGAGCAGCCGGGCCTCGAGGGTGTACGAGGACCCCTGTGCCAGCGTCCCGTCCGCGGCCACGGGCTCCTCGCGGAGCGCGACGGTCTCCCGGTAGGCGGTGGCGTACCGGAGCCGGTCGAAGAACTTCTGCCCGGAGGCCGGGTAGTGCGCCGTGACGGGGTGCGGGACCCGGTCCAGGTTGATGCGCTGGATCACCCCGGCGAGCCCGAGGCTGTGGTCGCCGTGGAAGTGGGTGATGCAGATCCGGTTGATGTCGTGCGCGGCCACCCCGGCGCGCAGCATCTGGCGCTGGGTGCCCTCGCCCGGGTCGAAGAGGATGCCCTCGCCGTCCCAGCGCAGGAGGTAGCCGTTGTGGTTGCGGTGGCGGGTGGGCACCTGGCTGGCGGTGCCCAGCACCACGAACTCTCGTACGGACACGGTGCTATCCGGGGGGCCACTGGAGGCCGCGGCCGCCGAGGACGTGCGCGTGGGCGTGGAAGACGGTCTGGCCGGCGCCGGCGCCGGTGTTGAACACCACGCGGTAGCCGTGGTCGTCGAGCTTCTCCTCGGCCGCGATCTGCCCGGCCTCGCGCAGCAGGTCGGCGGCGACGGCCGGTTCGGCGGCGGCGAGGGAGGCGGCGTCGGGGTAGTGCACCCGGGGGATCACCAGGACGTGCGTGGGCGCCTGCGGGTTGATGTCCCGGAAGGCGAACGTCGTCTCGGTCTCCCGGACCACGGTCGCCGGGATGTTCCCCGCGACGATCTTGCAGAACAGGCAGTCCGCCTGCGGTTCCCCGGCCATTGCTTCGCCTTCCGAGACAGTGGCACGGGCGGACGGGCCGCCGGCGCCGACGATGATCAGCCCCGGCATCGTATCCGGCGCCGCCCGCGCCCTCATGTGCGTTTCGGGAGGACTCGGGACCGCGACTCGGGACCGCGGCCAGGACCGCGGCGCGTGGCCGCGGCCCAGGACCGGCGGCTCAGGACCAGCGGCCGGTGCGCGCCAGCAGGACCGCCGTCGCCGCCGTGCCGGCGGTGGAGGTGCGCAGGACCGAGGAGCCCAGCCGGTGGGGGTGGGCTCCGGCCTCCGCGAAGACGGCCAGCTCCTCCGGGGAGACTCCGCCCTCCGGGCCGACGACCAGGACGATGGATCCGCCGGCCGGGAGTTCGGCCGTGGCCAGCGCCTCCGAGGGGGTGTCCCGGTCCTCGTGGAGGACCATCGCCAGGTCGGCCCCGGCCAGCAGCGCCGCGACCTGCTTGGTGGACATGGCCTCCGCCACCTCGGGGAAGCGGACCCGGCGGGACTGCTTGCCCGCCTCCCGGGCCGTGGCCCGCCACTTGGCCAGGGACTTGGCACCGCGGTCGCCGCGCCACTGGGTGATGCAGCGCGAGGCCTGCCAGGGGACGATGGCGTCCACGCCGGTCTCGGTCATGGTCTCGACGGCGAGCTCGCCGCGGTCGCCCTTGGGCAGGGCCTGGACGACGGTGATCCGGACGGCCGGTTCCGGCTCCTCCTCGATCGAGTGCAGGTCCATGACGACCAGCCGGTCCTTGCCCTCGGCGGCCTTGACCACGCCCTCCGTCCAGTGGCCGCGCCCGTCGGTCAGGACCACGTCCTCACCGGGGTTCAGCCGCTTCACGGACACCGCGTGCCGGCCTTCGGGGCCGTCGAGCACGAACTCCGGCCCCGCGGGGACCTCTTCGACCACGAACACGGGGGCGGTCATGACGTACTCCTGTCGTTCGTCGACTTCAACGCGGACCGGGCCTCGGCCAGTTCGGCCGCCAGCACCTCCACCAGCTCCCCCGCCGGCAGCGCCCGGGCCAGCCGGTGCCCCTGGCCCGCCCACAGGGCCATGCCCTGCGGGTCCCCGGCCGCGGCGGCCGCCTTGCGCAGGCCGGCGGTCATGTGGTGGATCTGCGGGTACGCGGCGGGGGCGTACGGCCCGTGCTCCCGCATGAACCGGTTCACCAGGCCCCGGGCCGGCCGTCCCGAGAACGCCCTGGTCAGCTCGGTGTGGGGGAACAGGGGGTCTGTCAGCGCCTGCTTGTGCAGGGGGTGCGCGCCCGATTCGGGGCAGGGCAGGAACGCGGTGCCGAGCTGCGCCGCCTCCGCTCCCGCCGCCAGCAGCGCCGCGATCTGCGAGCCGCGCATCAGGCCGCCCGCCGCGATGATCGGAAGGTCCACCGCCTCCCGTACCTGGGCCACCAGCGCGAGCAGGCCCACGCCCGCCGTGCCGTCCGTCTGCGGGTCGTCGCGGTGGGTGCCCTGGTGGCCGCCGGCCTCCACGCCCTGGACGCACAGGGCGTCGGCGCCCGCGGCCCGGGCGGTGCGCGCCTCGTCGACCGAGGTGACCGTGACGACGGAGTACGTACCGGCCTGGCGCAGGGCGGCGAGGACCGCGGGCGCGGGGCAGCCGAAGGTGAACGAGACCACGGGGACCGGGTCTTCGAGGAGGATGGCGAGCTTGGCGTCGTAGCCGTCGTCGATGGTGCCGATGATGTCCTCGTCGGCCAGGGACAGCTCGTACCAGCTGGCCTCGCCGGCCAGCTGCCCGCGGTACGCCTCCACGGCGGCCTGGTCCACGTACCCGGTCTGCGGCATGAAGAGGTTCACGCCGAACGGGCGCCGGGTGAGCGCACGCAGTTGTTTGATCTCCTGGTACATGCCGTCGGCGGTCTTGTAGCCGCCGGCCAGGAAGCCCAGGGCGCCCGCCTCGCAGACGGCGGCGGCGAGCGGCGGGCAGGAGGCGCCGCCCGCCATGGGAGCCTGCACGATCGGGTGGGGGGAGAGACCGTACGGTGCGGAGGACATGGACTGCATCGTGCCATGTCCCGCTCAGCGGGCTAAATCACGGCATTCGCCTGGCATAGTCCGCTTCCCCTGCGGCGTCCGGATCGATGCGGCGAGCCCGGTCCGGGGCATCCCCGGACCGGGCTCGTACGTGTGCCGGCAGGCCGGTCAGCGGCCGTTGAAGGCGTCCTTCAGGCGGCTGAACAGGCCCTGCTGACCCGGCGCGAACTGACCCATGGGCCGCTCCTCGCCGCGCAGCTTGGCGAGCTGGCGCAGCAGCTCCTCCTGCTGGGCGTCCAGCTTGCCGGGGGTGGTGACCTCGACGTGGACGATCAGGTCGCCGCGGCCGCCGCCGCGCAGGTGCGTGACGCCGCGCCCGTGCAGCGGGATCGACTGGCCGGACCCGGTGCCGGGGCGGATGTCGATCTCCTCCATGCCGTCCAGGGTCTCCAGCGGGCATTTGGTGCCCAGGGCCGCGGCCGTCATGGGGATGGTCACCGTGCAGTGCAGGTCGTCCCCGCGCCGCTGGAAGGTCGGGTGCGACAGCTCGTGGATCTCCACGTACAGGTCGCCGGCGGGGCCGCCGCCGGGGCCGACCTCGCCCTCGCCCGCGAGCTGGATCCGGGTGCCGTTCTCGACGCCGGCCGGGATCTTGACCGTGAGGCTGCGGCGGGAGCGGACCCGGCCGTCGCCCGCGCACTCGTGGCACGGGGTCGGGACCACGGTGCCGAAGCCCTGGCACTGGGGGCAGGGGCGCGAGGTCATGACCTGGCCCAGGAAGGACCGGGTGACCTGCGACACCTCACCGCGACCACGGCACATGTCACACGTCTGCGCCGAGGTGCCGGGGGCGGCGCCCTCGCCGGAGCAGGTGGTGCAGACGACGGCCGTGTCGACCTGGATGTCCTTGGTCGTGCCGAAGGCGGCCTCGTCCAGCTCCAGGTCGAGGCGGATCATGGCGTCCTGGCCGCGGCGGGTCCGCGAGCGCGGTCCGCGCTGCGAGGCCTGGCCGAAGAAGGCGTCCATGATGTCGGAGAAGTTTCCGAAGCCGCCCGCACCGAAGCCGCCCGCGCCCGCGCCGCCGCCCGATGAGGACAGCGGGTCGCCGCCGAGGTCGTAGACCTGCTTCTTCTGCGGGTCCGAGAGCACCTCGTACGCCGCGTTGATCTCCTTGAAGCGCTCCTGCGTCTTCGGGTCCGGATTCACGTCCGGGTGGAGTTCACGCGCGAGGCGGCGGAAGGCCTTCTTGATCTCGTCCTGGGATGCGTCGCGGCGCACGCCGAGAACGGCGTAGTAGTCCGTGGCCACTTACGACTCCGCCAGGATCTGTCCGACGTAACGTGCCACTGCGCGTACCGCTCCCATCGTTCCGGGGTAGTCCATGCGGGTCGGTCCGACCACGCCGAGTTTGGCGACTGTCTCGCCGCCCGAACCGTAGCCGACCGAGACGACGGACGTGGAGTTCAGTCCCTCGTAGGCATTCTCATGCCCGATCCGTACGGCCATTCCCGACTCGTTGGCCTCGCCCAGCAGCTTGAGGAGCACGACCTGCTCCTCCAGCGCTTCGAGCACCGGCCTGATCGTCAGGGGAAAATCGTGTCCGAAGCGCGTGAGATTGGCGGTTCCGCCGATCATCAGCCGCTCCTCGGCCTCCTCGACCAGCGTCTCGAGCAGGGTCGAGAGCACGGTCGACACCGTGCCGCGGTCCTCCGGTTCGAAGGACTCCGGCAGGTCCTGCACCAGCTGCGGCACGTCGGTGAACCGGCGCCCGACGACCCGGCTGTTGAGCCGCGCCCGCAGATCGGCGAGCGAGGTCTCGCCGAACGGCGTCTGGCAGTCGACGAGCCGCTGCTCGACCCGGCCCGTGTCGGTGATCAGCACGAGCATGAGCCGGGCCGGAGCCAGCGACAGCAGCTCGACGTGCCGGACCGTGGACCGGGTCAGGCTCGGGTACTGGACGACCGCGACCTGCCGCGTGAGCTGCGCGAGCAGCCGCACGGTGCGGCCGACGACGTCGTCGAGGTCGACGGCGCCGTCGAGGAAGTTCTGGATGGCCCGGCGCTCGGGCGTCGACAGCGGTTTGACCCCCGCCAGCCTGTCGACGAAGAGCCGGTAGCCCTTGTCCGTGGGGATCCGGCCGGCGCTGGTGTGGGGCTGGGCGATGTAGCCCTCGTCCTCCAGCACGGCCATGTCGTTGCGCACGGTGGCGGGCGAGACGCCGAGCCGGTGCCGCTCGGTGAGCGCCTTGGAGCCGACCGGCTCCTCCGTCCCGACGTAGTCCTGGACGATGGCGCGCAGCACCTCGAGTCTGCGTTCGCTGAGCATCGCGCACACCTCCAGCTGGTCGTCGTCGCGTGTCGTGGTCGGTTTGATCTGCTTCGTTGGCACTCCGGGCGTTCGAGTGCCAGAGATCCCCCGGCCAGTGTACGGCCGGGTAGTCAGCCCCTGGCAAGGGCGGCCCGCCAAGGTAGCGTCGCGGCATGGACGTGCGTTGGGAAGAGGCGGGCTGGGAGCGGCTGACCGGGCGGACCGGACGGCGACGGCTCCCGGTGTGGGATTGCACGGTGGGACTGGTGGTGGGGGACGAGTCGGTGCTCCTGATCGATCCGGGCTCGTGCGTGCGCGAAGGGGCGCAGCTGCGGGCCGAGGCGGAGCGGCTGACCGGCCGGCGCGTGACGCATATCGCATTCACGCACGGCCATTTCGATCACGTACTGGGCGTCGCGGCGTTCGCCGGGGCGGAGGTGTACGGAGCCGTCGGGCTGGACGCGGAGCTGTCGGCGGGCCGGGAGGAGCTGCGCGCCGGCGCGGTCGCGCACGGGCTCGCGGAGGCCGAGGCCGCCGAGGCGGTGGACCTGCTGGTGGTGCCGCGCCACTCCGTGTCGGGCGAATGGACGCTGGAGCTGGGCGGGGTGCAGGCGCTGCTGGCCAACGTCGGGCCCGGCCATTCCCCGTACGACCTGGCGGTGTTCGTGCCGGGCGAGCGCGAGACGGTGTTCTGCGGGGACCTGGTCGAGGAGTCGGGGGAGCCCCAGGCGGGCAGCGACGCGCTGCCGGCGCGCTGGCCGGCGGCGATCGACCGGCTGCTGTCGCTGGGCGGGGACGACGCACTGTACGTGCCGGGTCACGGAGCGGTGGTCTCCGCGGACTTCCTCCGTGAGCAACGCGACACACTCGCACGGCGGTTCGGCGTGTCGGGCCCGTGAGCCCGCGCTCTCTCCTACTCTCGGCCGGATGCGCGAGTACTCCCCCGACCTGACCCCGCAGTGGAAGCGCCCCAAGCCGGTGCCGGAGGTGCCGGCGGACACCGACCTCGTGGTCGAGGTGGCGGGTACGGACTTCTGCGGCGCGGTGGTGGCCTGCGAGGCGGGCACGGTGACCCTGGAGGACCGCTTCGGCAAGCGGCGGGTGTTCCCGCTGGAGCCGCGGGGGTTCCTGCTGGAGGGCGCCGTGGTGACCCTGACCCGCCCCTCACGGGCGCCCGCGGCCCCCTTGCGTACGGCATCGGGCTCGGTCGCCGTCCCGGGGGCGCGCGCCCGCGTGGCGCGCGCCGGGCGGATCTACGTGGAGGGCCGGCACGACGCGGAACTGGTGGAGCGGGTCTGGGGTGACGACCTGCGGATCGAGGGCGTGGTGGTGGAGTACCTGGAGGGCGTCGACGACCTCCCCGCGGTGGTCGCGGACTTCGCCCCGACGGCCGACGCCCGCCTCGGCGTCCTGGTGGACCACCTGGTCCCGGGTTCGAAGGAGTCCCGCATCGCGGCGTCGGTGACCTCGTCGGACGTCCTGGTCGTCGGCCACCCGTACGTGGACGTCTGGCAGGCGGTGAAGCCGTCCGCGCTGGGCATCGCCGCGTGGCCGGTGATCCCGCCGGGCCAGGACTGGAAGACGGGCGTCTGCAGGGCGCTGGGCTGGCCGCAGAACACCGGCGCCGCCTGGCAGCACGTCCTGTCCCGCGTGAGGTCCTACAAGGACCTGGAGCCGGTCCTGCTGGGGCGGGTGGAGGAGCTGATCGACTTCGTCACGGGCTAGGTCGTCTCTTTCGGATCCTTTGCCGGGCGGCGCGGGCCGGGCAAGATCCGCAAGAGACGGCCCGGCCGCGGCGGAGCGCGTACGGATTCACTCCTCCGAGGGGTCAGTCCACCAGGTCGCGGACCACCGCGTCGGCCAGGAGGCGGCCGCGGAGGGTCAGCACGGCGCGGCCCGCCTCGTACGGGGCGGCTTCCAGGAGGCCGTCGGCGAGGGCGCGGCGGGAGGCCGCGAGGCCGGCCGGGGCCAGCAGGGACAGCGGGACGCCGTCCACCAGGCGGAGCTCCAGCAGGATCCGCTCCACCCGGCGGTCCTCCTCGGAGAGGAGTTCGCGGCCGGCGCCCGGGGAGCGGCCCTCCGCGAGGGCGGCGGCGTAGGCGCCCGGGTGCTTCACGTTCCACCAGCGGACCCCGCCGACGTGCGAGTGGGCGCCGGGGCCGGCGCCCCACCAGTCGGCGCCGCGCCAGTACAGCTCGTTGTGCAGGCAGCGGCCCGCCTCCGAGGTGGCCCAGTTCGAGACCTCGTACCAGTCGTACCCGGCCTCGGCCATCACCGAGTCCGCGATCAGGTACCGGTCGGCGTGCACGTCGTCGTCCGTCATCGGGACCTCGCCCCGCCGGATCCGCCGTGCCAGCTGAGTGCCCTCCTCCACGATCAGCGCGTACGCGCTGATGTGGTCCGGGCCGGCCCCGAGCGCGGCGGCCAGGGACGCGCGCCAGTCCTCGTCGGTCTCCCCCGGCGTGCCGTAGATCAGGTCCAGGTTCACGTGGTCGAAGCCCGCCGCGCGCGCCTCCGCGACGCACGCCTCCGGCCGGCCCGGGGTGTGCGTGCGGTCGAGCACCTTCAGGACGTGCTGCTTCGCGCTCTGCATGCCGAAGGAGACCCGGTTGAAGCCGCCCGCCCGCAGCTCCGCCAGGTACTCCGGGTTCACCGACTCCGGATTGGCCTCCGTGGTGACCTCGGCGTCCTCGGCGAGCCCGAACTCGTCCCGGATCGCCGCGAGCATCCGTACGAGGTCCGCGGCGGGCAGCAGCGTGGGCGTGCCGCCGCCCACGAACACCGTCCGCACGGCCCGCGGGTCGTCGCCGAGCACCTTGCGGGCGAGGCGGACCTCGTCGATCAGGGTGTCGGCGTAGTTCTCCCGGGAGGCGAGCACGCCGCCGGTGCCGCGCAGCTCGGTCGCGGTGTACGTGTTGAAGTCGCAGTACCCGCACCGCGTGGCGCAGTACGGGACGTGCAGGTAGAACCCGAGCGGCCGGTCCCCGGCACCCGCCAGGGCATGCGACGGCAGCGAGCCGTCTTCGGGCATGGGTTCACCGTCGGGCAGTGCGGAAGGCATGCCCCCATTGTCCCGCACCCGGCCGGGGGCCCGGCCGCTCACGCCGCCCCCGGGCCCCTCGTACCGCCCGCGCCGCCGCCCGTGGCCGCGCTACGCCTCGCGCGAGCCCTCGTACATCTCGTCGATCAGGTGCTTGAACTCACGCTCGACGGCCGGCCGCTTCAGCTTGAGGCTGGGCGTGAGGTCGCCGTGCTCCACGTCGAGGTCGCGGGGCAGGATCCGGAACTTCTTGACCGTCTGCCAGCGCTGGAGGCCCTCGTTCAGCGTCTGGACGTACGTCTCGACCAGCCGGTTCGTCTCCGCCGCGGCCAGGACCTCGGCGTACGTCCTGCCCTCCAGGCCGTTCTCGGCGGCCCAGCCCATGATCGACGGCTCGTCGAGCGCGACCAGGGCGGCGCAGAAGTTCCGGTCCGCACCGTGCACGACGATGCTCGACACGTACGGGCAGATCGCCTTGAACCGCCCCTCGATCTCGGCGGGCGCGACGTACTTCCCGTTCGAGGTCTTGATCAGGTCCTTCTTGCGGTCCGTGATGCGCAGGTAGCCGTCGGGCGAGAGCTCGCCGATGTCGCCCGTGTGCAGCCAGCCGTCCTCCTCCAGCACCTCGGCGGTCTTCTCGGGCTGCAGGTGGTAGCCCTGCATGATGCCGGGGCCGCGCAGCAGGATCTCGCCGTCGTCGGCGATGCGGACCTCGGTGCCGGGGAGCGGCTTGCCGACGGTGCCGGTGCGGTAGGCCTCGCCGGGGTTGACGAAGGAGGCCGCGCTGGACTCGGTGAGGCCGTAGCCCTCGAGGATGTTGATGCCGGCGCCGGCGAAGAAGTAGCCGATCTCGGGGGCGAGCGCGGAGGCGCCGGAGACGGCGGCGCGCAGCCGGCCGCCGAAGGCCTCGCGGAGCTTGGAGTAGACGAGCGCGTCGGCGATCTTGTGCTTGGTGGCGAGGCCGAAGGGGACCGCGGGGCTGCCGGTGCGGCGGTGGTTGTCCTGGGTGGTCTTGGCGTACTCGCGGGCGACGCCGACCGACCACTGGAAGATCTTGTACTTGGCGCCGCCGCCGGCCCGGGCCTTGGCGGCGACCCCGTTGTAGACCTTCTCGAAGATGCGGGGGACGGCCGCCATGTAGGTGGGCTGGACGACCGGCAGGTTCTCGATGATCTTGTCGATGCGGCCGTCGACGGCGGTGACGTGCCCGACCTCGATCTGTCCGGAGGTCAGGACCTTGCCGAAGACGTGCGCGAGCGGCAGCCACAGGTACTGGACGTCGGTGCTGGAGATCATGCCGGTGGCGACGGTGGCCTTGGCCATGTACGACCAGTTGTCGTGCGGGAGCCGTACGCCCTTGGGACGGCCGGTGGTGCCCGAGGTGTAGATGAGGGTGGCGAGCTGGTCGGCGGTGATGGCCGCGATCCGCTCCTTGACCGCCTCGGGGTGCTTGGCGAGGTACTCCCGGCCGCGCGCCTCCAGGTCGGCGAGGGAGAGCACCCAGCCTTCCGGATCGTCCGCGGCCGGTACCGCGTCGGCGGCCTCCACGACCACCACGTGGGCGAGCTCGGGCAGGTCGGCGCGGCGCTCGCGGGCCTTGGCGAGCTGGGAGGCGTCCTCGGCGATCAGCACGCGGCTGGCCGAGTCGGAGAGGATGAACGCCGATTCCTCGGCGTTGGTGCTGGGGTAGATCGTGGTCACCGCGCCGCCGGCGCACATGACGCCGAGGTCCGAGAGGATCCACTCGACGCGGGTGTTGGAGGCGAGCGCGACCCGGTCCTCGGGCTGCAGGCCCAGCTCCAGCAGGCCGGCGGCGATGCCGAAGACCCGCTCGGCCGCCTGTCCCCAGCTCAGCGACTTCCAGTCGTCGGGGCCGCTGCCGCCGGCCGCGGGCACCGGGAACCGGTAGGCCTCGGCGTTCGGCGTGGCGGCGACACGCTCAAGGAAGAGGGCCGCCACGGTGGGCGGGCGGTTCTCGATCAAGGTC
This sequence comes from Streptomyces sp. NPDC001194, assembly GCF_042896985.1. NCBI lineage: Bacteria > Bacillati > Actinomycetota > Actinomycetes > Kitasatosporales > Streptomycetaceae > Streptomyces > Streptomyces sp. NPDC001194. The sequence continues at coordinate 151,581 of NZ_JBIAXU010000002.1, read as the reverse complement.
TGTGTGTCGCTCACGGACGTCCTCCGGACCACGCGGCAGGGCGTGTTATTCAGGGGCTTGTAACTGGCGAGTAACCATCGAGCAGTGATCAGACTAGGTGGCCACCGGCCGGGACGTAAGAGTCCGCGAGCGGCCGATTCATAACGAAACAAGCCCCCGTGCATCGGCACGGGGGCTTGTTTCGCACGACGCCGGTCGCGGCGGCTACTTCTTCTTGCCGCCGGACTCGTCGCTGGAGAGAACGGCGATGAAGGCCTCCTGGGGCACCTCCACCGAGCCGACCATCTTCATGCGCTTCTTGCCTTCCTTCTGCTTCTCCAGCAGCTTCCGCTTACGGGAGATGTCACCGCCGTAGCACTTGGCGAGGACGTCCTTGCGGATGGCGCGGATGGTCTCGCGGGCGATGACGCGCGAGCCGACGGCCGCCTGGATCGGCACCTCGAAGGCCTGCCGGGGGATGAGCTCGCGCAGCTTGGCGACGAGCCGCACGCCGTACGCGTACGCGGCGTCCTTGTGGGTGACGGCGGAGAAGGCGTCGACCTTGTCGCCGTGCAGCAGGATGTCGACCTTGACCAGGCTGCCCGACTGCTCGCCGGTGGGCTCGTAGTCGAGGGAGGCGTAACCGCGGGTCTTGGACTTCAGCTGGTCGAAGAAGTCGAAGACGATCTCCGCGAGGGGGAGGGTGTAGCGGATCTCCACCCGGTCCTCGGAGAGGTAGTCCATGCCGAGCAGCGTGCCGCGGCGGGTCTGGCAGAGCTCCATGATCGCGCCGATGAACTCGGTGGGCGCCAGCACGGTGGCCCGGACGACCGGCTCGAACACGTCCGAGATCTTGCCCTCGGGGAACTCGCTCGGGTTGGTGACCGTGACCTCCTTGCCGTCCTCCATGACGACGCGGTAGACCACGTTCGGCGCGGTGGCGATCAGGTCGAGGCCGAACTCGCGCTCCAGGCGCTCGCGGACCACGTCCAGGTGGAGCAGGCCGAGGAAGCCGACGCGGAAGCCGAAGCCCAGCGCCGCCGAGGTCTCCGGCTCGTAGACGAGCGCGGCGTCGTTGAGCTGGAGCTTGTCCAGGGCCTCGCGCAGGTCGGGGTACTCGGAGCCGTCGAGCGGGTACAGGCCCGAGAAGACCATCGGCTTCGGGTCCTTGTAGCCGCCGAGGGCCTCGGTCGCACCGTTGTGCAGGCTGGTGATCGTGTCACCGACCTTGGACTGACGGACGTCCTTCACGCCGGTGATGATGTAGCCCACCTCGCCGACGCCGATGCCGTCGGCCGGGGTCATCTCCGGGGAGGAGACACCGATCTCCAGCAGCTCGTGGGTGGCGCCGGTGGACATCATCCGGATGCGCTCGCGCTTGTTGAGCTGGCCGTCGACCACACGGACGTACGTCACGACACCGCGGTAGGAGTCGTAGACCGAGTCGAAGATCATCGCGCGGGCGGGGGCGTCCTTGACGCCGACCGGGGCCGGGACGGTGGCGACGACCTTGTCGAGCAGGGCGTCCACGCCGAGGCCGGTCTTCGCGGAGACCCGCAGGACGTCCTCGGGCTGGCAGCCGACCAGGTTCGCGAGCTCCTCGGCGAACTTCTCCGGCTGGGCGGCCGGCAGGTCGATCTTGTTCAGGACGGGGACGATCGCGAGGTCGTTCTCCATCGCCAGGTACAGGTTGGCGAGGGTCTGGGCCTCGATGCCCTGTGCGGCGTCCACGAGGAGGACCGTGCCCTCGCAGGCAGCGAGGGAGCGCGAGACCTCGTACGTGAAGTCGACGTGCCCGGGGGTGTCGATCATGTTGAGGATGTGCGTCTTGCCCTGGCCCTCGCCCACGGTGGGCGCCCAGGGCAGTCGGACCGCCTGGGACTTGATCGTGATGCCGCGCTCACGCTCGATGTCCATGCGGTCGAGGTACTGGGCGCGCATCTGCCGCTGGTCGACGACGCCGGTGAGCTGGAGCATCCGGTCGGCGAGCGTCGACTTGCCGTGGTCGATGTGCGCGATGATGCAGAAATTGCGGATCAGCGCCGGGTCGGTACGGCTCGGCTCGGGCACGTGGCTGGGGATCGCGGGCACGCAGTGTCCTGATTCTCGGGTCGCAGTCGGAAGCGTTTCCGGCTCTCGTCGGATCTGTACGCAGGCTCCCATGGTCCCATGGACGGGGCGATGCGCTCGGTTTGGGCCGGTCGGAGCGCGCCTGGTAGCCTGGGCAGCTGTGTCTCGTATGCCCTCTCAGCTGTCGGGACACAATCCGAAGATCAAACTCTGAACCTGAAAAGGCTCTTTCGTGGCGAACATCAAGTCCCAGATCAAGCGGAACAAGACGAACGAGAAGGCGCGCCTGCGCAACAAGGCCGTCAAGTCTTCGCTCAAGACCGCGATCCGCAAGGCCCGCGAGGCCGTCCTCGCCGGTGACGTCGAGAAGGCCACCGTGGCTTCTCGCGCCGCCGCGCGTGCGCTCGACAAGGCTGTCTCGAAGGGTGTCATCCACAAGAACGCCGCCGCCAACAAGAAGTCGGCGCTGGCCACCAAGGTTGCCTCCCTCCAGGGCTGAGCTCTGATGTGATCGCCGGAACGGACCCAGCGGGCCCTCTCTCCCGCTCCTGACCGGCACCCCGCGCCGCACACGAAGCGTTCGCCACGCGGGTGCGGCGCAACAAGAAGTAACGAAGGCCCCGAGAGCCACCCTTCCCCAGGGCGGCCCCCGGGGCCTTCGCCTTGCCCGGAGGGTCTGCCGGCCGGCGGCCGGCGAGCCGCTGCCGGGTCACCGGCGACGGGACGGTTACCGGCGCTGGGGGCGGCCGGTTACCGGCGCTGGGGACGGGCCGCCCGGGCCACGGCCACGACCGCCTTCTCCAGGGCGTACTCCGGGTCGTCGCCGCCGCCCTTGACCCCGGCATCGGCCGCGGCGACGGCGCGCAGGGCGTCCGCGACACCGTCCGCCGACCAGCCCCGCATCTGCTGACGGACCCGGTCGATCTTCCAGGGCGGCATCCCCAGGTCCCGGGCGAGGTCGCCCGGACGGGCGCCGCGCGGGGCGGAGGCCAGCTTGCCGATGGCCCGCACCGCCTGCGCGAGCGCGCTGGTGATCAGCACCGGCGCCACCCCCGTGGACAGCGACCACCGCAGGGCTTCGAGGGCTTCCGCCGCCCGGCCCTCGACCGCCCGGTCGGCGACCGTGAAGCTGGAGGCCTCGGCCCGGCCCGTGTAGTACCGGCCGACCACGGACTCGTCGATCGTGCCCTCGACGTCCGCGCACAGCTGCGCGGCCGCGCTCGCGAGCTCCCGCAGATCGCTCCCGATGGCGTCGACCAGCGTCTGGCACGCCTCCGGGGTCGCCGACCGGCCCAGCGTGCGGAACTCTCCCCGCACGAACGCCAGCCGGTCCGCGGCCTTCGTCATCTTCGGGCAGGCGACCTCCCGGGCCCCGGCCTTGCGGGCCGCGTCCAGCAGCCCCTTGCCCTTGACCCCGCCCGCGTGGAGGAGCACGAGGGTGATCTCCTCGAACGGCGCCGCGAGGTACGCCTTGACCTCCTTGACCGTGTCGGCGGAGAGGTCCTGCGCATTGCGTACGACCAGCACCTTGCGCTCGGAGAAGAGCGAGGGACTGGTGAGCTCGGCGAGCGTGCCGGGCTGGAGCTGCTCCGGTGCGAGGTCGCGCACGTCCGTATCGGCGTCGACGGCCCGGGCGGCCGCCACCACCTCCCGTACGGCGCGGTCGAGCAGCAGGTCCTCCTGCCCCACCGCGAGGGTGAGCGGGGCGAGCGGATCGTCGGTGGAGTTCTTCCTGGTGGCCATCGCGTCCAGCATCCCACGCCGCACTGACAGCCCCCCGCACCGCGGCCTCCCCCGCCGCATCCCGGAGAATGGCCCGGTGAACGTGCGACATGTACTGGTGCTGCCCGACCGCGACGCCGCCGAGGAGGTGGCCCAGGAGGCCGTGGACCGCTTCGGCCTCCCCGAGGAGCCGCAGCTGTTCCGCGACGCCCTCGCCGGCGAGGACGACGCCGAGGACGCCCAGTGGCTGGTGGTCGTCGAAGACCCGCAGGAACGGCTCGACGCCACGGTGCTGGACGGCCTCGCGGCCGAGTACGAGGGCTGGCTGGAAACCCCGTAGCCGCGCCGGCCCTCCGGGCGGCCGGCGCTACTTCGCGGGCACGCCTAGGCCTTGTGCACGATCTGGACGTCGAGCACCACTTCCACGCTCGAGCCGATCGCCGCTATCCCTTGAGCCAGTACGGACTGCCAGTTGAGGCTGAAGTCCTCGCGGTGCAGTTCGGCGGTCGCCCGGCAGGCCGCGCGCGGCTCGCCCTCCAACCCGGTGCCGAGACCCAGGTACTCGGTGTCCAGGGTCACCGAGCGGCTGGCCCCGTGCAGGGTCAGGGCGCCCGCGACGGCCCAGCGGCTGCCGCTGCGGTGGATGAACCGCTCGCTGTAGAACTCGACCGTCGGGTACCGGGCCGCGTCCAGGAAGTCGGCGGACCGCAGGTGGTCGTCCCGCATCCGCATGCCGGTGTCGATGCTCGCCGCGTCGATGATCACGTGCATGGAGGAGTCCTCCATGCGGTCGGCTATCCGCACCCCGCCGGCGAAGGTGTTGAACCGGCCGCGGATCCGGGCGAAGCCGATGTGCTGCGCGGTGAAGGCGATGGACGAATGCGCCGGGTCGAGCTCCCAGTGGCCCGGCGCCGGCAGCAGCGGCGGTTCCACGGCGTCGAGCACGATCTCCCCGGTGCCGGGCTGCGCCGGGTCCCCCACCAGCGTCGCCCCGTGGAACGGCGCGTAGCCCTCGGCGGTGACGGTGAGCCGGTACTCGCCCTCCGGCACGGCCGCGGTGAACCCGCCGTACGGATCGGTCTCGCCGCTGACGATGCGCCGCCCGATCGGGTCGGTCACTTCGAACCTGGCCTGTCTGACCGGCTGGTGAACCGTGTCGAGGACACGACAGCTGAGCAGCCGCGCCGTATGAGGCAGCGTCAGCGTCGCGGATGTGTCCTGACCGCCGCTTCCGCCCGTCTCCATCCCCCTTCTGCGACCGAACATGGTTGATGCACCCCCGTGCTGTGTGGACTTGTACCGCTCTGGCGAAGACGCATTCGATCATGCTGTCGGGTTGCGGGCAAACGGAAAGGCGGTGTCCGGTATGCCCGTGTCGGCGCCGTCGGCGACCCGAGGGGAACGCCCGCATCCCCGGACCGCTCCCGGCCACGGCGATCGAACCGTCGGTATCGGTGCGCAGCACGGTCGCGCCCATGGCCCGCAGCCGCGCGAGAGTGCCCGGTGCCGGGTGCCCGTAGCGGTTGCCCGCACCGACGGGGACCAGCGCGAGCCGGGGCCGGATCCGGTCCTGGAGGCCGGGGTCCTGGTGGGCGGAACCGTGGTGGGCGACCTTGAGGACATCGACCGGACCCAGGTCCGGACGGGACCTCAAAAGGGCTTCCTGCGAAGGCGGTTCGAGATCGCCGAGCAGCAGCAGGGTCAGGCCCGCGCTGCGGACCAGCAGGGCGACGCTGGCGTCGTTGGGCCCCTCCGGCCGCGGCCCGTCGGGCGAGGGCCACAGCACCTGCCACTCCAGCGGCCCGGTCCGCCGCCGCTCGCCCGCCGCGGCCGCCACGACGGGTACGCGCGCGGCCGCCGCGGTCCGCCGGACGAACTCGGCCTGAGCGGCCGGCTCCTCCAGCGTGGTGGTCTGAATCACACCCACGGACCGGCCCCGCAGCACCCCGGACAGGCCGCCGACGTGGTCGGCGTGAAAGTGCGTCAGCAGGAGCAGCGGCACCCGGCTCACCCCCAGGGCGCGCAGGCACGCGTCCACCGGGCCCGCTTGCGGACCGGCGTCCACCACGACGGCCGTGCCCGGGCCGACGGCGAGTACGGCGGCGTCGCCCTGCCCCACCGCGCACTGCACGTAGCTCCAGTCGGGCGGCGGCCAGCGGGTGAGCGTACGGGTCAGCTGCGGCGGCCGCAGTACGGCCAGGAGCAGCAGTACGGCCAGCGCGGAGCACACCCACGGCCGGTGCCTGATCCGCGCGCCGAGCCCCACGACGGCCAGGGTGGCGCCGGCCAGCAGCAGCCCCCCGGTGAGCCCGCCCGGCCAGGCCAGCTCCGCGCCCGGCAGCCGCGCCCCGACGCGGGCCACGCCGGCGATCCACCCGGCCGGCACCCCGGCGCACCGGGCCAGCAGCTCGGCGACGGGCATGCACACCGGCGCCGCCGCGAGCGTCGCGAAGCCGAGCACGGTGGCCGGGCCCGCAGCGAGCTCGGCGAGCAGGTTGCAGGGCACCGCCACCAGGCTCACCCGGGCCGAGAGCACGGCGACCACGGGCGCGCACACCGCCTGGGCGGCAGCGGCGGCGGCGAGCGCCTCGGCGATCCGGGGCCGCGTCCCGCGCCGCCGCAGCGCTTCGCTCCAGCGCGGGCCGAGCGTCAGCAGGGATCCGGTGGCCAGGACCGAGAGCAGGAAGCCGGGGCTGCGGGCGAGCCACGGATCGCAGAGCACCAGCAGCAGGACGGCCGCCGCCAGCGCGGGCACCAGGGACCTGCGCCGCCCGGTGGCGATGGCCAGGAGGGTGATCGCCCCGCAGACCGCGGCCCGCAGCACGCTCGGATCCGGTCGGCACACCACCACGAAGGCCGCGGTCAGCGCCGCCCCGCACAGGGCCGTCGCCCGCAGGGACAGCCCGAGGCGGGGTGCCAGGCCGCCCCGCTCGGCCCGCTGCGCGGCGGCGGGCGGGCCGATGAGCAGGAACAGCACCACGGTCAGGTTCGACCCGGACACGGCCAGCAGATGCAGCAGGTCGGTCGCCCGGAACGCCTCGTCGAGGTCGGGCGGCACCCGGGAGGTGTCCCCGACGACCAGCCCCGGCAGCAGGGCCCGGGCGTCCGGGGCGAGTCCCCCGGTGGCCTCGCGCAGCCCCGCCCGCAGCTTCCCGGCGATCCGCTGGACGGTGTCGGGCCCGCCGGTCACCCGCGGCGGGGTGTCCCCCGCGGGCCGCAGCACCGCCACGGCCCGCTCCCCGGCCCGCCCCGGGGCCAGCCTCGCGACGACCGCGACCCGGGTGGAGGGCTGCAGCCGGGCCCACTGCGGATGCCCGGCCAGCACCCGTACGGGGGTCTCGACCCGGGTCTGCGTTCCGTCGGGCCCGGTCACCCGGGTCAGCACCGCGTCCAGGACGACCACGGGCGGCCCGCTCCCCCCGCGGGCCGACCGCGGATCGGAGCCGACGGTGAGCTCGGCGAGGACCCGGGCCTGCTCCCCCGCGAGCCCCACGACCGGCCCGGCCCGCTCCTCGGCCCGCTGCAGCCCCGCCACCCCGGCCCCGGCGGCGGCGCAGAGCAGGACGGCGGCCGCGGCCGGGCCGATCCGCCACAGCGACTCGGGGCGGCTGCAGGCGGCCAGGAGCAGCAGCCCCGCGCCGAGGACCCCGAGCCCGGCCGCGGCGGCGGTCCGGCCGACCGGCGCGTCGAGGGCGAGGGCGGCCGACGCCCAGGCGGCCAGCGCCGGTACGACCAGGCGCAGATCGACCGGGCCCGGCTCCTCCGGGCGCCTCACGGCCGGACCAGCTTGCGCAGATCGGCGAACCGCCGCTCGCCGATGCCGTCGACCTGCCGGAGCTCCTCCACCGAGCGGAAGCCGCCGCGGGCGGTCCGGAACTCCACGATGTGCTGCGCCAGCACCGGGCCGACCCCGGGCAGGCCGTCGAGCTGCTCCACGGTGGCCGTGCCGAGGCTCAAAGGCCCGGCAGCGCCACCGCCGCCGGCGCCCGGGACGGTCCCGGACCCCGGCCCGCCCGGGGCGGGCTGCGCCGGGGCGCCGACCACCACCTGCTCGCCGTCGACCAGCACCCGGGCCCGGTTGAGCCCGCTCGTGTCCGCACCGGGCCGCACTCCCCCGGCGGCGGCCAGCGCGTCCTCGACCCGCGCCCCGGCGGGCAGCCGCCGTACGCCGGGATCGCGCACCTTGCCGCTGACGTCCACCACGATCCGCGCGCCTTCGCCTCCGCCCGCGGCGGCGGGCCCGCGGCTCGGCCCCGGGGCCGTCGCCGGGGCGACCACCTGGGGCGCGGTCACCGGCTGCGGCCGGGCGGTCCAGAACTGCTGCGCCCCGAAGGCGACGGCGGCGGCCAGCACCACCCCCACGGCGGCCACCGTGCGCGGCTCCACCGCGCACCGGGCCTGGAGCCACACCGGCAGCCGCTCCCGCACGGCGAGCCGCAGCGCGGCTCCCCCGGAGAGCCCGGCTCCCGCGGACGGCGGGCCCTCCCCGCCCGGCGGGGTCCCGCCGGGGGTCCCGCCGGGCGGCGGATCGGCCACGGACCGGATCCCGGGCCCCGCGCTCGGCGCCACCCCCGGTGGCGGGGACGGCGGCGCGCCGGCGTCGAGCGGCGGCCCGCCACCGGGCTCAGGGCCGGCCGCGGGCGCACGGCCTCCACCGGGCACAGGACCGTCCCCGGGCGCAGGGCCGCCGCCCAGCAGGGCTTCGGCCCGGCGGCGCACCGCGGCGGGTTCGGGACGGTCGGGACGGTGTGGACGCGGGCGCCCCCCGCGATGGCGCAGCCTCCCGTCAGAGAGACGGGACCGGCCGGGACCGCTGGTGGCTCCGGAGGAGGGCGAGGTACGTGTGCGAAGAGTCATGGCACGACGGTAGGGGCCAATCCCGACACCGGTTCGGACTTATCAATTCCGGTGGAAATCCCGGTCGTTGTGGATAACTCCGCCACCCGTTCCGGTGATCAGCGGGGCGAGACGACCGCCGCCAGCAGCCCCGGCCCGGTGTGCGCGCCGATCACCGCGCCGACCTCGCTGACGTGCAGTTCGACCAGGCCGGGGATGCGTTCGCGCAGCCGCTGCGCGAGCTTTTCGGCCCGCTCGGGCGCCGCGAGGTGGTGCACGGCCACGTCGACGCTGCCCGCCCCGGCGCGCTCCACGGCCAGCTCCTCCAGGCGGGCGATGGCCTTGGACGCCGTGCGCACCTTCTCCAGCATCTCGATCCTCCCGCCCTGCAGGGTGAGCAGCGGCTTGACGGCGAGGGCGGAGCCCAGGAGGGCCTGGGCCGCCCCGATGCGGCCGCCGCGGCGCAGGTAGTCGAGGGTGTCGACGTAGAAGTACGCGGACATGTCCGCGGCCCGCTTCTCGGCGGCGGCCACCGCCTCGTCGACGGAACCGCCGGCTTCGGACACCTCTGCCGCGGCGAGGGCGCAGAACCCGAGGGCCATCGCCACCATGCCGGTGTCCACGACCCGGACGGGCACGGGGGCCGTCTTGGCGGCGACGACGGCGGCGTCGTAGGTGCCGGAGAACTCGGCGGACAGGTGCAGGCTGACGATGCCGGTCGCGCCGGCCTCCGCGGCCGCCTGGTAGGCCCGTACGAACTCCTCCGGGCTGGGGCGGGAGGTGGTGACCGGGCGGCGCTTCTGCAGCGCCAGGGCGAGGCTGCGGGCCGAGATCTCGGTGCCCTCTTCGAGGGCCTCGTCGCCGAGGACCACGGTCAGCGGGACGGAGGTGATTCCGTGCCGCGTCATGGCCGGTTGGGGCAGGTAGGCCGTGGAATCGGTGACGATCGCGACATGGCGGGACATGAGCCGGAGGTTACCGCCCGTGGGGGCTCGACGGCAGCCCGACCCCTGGTCGGAGGGACGGGAGGGGTGCCGGCTCGCCGCTGCCCGGAAGGGTCGAGCGCCTCAGGTCGTCGTTTCCGGCCGCGGCGCCTTCTGCCACGGGTAGCCGGTCTGCGGGGGCGTCGGGTTCAGGGCCGCCGGGGGCTCCGGAGCCCGCCCGGCGGACCCGGTCGAGCCCGTACGCGCTGCGGATCCCGCGGGCGGCTGCTGCGCGTCCCAGGCCGCGGCCGCCGCGGCCAGGTCGTCCACCGACTCCCGGGACCAGTCCCGCAGCGCCCCGGATTCGACCTCGATCTGCGCCGACAGCGACGACAGCTCGTCCTCCGCGAAGCGCCGCGCCCGGTCGCGGGCGGCCCAGCGCAGCGAATCCGCCGCCTCCGTGATCTTGGCGGTCCGCTCCCTCAGCTCGGGCAGCATCGCGCCGATCCGTGCCCGGTCCGGCTCCTGCTCCAGCCGCTTCAGCTCGTCGTCCAGCTCGTAACCGTGCGCGCTCAGCCGCTCGAACAGCCCGATCGACTCCTTCAGCGAGGCGTCCGCCTGAACCCCCTGGTACAGCGCCTGCTGCGTGGCCCGCATCGACGTCCGCAGGTCGAGCCGCAGCTGCGCGAGCGCCCCCGCCACGCCGACCTGCCCGAAGCTCTTCGCCTTCAGCGCCGTGTCCTCCACGGTCCGGCGGGCCTGCGTGATCGTGCGGTCCACGCCGCGCTTCGCCGCCCCGACCGCCTTCACGGTGGCCCAGGCACCCAGTCCCAGGAAGGCGAACAGCACCAACAGGGCAAAGATGATGATCAACGCGCCGGCCTCCATGAGAGGCTCCCTTCCCCTGCCGTCTCCGTCCCCTCCACCGTAAACGCCACGGGCAGGCCGGGGGTTCCAATCGGACCCCCAACCTGCCCGTACGGGACAACCCCTAGACCATGGTCACCCGGGGTTACACGTCACACGTAGCACGTCACACTTCACACGTCTCACGACGCACGACGCACGTCACACGACGATGTTCACCAGCTTCGGAGCGCGCACGATCACCTTGCGGATCTCGGCCCCGCCCAGCGCCGCCACGACCGCCTCGTCACCCAGCGCCAGCTGCTCCAGGTCGCCCTCGGAGATCGCCGGCGGCACCTCCAGACGGGCCTTGACCTTGCCCTTGATCTGCACGACGCAGGTGACGCTCTCGTCCACGACGTACGCCGGGTCCGCCACCGGGAAGTCCTGGTGGACCACCGAGGCGGTGTGGCCCAGGCGGTGCCACAGCTCCTCCGCGATGTGCGGGGCCAGCGGGGCGATCAGCAGGACCAGCCGCTCCGCGACCGAGCGCTCCAGCGGACGGCCGGCCTTCGTCAGGAAGTTGTTCAGCTCGGTGATCTTCGCGATGGCCGTGTTGAAGCGCAGCCCCGCCATGTCCGCGCCCGCCCCGTCGATCGCCTTGTGCAGCGCTCGCAGGGTGTCCTCGCCCGGCTCGCCGTCCACGACGGTGACCGCGCCGGACTCCTCGTCCACGATGTTGCGCCACAGGCGCTGCAGCAGCCGGTACTGGCCCACCACGGCCCGGGTGTCCCACGGACGCGAGACGTCCAGCGGGCCCATCGCCATCTCGTACAGGCGCAGGGTGTCCGCGCCGTACTCCTCGCAGATCTCGTCCGGCGTGACGGCGTTCTTCAGGGACTTGCCCATCTTGCCGTGCTCGCGCTTGACCGGCTCGCCCTGGAAGAACCAGCCGCCGTCGCGCTCCTCGACCTCGGCCGCCGGGACGTACACACCGCGCGCGTCGGTGTAGGCGTACGCCTGGATCATGCCCTGGTTGAACAGCTTGTGGAACGGCTCGGCCGACGACACGTGGCCCAGGTCGAACAGCACCTTGGACCAGAAGCGCGCGTACAGCAGGTGCAGCACCGCGTGCTCGGCGCCGCCCACGTACAGGTCGACGCCGCCGTGCGGCGCGCCCTCGCGCGGACCCATCCAGTACTGCTCGATCTCCGGGTCGACCAGCGCCGAGGCGTTGTTCGGGTCCAGGTAGCGCAGCTCGTACCAGCAGGAACCGGCCCAGTTGGGCATGGTGTTGGTCTCGCGCCGGTAGGAGCGCACCCCGCGCCCGTCGCCCAGGTCCAGCTCGACGTTGACCCACTCTTCGTTGCGCGACAGCGGGGTCTCCGGCTTCGAGGCCGCGTCGTCCGGCTCGAAGGTGCGCGGCGAGTAGTCCTCGACCTCGGGCAGTTCCAGCGGCAGCATCGAGGCGGGCAGCGGGTGCGCGACGCCGTCCTCGTCGTAGACGATCGGGAAGGGCTCGCCCCAGTAGCGCTGGCGGCTGAACAGCCAGTCGCGCAGCCGGAAGTTGACCGTCCCCTCGCCGATGCCCCGCTCGGCCAGCCAGGCCGTGATGGCGGCCTTAGCCTCGACGACGCCCAGGCCGTCCAGGGAGACGCCCTCGCCGGTCGAGTTCACGATGGTGCCGTCGTACGAGGAGAAGGCGTCCTCCCACTCCGCCGGGTCGGCGTCGCGGTCGTCCGAGGGCTCCACGACGCAGCGCATCGGCAGCTCGAAGGCGCGCGCGAACTCGAAGTCGCGGCCGTCGTGGGCCGGGACGGCCATGATCGCGCCGGTGCCGTAGCCCATCAGCACGTAGTCCGCGATGAAGACGGGGACCAGGTCGCCGCTGACCGGGTTGACCGCGTACGCGCCGGTGAAGACGCCGGTCTTGTCCTTGGCCTCGGCCTGGCGCTCGACGTCCGACTTCCCGGCGGCCTGCTTGCGGTACGCGTCCACGGCCTCGCCGGGGGTCGCGGCGCCACCGGTCCACAGCTGGTGCGTGCCCTCGGGCCACTCGGCGGGGACGATCTTCTCGACCAGCGCGTGCTCGGGCGCCAGCACCATGTAGGTGGCGCCGAACAGGGTGTCGGGGCGCGTGGTGAACACCGTGATGGCGTCGTCGCCGACGGCGAAGTCGACGCGCGCGCCCTCGCTGCGGCCGATCCAGTTGCGCTGCTGCAGCTTGATGGCCTCGGGCCAGTCCAGCGCGTCCAGGTCGTCGATCAGGCGGTCCGCGTAGGCGGTGATCCGCATGTTCCACTGGCTCAGCTTGGACTTGAAGACCGGGAAGTTGCCGCGCTCGGAGCGGCCGTCCGCGGTGACCTCCTCGTTGGCCAGTACGGTGCCCAGCCCGGGGCACCAGTTGACGGGCGCGTCCGAGGCGTAGGCCAGCCGGTGCTCGTTCAGCACGTCGGCCCGCTCGCCCGCGGTCAGCTCGGCCCAGGAGCGGCCCCCGGGGACCTCACGGGAGCCGTCCTCGAAGGCGGCGACCAGCTCGGCGATCGGGCGCGCCTTGGCCGCGTCCGCGTCGTACCAGGAGTTGTAGATCTGCAGGAAGATCCACTGGGTCCACTTGTAGTAGTCCGGGTCGATCGTCGCGAACGAGCGGCGCTTGTCGTGGCCCAGGCCCAGCCGGCGCAGCTGGACCTTCATGTTCTCGATGTTCGCCTCGGTGGAGACGCGCGGGTGCGTGCCGGTCTGCACGGCGTACTGCTCGGCCGGCAGGCCGAACGCGTCGAAGCCCAGGGTGTGCAGGACGTTGTGGCCGCTCATCCGCTGGTGGCGGGCGAAGACGTCGGTGGCGATGTACCCCAGCGGGTGGCCGACGTGCAGGCCCGCACCGGACGGGTACGGGAACATGTCCATGATGAACTTCTTGGGGCGCGCGACGACCGCCGCGTCGCCCGCCAGGTCACCGGTCGGGTTCGGGGCCTCGTACGTGCCCTGCGCGTCCCATACGTCCTGCCAGCGTGCCTCGATGTCGGCGGCCATGGCAGCCGTGTAACGGTGCGCCTCGGCCGCCTCGGGGGCCGGGGTGTTCGTCTCGCTCATGATTCCTGAAGCTCCATCGATCGTCTCTGCCGTCTCTGCCTGCCCAAACGAAAAAACCCCTCGCACAGGAGGGGACGCCGCGCCGATGCCGACCGTCTCGGAGGGTCGGCACTGATCAGCGCGGCTCGGTAAGCAGAAGGCGTACGGCACGCATGGCGCCAGGGTACCGCAGCGGGTCCGGCGGCCGCTCGACCGTTCCGCACAACGAGAAGAGGGCCACCCGATCCGGGTGGCCCTCTTCTTCACTGTGGAGCTAAGGAGAATTGAACTCCTGACCTCCTGCATGCCATGCAGGCGCTCTACCAACTGAGCTATAGCCCCTTGCTTCTCTGCCGCCGGGCCCCTGCTCGGTTTCCCTTGCCGGTTCCCCCTGGCGACATCGAGAACATTACACGGTCATGGCTCAGGTCCAAAAATCGGTTTCCGGCCGCTCGATTTCGCCCGTTTCGTCCCACGCGCGTGCGACGGCTCCGAGCGCCCGGAGCCGCTCCCGGAGCCCGTCGCTACGCTCTCGCGAACTGGTAGAACCGCTTGAGCGTGCAGTGCTCGTCGAGCAGTCGGCCGTAGATCGGCTCCCCCTCCAGCTCGCGGTACGTCTCGATCGGGTCGCCTTTTATGATCAGCGCCCGCGCGCATTCCTCGCACCAGTACTGGTAGTCGGGGTTGACCGGGTCCATGTCCCGCACGATCGGCGTGCCGTTGTTGCACCAGTCGCACCGCCGCCGGTGTGCACCCATCCGTCAGCGACTCCCTCCCACGTCGGGCCGTCGACTCCCCCTCCGGCGGTCCCGATTCTGCCACGCGGGTGCGGGGCAGGTCAGCAGGCACCGAAGGAACAAACGGAAGGATCCCGCCCCCTGTTGGGGACGGGATCCTGATTGTGGAGCTAAGGAGAATTGAACTCCTGACCTCCTGCATGCCATGCAGGCGCTCTACCAACTGAGCTATAGCCCCGCTCTCCGCCGCGCTCCCCCCGTTTCCGGTGTTCCGCGCTGCGAACAAGAAGAACTCTAGCCTGTGACCAGCCGGAAAGTGAAATCCGGGTGGGAGCCGCCCTGAGGCGGGCTCAGTCGTCGTCGCCGAGCACCGGTTCCGGCAGCGTGCCGGCGTTGTGCTCCATCAGACGCCAGCCGCGCGCGCCCTCACCGAGGACGGACCAGCAGCAGTTGGAGAGCCCGCCCAGGCCCTCCCAGTCGTACGCGTCCAGGCCCAGCAGCCGGCCGATCGTCGTACGGATGGTGCCGCCGTGGCTGACCACGACGAGCGTGCCGCCGTCCGGCAGCCGGTCGGCGTGCTCGAGCACCACCGGCGCCGCCCGGTCGGCGACCTCGGTCTCCAGCTCGCCGCCGCCGCGGCGGACCGGTTCGCCGCGCTTCCACGCCGCGTACTGCTCGCCGTACTTCTCGATGATCTCTTCGTGCGTGAGGCCCTGCCACTCACCGGCGTACGTCTCGCGCAGCGCGGCGTCGTGCGTCACGGGCAGGCCCGTGACGGCGGCCAGCTCGGCGGCCGTGGCGGAGGCCCGCCGCAGGTCCGAGGCCACGATGGCGGCCGGCTTCAGCGAGGCGAGCAGCCGGGCGGCGCGGCGCGCCTGCGCCACACCCGTCTCGGTCAGCTCGATGTCCGTGGAGCCCTGGAAGCGGCGCTCCAGGTTCCACGAGGTCTGGCCGTGCCGCCAGAGAACGATCTTCCGGCCCGTCGTGCGGGTGGGGGTCGCGCTCAGAACAGATCACCGTCCAGGTCCTCGTCGCCCGCCGCCTCGCGCAGCTTGGCGTGCTCCTCCGCCTTGCCCTTGGTGAGCTTGGCGTCCTCGGGCAGCTCGATCTCGGGGCAGTCCTTCCACAGGCGCTCCAGCGCGTAGAAGACCCGCTCCTCGCTGTGCTGCACGTGGACGACGATGTCGATGTAGTCGAGCAGGATCCAGCGGGCGTCGCGGTCGCCCTCGCGGCGCACCGGCTTGGCGCCGAGCTCCTTGAGGAGGCGCTCCTCGATCTCGTCGACGATCGACTTGACCTGGCGGTCGTTGGGCGCCGAGGCGAGCAGGAAGGCGTCGGTGATCGACAGCACGTCGCTGACGTCGTACGCGATGATGTCGTGCGCGAGCCGGTCGGCCGCGGCCTGGGCGGCGGCGGTGATGAGCTCGATGGAGCGGTCCGTGGCGGTCACTGGCCATGCTTTCGGGTTGGCGGGCAGATCCATACAAGGGTCTCATGTACCGCCGACCGCGCCCGCGCGCAGCGTCGCGCGCGGGCCGGGGCATCGCCCGAGGGCCTGGTCGGGCCCGGTCCAAGGGCTGGTCAGGACGGTTTGTAGTCCTTGCCGAGGGTCACCACGATGTCGGCGTTCACGGCGTTCTCGCCCTTCTTCACCACGGTCTCCGGCAGGCCCAGGGTCTTGGCCACGTCGACCGCCTTCGCCCGCTGCGCGTCGTCCTGGTACGTGATCTGCGTGGTGGGCAGGGTCTTGTCGGCCTTGCCGCCGTCCACGAAGGTGTAGCCGCCGTTCAGCAGCGTCGCCTTGGCCGCGACCTGCGTCTTCTCGTCGCCGGTGGCGTCCTTGAGGCCGACGCGCGGTGCGGCTCCGGCCTGGGCGGCGGTGAAGCTGCCGCCGAGCACTTCCTTGACGACGTTCTTGTTGGCGTCGTCGCTGAGCGTGCCGTCGGGCTTCACCGCGAGGACGTCCGTGCGGTACGCGCCCTCCTTGGCGTGCTCGCCGAGCTTGGCCAGCAGGGCGCCGAGGGTCTGGGCGTTCAGGGAGGGGTCGAGGATCTGGCCCATGCTCTCGACGGTGACGGTCGCCGACTTCGCGTCTCCGGGAACCTTGCGCAGCACTGCGTGGAGCACCTTGCCGAACCGGTCCAGCTGCTTGGCCTCCGGCTCGCCCTGACCGCGGTACGTGGCGTACGCGACGGCCATCGCACCGCTGAGGTGCTGCTTCGGCCCCTGGCCCACGGCCGGGATCTTGGCGGCGTCGTCGGCCGGGACCGCGACGTCGGTGTCGGCCTCGATGCCGCCGACCAGCTCGACCAGGTTCTCCAGGAAGGGGGTGTCCAGGCGCCAGGTGCCGCCGATGTGGGTGCCGAGCACCGAGTCGAGGGAGTCCTTGACGCCCACGCCGCCCTCCTCGACCGCCTTGCCGAGGGCCGTGCCGGTGCCGTCGTCCTTCGCGACGCCCAGCGTGTTCGGCAGCAGGACGGTGGCGCCCTTCTTGGTGGTGACGTTGTCGACGAGCAGCGCCGTGGAGGTGCCGCCCTTCTTGGTGTTGTGCAGGTGGACGACGATCATGTCCCGCTTCTGCGGTCCGGCGGCGGCCGCCGCGCCCTTCTTCTGGCCGGGCCCGTCGAGGAACGGCAGCTTGCCCGCGTACCAGAGGTAGCCGGCGCCCGCGACGACGAAGAGGGCGAGGACGACGATCAGGGCGACCACGCGGTTGCGGCCGCGGCGGCGGGCCTCCTCGCGGCGCTCGGTGCGGCTCTCGGTGAACTTGAGCCAGTCGATGACGTCCTCGGAGTCCTCGTCCGGCTGGTCGATGAAGGCGAACTGCTCGGTGCGGTAGTCCGGGTCGGACGGCCCGCCCTCGGACCGGCGCGGTTCGGGGACGCGGTCGGGGCGCGGCGGCTCCGGCTCGGCCGCGGGGGCCGGGGCGGGAGCGGGGGGCTCGGGGGCGACGGGCTCGGGGGCGGCCTGCTGCGGGATCCACTGCGGGGCCTGCTGCGTGTCGTACCCGTGGCCGGGGGCCTGGGGGTACTCCTGCTGCCCGTACGCGGGGGCGGCCGGCTGCTGCGGCTGCTGGTAGTACGCCTGCTGCTGCCGCGCGTAGCCCTGGGGGTCGTAGCCGTACTGCTGCTGCTCGTAGCCCTGGTCGTACTGCTGGTCGTACTGCTGCCCGGGGGCGGGCTGCGCGGGCACCTGGCCGTACACCGGCCGCCCGTACGGGTCGTAGCCGATGAGCTGCTGCTCCTGGGCGGCATACGGGTCGTACGGATCCTGTCGGTCGTTCACCGCGGGGCCCCTTTCTCCGGAAGCTCAGGCTCCCCGGTACAGCTCACGCTTGTCGATGTAGCGCACCACACCGTCGGGCACCAAATACCAGACAGGATCCCCCTGGGCGACCCTGGTGCGGCAGTCCGTGGACGAAATCGCCAGCGCGGGCACCTGCACGAGCGAGACGCCGTCCTCGGGGAGCCCGTCGTCGGTGAGCACGTGGCCCGGCCGGGTGACGCCGATGAAGTGGGCGAGCGAGAAGAGCTCGTCGGCGTTGCGCCAGGTCAGGATCTGGGCGAGGGCGTCGGCACCGGTGATGAAGAAGAGGTCGGCGTCTTCGTTGAGGGCGCTCAGATCACGCAGGGTGTCGATGGTGTACGTCGGCCCGCCGCGGTCGATGTCGATGCGGCTCACCGAGAACTGGGGGTTCGAGGCCGTCGCGATGACCGTCATCAGATAGCGGTCCTCGGCGGGGGACACGGCGCGCTGCGACTTCTGCCACGGCTGGCCGGTCGGTACGAACACCACCTCGTCGAGGTGGAACAGGGCGGCCACTTCACTGGCGGCCACCAGGTGTCCGTGGTGGATCGGGTCGAATGTCCCGCCCATCACGCCGAGCCGGCGCTTGACCGGGCCGGTAGGCATCTCCTGCTCTCCCATGAGCGCAGAGCCTACTGGCCCGGCGGAGCGGTGCGGACCCGCGATCGAGCGCGTGCGCGACGACGGGTTCAGCGGTCGCGGTTGAGGCGCGTGGTCACCCAGAGCATCAGGAGCAGGATGAACAGCGCGCCGCCGCCGGTCAGGTACGGGTTCAGGCTGTCGTGGTTGCCGCCGTGCTGCTCGGCGCCCTCCGACGCGAGAACGACCAGGTTGTGGGCGGTGGAGGAGAGGCTCATCAGGCAGATACCTATCGAGTCGGGGAGCGAGCGGAGACTTCGCTCACATCGTATGCGGGGGCCTGGGGCACGCTCACGCCGACTCAGGCGTTGGAGAGGATAGACGCAGGAGCACGCAGGCCGATCAAGGGGGAGGGCGTTATGACGGAGACCGGGTTCGAGAAGGTGCCGGCGAGGAACCGCAGGAGGTTCCCCGGCATCTCCTCGCGGGCGTACGAGCACCCGGCGGACCGCTCGGCGCTGGTGGCGCTGCGCAAGCTGAGCGGGTTCGACACCGTGTTCAAGGCCCTGAGCGGGCTGCTTCCGGAGCGCAGCCTGCGGCTGCTGTTCCTGTCGGAGTCGGTCCGGGTGGGCGAGACGCAGTTCCCGCACCTGCACGAGATGCTCCGCGACGCCTGTTACATCCTGGACCTGGAGAAGGTCCCGCAGATGTACGTGCAGCAGGACCCGAAGCCGAACGCGATGTGCATCGGACTGGACGAGCCGATCATCGTGGTGACGACGGGCCTGGTCGAGCTGCTCGACGAGGAGGAGATGCGGGCGGTCGTGGGCCACGAGGTGGGCCACGCGCTGTCGGGGCACGCGGTGTACCGCACGATCCTGCTGTTCCTGACGGGTCTGGCGCTGAAGGTGGCATGGATCCCGCTGGGCAATGTGGCGATCATGGCGCTGGTGACCGCGCTGCGCGAGTGGTTCCGCAAGTCGGAGCTGTCGGCCGACCGGGCCGGGCTGCTGGTCGGGCAGGACGTGAACGCCTCGATGCGCGGCCTGATGAAGATCGCGGGCGGCAACCACCTCCACGAGATGAACGTGGACTCCTTCCTGGCCCAGGCCGAGGAGTACGAGGCGAGCGGCGATCTGCGCGACTCCGTGCTGAAGATCCTCAACGTGCTGCCGCGGACCCATCCCTTCACCACCGTGCGGGCGGCCGAGCTGAAGAAGTGGTCCCAGAACCGGGACTACCAGCGGATCATGGACGGCCACTACCCGCGGCGCGAGGAGGACAAGGACACCTCGGTGTCGGACTCCTTCCGGGAGTCGGCCTCGCACTACGCGGAGTCGGTGCGCAGCAGCAAGGACCCCCTGTTCAAGCTGGTCGGGGACATCGCGGGCGGGGCGGCCGACGTCGGCGGCAAGCTGCGCGACAAGTTCACCGGCGCGGCCGGCGGCGGCTCGGGCGCTGCCGGCGGGGCGAAGGGCGGGGCTACGGAGCAGGGCTGACGGGCGCCTCCCCGGCGGGCGTGGGCTCCGCCAGTACGCCGCACAGCCCGGCGGTGCGCCTCGGAGTGCCGCTGGCGTACGGATCGCTCGCGGCCGGGCCGACCGTGGTCGGTCCGGCCCCGGCCAGGACCGGGCGGAAGCCTTCGGCGGGGTCGGTGGAGCAGTCCTGCGGCCCGGCCATGACGTAGGCGGTGACCAGCTCGGCCCGGCGGGCCGTGAGGTCCTCCCGGTCGAAGCGCAGCTTCAGCTCCCGCCGGACGGTGAAGAGCGAGGCGCCGTCGGCGGCGGCCGGGGATCCGGTGGCGGGGCGCACGGCGTACACGAAGGTGTGGTCGGTGATCACTTCGAGGACGTCGGCGGAGACCTCGTCGACGGCGAGGGTGCCGCTGACCCGGACCCGGGTGTCGGCCACGACGGCCGTGCCCGGGTCGAAGCGGACCAGCCAGCCGGTGACGGCGTGCCGACCGTCTCCGGAGGGCGTGGTCATGCTGCGGTCGAACTGGTCCGTCTGGTCGGGGTCGAGCAGGACCCGCACGGGCCGGGTGGCGGCCCCGGCCAGCACGTCGGGGTCCAGCGAGGACTGCACCAGGTAGTCCTTGGCGATGGACAGCGCGGTGATGACCTGCCCCTCGGTGAAGTGCTGGGTGCGGCGCGCGCCGGGCAGGTTGATCCCCGCCGCCCCGACGCGGTAGTCGGCCGCCGGGCTCTTCGCGTACAGGTCCACGGGCCGCCCGCCGGGCACGGCGGTGGCGGGCGCGAGCGGTACGACCGTGCTGGTCAGCGGCTCGGCGCGGCCGGTGGCCGGGGGCAGGGCCGGGTTGCTCAGGCCCATGTAGACCGCCATGGCGAAGGCCACGGCGATGAGCAGCACGAGCAGCATGCCCTGACGGGCGCCGCGGCCCGGGGTGCCGGTCCGGGGCCGGGAGGAGCCGCCGCCGGACCACATGGACCGGCTGCGTACGGCCCGTGCGTGTTCGCCCATGCGCTCCTGGGCGGAGAACTCCTGGAGCCGGGCAGCCCGGACGAAGTCCTCGTCGAACACCACCGACCGGTACTCGTCCGACCGGAACTCCTCGTCGCCCCCGCCGATGCCCTCGGGGGTGCCGTCGGGTGGATCTCCTGGCACGGCCATTGCTTCTCCCCGCTGTCCCCGCTTCAGAGAAGCCCCCGGCTGCGGTGAACGCAAGCGGGGTCGTACCTTCAGGGTTGGCGGCCGACGGGGTACGTAAACGCTCCGGCGCCGGTGACTTCGGTGAGCGGGGTGGTGGCGGGCGCCGGCGCGTGGTCGGCGTCGCTGGACGCGCTGCGGTAGACGGCGCTGAAGGCCAGGGCGACCATGCCGAGGCCCATCACGACGGCGAGCACCCAGGCGACCGGGCGCAGCCAGGGCGAGCGGCCCCGGTAGGGCCGCAGGGCGCCGCCGTAGGCCCCGTACGGGCCTTCCGCGTAGCCGGGGCGGTGGTCCCAGCCGGGTTCGTCGAGGCCGTACCCCTCGGGGCGGCCGTAGCCGTAGCCGTCGTAGTCGTCGTCGGAGGTCCAGCCGCCGGCCACGGCGCGGGCGGCTTCCGCCTCCGCGCGCGCCCGGTCCGCGGCGCGCTGGCGCTCCGCGGCGCTCGGCTCATGGATCTCGGCGCTCCGGACGAAGTCCTCGTCGAACACCACGGAGGCGAAGTCCTGATCCGCGCCTCCGCGGTCGTCGTTGTCGGGGTCCCCTTCGTCCGGGAACTTGCCCCCCACGTCGTCCGGCACGGGACCAGCCTAGACCGGGGGGACCGCTTTGGGCAGGGTGTGCGCCGAATTCCGGCCACCCGGTGTACGGGGTCCGACTACCGGACGTGACCGTCGCCGGTGACGATGTACTTGGTGGAGGTCAGCTCGGGAAGGCCCATCGGGCCCCGGGCGTGCAGCTTCTGGGTGGAGATCCCGATCTCGGCTCCGAAGCCGAACTGGCCACCGTCGGTGAACCGGGTGGACGCGTTCACGGCGACCGTGGTCGAGTCGACCAGCTGGGTGAAGCGGCGGGCGGCGGCCTGCGAGGTGGTGACGATCGCCTCGGTGTGGCCGGAGGTCCAGCGGCGGATGTGGGCGACGGCGTCGTCGAGGGAGTCGACGACCCCGGCGGCGATGTCGTACGAGAGGTACTCGGCGGCCCAGTCCTCGTCGGTGGCGGGCAGCGCGGTGGCCTTGGAGTGCTCGGCGGCCGCGAGGACCCGGTCGTCGCCGTGGACGGTGACGCCCGCCTCGGCGAGGGCGTCGAGGGCGCGCGGCAGGAACGCGTCGGCGATGTCGCGGTGGACGAGGAGGGTCTCGGCGGAGTTGCAGACCGAGGGCCGCTGCGCCTTGGAGTTGACGAGGATGTCCACGGCCATGTCGAGGTCGGCCTGGGCGTCCACGTAGACGTGGCAGTTGCCGGTACCGGTCTCGATGACCGGGACGATGGACTCCTCGACGACGGTCTTGATGAGGGAGGCACCGCCGCGCGGGATGAGGACGTCGACGAGGCCGCGGGCGCGCATCAGCTCGCGGACGGAGTCGCGGGACTCTCCGGGGACGAGCTGGATCGCGTCGGCGGGGAGGCCGGCCCCGGCGATGGCGTCGCGGAGGATGGCGACGAGGGCCGTGTTGGAGGCGTAGGCGGAGGAGCTGCCGCGCAGCAGGACCGCGTTGCCGGACTTGAGGCACAGGGCGGCGGCGTCGACGGTGACGTTGGGGCGGGCCTCGTAGATGATGCCGACGACGCCGAGCGGGACGCGGATCTGCCGGAGGTCGATCCCGTTGGGGAGGGTCGAGCCGCGGACGACCTCGCCGACGGGGTCGGGGAGGGCGGCGACGTCCCGGACGTCGGAGGCGATGGCCGCGACGCGGTCGGGGGTGAGGGTGAGGCGGTCGATGACGGTCTCGCTGGTGCCGGCTTCACGGGCCTTGGCGATGTCCACCGCGTTGGCCTCGACGATCTCGGCCGTACGGGCCACCAGCGCGTCCGCGATGGCCAGCAGCGCGGTGTCCTTGGCGGACCGCGGGAGGGGGGCGATGGCCGCGGCGGCGGTGCGGGCCGCTTGCGCGGTGGCGATCACGGGCGAGGCGGGGGCGTCGAGCGAGGTCATGCCGCCCAGGGTAGTCCCCGGCCCCGCCCGGGCCGACGGCTTTCCACCCCGCGAGACGCCCCGCCCCGGCACCGGGCCACCGCGCCCCGCGGCGCAGGGGCATCCGCCGGATCCCGGGCGGTGACACCACCCGCGGAGCGTCAATAAGGGTGCACGCCCACCGGATGTGCCGGGGGTGGGCCGTAGCCCTCTGCCACTCGGAGGTGGTACGTCGCGCGGTCGATGACCTCGAGGCCGACGATCTCCCACGGCGGGAGCTGCGCCGAGGAGCGGTGCTCGCCCCACAGGCGCAGGGCGACGGCCGCGGCGTCGTGGAGGTCGCGGGCCTCCTCCCAGTACCGGATCTCCGCGTGGTCGTCGGCGTACCGGCTGGTCAGCAGGAAGGGGTGGTCGTGCGCCAGCTGTTCCAGCCCGCGCCGGACCTCCGACAGCGGCGCCGGCTTGCCGGAGACGCTCAGGGTGACGTGCCACAGACGGGAGGCTTCGACCTGCTCGCCGTCCCCGCCGCCGCTGATGCTGGTCAGCGCTCGTCTCACCAGCCCGCCTCCTGTCTGCGCCATCCCTGTCCGCCCTTCACAGTTGACCAGTCCCCGGCCCGCCGCGCGGCGGTTTTACCGAACCTCAGCCCTCCAGCAGGACCAGATCGTCGCGGTGTACGACCTCGCGCTCGTACGCCGGGCCGAGTTCCTTCGCCAGCTCCCTGGTGGAGCGGCCCAGCAGCTGCGGGAGTTCCTTGGCGTCGAAGTTGACCAGCCCGCGGGCCACGGCGCGGCCGTCGGGCCCGCGCAGTTCCACCGGGTCTCCGGCGACGAAGTCGCCCTCGACGGCCGCGATCCCCGCGGGCAGCAGGGAGCTGCCGCGTTCGGTCACCGCGCGTACGGCTCCCTCGTCGAGGACCAGGTGTCCCTGCGGGGTCGAGGCGTGCTGGAGCCACAGCAGCCGGTCCGCCGAGCGCCGGCCCGTGGCGTGGAAGTGCGTACCGGTGAGGCGGCCCGCCAGGGCGTCGGCCGCCTGGCTGGCGGAGGTGAGGACGACGGGGATGCCGGCCGCGGCCGCGATCCGGGCCGCCTCGACCTTGGTGACCATGCCGCCGGTGCCGACGCCCGCCTTGCCGGCGCTGCCGATCGACACGTGAGCGATGTCCTCGGGGCCGCGCACCTCGTCGATGCGGGTGGTGCCGGGCAGTGACGGATCGCCGTCGTAGAGGCCGTCGACGTCGGACAGGAGAACGAGGAGGTCGGCGCGGACCAGGTGGGCGACGAGGGCCGCGAGCCGGTCGTTGTCGCCGAAGCGGATCTCGTCGGTGGCGACGGTGTCGTTCTCGTTGACCACCGGCAGGGCGCCCATGGCCAGGAGCTGGTCCAGGGTCCGGTACGCGTTGCGGTAGTGGGCCCGGCGGCTGGTGTCGTCGCTGGTCAGCAGCACCTGCCCGACGCGGACCCCGTACCGGGCGAAGGAGGCGGTGTACCGGGCGACCAGCAGCCCCTGCCCGACGCTGGCGGCGGCCTGCTGGCGGGCCAGGTCGGTGGGGCGGCGGCGCAGGCCGAGCGGGGAGAGTCCGGCGGCGATGGCTCCGCTGGAGACGAGGACGATCTCCTTCTCCCCGCCGCTGCGCGCCTTGGCCAGTACGTCGACCAGGGCGTCCACCCGGTCGGCGTCGAGTCCGCCCGCCGCGGTGGTCAGGGAGGAGGATCCGACCTTGACCACGATCCTGCGGGCGTCCACGACACCTTGCCTAGCCGCTGACACGTCTGTCCCCTTGCCCCTTGCCGGTACATCTGCCACCTCAATCTACGGGGTGCCGCGGCGCGCCCGCGCAGGGGTTTCAGCCGGTGGACTCAGGCCCCGGTGCCGCTGCGGGCCGGCTCCGGGTCCTTCGCCGCGGCGGCCGCGCCCGGGACGAGGATCTTGCGCGAGAGCAGGTACGTGAAGGGGATGGCCACGACCGCGGCGACCAGCGGGGCGATCCGGGTGTCGAGCCCGGCCCAGGTCACGAGGGCGTAGAGCCCCGCGGACTGGATCACGTAGTTCGTGATGTTCGTCAGCGGGAAGAGCAGGAACTTCTTCCAGGTGGGCTTGGTCCGGTAGGTGAAGTAGGTGTTCAGGAAGAACGAGCCGACCATCGCCAGGAGGAAGGCGAGGGTGTAGGCCAGGAAGTACGGCATCCACGGGTGCAGCAGCAGGTAGATGACGAAGAAGGTGCCGGTGTTGACGGCGCCGACGAGGCCGAAGCGGAGGATCTGGCCGAGCTGGCTGCGCACGGTTCAGCGCACCTCCCGCTCGGCGGAGACCGTCGGGCGCGCGGCGGACAGGCCGCCGCGCTCGCGGGCGCCGGTGTGGACCTCGGCGGCGTCGGGCCGGGCCTGCGGGTCCGCGCCGTGGGCCTCCTTCACCAGGAAGTGCGGGCGGCGCTTGGTCTCGTAGTAGATGCGGCCGATGTACTCGCCGATCAGACCCAGCATGATCATCTGGACGCCGCCGATACCGGTGATGATCGCGACGAGGGTGACGTATCCGGGTGCGTCGATGCCGTTGGTCATCGCGCTGATGGCGACGTACACGGCGTACAGGACGGTCAGCGCCACCAGCGACACGCCCGCCCAGATCCCGATCCGCAGCGGCCGGTTGTTGAAGGAGATCAGCCCGTCCATGGCGTAGTTCAGCAGGGAGCCGAACTTCCACTTCGTCTCGCCGGCCTCGCGCTGGGCGTTGCGGTAGTCGAAGTGGACGGTGTCGAAGCCGATCCAGGAGAAGAGGCCCTTGGAGAAGCGGTTGTACTCGGGCAGGGACAGCAGCGCGTCCACGGCCGGCCGGGACAGCAGGCGGAAGTCGCCGACGCCGTCGGTGAGCTCCACGTCGACCCAGCGGTTGACGCCGCGGTAGTAGAGGCGGCTGAGGGCGGAGCGGACCTTCTTGTCGCCTTCGCGGGTGCGGCGGGCGATGATCTGGTCATGGCCCTGGCGGTAGTAGTCGAGCATCGTGGCGATGAGCTCCGGCGGGTGCTGGAGATCGGCGTCCATGATCACGACGGCGTCGCCGGTGGCCTCGCGCAGGCCGGCGAGCATGCCCGCCTCCTTGCCGAAGTTGCGGCTGAAGGAGACGTACCGGGTCCTGTCCCCGTGCTCGGCTGCGATCTTCCGGAGCTTGGCGAGGGTGCCGTCGCGGCTGCCGTCGTCGACGTAGCAGACCTCGTACTCGACCGGCAGGGAGTCCAGGACCCTGCGGATCTCCAGGTCGAAGCTGTCGATCACGGCTTCTTCGTTGTAGCAAGGGACTACTACGGACAGCTTCGTCATGAACACTTCCTGCTGGGTCCGAACGGGTGATTGTCGGCGACCGGACCCGCCACACACCTCTTCCTTAGAAGTATGCACGCCGGGGGTCGGCCTGCCGGATCCGAGCGCGGCACACGGTAGCTTTGACGGGTTAAGCGGAATGGAACAAAGGGATCGAGGTGCACGTGCCTGACGTCTCCGTGGTCGTCATCGTCTACAACGACGCAGAGCGTCTGCCGACAGCCGTCCAGTCGGTTTTGGACCAGACCCTGCACGGGGTCGAAGTCGTGATCGTCGACGACTGCAGCAAGGACCGGTCGTACGCGGTCGCGCAGGAGCTCGAGGCCGCGCACCCGGGGAGGGTGCGCGCCTTCCGGCTGCCGGAGAACAGCGGCGGCTGCGGTGCCCCGCGCAACCACGGCATCCGGCAGGCCACCGGCACGTACGTCATGTTCCTGGACAGCGACGACGTCCTCGAACGGAACGCCTGCCGGAACATGCTGGCCGCGGCCGAGCGGACCGGTTCCGACCTGGTCTCCGGCATGTGCGTGCGCGTCCACCTCGACAACAGGTGGGGCAAGACCACCGAGTGGTACCCCTGGATCTACTCGCGCACCCGCACGCTGGAGTCGATCACCGAGGACCCGGACCTGCTGGTCTACGACACCCTCTCCACGAACAAGTGCTACCGGCGCGCGTTCCTGCTGGAGCAGGGCCTGGAGTTCCCGGTCGGCATCCACTACGAGGACCTGCTCTTCTCGGCGCAGGCCTACGTCGCCGCCCGCCGCATCACGCTGATCCCGAACCACGTGTACTACTGGAACGTGGTCGAGAAGGCCTCGGCGAAGTCGATCAGCAACCGGCGCCACGAGATCGCGAACTTCGTCCACCGGATGGAGATCCACCGCCGCGTCGACGAGCTGCTGGCCGCCAAGGGGCACACGGACATCAAGTCCGCGAAGGACGCCAAGTTCCTCAAGCACGACCTGGTGCTGCACCTGCGCGACCTGCCGCTGCTGAGCGACGAGTACCGCCAGGAGTTCGCCCGCCTCGCCAACGGCTACCTCGCGGGGATCGACCCGGCCGCGTACGAGAACGTCACGTACCTCCAGGCGATCTGCGCGTACCTGCTGGGCAAGGAGGACTGGGACAACCTGCTCCCGGCCGCCGACGCGATGACCAACAAGGGCCGGCTGACCTCCCCGCTCGCCGAGCGCGACGGCCGCGTCTACTGGTGTGCGGAGCACGTCGACGGCCCCGACGGCGACGAGGCCCGGCGGATACTGGACGTCACCGAGCAGGCCTTCCACACCACCCCGCTCACCTCCCTCGCCCTGGGCGACCGGCTCACCTCCTACGAGGACGACGGCCGGGGCACCGTGACGATGTCCGGCTCCGTCGTGAACCCGCTGGGCCGGATCCCGGCCGACGCGCAGCTGTCGGCCACCCTGGAGTTCCGGGCCCGCCGGCAGATCGGCGTGCGGTCGTTCAGCTTCCCGGTGGCAACCGTGCGGCACGCCGGTGACACGATCGAGTGGACCGCCACGGCCGACGTCGCCGGCACCGTCCGCCCGCTCGGCATCATCGACGCCGTCTGGGACGTCCGCCTGAAACTGAACGCGGGCGGCACCCGGCTCACCACCCGCGTCTCCGTCGGCGGGGTCGACCTGGAGTCGGCGGCCCGCCTGCGGGTGCGCCCGCGGCTGACCCGGCTGGTCTCGGACCGCTTCGCACCGGAGGTCACCAAGAAGGGGAACCTCTCCTACGTCCTGACCGCCGAGGGCGCCGCCGCCGTCCGCACGCAGACGCTGATCAGCAGCGCGATGCACGGCAAGGCCGCCGGCGTGGTCAAGCGGGGCCTGCGCAAGGCGCTGCGGGCCCGGCGCAACCTCGGCTCGGGCGAGCAGAAGGTGAAGGTCTACCACGAGGTCTTCTCGAAGCTGCCGATCAAGAAGGGCACGGTCGTCTTCGAGAGCCACATGGGCAAGCAGTACAGCGACAGCCCGAAGGCGATCTACGAGGAGATGGTCCGCCAGGGCGTCCCGTTCGAGGCGATCTGGTCGTACGCGGGCGGCAAGCCCACCGGCTTCCCCAAGGACGCCACCCTGGTGCGCCGGTGGAGCTGGCAGTACCTGCGCGCGCTGGCTCAGGCCGAGTTCTGGGTCGACAACCAGGGCTTCCCCCTGGCCCTGACCAAGCGCGAGGGAACCACGTACATCCAGACCTGGCACGGATCCGCGCTCAAGCGCATGGGCTTCCACGAGCCCCGCACCAAGGCGCAGGGCAAGGCCGGCCAGGACCGGTTCCAGGCGGCCGTCAACCGCTTCGACCACTTCCTGATCCGCTCCGAGCACGACGCCCGCACCCTCGCCAAGGGCTTCCGGCTGCGCGACGAGGTGCTGCTGCGCACCGGCTACCCGCGCAACGACGCCCTGGTCGAGGCGCACCGCGCCGAGACGCAGAGCGGGGAGCGGGTGCGCGGGCCGCTCGCGGCCGAGCTGGGCATCGACCCGCAGAAGAAGGTGCTCCTGTACGCGCCGACCTTCCGGGCGAACGCGGACGGCGCGGTGGAGGGCTTCGAGTTCCCCTTCGACGTGGAGGAGTTCGCCGAGCGCCTCGGCGACCGCTTCACGCTGCTGGTGCGCACGCACTACCTCAACAGCGTCTCGCTGCCGCCGTCGGTCGCGGGCCGGGTCATCGACGTGTCCCGGCACCACGACATCACCCCGCTGCTGGCGCTCGCCGACGGTCTGATCACCGACTACTCGTCCGTGATGTTCGACTACTCGGTCCTGGACCGGCCGATGCTGTTCTTCGCGTACGACTACGAGAAGTACGCGACCGACATCCGCGGCACGTACTTCGACCTGAAGGAGAAGGCGCCCGGTCCGGTGGTGGCCACGGCCGACGAACTCCTCCAGGCGCTGGCCGCCTTCGACGAGGCGGACGCCAAGTACGCCGAGGCGCGGCAGCGTTTCCTCACCGAGTTCGGCGAGTACGACCGCGGGGACGCCGCCCGCCAGATCGTCGAGAAGTTCTTCACCGGGAGCGGCAAGTGAGCCGGGACATCTTCATCGTCTCCAACAGCGTCGACGAGCTCGGCGGCGTGACGACCTGGTCGCACCAGATGGCCGGGCTGCTCACCGGCCGCGGGCACCGGGTGCACATCGTCGGCATCGCCCCGGTCGCCGAGGAGATCCGGCAGAAGCTGCCGCAGGACCTGCCGTACGCGATGACCACCCTGTACGACGCACACCCGCCGGGGGCCCGCCGCCTGCGCGGGATCAAGGGCAGGCTCAACGCCCCCGAGCGGCGCCGCCAGGCGGCCCGGCGGGCGATGATGCGGGCCAAGGCCGAGACACTGAACGAGCTCTTCCGCGCGGCCGGCCCCGGGGCCGTCGTGATCGTCACGCAGGTCTGGGCGATGGAGTGGGTGGCGCTCGCCGACACCAAGGGGCTCAGCGTCATCGGCATGAGCCACGAGTCGTTCGAGGCCAGCCAGAAGTCCACCCGCGGCGATCGGGTCCGCCGCCACTACCGGGAGGTCGACCGGCTGCTGGTGCTGACCCCGGAGGACGCGGACCTGTGGATCCGGGCCGGCATGGAGAACGTGGGCAGCATGCCGAACCCGCTGCCGTTCATGCCGCAGTCCCCGGCGCCGCGCACGGAGAAGGTCGTCGCCAGTGTCGGCCGCCTCGCCTTCGAGAAGGGCGTGGACCTGCTGCTCGACGCGTGGGCCGACGCCGCACCGCACCACCCCGACTGGGTCCTGCGGATCTACGGGGCGGGCGTCGAGGAGCCGGCGCTGCGGGCGCACGCCGCCGGGCTCGGGCTGACCGACTCCGTGGAGTGGATGGGCAGCACCGACGACGTGCTGGGCGCGCTGCGCGGGGCCTCGGTGTTCGCGCAGGCCTCGCGGGCCGAGGGCTTCCCGATCACGCTGCTGGAGGCGATGGCCGCGGGCGTGCCGGCGGCCGCGTTCGACTGCGCGCCGGGCGTGCGGGAGATCGTGGCGCACGGCGAGGACGGGCTGCTGGCCCGGCTGGGCAACACGATGGAGCTGGCCGGGCACCTCGACGTGCTGATGTCGGACCGCGCACTGCGCGACCGGCTCGGCGACAACGCCTTCCGCAACGTGCAGCGGTACTCCAGCGCCGAGATCACCGACCGCTGGGAAGAGCTGTTCACGTTCCTGGAGCGCTGATCGCAGCACCGGCCGGCCTCACCGCGAAGCCGCCCGCCCCGGATGCGTTCCGGGGCGGGCGGCTTCGTGGTGTTCGACGCGGTGTACGGGCTCAGCGCGCGACGTGCGGCAGCTCGCCCTTGCGGTTGGCCTCCCAGCCCGCCCAGGCCGAGGTGATCATCTCGCGGACGTCGTGCTTGGCCTTCCAGCCGAGCTCCGCCGCGATCTTGTCGGCCGAGGCCACGACCTTCGCCGGGTCACCGGGGCGCCGCGGGACGACGACGGGCTCGTAGGAGTGCCCGGTGCCCTCGTTCAGCAGCTGTGCCATCTCCCGTACGGAGACGCCCTCGCCGCGGCCGATGTTGACGGTGAGGTCCTTGTACTCCCCGGTCGCGCCCCACTCGACGAGCTTGCGGGCGGCCACCACGTGGGCCTCGGCGAGGTCCTCGACGTGGATGTAGTCGCGGATGCAGGTTCCGTCGGGGGTCGCGTAGTCGTCGCCGAAGATGCGGGCGCCCTCGCCCTTGTCGAACCGCTCGAAGACCATCGGCACCAGGTTGAAGACCCCGGTGTCCGCGAGCTCGGGGGCGGCCGCGCCCGCCACGTTGAAGTAGCGGAGGCAGGCGGTGGAGATGCCGTGCGCCTTGCCGGCGGCGCGGACCAGCCACTCGCCGGCCAGCTTCGTCTCGCCGTACGGGCTCAGCGGCGCGCACGGGGTCTCCTCGGTGACGAGCTCCACGTCGGGCATGCCGTACACGGAGGCGGAGGAGGAGAACAGGAAGTTGCGGACGCCGGCCGCGGCCACCGCGCCCAGCAGGACCTGGAGGCCCTGCACGTTCTCGTGGTAGTAGAACAGCGGCTTCTCGACGGACTCGCCGACCTGCTTCTTGCCCGCCAGGTGCACCACACCGGTGATCTTGTAGCGCCGGATGGTCTCGTCCAGGTTCAGCCGGTCCAGGACCGTGCCGATCACCAGCGGGACGCCCTCCGGGACGCGGTCCTCGTTGCCCGTGGAGAGGTCGTCGTAGACGACGACGCTCTCACCTGCGGCGACCATCGCGCGGACGACGTGGGAGCCGATGTAGCCGGCGCCACCAGTGATCAGAAAAGTCATGCGTATCTCCCTGGGGTCCCCGGAGCTGTTCCGGAGTCCTGTCCGAAATCTCGGGCGACCTCGCGGTCGCCGGCTGTCTTCACTCCGCTCCGCGGCCTGCCCGGGCCCGGTGGAGGCGGTTGCGTACGAGGCTCAGTGCGCCCGCGGCGCCCGGCGCGAGCCGCAGGGCCAGTGATCCCCCGCCCGTACGGAACGGCTGCGCCAGCAGAACACCGTACCTGCTGCTCGGCAGGGCCCGGCGGCGCAGGAGGTCGTCGAGGGGGCGCGGAGAGGTGAGCAGGGAGCTCCCGTCGGCGAACTCCACGCCCACCTGGACGCCCCACGACTGCATGCCGCGGCGGCCCTGGCGGCGGCCCGCGGAGGCCACCGCGGTGAGCCGGAACGGCAGTTCGGCGGTCCAGCCGTCGCCGTCGGCGGCGGGGCTCAGCTCCACCGGCCGGTCCTGCACGGGCCTCCCGCCCGCCCGCGGCACGAAGCTCAGCCGGGCGGTGCGCGGTCCGGCTTCGGCGAGGCGCCCGTACAGCTCGCGCACCCGGATCCGGAGCCGGCCCGCGCCGACCGGTTCGGCGTCGATGCTGACGGGCAGTGCGGCCACCGGCAGCGCGGCCAGCCCGTCCAGGACCACCGGGAGCTGCGCGCTCCACACGGGCCGCCCGTCCGGGCCGGTCGCGTACGGGGGCAGCAGCCGGGGCGGCTCGGCGGCGAAGCGGGTGAGCCGCTCGACGTCGGCGGGCGGGGTCTCGGTGGCCCGCAGCAGCCGCACGACCCAGCGGGCGTGCGCCCCGGCGGCCTCCACGGCGGCCTCGTCGAACCCGGCGACGTAGTCGCGGGTCAGCGTCCACCAGGCGGCCTGGTACTCGGGGTCCTTGCCGAGCTCGCGCAGGTACATGCGCAGGTCGTACTCCAGGAACTTCACCTGGCAGGCGAGGCCCAGCTCCGCGGAGGAGTCGGTGATGATCCGCAGGGCCGTGCGGTGGGCCTCGATCCGGGAGCGCCAGTTGCCGACGTCCTTGCGGTCCAGGGAGATCGACACCCGGGCGGCATCGCGGCGCACGTGCCAGACGTAGACGAGGTCGCCGATGACGGCGATGCGCGGGGCGGCGGCCAGGACGCGCGCGGTGAAGACGAAGTCCTCGTAGACGAACCGGCCGTCCGGGAAGCGGATCGCGTGCTTGTCCAGGAAGGCCCGCTCGTACAGCTTGTTGACGCAGAGGGTGTCCCGGACCAGCTCGGGCCGGTCGGCGGGCCGCTCGATCACGTCGCCCGCGGTGTACAGCCCGGGCATCCAGGGCACGTCGTGGTACTGCGGCAGCTCACGGCGTACGCACGCGCCGACGGTCACCGGCGCGCGGTGCTCCTCCGCGGCGCGCACGAGGGCGTCGGCCGCCCCCGGGGGCAGCACGTCGTCGCTGTCGAGGAAGAGGACGTACGGGGAACTCGCGGCCGCGATCCCGTCGTTGCGCGGGGTACCGCAGCCGCCGCTGTTCTCCGTCCGGTGCACCACCTTCAGGCGGGGATGGACGGCGGCCAGCTCGTCCAGCACCCGCGCGGTGCCGTCGGCCGAGGCGTCGTTCACGGCGATCACCTCGGCGACGACCGGGCCCTGGGCGAGTGCCGAGGAAACGGCCTCGCCCACGAGCACGGCGTCGTTGTACGCGATCACCACGACGGAAACGCTGGGAGTGTTGGTGCTGCTCACCCAGTGGATCCTAGGCGACGGGGGTAAACATCACTTCAACCCCGCCGTCCGGGTCCGAAGAACGGCAAATCAGCAGATCAGAAGGGCCGGAACTCGTCGTACTCCTTCTGAGCCGAGTCCCCGCGCTGGGCTTCCTTCTCCTTGCGGCGGGTGGTGGCCGGACGCGGGGCGTCCAGACGGTGGTCCTCGCCGCGGCGGCCCAGCATCTCGGCGCCGGCCATGACGGTCGGCTCCCAGTCGAAGACGACCGCGTTCTCGTCGGAGCCGATGGCGACGCCGTCGCCGGCGCGGGCGCCGGCCTTCTTCAGCGCGTCCTCGACACCGAGGCGGTTGAGGCGGTCGGCCAGGTAGCCCACGGCCTCGTCGTTGTTGAAGTCGGTCTGGCGGACCCAGCGCTCCGGCTTCTCGCCGCGCACCGTGTAGACGTCCTCGACCTCGTCGTACGTGACGGTGAAGCCGGCGTCGTCCACGGCCTTCGGGCGGATGACGATGCGGGTCGCCTCCTGCTTCGGCTTGCGGGCGCGCGCCTTGGCGATGCCCTCGGCGAGGAAGTAGGAGAGCTCCTTGAGGCCCGTGCGGGCGACGGCGGAGACCTCGAAGACCTTGTAGCCGCGGGCCTCCAGGTCCGGGCGGACCATGTCGGCGAGCTCCTGGCCGTCGGGGATGTCGACCTTGTTGAGGACGACCAGGCGCGGGCGCTTCTCCAGGCCGCCGCCGTAGAGCTTGAGCTCCTCCTCGATGACGTCGAGGTCGGCGATCGGGTCGCGGTCGGACTCCAGGGTGGCGGTGTCCAGGACGTGCACGAGCACCGAGCAGCGCTCGACGTGGCGCAGGAACTCCAGGCCGAGGCCCTTGCCCTGGCTGGCGCCCGGGATGAGGCCCGGGACGTCGGCGATCGTGTAGACGGTCGAGCCGGCCGTGACGACGCCCAGGTTCGGGACGAGGGTGGTGAAGGGGTAGTCCGCGATCTTCGGCTTGGCGGAGGAGAGCACCGAGATCAGCGAGGACTTGCCGGCGCTCGGGAAGCCGACGAGGGCCACGTCGGCGACGGTCTTGAGCTCCAGGACGATGTCGCCGGTGGCGCCGGGGACGCCGAGGAGGGCGAAGCCGGGGGCCTTGCGGCGGGCGGAGGACAGCGCGGCGTTGCCGAGGCCGCCGCGGCCGCCCTCGGCGGCCACGAACGTGGTGCCCTGGCCGACGAGGTCGGCGAGGACGTTGCCCTCCTTGTCGAGGACGACGGTGCCGTCCGGCACGGGCAGGACCAGGTCCTGGCCGTCCTTGCCGGAGCGGTTGCCGCCCTCGCCGGGCTTGCCGTTGGTGGCCTTGCGGTGGGGGCTGTGGTGGTAGTCCAGCAGGGTGGTGATCGCCTGCTCCACCACCAGGATGACGTCGCCGCCACGGCCGCCGTTTCCGCCGTCGGGGCCGCCGAGCGGCTTGAACTTCTCCCGGTGAACGGAGGCGCAGCCGTGGCCCCCGTTACCCGCGGCGACATGCAGCTCGACGCGGTCCACGAAGGTGGTCATGGTTGTTCCTCCAGATACATACGGGAATGTCCCGGGCAGGCCTAGCTGCCCATTAAAACGTGGTCTGTATGACAACGCACCGAGGGCGGACCTCTCTTCCCGGCTCGCGCCGGGAAGAGCTGAGATCCGCCCTCGGGAAGTTACGTACCGCTGATCAGCAGGAGCTGGATCAGGCGGCCGGAACGATGTTGACGACCTTGCGGCCGCGGTGGGTGCCGAACTCGACGGCACCGGCCTGCAGCGCGAACAGCGTGTCGTCGCCGCCACGGCCCACACCCGAACCCGGGTGGAAGTGGGTGCCGCGCTGGCGGACGAGGATCTCACCAGCGGAGACGACCTGACCGCCGAAGCGCTTCACGCCGAGCCGCTGAGCGTTGGAATCGCGCCCGTTCCGGGTGGACGATGCGCCCTTCTTGTGTGCCATGTCTCAGTCCCTCTTACTTCGCAGCCGTGGGGATACCGGTGACCTTGATCGCCGTGTACTGCTGGCGGTGACCCTGGCGACGGCGGTAGCCGGTCTTGTTCTTGTAGCGCAGGATGTCGATCTTGGCGCCCTTGTGGTGGTCCACGATCTCGGCCTGGACCTTGATCCCGGCCAGCACCCACGGGTCGCTGGTCACGGCGTCGCCGTCGACAACGAGCAGGGTCGAGAGCTCGACCGTGTCGCCAACCTTGGCAGTGGAAATCTTGTCAACCTCAACGATGTCACCAACAGCAACCTTGTGCTGGCGACCACCGCTGCGCACGATGGCGTACACGCGGATCTCTCTCTCACTCGGGACGGATGCTCCTGAAGCCAGCCGCTCAGGCAGCCCCCTCTTGCGGGGGGACCGAACTGATCCGGATTGGACGAGCGGCCTCTCCTGCGGGCGATGCCCGGCGGAGGAAGGTGCTCAGGAGCGCGACGCGCACTAGACGTAATCATCTAGGACATGCCGACGGTCTAGGTTACGGGGCCGGTTCCGGAGGGTCAAACCGGGCCCTGTGCAGGCCGTGGGCCCCGCCTCCGGGCGGGGTCCACGGCCGTGCGGCGGATCAGGCTTCGTCGGCCGGGGCCGAGACGGAGGGCAGCGACTGCTGTTCGGCCGCCGCGGTCTTCTTCGTCGCCCGCTTCGCCACGGTCTTCTTGGCCGTCGCCTTCTTCGCGACGGTCTTCTTGGCGGCCGTCGTCTTCTTGGCGGCGGTGGCCTTCTTCGCCGGGGCCTTCTTGGCGGCCGTCTTGCGGACCGCCTTCTTGGCCGGCTTCTCGGCCTCGACGGCCTCCGCTTCCTCGGCCGGGGCCGGGGTGGCCTCGGGCTCGGCGGCGGGGGTCTCGACGACCACCACGGCGGCCTCCGCCGCGCCGGCCGGGGAGCCGGCGGGTGCGGTGGCCTTACGGGTGGCACGGCGACGCGGACGGGCCGGTGCGGCCTCGGCCACGGGGGCCTCCTCGACCGGCGCCTCGGCCACCGGGGCCGCCACGACGGGCTCGGGCTCCGGGGCGGCCTCCACGACCGGCTCCGGCTCGGCCGGGGCCTCGGCCACCGGGGCCGGGGCCGTGGCCTTGCGGGTGGCGCGGCGACGGGTACGGCCCTTGGGCGCGGCCTCGACCGTCTCGGCGGCCTCGGCGGCCTCCGCGACGACCTCGGCGGCCGGCTCCAGCACCGTGTCGGCCGGCTCGGTCACCGGGGCGGCCTCGGCGACCGGCTCGACGACGGGCTCGGCCACCGGCTCGGCCACGGGGGCCGGCGCCGGGGCGGCCGCACCGCGCGGGGCACCCGCCGGGGCGGTCGCCTTGCGGGTGGCACGGCGGCGGTTGCGGCGGCCGCTCAGGCCGGCCGCGGCCTCCGCCTCCGCCGGGCTGCCGTAGAGCTCCTCGTCCGCGACGAACGCCGGCTCGGGCAGCGCCACCGGCGCCGCGAGCTCGGCGGCCACCTCGGCCTCGGTCTCGGTCTCGGCTTCGAGGACCTCGACGGTCTCGACACCCTCGATCTCGTGGTCGTGCTCGTGGCCACGGCCGCCGCGACGCTTGGCGCGCTTGCCGTTGCCACCGCCGCCGACCGCGGTCGGCGTCTCCATGTGCACGATCACACCGCGTCCGTTGCAGTGGACACAGGTCTCGGAGAAGGACTCCAGCAGGCCCTGGCCCACCCGCTTGCGGGTCATCTGGACCAGGCCCAGCGAGGTCACCTCGGCGACCTGGTGCTTCGTACGGTCGCGGCCCAGGCACTCCAGCATCCGCCGCAGGACCAGATCGCGGTTGGACTCCAGGACCATGTCGATGAAGTCGATGACGACGATGCCGCCGAGGTCGCGCAGGCGCAGCTGGCGCACGATCTCCTCGGCCGCCTCCAGGTTGTTCCTGGTGACGGTCTCTTCGAGGTTGCCGCCCTGACCGGTGAACTTGCCGGTGTTGACGTCGATGACGATCATCGCCTCGGTCTTGTCGATCACGAGGGAACCGCCCGAGGGCAGCCACACCTTGCGGTCGAGCGCCTTGGCGAGCTGCTCGTCGATCCGGTACGTCGCGAAGACGTCGACCTCGGAGGTCCAGCGCGACAGCCGGTCGGCCAGGTCCGGGGCCACGTGGTTCACGTAGCCGTGGATGGTCTCCCAGGCGGTGTCACCGCTGACGATGACCTTCGAGAAGTCCTCGTTGAAGATGTCGCGCACGACGCGGACCGTCATGTCCGGCTCGCCGTACAGCAGGCTCGGCGAAGAGGTCGAGATCTGCTTCGACTTCTTCTGGATGTCCTCCCACTGGGCCTGCAGACGCTCGACGTCGCGGCGCAGCTCGTCCTCGCTCGCGCCCTCGGCGGCGGTGCGCACGATGACGCCCGCGTCCTCGGGGACGATCTTCTTGAGGATGGTCTTCAGACGCGCGCGCTCGGTGTCGGGCAGCTTGCGGCTGATGCCGGTCATCGAGCCCTCGGGCACGTAGACCAGGTAGCGGCCGGGCAGCGAGACCTGGCTGGTCAGGCGGGCGCCCTTGTGGCCGATCGGGTCCTTGGTGACCTGCACCAGGACCGACTGGCCGGACTTCAGGGCGGACTCGATGCGGCGCGGCCCGTTGGCCATGCCGAGCGCCTCGAAGTTGACCTCGCCGGCGTACAGGACGGCGTTGCGGCCCTTGCCGATGTCGATGAAGGCGGCCTCCATCGACGGCAGCACGTTCTGGACCTTGCCCAGGTAGACGTTGCCGACGTACGAGGTGGCTTCTTCCTTGTTGACGTAGTGCTCGACGAGCACGTTGTCCTCGAGGACGCCGATCTGGGTGCGCTCGCCGGCCTGGCGGAC
This sequence comes from Streptomyces sp. NPDC001194, assembly GCF_042896985.1. Lineage (NCBI taxonomy): Bacteria > Bacillati > Actinomycetota > Actinomycetes > Kitasatosporales > Streptomycetaceae > Streptomyces > Streptomyces sp. NPDC001194. Next base: position 113,838 of record NZ_JBIAXU010000002.1, on the reverse strand, counting down.
GACCATGACGCGCTCGACGGCCTCGCGGCGGGCCAGGAACTCGGCCTCGGTGATGATCGGGACGCGGCGGCGGCCCTGCTCGCGGCCCTCGCGGCGGCGCTGCTTCTTCGCCTCCAGACGGGTCGAGCCCTTGATGGACTGCACCTCGTCGGACGGCTCGGCCTTCTCGCGGGCCGGACGCGGCTCGCGGACCTTGACGACGGTGCGTACGCCGTCGTCCTCGCCCGCTTCGCCCTCGGCGCCGGAGTCACCGCTGCGGCGGCGACGGCGACGGCGGCGACGGCTGGAGCTGGAGCCCAGGGCGCCGGTCTCCTCGTCGTCCTCGGCCTCTTCCTCTTCCGCCTCCTGCTCGGCGGCCTCGGCTTCGGCCTCGTCCTCGGAGGACTCGTCCAGGTCGGCGGACTCACCGCGGCGGCGGCGACGGCCACCGCGACGGCGGCGGCGGGACGGGCGCTCGCCCGTCTCGTCGCCCTCTTCGAACTCGGCGGCCTCTTCGTCGAGCTCGGCGGCCTCGGCCTCGTCCTCCACGCGCTCCACGTCGGCCAGGGAGACCGGCGCGGACTCGGCGACCGGGGCGGCCTCGACCGCACCGCGGCCACGGCGACGGCGGCGGCCGGCCGGCTGGGCGGCGGGGGCCTGGACGACCTCGGCCTCGGCTTCGAGCTCTTCCTCTTCCTCAACCTCTTCCGCCTCGGCGGCCGCGGCGGCGGCCGCTGCGGCCATGGCGGCGGTCTCCGGGGTCTGGAACATCGGCTCGGCGAAGACCGGCGCCTGGAACACGGCGACGGCGGGGCGCACGGCGCGGCGGCCACGGGCCGGGGCGGCGGGCTCCTCGGCGGCGGGCTGCGCCGGCGCGGCGGCCGGAGCGGCCGGGGCGGCGGACGCGGCGGAGCGGGTGGCGCGGCGGCGGCCGCCGCGCTTCGGGGAGTCCACGGCGTCGGCGACGGTGACGGTGGCCTTCGCCGCGGGCGCCTCGGCGGCCTCGACGACGACCTCGGCGGCAGCCGGGGCCTCGGGGGCGGTGACGGCGCGGGTGGCACGGCGGCGGGCACGCGGGGCCGGAGCGGCGGGCTCCTCGACGACCGGAGCAGCAGCCGGAGCGGCAGCCTCGACGGCCTCGACGACGACCTCGGCGGCAGCCGGGGTCTCCGGGGCGGTGACGGCGCGAGTGGCGCGACGGCGGGCACGCGGGGCCGGAGCGGCGGGCTCCTCGACGACCGGAGCAGCAGCCGGAGCGGCAGCCTCGACGACGACCTCGGCGGCAGCCGGGGTCTCCGGGGCGGCCACGGCGCGGGTCGCACGGCGGCGGGCACGGGCCGGAGCGGCGGCCGGAGCGGCCTCCTCGGCGGCGGGGGCGGCCGGAGCGGCCTCCGTCACGGCGGCGGCCGGGGCCTCGGGGGCGGCCACGGCGCGGGTGGCGCGACGGCGGGCACGCGGGGCCGGAGCGGCGGGCTCCTCGACGACCGGAGCAGCAGCCGGAGCGGCAGCCTCGACGACGACCTCGGCGGCA